>NZ_JCAXEB010000014.1:0-144516 GCF_059758655.1 Flavobacterium sp. GQ95
AACCACAACTGTACTGGTTGTAGCCAAACATGTAACGGCACTTGGAACAATACTTGCAATTGTTGGTGGGTTTAATTTTGCCAATGATACTGAACCATTGAACACACATAAATTCTTATCGCGAACAGAATAGTTAATTACCTGATCTGTTCCGTTATCATTTACTGTTAAAGTATTTGCTGTTAAAGAATAACCACCTCCATTGAAGCTGTATTCGTATGGCGCTGTTCCTGTAGTCGGCAGCGCTATAGTTACAATAGTTGATTGTTTTGTATTTGTTGTACTACATGTAAATGCCGGAGCACTTGCTGTAGTAGTTAGAGTCGATGGTTGTAAAATAGTAACACCAATGCTTCCTGTACATCCTTTACTGTCTTTTACATAGAAAGTATGAAGACCAGGAGTTAATCCTGTGAATGTATCTGTAGTTGAAAATCCTGTTGTTGCATTATTACTATAAGTATAGCCACCAGAACCTCCGGCTCCTTTTAACTTCACTGAACCGTTTGCCGCTCCATTACAAGTTACATCAACCTGAGTAACAACGCTAACCGTTGGATTAGAAATAGAAAGTATATCAGTTGTTGTAACAAATGTACAACCGTTAGCATCTGTAACCTTAATTAAAAATGTCCCTGCCGTTGCTGTTGTATAAACATTTGAAGCCATTAAAGTATATGTAGTTCCTCCGTTCGTTGAAACTTCATATTTATAAGCAGTTTTTCCTCCATTAGCAGTAACTGTAATAGTAGCATCCTTAGAAGCTGAACAATCTAATTCTTTTACAAGAGTTGTTGCTGTAAGTTGTGGATAAACTGTTATTGGTGTAGCTGAAGCTGTACATAAGTTAGCATCTTTTACCCAAACTGTATATGGAGTTACACTTGCAGTAACATCAAATATATTACTTGTAGAAAATGCTCCTGTAGGACCATTAATACCATATTGTAATGTTCCAACACCTCCAGTACCCGTTGCAGTAATTCTGAATTTATTTCCAGAACCTGTACATTGATTGTCTAGAGTTGCTGTAACGCTTGGTACCTGATCTTTTAAAATTTCAATTGTAACAAAATCAGTACATCCGTTAGCATCTTTAATGTAAACATCCCATTTTGTAACAGTACCATTAACCGTGTTTACGGACATTTTTGGATCTGGTTGGAATGTTGTTGGAGCAGTTGCACCTTGAGTTACTACAGCATAAGAATAGCTTGTTGTTCCTCCAGCACCAACTGCGGTGATAATAGTGGTACCATTATTACAGTTGATATTTGGAGCTGTTGCAGTAACATCTAATGCGTTAGCTGGTTGTGTTAAACTAACAGTATAAACAGCATTACACTTTGTCAATCTGTCTGTTACCGTAATAGTATAATCACCCGCAGGCACAGCAGAGGTAACTGTTATAGTAGTTGTGGCTGCAGCAACGCCTGTAGCTTGTTGAATAGTTGTTCCACCAGCATTTTTAATAATATAATCGTATCCGTTAGCTTTTGCTCCATTTACAGTAAACTGAATATTTCCTGTTGCGGCATTACATTTAATTGTTGTAGTGATAGATCCACCAGCTACAATATCTGACGTTCCTTTTACATCATGGCTTATAGTTAGAGAACAACCTGTTTGACTGTCTGTGGCTTGAAAAGTATAAAGTCCAGGTGCTAATGGTTTAAAATCTCCTGTAGTATTACTCGCATTGTTATAACCTGCAGGTCCAGCAATAATTTGATAAGAAACGTTTGTTAAGCTACCTGCTTTTACAGCTGTTATTGTCACATGTCCTCCTTGAGGAGTTGTTGAACAATCATAACCACTATCAACTAAATTAATTGCTGTTATTGGTTGTAAAGCACCAATTGTTATAGAAAATGGTCCTGCCTGACATCCATTGGCATCTTTCACATAAGCTGTTACTGGTCCTGCAGTACTTGTAGGATAAGTATTAGTACTTGTAAAGTTGGCCGTGCCGTTAAAGCTATAAGTGTAAGCTCCTGTTCCTCCTGAACCAACAATTGTAACTACAGCAGGAGTAGTTCCTGTTGCGCCACATTTAATATCAGTCGCAGAAATAGTTCCTCCGACAGCAGTTGGTTCTGTTAATGTAATAGATCCGATAGCTGATTTACAGCCTTTACTGTCCATTACCTGATAAGGATAAGGAATGCCTGCTTTTAATCCTGTGTATTTTACAGTATTGGTAAATCCACTATTATTAAAACTATAAGTATAACTTAAAGAACCTCCTAAGGCAGACAAAGTTACTTCACCTGTTGATCCACCATAACAGGCAACCTGCACTGGTGTAGCATTAACAGTTGGATTCGTAAGTGCATCAACAGTTGCCGTAATTTCAACCTTACAAGCTGTTGGGCTGTTAGAATCTGAAATTTCAAAAGTGTAAAATCCAGCACCTGGAGCTGCATAATTAAATGTGTTTCCTGTCACAGGTATACTTGATCCATACAAATTAGAACCTTCTTTAACTTTATATGTAAATGCTGCTTTACCACCTGTAATGTCAACTTTAATAGTTGCACCTGCGGTATTACAGTCTAATGTTTTAGTTATTTGCGGCGTCGCTTTAATCTCTGTACCCACTACAATATTAGCAACTGTTGCCGTACAACTATTACTATCTGTTACTACAACAATATGCGTTCCTACTCCAACATTAGTGAAAGTATTATTTGTAACACCAGGTGCACCATCTAAACTATAAGATAATGTTCCTGTTCCGGTAGCTGTTACCACAATGGTAGCTTTATCAACAGAATCAAAACATAAATCTGATGTAGCGGCTAAACTTGCCGTAGGTGCCGTTGGATCATCTACGATTACAACAGTAGAAGCTCCTGACGGGCAATTATTAATATCTTTGGCAACCACAGTATAACTTCCTTTACTAATGTTTGGAAATACTGCTAAATCCTGGAATGGAACTAAAACTGTTGTACCATTAGCTCCCCTAAGTTCATATTTATATGGACTTGTTCCTCCACCAGCAACGGCAGTAATTGTTGCTTTAGCAGAACAAGTTGGAGGTGTTGTAACTGATGCTGTAACCGTTACAGGACTTCCTGCACCAATTGTTTTGCTAAATGATTTAGAGCAAGTACCTGTTGCATCACTACGTACGTCAACAGTATAATTACCTGCTATTAATCCACCTTCAGTTACAGGTGATACCGTTGAAGTTTTCCACGTTCCACCATTGATAGAATATTGGAAACTTCCATTAAAGTTTTGAGCTGTAATAGTAATAGAACCTGTATTACCTCCACTACATGCAACATTTTGAATGGTTGGTTCTAAAACTGTAAATGCTTTATCAGTTCCTACTTCAAAATCAAATTCTTTTGACGACAAACATGATTTAGGCAATTGATAAACTGAAATATCATCAATTAATAAATCATTACCATCATATTCTAAACTTCCTGAACGAATTACAAATGTTAAATTTGTATTAGGCCCTGGATTTAGAGAGATCGTTGGAATATTAATCCATTTTGTTCTATTTGGATCATTTGATGCCTCAGCAATTTTTCCGGTATCAACACGTGCTACAACAACTCCTAACGGGTTAACTAATTCAAATCGAACAATTGGAGCTGCTCCGCCCTTACCAGCATTTAATAAATTGGCAACCGCCAAATCTACTTGTACTGGTTGATTAGGAATAACATCTGCAATTGGTTTACTATATAAAATACCATAATCTCCAGCTGCAGAACCAATATTTACTAATAAATATCTTCCGTCAGCTACGGTACCATTTGAAGTATGATCTTTAAATGGATACCATGATGTATCATTTCTCCAGAAGAAACTTGCTACAGAATATTGATTATCCTCTACAGATCGTGTTCCACATTGATAAGGTGAATTTACTCTTTGATCATTAAAACAATATGCCGAAGCAATACCCGGACTGGTTGTTGGAAGTCCCCTTCCAAAATCTTCTTTTAATAAATTACTATAAGTAGCAGCTGCTACCAAATTATATTTTACAACAATTTTATGTGGACCTGATACAATATTATTAAAAACATTATTCGTAATAGGCGTATTAGCAACACCATCCAAATAATACTCATAAGTATAATTTGTTCCACCAGTATTAGTTACTGTCGCCGAAGTTTTTCCGGTACCATCACAATTATAGACTACAGGAGCTATGTCAATAGTTGGATCTGCTGGTTTTGGATCAAGCTTAACGGTATAAGGAATTATAAAAGTACATCCTAAATTGTCTTTTACTACTAAAGTATAACTTCCGTTCAAAACATCTTTTTCAGGAGATGTCTGCCAGGTTGATCCGCCATCAAAACTATATTGATAAGGAGCCGTTCCTCCAGTTACGTTGGTGATTCTTAATTTACCTCCAAGGCCTGCTAATGTACAACCCGCTAATTCAGCAACACCTCCGGAAGCTGTTAATTCTGAAGTTGGCGAAGCAATTACTTTAACCTGAGCTGGTTCTGTACAAGTATTTCCAGATAAAGTATATCTAACAACTACATTATAAGTTCCTCCAGCCAAATTAGAGAAAGTTGGATTAGTACTCCATGATCCTCCATTATTGATACTGTATTCTAAAGTGTATCCGTTTTGTGCTGTAACATTAATTTTGATCTCACCTTTGTCAGAGTAACACTTAATATCTGTCGTGCTAATGGTATATTCTGGTTTTGGATTTGCCGTAACCGTAATAGAATTAGTCACTTTACAACCATTTGCATCTGAAACAATAATATTATAAATACCGCCTGCAGGTAAAGTTGCAAAAGTTACCGGTATAGTTGATGTTGTTGTGTGTAGGACATAATCTGCACCATTAACAGAATAATAATACGGTGAGACTCCTCCTCCTATTGTTAATTTAATGGCTCCATCCTGACAGGCTGTTAATGCTGGAGAAAGAGATGGTGTAAGGGTAAGTTTTGCAACACTATTAATTGTTATATCTTCTGTCGCTTTACAACCATCGTCAGTAATTACTTCTACTGTATAGGTTCTACCTGTTGTTAATTGTTCGTATAAATATTGGTTAGGTGTAATTTTTCCAGAAGTATTTACAAGATTACCGTTCGATTTTCTATAAATATTAAAAGTATATTGAGCATCAGCGTCATTTGCCACAATTAATACCTTACCCAGATCTCCATTACATAAAGGCTGAGATGCAGTAACAGTAATACTGAAAGCTCTTTTTCTAATTACGATATCTTTAATATTAAAAATACAAGGATTAGTGTTTACTCCAACTTGTTTAATAAAAATGATATATGTTTTTTGTGTTACCCCTGCACCCCATCCAGCTCCTGTAATTGGAAATACTGGACTTGATTGGTAAGCACCTGGTACCGGATTAGCAGTTTGTTCTGCAATTGCATATTGATATTGCGCAGATCCACCGCCAACAGTAATACTTCCCGCTTTTCCACACATAATATCTTTATGTGTTTCAGTTGGGTTAAAGACATTCTTATATACATTAAAGTAAAAACGGTTAAAACAGCCGCCAGTATAGTTTAATGTTAAACGGAATTGTCCAGACTGATCAGCTCTATAATCAGGTCCTTCACCAACTTTAGTCCATGTACAAGAAGTTCCTTCATTTGCACAATTCTGACTAGTCGATGCCGTACAGCTTGACTCATTTAATTTTTCCCAAATAATAACGGAGCTATCATTAATTCCAGTTAGGATATCTTTATAATCATTAGCACCGCACAAGAAAATATTTGGCAACATTTTACCATTGCTTGTACATTGTACAACTTGGCTAGCGTAAGGAATAACAGGATTTGTTGCAATTCCTCCAAAAGGAACAACAGTAATTTCCTCGACATAATCTGTACAAGGCTTATTACCAATTCCAGCTACTTTATAAACTCCAGGCTGTGTTACTGTAACAGATTGACCTGTTGCTGTAAAATTCCCAGGACCTGTCCAGCTATAGCTGGCATATCCGTCAGAAGCTTTAATAACCTGGCTTGCGCTACATAAAACTACGTTTTGTGTAAACTTACAATCCTTAACTCCAACTAAGAAGTTTGTAGATTGTGGTGTTCCAAGATTACAAGAAGTATAAGAAGATAAACTTGGGTCATCTGTAATTTGTGTTTTATTTATATCTCCTTTATAAGTAGCGTAAGCTGAATTTTGAATAATAGGATCGCAAGCGTCACTTAACTCATTACAGGTAGGAACAACTTTAACACTAAATCTAATTAAACTACGAACAAAAGGAGGTCCGGGAATTAAGTTCTTTTTAACTAATGCGTCAGGAATTTTGAAAAGAAGTGTTCTGGTTGCTGCATCGTAAATTACATCATTTGCAATAGTCATTCCTGCAGGTAATGAAGTAATATCACCCGGGAAATTGAAATTAATGTTTTTTGGCAGAATGTCTTTAATTACAAATTCTTTGGTATCATCGTTACCTTGATTTTCAAATCCAATTACATAGTTTAGTTGCTCGCCTAAGGTTACATCTTTTAAACTTGCATCTGCACCATTAGCATCAAAAACCTGTTTAGTCAATAATATAGTAGGCTCAATAATTTCAACTGCAAAAGTTGAAAGAAAAGCACCATAACCATCACTGGAAGTCGTTAGTCTTAACGTCGCACCTTTTTCATCATTAGGAACAACACTGTTAAGAGCACCTGAACTTGATGGTGGATTTGGTATAATAACGTGATCAATATCAAATCCCATAGTATTAGTACTATTAGGAGTTCTTGAAAGATAATCTGCACCATTATCTGAAATGGTCGCGTTAAAAAAGTTTCCTACTGGGTTAACAGCATCATTTATTATTGTAAATGCAGTTGCTTTATCTGCTTTAAATTGTAGATTATCACCTGTTTTAAGGTTATCTCCCTCAAGAGCACCAACTCCAATTTTTGCATTTACAGGAAACGGCGCTGGCAAAGTTTGAAAACCATTAACTGTATAATCTACTTGTGTTACTGCACCTGCATCTGGGTTAACACCAACATATCCGTCAAAAACAGATATAAATTTACTTGGCATTGTAGGGCTTTCATAAATCACAACCAAAGACCATCCTCCTGCTCCACCACCATCACGTTTTCCTAATGCAGCACGTACATTAGCAACGGTGTAAACACCATCGGCATTTGTTAAAGCTTGTAATGTGGTCGTTACATTTTTATAACAAACGTATGGCGAGTCTTTAAATGAGTTTTGAACATTGGTATAATTGTATCCATCAAAAATAACCTCGTCTGCTGTTACATTTTGATAGGTCCCTCCCGGAACTTTAAGCTTAATGGTTTTCCAACTATTAAGAGGTCTTAATGTACCATCGTATTTTTTACCCGTATTTGTACTTCTCTCATACGGATAAATAGCAGACCAATATAAACCCGCATAAACAACTTTTTTACAGCTGTTATTAATCTTTAATTCTGCAGAAGAAGAACTAAACACCCCTGTTGCAGGATCAACATTGATATATTCAACATTATAATCATTGTTATCTCCAAGAACATTAAAAGGTGTATTTGCCTCAGCAGTCAGAGTGGCTAAATTGCTAACAGTTCCTGTAAAAGTAACTCCTGTTGTAGGTGTACCGCCAGAAAAAGTAGGAGCAGTATCAACTTTGCTAATTACAGTGTTACCAATTAAAACAACATCTCCTTTAACTTTTATGTTTCCACCAGTAAGTCGCGGAGCAAAAGCTTTTCCAATCTGAGCATTTACGGAAGTAAAACTTAAAAATAAGAACAGAATAAGCGTCGCATAATGCGATGCTTTCTTTCTATTTAAACTCATCATTTTTTCTAAATCAAAATCAGAAAAATTGCGCTTTAAATCCTCCAATCGGCCTTTGGCATATGAACCTAAGTTCGAACCAAAAGTAATCACAGTTTTTACACTTTTAAAGATAGTAGGTTTTTTCATGGTCTTCATTTTGTTTTTAGCTTCTGCCTATTTCTTAAGGGGCATTAAAAAATAAATTTTAGCAATCTGAAACATTTATTATTAGGTTCTTCTCAATTTTTAAGAAGGACAAACTTTCTTTTTTTATTCTATTAGTTCTCCACTTTTACGATGGCCATTTTGCCATTATACGGTTTATTCCCTTTTGCCTCTAATGCCTTAGTTGCTTCAGATAAACCATCAAATTTCTCGTAATAGATATAATATTTACTTGTTGCTATGTTGTAGAAGAAATTAACATCTGAACGTCCTGAGGCAACTGCCTTGGTCAGGAACTCATCTCTTTTTTCAACACTGCTATGAACGGCAATAATCATATAATATCCGCTATCAGAGTTTTTAATATTCTTGATAATCTGCATATTTGACTGGTCTTCACCAAAATCAAAATCACTTGCTGTTAATGGTGTACTACTCACTTTTGTAGTTTCCTTAATACGTTTAAGAGCTGCAAGATCCTGGCTATATCTTCCCTGATCATTTTCATAAGCTGCACGCTTGATTCTACGTCTTTTCTCAATTTCAGTTTCAGCCTTAATACGCTCTAAATTTGCTAATAACGCTGCACTGTCTTGTTCCATTTTTAATTGAGCTGCTTTTAACTCATTTATTTTTTCAAGATAAGCTTTGTTTAAAGCGTCATTTTTATTTGGCACTTTTCTAAGTCTCTCATTATATAAACCTGTAAGCTTAGCAAGTTCCTCTTTTGATGTTTTATTTGCATCCGCAAGCTGCACTTTGAAAGCTTCTAACTGACTGTTTTCTGCTGCAACACTTTTAAATGGCTTAGGCTCTCTATAGATTCCTTTTTCACTTAAATCATTTTCTTCTCTTAAGTCATCTAAGTCTTTTTGCTTATTGGCCACTGTTGCAGTAAACTGGGCAAACAATTCTTTTTGTGTTTTAATAGCTGTTTCAATAGCTTTAGATAGCGCCTCTATTTCTTTTGCTGAATCATCTTTTGGTGTCGCAGCCAATTTCGCTGCTGCATCAGCATCGGCTTTCGCTTTAGCATCTGCCGCCAATTTTGCTTTTAACTCAGCTTCTTCAGCAAGTCTTGCCTGTAAGGCATCGGCTTTCGCTTTGGCATCGGCATCTAATTTCGCTTGACGTGCTTCTTCATCTGCTTTAATTTTTGCATCAGCAGCTAGTTTAGCCTGCAATGCTTCTGCATCGGCTTTTGCTTTGGCATCGGCAGCTAATTTTGCCTTTAAAGCTTCTGCATCAGCTTTCGCCTTGGCATCTGCTGCAAGTTTAGCTTTTAGAGCATCGGCGTCTGCTTTTACTTTAGCATCAGCGTCAAGTTTAGCCTGTAAAGCTTCCGCATCGGCTTTCGCTTTTGCATCGGCAGCTAATTTTGCTTTTAAAGCTTCTGCATCAGCTTTTGCTTTGGCATCGGCGGCTAGTTTAGCTTTTAAAGCATCAGCGTCTGCTTTTGTTTTAGCATCTGCAGCAAGTTTTGCCTGTAAAGCTTCCGCATCGGCTTTCGCTTTAGTATCTGCAGCAAGTTTTGCCAATCGGGCTTCTTCCGCTAATTGTAATTGTTTTGCTTCGGCTTCAGCTTTCAATTTGGCAGTTGCTTCAGCATCAGCTTTCACTTTAGCATCAGCTAATAATTTTGCCTGCAATGCTTCCATATCTGCTTTTGCTTTAGCATCAGCAGCTAATTTCGCTTGTTGTGCTTCTGCATCGGCTTTTGCTTTTGCATCTGCAGCTAATTTTGCTTGTTGTGCTTCTGCATCAGCTTTTGCTTTCGCGTCAGCAGCAAGTTTTGCCTGTTGTGCTTCTGCATCAGCTTTTGCTTTCGCGTCAGCAGCTAATTTTGCTTGTTGTGCTTCTGCATCGGCTTTTGCTTTTGCATCAGCAGCTAATTTTGCCTGTTGCGCTTCTGCATCAGCTTTTGCTTTCGCATCAGCAGCTAGTTTTGCTTGTAGAGCTTCTGCGTCAGCTTTCGCTTTTGTCTCGGCAGCTAATTTTGCTACACGTGCTTCTTCAGCTAATTGTATTTTTTTTGCTTCAGCTTCAGCTTTCAATTTGGCAGTAGCTTCAGCATCGGCTTTTACTCTTGCATCAGCAATTAATTTTGCTTGTAACGCCTCCATGTCTGCTTTTGCTTTGGCATCAGCAGCAAGTTTTGCTTGTTGTGCCTCAGCATCTGCTTTTGCTTTAGCGTCAGCAGCAAGTTTTGCCTGTTGTGCTTCTGCATCAGCTTTTGCTTTAGCATCGGCAACAAGTTTTGCTTGTAGTGCCTCTGCGTCCGCTTTTGCTTTAGCATCTGCAGCTAATTTTACTTGTAATGCTTCTGCATCTGCTTTCGCTTTAGCATCTGCAGCTAATTTTATTTTCAATGCTTCTGCATCAGCTTTTGCTTTTGCTTCTGCAGCGATTAACGCTTGTCTTGCTTCAGCATCGGCTTTCGTTTTAGCATCAGCAGCTAATTTTTCTTTTAAGGCAGCTTCCTGAGCCGCTTTTGCTTTAGCATCAGCAGCTAATTTTGCCTTGTTTGCAGCATCAATATTTGCTTTAGTTTTTGAGTCAGCAGCAGCTTTGGCTTTTGCTTCAGCAGCTAATTTCGCCTGATATGCATCTGAGTCAGCTTTAGCTTTTGCATCCGCAGCTAATATTGATTGTAAATCCGCAGCTTCAGCTTTAGCTTTTGCATCGGCTTTTCTTTTCGCTTCAACAGCATCGGCTTTTGCTTTCGCATCGGCAGCTAACTTAACTTGTAATGCTTCAGCATCTGCCTTAGCTTTTTCAGCAGTTAATTGTGCTTGTGTTTTTTGAGGTGCAGCTGGTGTGTTGGCTGTTTTCACTTTAGCAGCATTTTCAGCATCGGCCTTAGCCTTCGCATCAGCAGCTAATTTTATTTTTAATGCTTCTGCATCAGCTCTTGATTTGTCTGCAGCTAATTGTGCCGCTGTTTTTTGTGGTGCAGGTTTAGCTGTAGCAACTGTTTTTCTGGCAGCAGCTTCAGCATCAGCTCTTGATTTATCCGCAGCTAATTGTGCCGCCGTTTTTTGTGGTGCCGGTTTAGCAGCAATAGCTGTTTTTCTGGCAGCAGCTTCAGCATCGGCTTTTGCTTTTGCATCAGCAGCTAATTTTAATCTTTGTGCTTGTGCTGCATCGGCTTTAGCCTTATTATCAGCTAGTAATTTTACCCTTGCAGATTCAGCGTCTGCTTTTGCTTTTTCTGCAGCCGCTAACCTTGCTTGTTGTGCTTCTGCATCAGCTTTTGCTTTAGCATCAGCAGCTAATTTTGCTTTTTCAGCACCATCAACTCTGGTAACTGGTGTCGTTGTTTTTTTAGCTATTACAGCTTTTGGTTTAGATGGATCTATAAGAGAACCTTCGTCATCATCTCCGTAATAGTAATTTTTGTTTTTGAATTTATAAGCAATTACAAATTCGTGCGAACCACCCAAATTAGAGAAATTACCCATTCCTCTTTCGTAGTTATATTCAATAGCAATACTTGGTGAAATATTTACACCAAGTCCCGCTGATACTCCATATAAAGTATTGTATCCTGCCTGTGCCCAAACTCCCTGTGGAATAGCAAGCATCGCAAGACCAGAAATAACTGTTTTATCCTGTTTTATTTCCGTTTTTACAATTCCTGAGAATTTACTTCTGTCAAAAAAACCATAACTATCAAGATATCCAGTATACATTGCATGAAGTTCAATTGCTCTTTCCGGGTCTTCTTTTATCATTCCGCCACCGAAATTGTACAGAATAAGATTGTTTACCGATACTCCAAAATCAAGGAATGCAGTACCGTAGTTAATACCCGGATTTACTGTAAGCATTGTGTTTGAAGGATAATCTCCATTCAAAATATTTGGGTCATCAGAAATTATTTTTCCTTTGTCTAAACCACTTTGATAAGCGCCTACATTTAAACCAAAAGTTAAATTACTGTCTTGCTCTAAAACAATGTTATGAGCAAAATTGACTACTCCGCCAAAAACGGTCATTAGACCATAATTTTGTTGAAACAGTCCAATAGCAAAAGCTTCATTCTCTCTGAAACGGCCTGAGTAATTAAATAAATAAGTATTTGGTGCATCATCAAATTGTACAAATTGTCTTTTATTATAAAAACTTATGTATGGATTTGATTCGCGAACAAAACTAAATGTTGGGTTAATTAAATATCTATTAAACTTTAATGAATTTCTGATAGGTAACGAAAACGAAACAACTCCATTCTCAGTAGTTTCCTGGGAATAGAGTAAATTTGAAAAACCGTAAAATAAAGTTATGAATAGTAGGATTTTCTTCATATTATTTTATCACAGTTATTGATCCTTTTTTTTCACCTGTGTCTGATTGAATGACGTAGTAATAAACTGGATTGACATTTTTAAAATCTTTAATAAACGAATTGACCTGGGGGTCATAATTACTTCCAACATCATCAAACATAATTTCTCCGTTTGAACTTATAATGATGACTTTAGTACTTGCGGTTTTGTATGCCTCGGGGATGTTCCAATACGGATAACTACTTAAGCTTACTATGTTTGGAATTACTGTAGTTGGAAGTGACTCTCCGGTAACTTTAAAAAGAAACTCTTTTGTTGCAATACAACCCGCAGCTTGTGAAATTTTAACTTTATAATTACCGATTGTCGCTACCAGATAAGTATTTGAGGTTGCGCCTGAAATTAAATTATCGTTTAAAAACCATTCAAAAGATGGACTTGTAGCATCGGTTGTTACGCTAACATTTATAGTTTCTCCTTGCTGAAGTTCAACGGTATCAGCAACATCAATACTTGCATTAAAACCATTACTTTTAAGATCAATTGTTCCTGTCGCAGCACATCCTCCAAAATCTACATCTACTGTGTAAACTCCAGATTCATTTGTTGCATAAGTACGGTTAGTTGCACCTTCAATTACAGCTCCGCCTTTTTTCCATTGATATTTATTTCCAGATGTAGCTGTTAGTATAGTTCCGCTTCCTGTTGCACAAAATGGATTTCCTAAACTTGAATTAATAGTTACGGAAGAACCAGATGTAGAAGTGGTTACTGTAACACGATTCGAGCTTAAATTATCTTCAGAACATAAGCCATAATCTAATTTTGCAAAATAAACACCTGTAGTACTTACTAATAACGTTGTACCGCTTTGTCCTGCAATTAATACATCATCTTTATACCACTTGTATTTTAGATTTGGATAATTTGCTGGCGATGAAGGCTGATCGGTAGGTGTTGGATTATAAATAGAAAGAGAAATATTTCCACCCGAACAAATTGTTGCTGTTGGAGATTTTTCATTAATATAAAACGAACTTACATAAGTACTGTAATAGGCTGGAAAAGAAGTATTATTTGCAAGATTTTTAAATCTCACACTATATACCGGTACTGTTGTAACGCTTTTTACACGAAGACTATAAATGTCTGATCCTTTTAAATTAGTTGGGACAGCAAATCTAATTGTTTGCTGTTTTAAAGTTGGATCATCGGTAAACGAAATTTTTGTAGTTGCCGTGGGAGTCGTAAAGTTTCCGGCATCATCAGAAAGTTCTACTTCAAAAGCAGTTCCTGCAGGGAAATCTACATAACTAAAAGTGGCCGAATATTGATTAAAAGGCGCACCATCAACAATAAGGCCAGCACAAATTCTATCAAAATTAAGCTGCTGAGGCACTATTGTCTGGGCATAGGTATTCATTTTAGTACAAAGTATTATACTAAAAAAAAGGAAAAAACGAATTAAAGATAAAGTAGTTTTTCGAATCATATAGTACGAGTTCTGGCAAGATCTATATTTTCAAAAAACAAAATATCAATAAATGTTTCAGAAAAGTCATATTTATAGTTCTCAATAATATCCTTTGCAAGGACAGAATAAGAACCAGATAGTAATGAATTTTCCTGACAGTTTGCAGAAGTCTGACTATTCGTTTCAGCTGCCATAGAAAGGCTATCCTTGGGGATGGATAGCCCTGCTATTAACTGATTAGAATTATCATCTAATTTACTGATACGGTTATCAGCTATATCATTCTTTTGGTTCAAGGTTGTTGACGAAGTTTTCCCGCAATTTGCAGTACAAGAAACAGTTTTGTTTGCTTCAGTACTTTGTGCATGTAAACTTAACGCAATAGGAGAAACCAAAAATATTGTATAAATAAAATACTTTTTTATAGTTGGGGCCATTATGTTTTGATCTTTATTTAGTCCGATGTAAGACGATACATAAATTGTGTCTGGGGACTTTATTAATAAAATTTACGCTGTAAAATAAAAATCTAAATCAATCTTATTTGCCGCTTGACGCTGTGATTTTTCCTAATTGTAATCTGAAATCCGGCTTTTTAGCATTGAAAATATCAATGAATGTTTCTTTGTTATCACTTTGTGAATAAACATTGAAAAACACACTGTTTCCGTACCAGCTTTCTAAATCTTCATTGTTAGAATTGTACTCTGTAAAGATGTTTCCGTTACATAGGTTAAAGTACATTTCTTCAAATTTGATTTTCTTTAGGTTAGCATCATTAATCTCTGTTTTGCTGTCTAATAATACAGCAGGATTAAATCCAGAGATTACACTTCTTTTCATTTCTAGTGAAGCAGTTTCAGCAACATAAATTGCCTCTTTTACTAAACCAGCCTGAATATCAGCTTTGATGTTCTCACTGTCGTTAAGCATTGTAATATTTGTAGCTACAACTAAAGTTTGTTTTTTAGTAAAATCAGTTTCATTTTTTCTTTCAAATGATTTCACTTCCATGCAACGAGACCCGTCTTTATTACTAGATAAATAAGAAGATCTTACTGCTAATGAGTTATATAAACGACATTGTACACCTTGAGTAAATTTGTAATCGTCGTTAATTGATTTATAAGAAACTAATTTAGTAGCGTTTAAGTCACCACCAAAGAAAGCAAATGAGTCACCACCTGAGTAGCTTACCATAACGTTTTCTAATATAGTTTTGTTTCCAACTGCTGCAAGAGTTAATCCGTTGAAAGTATCAGCTCCTTTAACTTTTTTTCCAGCAAATTCGATTCTTACATATCTTAAAACTCCAGAGTTTCCAGCAGCATTGTCACCACCATAAGTAGTAAGCGTTGGATCAAGATCTAAGTTATAAGAACCTACATTTCCAAATTTATTGATCGGAGCATCACCAAGAATTACAACTCCACCCCAGTCTCCAGCTTTTTTCTGGCTGCGGTTTGAAGTAAATACAATTGGGTCAGTTTCTAAACCGTCTGCAACAAGTTGTGCACCTTTTGTAACTACCAATGTTCCTTTTGTTTCGAAATCACCAATAATTAAAGTTCCAGGCTCGATTGTTAAAACAGCATTGTTTGTAACATAAACATTTCCTTGCAAAACATAAATATTCCTCTTAAGCAGCTTAGTATTAACAGAAATGTTTCCTGCTAAAATTTGATTTGCTTCTCCATACTCTACTTTGTTAGGCTTAAATTCGGTCCAGTTATTCAACCAATTAGTGTAGCCCATAATTCCTTTCTCTTGTTGAGCATTCATACTCGTAACCGTCAAAAGAACGCAGATAATTTGAGTAATTTTTTTCATGATAAGGGGGTATTAGGGTTAATAATAATAAATTTGGGTATGCGTAAATGAAAAAACTCATCTCGGTTTTCTGATAATTTCAGAATACATCAAGAACGAGTTCTTTTTTATATCTTTTTCAAATGACGTTATGAAGTCTAGTTCATCTACGTAAACATTCTAAAAAAGGTTTTAAAAAATATTCTGTTTATTACATTTCGTTCAAATCGTTGAACTCATGTAGTGATTTCAATGTGCTTTCGTAGAATAAAATTGCAGCGATTAAGTTACCCTTATCAGAATAAGGCATCATTTTACGCTGAAAGTCTACAGTAGTATCCAGAAAAGTTGTAGTACCAACCGCCTGAGCGTCTAACACTTTTTTGTGTTCAGAATCGTCCGGAATACCTAAGTCTGCCATTGTAACACCTGGTTTAGTAACCAATGCAATGTAAGGAAGGGTTTTCACTAAAACTTTAATACGCTCAATGTATAATTCCAAAAGTTCTCCCTTTTGCATACCACTCAATTCTTTTTGATCATGGTATTTACGGATTAGAGCTGTTGTACTAATAATACTTCTAGGAGCATTTTTCGCCTGTGCTGAAATAGCACCAGTGGTCAAGAAAAAAAGTGCGCTTAATAAAATAATTTTCCCTTTCATAGATTCTTATTTATAATTGGTTGTTATGAAAACAAAAATATATAAATTAACTTAAATTGCAACTTTATTGATTTCTTTTTTCAAAAAAAAATCTTAAAAAAATCTTAAAAGCGAGTCCTATGTCGAGAAAATCTGCGTTTTAACGGGGTTTTTGTTAAAATTGTTAAAACAAATTCTGTAAGATATTACACAATAAAAAAGAAGATTTCTACAAAATAATAGCCAAAAAAAAACAACGATTATCGCTTTTTCAAAAAAACTATTAACAAAATCTTCTTAATATCTCTCCCGAATAATCCCTTTATTAACAAAAGCTGACATCAAAAACGAAAAAAATTAAGTTAAAAACCTTCTTAAAAAACAAAAATAAAAAGTACTCATATAAACTTTTTCACGAAAATTTTTGACTACATCATTTTCTTATATCTTTGCTTCATGCAATTTTCACAAATTTTAGGTCAGGATTACATCAAAAGTCACTTGATAAAAAGTGCTGCTTCAGGACGAATTCCGCATGCACAATTATTCATTGGACCAGAAGGAAGTGGTACATTATCTACCGCCATTGCTTACGCGCAATATATTTTATGCAACAATACCGGTAAAGAAAATGAAAACGGAAATGATTCCTGCAATCTGAAGTTTCAAAACCTTTCGCATCCCGACCTGCACTTTATATATCCGACAGTTACTACCGAGGATGTAAAAACAAAACCAAAGAGTTTAGATTTCATTCAGGACTGGCGCACTTTTATTCAGGAAATGCCTTACGGAGGTTTATTTGACTGGTATAAATTACTTGGCGTTCAAAACAAACAAGGGGAAATTCGTGTCGAAGATGCTCAGGAAGTTTTAAAATCACTATCATTAAAATCATATGAAGGTGGTTATAAAATTATGATTATCTGGATGGCCGATAAAATGAATATTGCCGCGTCAAATAAATTATTAAAACTTCTAGAAGAACCTTCAGATAAAACTATCTTTATTCTGATTTCTGAAAATGAAGAAGACATTATACAAACCATACGATCACGTTGTCAGGTAATTCACTTTAATGGTTTACCTGAAAAAGTAATTGCTGAAGCATTGGTTTCAAAAGAAAACATCGATTCGAACTTAGCAAAAAAAATCGCACATCAGGCTCAGGGAAATTTCAATAAGGCACTTTCTTTATTAAAAGAAGATGATACTGAATTTCCTTTTGAACAATGGTTTGTCAATTGGGTTCGTGCCGCTTTTAGAGCAAAAGGAAACGCCGCCGCCATTCAGGATTTAATTTCCTGGAGTGAAGAAATTGCCGGACTTGGTCGCGAAAGCCAGAAAAAATTCATTCAGTTTTGTATCGAAATGTTCCGACAAGCACTTTTACTCAATTATGAAGCACCGACATTGGTTTATATTGAACCAAAGGTTGAGAAATTCAAATTAGAAAATTTTGCACCTTTTGTAAACGGAAATAACATTCACGAAATCTTCAAAGAACTTTCGGATGCGATGTACCATATTGAAAGAAACGGAAATGCAAAAATAATTTTAACTGATTTATCTATAAAACTGACTCGTTTAATTCATAAAAAATAGTTTTCAATGAATAATGTTGCCTCCATTTTACTGTTAGCTTTTTTAGCCTTAACTTTTTTACAATCAGGCTATGAGAAAATTTTTTACTGGAAAGATAATGTCGAATGGCTAAAAGGACATTTCGCCAAAACACCATTAAAAAATCAGGTATCTCTGGCCTTATTTCATCTTTTAATTTTAGAGTTAATTTCTGGAATTTTATCCGTCGTTGGTGCCATACAATTATTAACAAACAGCGGTCGCGAATTTGGTTTTTATGGCGCTATTTTTTCTTGTATTTCTTTGTTAATGATGCTTTTCGGACAACGATTGGCTAAAGATTATGATGGCGCGAGAACCATTGTAATTTATTTTATTCCAGCTGTTATGGCTGTTTATTGGTTAAATTAAAAATATACCACAATTTCACAGATTGGAAGGATTAGAAAAAATCTGTGAGAATCTGTGAAATCTGTGGCAAAAATAAATTGTTCGCTTAGCGGGCAACATATAAAATTTTATTATTAAAAAAATGAATCCAAAACATCCTTCAGAATCTCTGACAATTTTAACAGATTTAGTTTTACCGAGCGAAACAAATCCTTTAAATAACCTTTTTGGTGGCGAATTATTAGCCCGTATGGATCGCGCCGCCAGTATTGCGGCCCGCAGACATTCACGCCGAATTGTAGTGACAGCTTCTGTAAATCACGTTGCTTTTAACAGGGCCATTCCACTTGGAGCAGTAGTAACAATAGAAGCAAAGGTTTCCAGGTCTTTTAAAAGTTCTATGGAAGTTTTCATTGATGTTTGGGTAGAAGACCGTGAATCCGGAAGCAGAACCAAAGCCAACGAAGCCATTTATACTTTTGTTGCAGTGGATGATAGTGGAAGACCTGTTGAAGTACCCGCAATCATTCCGGAAACTGATTTAGAAATACAACGTTTTGATGCTGCACTTCGTCGTAAACAACTAAGTTTACTACTTGCCGGAAAAATAAAACCAGCTGAAGCCACAGAATTAAAGGCTTTGTTTTTATAGTACAATTTTGATACAATTTGGGACAATCAAACTTCAAAAAAAGAAGTATTTTTACAAAATTACAAGCCTGATACAAATCTAAATCAGTAAGTTATTTAATTTCTGGTTTGTTTTGAGAATGAAAGAATTATAAAGATATAGATGAAAGAAAAAGAAAAAAAAGAGATGAGTTCAGAAAAAGAAGCCAAATTAAAAGCGTTACAACTTACGCTTGACAAACTAGACAAGACTTACGGAAAAGGAACCGTAATGAAAATGGGTGACAAAGCCATCGTAGAAGTTGAAACTATTTCTTCTGGTTCTCTTGGTGTTGATTTAGCGCTTGGAGTAAACGGTTATCCAAAAGGAAGAATTATCGAAATATACGGACCGGAATCTTCTGGTAAAACGACTTTAACATTACATGCAATTGCTGAAGCTCAAAAAGCGGGAGGAATTGCCGCTTTTATAGATGCTGAACATGCTTTTGATAGAAATTATGCCGAAAAATTAGGCGTTGATATCGAAAACCTGATCATCTCTCAACCAGACAACGGAGAGCAAGCTCTTGAAATTGCTGAAAACTTAATTCGTTCAGGAGCAATTGATATTGTAGTTATTGACTCGGTTGCTGCTTTGACTCCAAAAAGTGAGATTGAAGGTGAAATGGGAGATTCAAAAATGGGTCTTCATGCACGTTTGATGTCTCAGGCTTTGAGAAAATTAACAGGGACAATTAGCAAAACAAATTGTACTGTTTTCTTCATCAACCAGTTGAGAGAGAAAATTGGTGTTATGTTTGGAAATCCTGAAACTACAACGGGTGGTAACGCCTTAAAATTCTACGCTTCAGTACGTTTAGATATTCGTCGTTCTTCTCAAATTAAAGATGGAGAAAACGTAATTGGAAACAGAACTAAAGTAAAAGTGGTCAAAAATAAAGTAGCTCCACCTTTTAAAACTGCCGAATTCGACATTATGTACGGAGAAGGAGTTTCTAAAACTGGAGAAATTTTGGACTTAGCAGTTGAATTTGAGATCGTTAAAAAAGCAGGATCCTGGTTTAGCTATGGCGACACCAAATTAGGACAAGGTCGTGATGCTGTTAAAGCTTTAATCAAAGATAATCCGGAATTAGCTGATGAATTAGAAGCTAAAATTAAAGCACACATTAAAGAATTAGCTAACGCTTAAACTTATATAAGTCTATTTAAAACAAGACTTTACATATCTACCCGACAAGATTTAAATCTCGTCGGGTTTTTTATTTTAAAAATAAAATTAAAAATGACGCAACCTTTTTAAAACAATTCCATCTTATAAAAAGACATAAGATTTGGTACCGCCATAGGTGTCCAATTCGAATGGTTTTTAGAATAAATTTGGTTCATTTGTTTTTAATAAAAATCCGTTGGTTTATTTGGTGCTAACGGGTTTTTATTGTTTTTAAAGAAAATAATTTTCGTTTCAACGCAACCTTTTTCATTTTTAGCTCTCTATAGTATTGTGACGTTAACTTGAGTTTGACCAAACTCTTTATTATCAACCTTAAGATTTTTACCATGAAAGAGAAACTAGAAGTGTTGTTGAATAAAAACCGTAAAAAAACCAGATTAAAATTTAAAAAAGTATTACGCTTTATTTCAGAAAAAATTATCCACAGATAAGTTTTTGAATATAAAATGGGGGGTTTTAATTCAAAAGGAAAGCCGACTAATTAATGTAATTAGTCGGCTTTTATATTTTAAACTATGCTTTCTTTTTTGGTTTGTGAAATTCAATTAAACTATTATAAATCAATAGTCTGACTTTGTCCCGAAGTTCCTTTCGGTTTTCTCCGGTTAATCCTTGGGTTTCAATAAAAGGCAATACTTTTACACGCATTTTTCCGGGACTTCCACTTAAAAAAGTATAGGAGAAACGTTCTTTATTATCAGCAAAAACAATCGGAACAATAGGAATTTGATGTTCAATTGCCAGGCGGAAAGCACCATCTTTAAACTCGTCCAGCAAAACAGTTTCGTCGTCCGGAACACCGCCTTCCGGGAAAATACAAATACTAAGCCCCTGGTTAAGTCTACTTTGTGCTCTCTTGAAAACTTCGTTTTTACTTCGTGAAGAATTTCTATCCACCAAAATACAAGTTCTTTTATAGAAAAATCCAAATAAAGGAATCTTAACTAATTCTTTTTTGCCCACAAAAACAAAAGGATTTCTAACAATCGCCAGCGTTAGCATAATATCTGTCATCGATGTATGATTGGCTACTATCATATAGCTTTTTCCCTTTTCCAGTTTCTGCTCACGTTTAACTATATAATAAAAACCCATTCCGAAAAGGATAAATTTAGCCCAAATGCGGGCCATTTTAAAGAAATAGGGGTATCCGCTTTCTGTTATAATAGAAATAAGCAAAAACGGCAGCATAATCAATATCGGAATAGCCATTACGATGTAAAACCAAATGCGCCACAAAACCCAAAAAACAATCTTAATTCCTTTCATAGTTTCAAATGTAAGAAAACAGAAGAGAATTTAGATTTTTAGACTGTTAGATTTTTAGAATATTAGACTTTTCTGAAAATAAAACTTCAAATGCTCTGCGAACTTTGCGTAAAACTTTGCGAACTTTGCGGTTAAGAATAAATTAAACTTTTCGGATATTGTAAAAACTTTGCAATCTTTGCGATTAGAAATAAAAAACTAGAATGGCAAAAATACTAACTGGTGTTCAGAGTACTGGAACGCCACACTTGGGAAATTTATTAGGGGCAATTATTCCTGCGATAGAATTATCGAATAATCCAGCAAACGAATCTTATTTGTTTATCGCTGATTTACATTCGATTACACAAATTAAAGATGGTAAAACATTAAGAGAAAATACTTATAGCACTGCAGCAGCCTGGCTTGCCTGCGGTTTAAATCCAGATAAAGTTACTTTTTACAGACAATCGGATGTGACTCAAACAGCAGAATTAACCTGGTATTTAAGTTGCTTTTTTCCATTTCAAAGATTGACTTTAGCACATTCTTTTAAAGATAAATCAGATCGTTTAGACGATGTTAATGCCGGACTTTTCACGTATCCGATGTTAATGGCTGCGGATATTTTATTGTATGATGCTGAATTTGTACCAGTTGGAAAAGATCAATTACAGCATTTAGAAATTACCCGTGATGTTGCTTCCCGTTTCAACCATCAGATGGGAGAAACTTTTGTAATTCCAGAAGCTAAAATTCAGGAGGACAGTATGTTGATTCCGGGAACTAACGGTGGAAAAATGAGTAAATCGGCCAATAATATTATCAATATTTTTCTTGATGATAAAGTTTTACGCAAGCAGGTAATGAGTATTGAAACGGATAGCACACCGCTTGAAGAACCAAAAAATCCAGATACCTGTAACGCTTTTGCGATCTATTCTTTATTAGCAAACGAAGAACAAATTGCCGAAATGAGAGCTAATTATTTAGGTGGAAATTACGGTTACGGACATGCAAAACAAGCTTTGTTTGAGTTAATTACGGAGAAATTTAAAACCGAAAGAGAAAAATACAATTACTATATCAACAACCTTGAAGAAGTAGATGCCCTTTTGAAAAAGGGTGCCGAAAAAGCTTCAGTAGTTGCGGATGGTGTTTTAGCCAAAGTTCGAGAAGTTCTTGGATTTGGAAAATAGTTTTTTGCCACGAATTACGCGAATTTTCACAAATTAAATTAGTGGAAATTCGAGTAATTTGTGGCAACTTATTTTAAATTAAATCGCCTCAAACAGTTTCCCTGGTAAAGGCCGAATTACTCCTTTAAGTTCCATATTTAAAAGGATACCTGAGATTTTATAAATAGGAAAATCACATTGAAGCGCAATAACATCCAGCAATTCTTTTCCATTTTTCAGTAAGAAATCATAGATTTTCTGCTCCTCCAATTCTAATTCTACAAACAATTGTTTCTGTACTGGTTTCGACTTCTTTTCAATGTCCCAATTCAACACATAAACCAAATCAGCCGCGCTTGTCAGAACGTTTGCTTTTTGTGTTTTGATCAAATCATTACAGCCTTGGCTATATTTGTCTGTAACACGCCCGGGAACGGCAAAAACGTCACGATTATAGTCGTTAGCTAAATTGGCAGTGATTAGCGAACCTCCTTTATCTGCAGATTCGATTACAATGGTTGCTTCAGTCATTCCGGCGACAATTCTGTTTCGGCGTACAAACTTTTCTTTGTCCGGGTTTGATGAGCTCCAAAACTCCGTTATAAATCCGCCATTTTCTTCCATTCTGGCGATATATTTTTTATGCGTTTTGGGATAAATCTGATTCAAACCATGTGCTAAAACACCAATGGTTTGCAAGTTATTATCCATCGCCAATTGATGTGCGACAATATCGACTCCGTAAGCAAAACCACTAACAATTACCGGATCAAGCGGTGCCAGATCTTCAATAAATTTTTTGCAGAATTCCATTCCATACGAGGTAATCTGCCGCGTTCCTACAATACTGATTAATTTTTTGTTTTTTAAATTAATATTTCCGGAAGTAAAAATCAAAACGGGCGAATCGATACAATGTTTGAGACGATCCGGATAACTTTCATCCTGAAAAAAAGAAATATTGATAGCATTTGATTTAATGAATTCTAATTCGTTATTGGCTTTTTCAAAAACAGTTTTATCTTTTAGATTCCGCAACAAAACCGAACCAACACCATCAATTCCAGATATTTGATTGCTTTTCGTTTTAAAAATAGTCTCAGGGTTTCCAAAATGTGTCAATAGTTTTTTGGCCATAATATCACCAATGCCATCTACTTTTAATAAGGCTAATAAATAAAATAATTCTTGATCTGACATGGCTTCGAAAAACAGTTTATTGAGAGAATAAAAATATCTTTTAAAACAAATCTTTATGAAATTAAAAGAACGCAAATATATAAATTAGAAGTAAATTCTTATAAAAATAAAAGATTAAAGATTTTGCATGACTTTTTACGAAAAGCTAATTTTATTTAACTATCTGGAAACGAATTGTCTATAAAATTATAAGAATTGTTAATAAAAATTGTGAATAAAATTTTGATAACTATATTGGATGTATAACTTTGTTACTATGAAAATCGAAACTTATATAGCACAGTTATTGTATCGTTATCAGTGTGTAACGGTTCCAGGGTTTGGAGCATTTTTAACCGAAATTCAATCGGCGCAGCTTAATTCTAACACAAATTCGTTTTCTCCACCGCGAAAAACGATTGCATTTAATAGTCTTTTAAAAAACAATGATGGTTTGTTGGCAAATCATATTGCGCAAACAGAAAAAACATCATATGGATTTGCTGTAAGTGCTATTGCCTTTGAAGTTTTAAGCTGGAAAAAAACATTAGAAGAATATGGTGTTTTAAATATAAAAAACATCGGTGATATTCGTCTAAATGCCGATAATAATATGGTTTTCACTCCAAGTGATCAAACTAATTATCTAACGAGTTCTTTCGGCCTTAGTCCGTTTGTTGCTCCAATGGTAAAAAGAGAAATTTTTGAGAAAAAATTACAGGAAATCGAAGAGTCGAAGGTATTTGAATTGCAAGATGCTGAAGAAGAATCAAGGTCTTCAGGTTCATTTTTGAAATACGCTGCTATTTTTGTTTTAGGTCTTGGAATTACCGGAAGTATCGGTTATCCTTTATACCAAAATCAAATTACTACAAAAACGCTTGTAGTAGAAAATGCGGTTCAGAAAAAAGTAGAGAACAAAATTCAGGAAGCTACATTCTTTATTGAAAACCCATTACCTGCTGTAACTTTATCTGTCGATTCAGCAAAAACTGAAGTTATAAAAGTGATGCCTTATCATATAATGGCAGGTGCATACAGAAGCGAAGAAAATGCAAGAAAAGCCTATAATCAATTAATTAAAGATGGCTATGAGGCCAGAATGCTAGGCGAAAACAAGCATGGTTTATTTCCGGTTTTATACGGAAGTTATGCAACAATGTCTGAAGCTCAAAAAGCACAAAAAGAAATACAAAAAGGCGAAAATCCGGATGCCTGGATTCTGGTCCAAAATCTATAAAACTTAAAAGCCTAATCTTGCGATTAGGCTTTTTTTTATTTGGCAATTATCTTAGCGTTTTGCGAAAGAATCACTTTATCACCCTGATAAATAGTTAGTTTCGCTGCAGGCGGATTTTTTTCGCCAGCTACTATAAATGCACATTCATAAGTATAATTTTCCTTTTTAAATTCATATTGGTGGTTGCCTCCGCTTCCTTCGACTACGAAATTACCTCTGTATATGATCAAATCAGGTTTTTCACTCATGGCTTTATCAATTGACCAAGAGACATATCGATAATTTTTATTGCCTAAATTATCAATTCTGATTTTGAATTTATCGGTCTCCAAAATGCAAATGGGTTTCTGAAAAAAGGCAATGCTGGAATCCAGTTCCTTTTTTTGAGCCTCAATCAGTTTCTTTTTAAGGTCAATCTCTGCTTTTGATTGGTAATTTACACTGGTCAAACGTCCGTCAAAGTCCATCCAGACAATTCCCTGATTCAGCATCATACCACGCCAACCCATATCAGACCAGTCTTTTGCAGGATTAGATTTTGCAATTTCATTTTTTAAGGTTGTATCGAAAATTTCATCATAACGTTTGATAAAATCCGATTTGTCGACAACATCCGGTATTGGATATTCACGTTTTAGAGGATAAGCAACCATCTCTGCGATGGCGTCTTTTTTGTCACTTTTCAAAGTATCAATAAAGCTTTTGATACATTTTTGATACTCGGGTTTTACAGTTTGAGCCGAAACGAAAACGCTCAAAAACAGTACTAAAACCAGAAACAGATTTACTTTTTTCATATTAAAAACACTTTAATTGATTATTAATCTGATTATTAAGTTCCAAATATAAAAGTAATTAATTTATAGTTTCGTTGTGCATTTTTACTTCATTACAAGCAAATTCAACCTCAGTATTATTTCTTTTAAAAACCAAAAATCCTGTTCCATGTGGAACAGGATTTGCTTATTTAGTCACTATTTTCGCGTCCTCACTAAGTATCTCTTTATCATTCTGAGAAATTGTTAATTGCGCCGGTGGAGAATCAGATGTGCCAATTACAATGATGTAACATTCATACAAATAAGCACCTTTTTTGAATTCGTAATGGCTGTTTCCTCCACTTCCATCTGAGATCCATTTTCCATTAGTTATTATCAAATCAGGTTTTTCACTCATTGGTTTTTTAATAGACCAGGAAGCATATCTGTAGTTGTCATTTCCTAAATCATCAATTCTTATTCTGAATTTTGAAGTTTCCAAAACGTAAACGGGAGCTTTAAACGTAGCAATTGAAGGATGAAGTTTTCTTTTTTCGCTGGAAATCAATTTATTCTTAAGATCTTTTTCTGCCTGCGATTGATAATTTACGGTAGTTATTTTTCCGGTTGTATCTATCCAAATATCGCCCTGACCCAACATTATGCCGCGCCAACCCATTTCGGACCAATCTTTTGCTGGATTTGAGTTTATGATTTCCTTCCTCAGCGTTGCATCAAAAATTTGATCGTATCGTTTTATAAAATCGGCTTTATTTTTAACAGCAGGAATTGGATATTCTCTTCCAAGCGGAAAAGAAATAAAAGCCGCCACTCCATCTTTATTGTTACTTTTTACATTGGCAATAAAGCTTTTGACGAATTTTTGATACTCAGGTTTCAAATCCTGACCTGAAGTATTTTGAATGCAAAAGACAATAAATATGACGTAAATTAACTTTCTCATAATTTTCTATTTTACATAATGTTTAATTGGTTAATTCCAATTATCTAACACTAAGTTACAAAATAGAAAATCAATTAATACTGGCTTTAAACATTTTAAGTTCATCCCACGTAAATTCGTCGCCGTGTTTTTCTTTCAAACCATTCAGAGATTCTTCCTGGTAAAATTCAAAAGCTTCACGCAACGCCAGGATTTTGTCGTACGGTAACACATCAGAAATATCAACTTTCTTCGCCTGAATTAATTTAACCAAATGCAATTCAATAGTTTGAACATTAAGTTTTCTAATTCTGGCAATATCCTGAATCGAATTTTTTTCCACCCACAAATCATGCGTTTCTTCCACCGTAGTTTTCTTTACTTCTTTTGGCGCACTTTTATCTAATTTTCTGGCTGTATAACGAACTGCAGGCTCATCCAATCTAAAAATATCGGTATTCGACATATTAAATTCCTCTCGGATCTTATTAACCTTATCTGTTTTATAGTTTTTAATCGCTGTAGACGTCAATTTCTCTTTACAGATGGTTTCACCTGCCACGACAATTTCTATGAGCAATTTGGCTTTCATTAAGCGTAAAACAGCTTTGGTCTGCAAATCGTCTAAAAGAGCCAGTTCTTCGTAAAATTCCTTTACTTTTTTAAACTTCTGAATTTCAGCCATTTTCTGTAAAAGATCTGTTACCAGCTTGTCCATCGATTTGAAAAAGTAATCATAGGCTGCCACTACCCTTTCCTGTACAAAAGTTAAATCAACCGTTTCTTTACTGAAAATTTTATTGAGTTGCTGAACAAATTTTTGAGAAGGATCAACCAGCGAATCAATTGTTTCCAAACGTTTATGCGCCCAGACTGAATGTTTTGCTTTTTCTGAATTTACCGCATTCTCGTTATAGCTAAAACGATGATTTCGCCATTCCTGAGCCAAATCAGCCCAATTAAAACTGTTAATCAAATAGTTATGAATAAAATTTTTAGTTTCGAAGTGCAATGAATTTTTCAGGACCTCTTCTGTCGCTTTATTCAAAGCATAGTCCATTACATCCTGATCGTTCGAAATACCATTCATTTGTAGCGGAGAAAGCAAAATAAGCCCGTTTAAGGACGTTAAACGCGACAATGCCACATATGCCTGTCCGGGAACAAAAACTTGCGATACATCAAGCGCAGCTTTCTCAAAAGTTAATCCCTGACTTTTATGCACCGTAATTGCCCACGCCAATTTAAGCGGATAATGCGCAAATGTCCCTAAAACTTCCTCTTCGATTTCTTTTGTCAGCTCATTTACTTTGTAACGAATGTTTTTCCATTCGTATTTCTCGACTTCAATAGTTTTATTTTCTTCCGGAAAGTGTACGAAAATTTCTTCGGGCGAAAGGGATTTGATGACGCCCATTTTTCCATTAAAATAGCGTTTCTCAAAAGACAAATCATTCTTGACAAACATCACTTGTGCGCCAACCTTTAGCTTCAGATTTTCTTCAACCGGAAAGATTTTTTCAGGGAAATCTCCCACCACAAAGGGCTGATAAGCGTGTTCATTTCCTGCCAAATCGCCTATAGCCTGTTCATTCATCGAGTCGGCTTTAGCATTATGTGTGGTTAATGTTATATAACCAGGATTATTTTTTAGATCAAAATCAGGCTTAACATATTCGTTCAAAATCTGAATATCCTGTGGTGTAATCTGATTATTTCGAAGATTGTTCAAAACCGAAATGAACTTATCATCACTCTGACGATAAATCTTAGATAATTCAATATATAAAGGCGGATTTTGCTGAATTACATGCGAATGAAAGAAGAATTTTCCTTTGTAATAATTGCGCAAAGTTCGCCACTCTTCATCGCGAATTACAGGTGGCAATTGCAGTAAATCTCCAATAAAAAGTACCTGAACACCCCCAAAAGCGCGAGTATTTCTACGAATCGTCTGCATCATAAAATCAATAGCATCAAGCAAATCCGCACGAAGCATACTAACTTCATCAATAATCAGCAATTCCATGTTTCTGATCACATTACGCTTTACATTATTCATTTTGAAATGCCTGCGCAGCGATTCCTTATTCTCGAATTTTACCGTTTCCGTAAATTGTGAACTCTCTTCATAAGTCGGTAAAAAGGCCGAAAATGGCAGCTGAAACATCGAATGAATCGTCACTCCGCCTGCATTCAGTGCGGCAATACCAGTTGGGGCCACAACAACGGTATTTTTGTGTGTGGTAGCAATGATTTCGCGCAATAAAGTCGTCTTTCCAGTCCCGGCTTTACCAGTTAGAAATATAGATTTTTGCGTTTGATTGATGAATTGTAAGGTGTAAGCAGCAGCTTCTGAAACGTTTTGCATTGGGCGTGTATTGAAATACCAAAAGTATCGCCTTTTTATAAAAGAAAAAACCCAAATCTTTACAGATTTAGGTTTTTAATTTAGTTAGTTAGTTTTGGTATTATTTTTTAGCTTCTTCTTTAACCGGAGCTTCTGTTTTAGGCTCAGCTTTATATTTATCGTTCAAAGCTTTAATAATATCTTTTGTGATATCATATTTCTCTTCAGCGTATAAAATTGATGCCGCATCTCCTGTTCCGTAGATATAAGAATAACCGTTTTTCTTACCGTAATCTTTGATGAATTTTTTAACTCCGCTTATAAGAGAATCCATTTCAACACCACTTTCTTGTTGCAATTGTTGAGATAATGCTTGTTGAGCATAACCCAATTGTTGCTCTCTTTTTTGCAACTCAGCTCCTCTTTGTTGAGCCCATGCCTGTCCATTAGCTTGTGCCTGACTTTGAAAATTAGCAGCGTCTTGTTTAAAACGAGTAATTTCCGCTTGTAGCTGTCTTCCTTTTTCTTCTGCCTGAGCTTTGTATTTAGCTTCAAGATCTTTTGCTTCAGTGTACTCTTTCATTAAAACCGAAGTATCAACGTAAGCTGTTTTTACTTCCTTAACCTCTGTTGCTTTATTACACGAAACAACCAAAATTGAAAGTGCGATAATTACTAATGCTTTTTTCATTTTCTAAATTTCTATTTTTTTTAATGTATTGAAGACAAAAATATAAAAAAATAAATAGCATCGACGTAAAGTTTAAAAAATGCTATAATTTTATGATATTGTTTTTATTTATGGAAAGAAAAATGTCAATAATTTAACACTATTAAAACCGGCCTTAATAGCTTTTATTAGAAACATTATCTCAAAAAAGACATAAATTCCCTTCGGTTAGACTAAAAAAACGCCAGAAACGCGCTTAAATTGCGTTTTAGTTGTTTTTTAAGACATAAATGTGGGATGAGTACTCTTTTGTACTGCTCGCTTTTAAATTTGATTTTAATCCGACGAAAAATGCACTGATATAATTCATTTTTCCTGTTTTGTATTTTTCGGATAATAAACTCACATAAAAAGAATCAAATTTCATTGGAAGCACTTTTTCCAATTTCATATCTACTTTTTCAAAAAGCGATTGTATGGCTTTTTTTGAGAAATGCCAAAAATGAATTGGCACATCATAAGCTGCCCAAAATTCATTATAATATTTTGCGTCGTATGATTTGAAATTTGGAACCGCAACAATTAATGTTCCAGTTGGTTTTAACAAACGCTTCAATTCCTGAATTTGAAGTTCCAAATTTGGAACGTGTTCCAAAACATGCCACATTGTAATTACGTCAAAAGAATTATTTTTAAGCGCATCAATTTCGTTCACAAAAGAAATTCCTTTTTGTATCGCAATATTTTTTGCTCTCTCGCTTGGTTCCACTCCAACAGTTTCCCAACCGTCATTTTTTGCAGTCAATAAAAAATCTCCTGTTCCGGCACCAATGTCTAAAATTCTTCCTTTATGAGATTGTTCAGAATTGATTAAATTCAGTTTGTTTTTCAGCGCTATATTTTTTACAAAATGATATGCTTTTTCAAATAAGGAACGTTTATTGTCCGTATGCGAAATGTAATCTTCACTTTCGTAATATCTTCCCAGATTTTCCAAAGCGGGTTGTGGAGATGTAATCAGCATGTCTAAAGTTTGATCATGATACAACTCAAAAATTTCTTTCGAAACAGAATGGTCTTTTACAGTAAGAAAATGTTTTTTGTTTAAAACGTCCATTTTATAATTAGTAGGTATTTGGTTTAATTTTATGGCAAAACCTAAAAGTGAAAAATTCATTTTTAGGATCTATTTTTTTAATATATTCTTTAGTGTTTCCAATTTATCTTTACACCCGACATCTTTTCATTTTCAATTCTTATTTCTGTCAAAATTGTAAAGCCGTTTTTAATATAAAACGGCATTGGAGATCTATAATGTTTTGCATTTTGTTTCACTTCATTTTCACGATCAATAACCCAACCATTCAAACTCGTATTATTCTTTTTTAATTTATTTATCAAAAGTGAACCATTTCCCTTTCCTTGTATTTGATGATCCAAAATTATAGCAAACCAATCTTCGCCTTCCCTCAAAAAAGTAAATGCCCAGCCGTTAATTTTATTTGCATTATCAAACAGCAAATAATGTTTTGTATTAGAAAGTCCTTTTAAGTACAATTCAAAATCTTCACTATTTTTCAAATGCAATCTCGCTGGATATTCCTCGTTCCAAAGTTCACGCAAAACTTCTTTTTCTTCTAAAGAGAGAATTTCTTTTTCTACAATCTTCATAAATAAAAAATCAAATTTAGAGTTTAAATCAGGATTTACAGAAATAGTTTCACGTGGAACAAAAATGATTTTAGATTTATCAAAAAACAAAAAAAATTATAATTCGTTTCACGTGGAACAATTATAGTTTCCAAATAATTTAAAATCTAAAGTCAGAAATCTAAAATCCTTAACGACCCATGTAAATCAAAAGCACAGAAATATCACTAGGAGAAACTCCGCTGATTCTTGAAGCTTGTGAAATTGTAACAGGGCGAATTTTACTTAATTTCTGTTTGGCTTCAATCGACATCGATTTGATTTTGTTGTAGTCGAAATTTTCCGGAATTTTCACATCTTCTAAACGGGTAAGTTTGTCAGCGTTGTTTCTTTCCTTTTCGATATAACCAGAATATTTAACCTGAATTTCGGCTTGCTCTAAAATTTCCTGATCTACATCATTTGCCTCGATATACTCTTTTACTTTTTCAAATTTCATCATATCCTCTAAATCAATTTGTGGACGAGAAAAAACTTTGAACATTTTATCACCTTGTGTAATTGGAGCTGTTTCTTTCGCTTCTAAAATTGGATTCGTTTCTACAACTGAAACACTTGTTTCTTTAAAGAAAGCAACCATCTTTTCAGACTCGTTTAATTTCTTTTCCATTCGACGCAAACGAGCTTCAGAAGCCAAACCAATTTCATGTGACATTGGCGTCAATCTGAAATCTGCATTATCCTGACGCAACAATGTTCTGTATTCTGCTCTTGATGTAAACATACGATAAGGCTCTTCTGTACCTTTCGTAATTAAGTCGTCAATCAATACTCCAATATAAGCTTCATCACGTTTTAAAATCAATGGCGCTTTTTCGTGCACTTTTAAATGCGCATTTATTCCGGCCATCAAACCTTGCGAGGCTGCTTCTTCATATCCTGTCGTTCCATTTATTTGTCCGGCGAAATACAAACCTTCAACTAACTTTGTTTCTAAAGTATGTTTCAATTGTGTTGGTGGGAAATAATCATATTCGATTGCATAACCTGGACGAAAGAATTTCACTTTCTCAAATCCTGCAACAGAACTCAAAGCTTTAAACTGAATATCCTCCGGAAGCGAAGTTGAAAATCCGTTCACGTAAACTTCACAAGTATTCCATCCTTCCGGCTCAACAAAAAGTTGATGACGTTCCTTATCAGCAAAACGATTTATCTTGTCTTCAATCGAAGGACAATATCTTGGCCCAAGACTTTTGATTCTTCCGTTGAACATTGGCGAACGATCAAAACCTTCTCTCAAAATATCATGAACATCCAAAGACGTGTATGTCATGTGACAAGATCTTTGATGCGTCAATGGCGTTGTCAAATCAGAATAAGAAAACTTATCTGGTTTTGCATCTCCTTTTTCTTCGTTCATTTTAGAATAATCCAAAGAACGACCATCCACTCTTGGAGGCGTTCCAGTTTTCATTCTTCCAGATTCAAAACCTGCTTTCACCAAATCTTCCGTAATTCCGGTTGCGGCACTTTCGCCTGCTCTTCCCCCTCCAAATTGTTTTTCTCCAATATGAATCAAACCATTCAAAAAAGTTCCGTTTGTCAACACAACAGATTTAGATCGAATCTCTACTCCTAACGAAGTTCTGATTCCTTTTATCTTTCCATCCTCGATAATCAAACCTTTTACCATCTCCTGGTAGAAATCCAAATTTTGAGTTCCCTCCAACATCATTCTCCATTCTTCAGCAAAACGCATACGGTCACTTTGAACTCTCGGCGACCACATTGCAGGTCCCTTTGACTTATTCAACATCTTAAATTGAATTGCAGTTCGGTCTGAAACAATTCCAGAGTATCCTCCAAGCGCATCAATCTCACGCACAATTTGTCCTTTTGCAATTCCACCCATCGCTGGGTTGCAAGACATCTGTGCAATGTTCTGTAGGCTCATCGTAACCAATAAGGTTTTTGATCCTAAATTTGCGGCCGCTGCCGCGGCTTCAGATCCAGCATGACCTGCACCAACTACTATAACATCGTATTCTTCTAAAAACATTTTATTTTTTATTCTCTGGGAAACCGTTTAAGTCGGTTCTCAGAATTAACTTCTTTCTTCTTTTGTTCCACGTGGAACAGTTAAAAAGATTTCAGGTTTCAGGTTCTCATTTTAACAAAAGTTCCACGTGGAACATCTAACGATTCCTTTCTAAAACTTCAAATCAAAACTTCAAATCTAATGTTCCACGTGGAACGTTCTGAATCATCATTAAAAATTAAATATGTTTCACGTGGAACGTTTAACTCATTTCTTAACCTGAAACTTGAAACCAAAAAAACCTGAAACAAATCTTCTACTGTTCCACGTGAAACATTGCAATCTTTTCGTCTTCTTTTGAACGCATTAATTCAGCGTCTTTATCTGATTTATCTTTGTATCCACAGTAATGTAATATACCGTGCGCTAAAACGCGTTTCAATTCTTCTTCAAAAGAAACATTAAAATCCTTTGCGTTGTCTTCTACTCTTTCAACAGAAACAAATATATCTCCGTTTAGTTCGTTACCAACTGTATAATCAAAACTGATAATATCTGTTAGCGTATCGTGATCAAGATATTCTACATTTATTTTATGAAGATATTCATCATCACAAAAAATATAATTTATCTCTCCTTCGTTTTTATTTTCAGAAACTATTACAGCACTCAACCAATCAGAAAAGGCTTGTTCGTTGTCTAAAGTAAATTCGGTTTCGTAATTAAAATTGATCATTTTGTATTAAAATATTCTTGAACCTTTTGATTAAAATTCGAGCGCAAAGGTAGTGATTGTCTATTTAAAATCTCTACACTGTTTAAATATTCCAAAAGTGAACTTGGTAAAGCATTCGAACGATTAGAAAATTCAGCTTTGTTTGTTTCAGATTGTCGCTTTGTATCCTGACCTTGTTGCTGAACTGCATTGTTTAATTTTAATAATTCTTGTTGAATATTTAAAATCCTTTGAAGGTTTTCATTCTTAAAACCTTTATTCAAAAGTTGTTTTTCAGATTGTTTCATTTGATCAATTACAGATTTTCCCTGAGAATCTAAACCTTGTTTAGCCAATTCCTTTTGCAAAGCTTCGCGAAGTTTTACCTGCTCTTTGTATATTTCCATAATAGCTTCGGCATCTCCTTCTCCATCATTTCCTTCTTTATTTTCATTTCCTTTTCCACCAGATTGATTTCCCTTTCCATCTTTGCCCTGTCCGTCTTTTCCCTGACCTTGTTTTCCTTCTCCACTTTGACCTTGTCCTTGTTGTCCTTCACCAGGCTTATTGCCTTCCTTCATTCCCTGCTTCATTTTATCAGCTAAACCTTTTTGCTTTTGAATAATATCTGGCAATTGCATTCCCTGTCCGTCTCCCGGTTTTGGTTTTCCAGATCCTGGTTTCGACATTGACATTTGCATATTGTTTAATAAATCACTTAAAAAGTCAGCCAATTTATTTGCAGATGAAACAGCATATTGTTGATGCGAAACTCCTTTCGGAACCTGAACGTCTGTCAAAGATTCGATAGCTTTATCTATATTGTATTGTACATTCCCAATTTCCTTTGTTACATCTTCCGCTACTTTTGGATTTCTCAAAGACAAAGCAAACAAACTATCATCTACATGTTTGAACTGTTGTTTCAAATTCTGCTGTACTTTAATGTTTTTGGTATAAGCAGAAGAACCTAATTTCATCGATTTAAATTGTTTCATCACATCTTCCTGAGATAAAGAGTAAGCTAAAAGATTATCCAGAACTTGTCGAAGCATTGCAACATCTTCTTCTAATTGCTCCTGATCACCACCCTCCATACTAGACTCCATTTGTTTCGCCATGCTTTTCATTTTTTGAGCAGCGCTTTTTTGTTTTGGCTTAGCCGAAGAAGTATTTTTTTTAGCTAATTCTTCAGAAGCTTTTTGTAAATCAGAATCAACATCTTTTTCCTTTGAAGCATCAGAAGGAATATCCAAAGGTGCTTTTAAGGTTTTATTTTCTTCTTTCAAATCCTTCAAATCTTCCTGAATTTTATCAAAAGATTTATTGATTTCATCTTGTTTGTCTTTTGTGTTTTCACTTTCTTTATTTGAAAGCTTCTCTTGTTGCTCTGCTAACTTATTTAATTTTTCAGCAACCTGATCTGCTTTCTTCTCAACATAAAAACGTTTTGTCAACTCCACCAATTGTTCTAAGTTGCGAGATTGGTTCTTACTGATCTGTTTGAATTTTTCCATCTTGTCAAACAAATCTTCACTATTCAGTTTATCGTTAAGATTCTTTAATTCATCTAAAAGTTTTTGGTTTTTCTCCAAATCTCTCTCTGCATTGTCTAAACGCTTTTGTAAATCCTCAGCCGTTTTGTCTTTCTTGTCGTCTTTGAATTTATCTAAATTCTGGTTCATTTTCTCCGCAAACTGTTTCATCAATTCGTCTTGTTGTTTTTGACGTTTGATAAAATCATTGATTTTCTGCTGATCTTTAAACTCTAAATTATCCTTTTCTTTTCCGGTATTTTGAATCTTATCCATTTCAGAAAATTGCTTGTTCTGATTTTTTAAAGATTTTTCAAGACTATTGATGTTTTGGTTTTGCTGTTGCAATTCCATATCCTGAACTTCATCTGTAGTAGAAACTCGGTCTGAAAAAACAGAAGACTTTGTACTCTTAAAACGATGAGGGGCATCATTATCGAAAACCTCAAAATAGTATTCATAAGATATTCCTTCTTCTACAGCAAGATTACTTGGAAAGTTAAAAACGAACTGATCAAATACTGCTTGCTTTACAGGAATGGTTCCACGCTTCGCTGTGTTTGGTTTGTTACGTTCGTAGTATACAATTTGCAGTTTTGATAATCCATAATCATCGCCCAGTCTTCCCAAGACATAATTCTTATCCAATTTTAAACTGTCCGGTGCAGGCGAAACTGTGATGGTTGGATGCTGATCTTTGATTACTGACAGCTGATAATCCAGTTTTTCGTAGTTTTTGACCTTATTATTTGAAGTAAGAATTTGATATTCTGTATTTTGACTGATATTTTTAGCCAATTTAAAATCGTTTTCGGCTTTATTAAACTTAAAAGTCGCATTCTCATCTTTCCAAACAATCTCCTGAGTCGATTGTGTATTCATTTTCCAGGTTACCAAAGTTCCTTCTGGCACAATTGCATTTCCGGTTCCCTGAATAGTTTCTGATTTCTTTTTTAAATAAGATGGAAAATTCAATACCATTTCGAAGTTGGCAATTGATGGAACTGTAATAACTTTTAATTCGTATTCCTCAGATGAAACCGAATTTCCTTCAAACGAAAACGAAACATTTTCAACTGGTTTTTCAATTTTGAATTCAAACTTTCCTGGCTGAAAAGATTCCATAAAATAACTTTCATTTCCAATATGGATCATCACATTCCCCGGAACTACCTTCCCAACCGATTCCATTTTGATAACGAAATCTTTGTTTTGTTCTGTTTGTAAATTCGAATTTAAAACCACGAACTTGAATGGAGCCGGTGGTAAAAATGTTGCATTGAAATGCACTACTCTATTAAAACTTTGTGAAATAATAGTACTGTTTCCAGAAATATAAAACACGGCAAAAAGCAAAATGGGAATCAATGCTAATGGTAAATATTTTTTATTTGCTTTAAAATTGATGGCATTCCCAAACGGAATTGGCTGCAACGAGTTCGCTTTTTGTTCTATTGAAGCCAACATTAATTCGGAACTTTCTGCTGAATTTTCAGAAGATGATAATTGCAAAAAGTTTGTTAGTTTATCACTTACTTCTGTAAAATGGTTTCCAATAATTTTGGAAGCTTCATTATAATCAATTCCTTTTTGAAGTTTGAACAACTTGAAAACTGGAAACAAGATAAATCGGAATAAAAGGAAAACTTCTACTCCAATAAATAGCCAAAATAAAACTGTTCTTCCTACTGGTTTTAACCAAAGAAAATATTCAATAAAAAGCGTAAAAAGAAAATACAATAATCCAAAACCAATAAAAAGAAGTCCTCCTTTTATCAATTCATTGGTGTAATATTTCTTTATAAAAGCTTCTAACTTTTGATATATAGCAGATGTCGTTTTCAAAATAAAATCTCTTTTGATTATAACCTATAAAAGTACTAATTTTAATTAGATAATTCTCAATGAGAAAATTAGTCAATTGAGCTACAAGCAAGGCATTATCTAATTAAAACTCATTTTCTAATTCTCTAATTAGAATTGTATCTTTGCATCAAAATTTAAACAAATGTCAAAGCAAGTTCGCGTGCGTTTTGCACCAAGTCCGACTGGACCATTACATATTGGCGGAGTTCGTACTGCCCTATTTAATTATTTATTTGCCAAAAAAAACAATGGTGTTTTCTACTTAAGAATTGAAGATACAGATCAGACTCGTTTTGTTCCTGGTGCCGAAGCTTATATTATGGAAGCATTAGAATGGTTGGGAATTGCTCCTGAAGAAACCGTTGGGAAAAATGAAAAATTTGGTCCGTACAGACAAAGTGATCGTAAAGATTTATATCAATCTTATGCCGATCAATTGATCAATTCAGGTTGGGCGTATTATGCTTTTGATACTCCGGAAGCTTTAGATGCACATAGAAAACAACACGAAGCAGAAGGAAAAACATTTATTTACAACCATCATAATCGTGAAAAATTAGATACCTCTTTGGTAATTTCTGCAGAAGAAGTTGCTAAAAGAATTGCTAACGGAGAACATTATGTAATTCGTTTTAAAACTCCGGTTGATGAAACTTTACATTTGAAAGACATCATTCGTGGCAATGTAAAATTTGAAACGAATCTACTTGACGATAAAGTATTATTCAAAAGTGACGGAATGCCAACGTATCACTTGGCCAATATTGTTGATGATCATTTGATGGAAACTTCACACGTAATTCGTGGAGAAGAATGGTTGCCATCGATGCCTCTTCACGTTTTATTGTACAGAGCTTTTGGTTGGGATGCACCGGAATTTGCACATTTACCTTTGATATTAAAACCGGTTGGAAACGGAAAATTATCAAAAAGAGATGGAGACAAATTAGGTTTTCCTGTGTTTCCATTAGAATGGAAAACAGAAGAAGGTGTTTCATCTGGTTATAGAGAAAAAGGATTTTTTCCTGAAGCGGTTATAAACTTCCTTGCCTTATTAGGTTGGAATGACGGAACTGATAAAGAATTATTTTCTTTGGAAGAATTAGTAGAGTCTTTTGACCTGAACAGAGTTCATAAATCGGGAGCAAAATTTGATCCGGAGAAAAACAAATGGTTCAATCATCAATATTTAATCAAACAAAATGATGCAGATTTAGCAAAGGACTTCACTCCTATTCTTATTGAAAAAGGCGTTGATGTTTCTAAATATGATGTTACAAGAATTGTTTCCTTGATTAAAGAAAGAGCACATTTCGTTTCTGAATTTTGGGATTTAACTGATTTCTTTTTCCAGGCTCCAACATCTTATGATGAAAAAGCAAGCAAAAACTGGAAGGAAGAAACACCAGCTCTAATGCAGGAACTGATTTCGACTCTTGAATATATTGATGGTTTTGATTCAGCAAATATTGAAGCAATCGTAAAAGATTGGTTAACGAAAAACGAAATTGGAATGGGTAAAGTAATGCAGCCTTTCCGTCTGAGTTTGGTTGGAGCTTTGAAAGGCCCTCACCTATTTGACATAGTTGAAATCATCGGAAAACAAGAAACAATTTCGAGAATTCAGAAATCTATAAGTACTTTATAATATAATTTACTTTAAAATGTCAAACGCTAAGAAACATCTATAAAATGTTCTTAGCGTTTTTTTAATGTTTAAAAATTGGAATTGGAAGAATATTCGTAATTTACCCATTCATAAAAACTAAACTATATCACCATGAACACAGCATTAATTATCCTTTTAGTCTTCGGATTATTCATTTTTATGTCTTCATTTTTTACCGTGAAACAACAATCTTCTGTTGTAATCGAAAGATTCGGTAAATTTTTGAGCGTTAGAAATTCAGGTTTACAACTTAAAATTCCGATTGTCGACAGAATTGCCGGGCGTGTAAATCTAAAGATTCAACAGTTAGATGTTATCATTGAGACGAAAACCAAAGACAACGTTTTTATCAAAATGAAAGTTTCGGTTCAGTTTAAAGTGATTCAGGAAAAAGTATACGATGCTTTTTACAAACTGGAATATCCACACGATCAGATTACCGCTTATGTATTTGATGTTGTTCGTGCTGAAGTTCCTAAACTAAAATTGGATGATGTTTTTGAAAGAAAAGATGATATCGCCATTGCAGTAAAAAGAGAATTAAACGAAGCAATGACTACTTATGGTTATGATATTATTAATACTTTGGTAACCGATATTGATCCGGACATCCAGGTAAAAAATGCCATGAATAGAATCAACGCCGCCGATAGAGAAAAAACTGCTGCCGAATTTGAAGCTGAAAGTTCAAGAATCAGAATCGTGGCAAAAGCAAAAGCTGAAGCTGAAAGCAAACGTTTACAAGGTCAAGGTATTGCAGATCAGCGTCGTGAAATTGCAAGAGGTTTAGTAGAAAGTGTTGAAGTTTTAAACAATGTTGGAATCAATTCTCAGGAAGCTTCTGCCCTAATTGTTGTAACTCAACATTATGATACTTTACAAGCAATTGGTGCTGATGCCAATTCCAATTTAATCCTGCTACCCAATTCTCCACAAGCCGGAAGTGATATGCTGAACAATATGGTTGCTTCATTCACTGCCTCAAATCAGGTTGGTGAAATGATGAAAAAGAACAATAAAAAAGTAGAAAAACCAAAACCTATTCAGCCACAATCTGGTTATGAAGATGATATTCAACCCGAAGTAAAAGAATAATACAAATAAAAAAGAGGCTTAATTGCCTCTTTTTTTATTTATAAACCAACTAATAATGTGTGGTAAAATGGATTGTAAAATCTTAGGATAGTTATTGGAGAAATAATCTTTATAAGAAGAAAAGAATCCATTCACAATTTTCTGCGGTGTAATTCCTTCCTTGGTTCTCTGAAAACTTAAAACTAATTTCTGATAATTAATCTCTTTTTCTAATTTCAGAACTTCTAGATCTCTTTCAATTTCAGCATAGGATGAGTATTTTTTAGGTTCCATAATTAATCGTTAAAAAAGATTTCTGAGAATTTTTCCAAAATAGGTCCTTCCACAAACTTGTCTTTTATAAAGAAAAGTAAAATGGTAAATACAAGATAGATCCCTCCTACCGCCAAAAAACCAAGTGCTGTACTTTCAAATAAAGAACCAAAAGCGTAGGCTGCAGCGAAAGATCCAAAAATCAAAACCATACTAAAACACAATAAAATCAAAGTAAACTTGAAAATCAAAGTGGTCGATTTCATGGCAACTTTAAAGCCCCAGAGTTTATAATAAGCTAAATGACTGTCCAGATATACTTTAGCCTGATCCTGGATATTTTCGGTATTTTCTTTTAATTCTTCAAAAGCCATAGTAGTAGTTTGAATAAAAAAGCACAAAACTTGCTTAAAAATTAAGCAAGCTTTGCGCTTTGTGCATTAATATTATTTCTGAAGTTTAGCGTTCTGTGCTTTTAAATCAGCCAACTTAGATTCTAAAAAAGTAATAACCTCTTCTGTTTTATGACTTACATTTGAAAGTAAATCATCTAAAGTTCCATCAAGATTTTGTGTGGCACCTTTAAATTTTTCTCGCAGTACTTCAGAACTGGCTGCAAATGAATCTTTCAAATTATGTTTTGTATCATCCAAACCTTCCTTAAGTTTAGCACGAGTTTTTGATCCTTTATCCGGAGCAAACAAAATTCCGATCGCTGCTCCTATCGCAGCGCCAGCTATAACAGCCGCAATTGCATTTGATTTATTTGACATGATAGTTTTATTTTAAATGATGAATAAAGATACTTCTTTTTTAAATTATAAAATATTGGTTAAAAAATATTTAACAATACAATTAATACACATAAGCAACTGCTTCATATTTGCCGTCATTTTCAACAATGCTTACAAACGGATAACCCTTTGAAGCTGAATGTGTTTTGATTCTAATAGCAGTATGATTTTGGTTCGCCATTGGCGGCTCCCCTTTTGTCTTCGTCGATATTCCTGTAAAATTAGCTGCTTGTTTTAAACCTATTGTCTTCTCCTGAGGTAAAACTGTTACCATTTTATAATCTGATTTTGAATCAACTATAACTTTATCTGATATTTTTTGAGTTTGATTTGTTTGTTTATTGGTAATTTTTGAAACAGCATACTTCGTAATTTTGTGTTCTTCGAAACTTCCGTTTACAGAATAATGAATTAAATCATTTTCATGTTTGATAAAATTGACATCCAATTCTTCTCCGTTGTGTTTTGAGATTTGATGTGTCTGAGAAATTGCAATGTTTGCAAATAAAATAGCCAGAGTAAAAAATACATTTTTCATGATAATTAAATTTAAGGATTAAAAAAATTTCTTTGATCAAAAATGAAAATCAAAATTTATAAATCACAAAACCAATTTCATGAAATTTGAAAATTATGAAATGTATTGAAAAATACTTTTAGTTAAGAATTATCAAAAACATCAACACAATTAGAATTGACCATAAAACCAATTTCCGGAATCAGACTTGGAATAAGTTCTAAAAACAAAAACTAATTTTTGAATTGTAGAAAAACTCAGATTCGATTCCTAAAGTGTCCTTTTTAAAATTAAAAAATTTCAGATTTGACCTTTGGATAAAAATAGCAACTTTATAAACAATTGTGTGTTAATAACCCGTTAAACTCACAAAAACCATGTCTAAAACTAAAATAAAGCTCAAAAATCAACAATTATTCAAAAGATGAGTTAAGAGATGGAAGAAGTAAAAAAGGGTCTTAAAATTAAATTATGAAGGTCACTTTTAGTTTAAAATATCTATTAAAATTAAAAACTAAATAGATTTTATATATAATAATTATAATCTTTTAAATTTATACAAATGATCATTTTTATTTATATAATAAAACTTCATTTTCTATTTTGAACAAATTGACAGAGTTTTTAAAAAGTAGATATCAAATAACAACTTTATAAACATTCCGTTGTTAATAAGCTCTAAAGACGGCTAAAATGAGACCTAAAATTAAAATAAAGCCTTAGTTTTAATTATTTTATGAAAGATGAATTCTATATCGGAAGAATTGAAAAAATCGTTTAAAATCAATTTATACAAGTCACTTTTAATATAAAATATTTATAAAAATTTTATTTTCTATAGAAAATATAAATAATAAAAAAAGCGCTTATAAAAAGCGCTTTTCAATAGATTTTAATTATATTATTTCTTTACCATTTCAGAAAGAATTTCAATTTCTCTTTCTGAAGCATTTTTTGAAGGATTTGAATATAATTTTAAAATTTCATCTTCAAATTGAGTTTTGAAACTTTCATTTTCTAAATCTCTTAAATTCAAAAGTGCTTTTGATCGAACATAAGTTGATTCACTTCTAAGAGACATGGTATATAATTTTTTAATATCCTCTTCTTCAAAATCTGCAGATTGCAAATGAGAATACTTCAAAATAAATTGTGCAAATAACAACGAAGCTTTATTATTGTTGATATTCTTCTTTAATGAATTTTGTAACAATGAAAAGGTAGAAATAGTTGCGATGCTAGCTCCTATCGCACTTTCAATTGCGATACGTTCTGGTTTAGTTTCAACTTTAAAATATTTATTAATATCTTTTAAAGAATTATTGATGCTGTTTTCTTCTTTTTTACCTTTTTCTTCCCAGGCATCTTTCAACCCAACCGTTTTGTTAAATACTAATTTTGAAGCAGTTGAGTCTTTATCAACAGTAAAATAACCTAAACGTTGAAACTGAAACTTATCTTCATTTTGAGCAGTTGCTAAACTTGGCTCCACAAATCCTTTGATAATTTCTAACGAATTTGGATTCACAAAATCTAAGAAATTTTTCTCTTTATAACTGTCCGGAGCTTCATCTGTAAACAAACGATCGTACATACGAACTTCTGCTTCAACGGCATGCTGAATAGAAACCCAATGCAATGTTCCGGATACTTTCCTTTGGCTTGCTTCTGTTCCGCTTCCACTTAAAGAATCGGTATCATAAGTAACATGAATTTCTGTAATATTCCCTGCTGCGTCTTTTATAACACTTTCTCCTTTAATGATATATGCATTTTTAAGACGTACTTCTTTTCCTAAAGTCAAACGGAAAAACTTTGCTGGAGCTTCTTCTAAAAAGTCTTCTCTTTCAATGTATAATTCACGTGAAAAAGGTACTTTTCTAAAACCGGCGTTTTCATCTTCCTGATTATTCTCTGCTTCTAACCACTCTTCTTTTCCTTCAGGATAATTTGTAATTATCAATTTTACAGGATCTAAAACAGCCATTACACGAGGTGCAATTTTGTTCAAATCTTCACGAATACAGAATTCTAAAACCGATACATTGATCAAATTATCACGTTTTGCAATACCAATTGTATTGGCAAAATTTCGCAGTGAAGCAGCTGTATAACCACGTCTTCTTAACCCTGAAATGGTAGACATTCTTGGATCATCCCAACCGTTAACATGCTTTTCTTTAACTAGTTGCTGTAATTTTCTTTTACTCACAACAGTATGCGATAAGTTACGTCTTGCAAATTCTCTTTGCTTTGGACGAATCTGATTTTCATCAATAATCTGGTCTAAAAACCAATCGTATAATTCACGGTGAGGCAGGAATTCAAGTGTACAAAAAGAGTGTGAAATCCCTTCTAAATAATCACTTTGTCCATGGGCCCAATCGTACATTGGATAAATTTTCCAATCGTCTCTTGTTCTATGGTGATGTCTGTGCAAAATCCTGTACATGATAGGATCACGCATCAGCATATTGGTAGATTTCATGTCTATTTTGGCACGAAGAATATGAGTTCCAGCCTCAAATTCACCGTTTTTCATTCTTTCGAACAAATCTAAATTTTCTTCAACAGAACGATTTCTGTACGGACTATCAGTTCCAACAGTAGACGGAGTTCCTTTTTGAATCGCCATATCTTCAGAAGATTGACTATCAACATATGCTTTATCTTTTTTAATTAATAAAACAGCCCAATCGTACAATTGTTGAAAATAATCAGAAGCATAACGTTCTTCTGCCCAGGTATAACCCAGCCATTCCACATCTTTTTTAATAGCGTCAACAAATTCCTGTTCTTCTTTCTCTGGATTGGTATCGTCAAAACGTAAATTTACAGGAGACTGATAATCAATTCCTAAACCAAAATTTAATGCAATAGAACTAGCGTGTCCGATGTGCAAATAACCGTTTGGTTCTGGTGGAAAACGAAAATGAAGTTTGTTTTGTGAAAGACCTGATTTTAAATCTTCCTCTATGATTTGTTCAATAAAATTGAGTGATTTCTCTTCTGATGCCATTATTTTATAGTAATTTTAGCAAAGATAAAAAAAAGGTTTCAGGTTTCAGGTTTAAAGTTACTTAAGTGGCGTTAAACGTGAAACTTTAGACTTTAAACAATTAGAAAATGGGAGTTATAAAACTAAAAAATATCCGTACTTTTTCCTACCATGGATGTTTAATTGAAGAAGGAAAAATTGGATCAGATTACACTGTTGATCTAAAAATTAAAACCAATTTACAAAAATCAGCACAAACAGATCATCTTCTTGACACGGTTGATTATGTACATTTGAACAAAATTGTTACCGAAGAAATGGCAATTCGTTCGCATTTATTGGAACATGTGGCGAAAAGAATCAATATCCGCGTACTTGCAGAAATAGAATCTATAGAAAAAACAACTGTTTGTGTTTCTAAAATAAATCCGCCTATTGGTGGTGATGTTGAATCAGTTACTATAAAAATGACGGAAACGAGAAAGTAATTATTTCTCGTAGAAAAACTAATTTTTTAAAATAGTTACTTTTAAAGTTTTGAATTTTAAAGATTTTAGTTACTTTTGCCATCCGTTCAAGCAATGGCGTCGTGGCCGAGCGGCTAGGCTGGGCTCTGCAAAAGCTCCTACTCCGGTTCGAATCCGGACGATGCCTCAAGAAGAGATACAGCAATGTATCTCTTTTTTTTGTTCTTTACTTTTCGTATTTGTTGTCTTTGCGAGGAACGAAGCAATCTCACTAATATTTGACATACGTAATGTGATTGCTTCGTTCCTCGCAAAGACAAAGCACAGGCTTATAAGCACAAAAAAACCTCTGAAATTCAGAGGCTTTAATTTATATCTTCAGTTATTAACAACTACTTATCAATCTTCTCAAAAGCATTTCTCACCATTTCTTTTTCTTTTGGAAACCATCCCTGAGTTATTAACACCACTCCAAAAACCATTAAAACAATACTAATCGCTTTTTTAATTTTTAGAATATTAGTTGGTGTCATTTTAGATTTTAATTGTTTGGCTAATAGTATTTTAATACAATCTACTAATAAATACGTAATAATAACGGATGCAAAAAAAGTAATCATTCTGGAGTTTTGCATTTCTAATTTTGGTCCAACCGAAATGATTACAGCTAACCAAAAACCAAGAACTCCAATGTTGATAACGTTCAATAAAAAGCCTTTTATAAACAAGCTTCCGTAATTTCTTTTGATTATATCACGATCAATTTCTTCATCATCAATTTTTTCTTCATTCCTTAATCTTACAAAAGAAATAATGCCGTAAGCCAGCATAATTATTCCACCAAAAATAAATAAGGCCGGTTTATCTTTTAAGCTCTGAATCAATCTGTAACTACCTAAATAGGCGACTGCTATAAAAAAAATATCACCTAATACCACACCAAAATCAAAGACAATTGCAGCTCTGAATCCTTTTGTAATACTGGTTTCTAGTAATATAAAAAATACTGGACCTACCATAAAACTTAAAAAAAGTCCCCATGGCAGTCCAGCTAAAATATCATTTATCATTCAAATAGAATTATTATTTCACTTCTTCGATTTTACCTCCAAAAACCGTTTTTTGATTAATTTGTTTTGGTTTTCCATAAATGTAAATAGAGCCACCTGCGCTAACTTTTGCTTCAACAAGGGTCGATGCATTAACATCTGCTTTTCCTCCCGCAGAAACGCTTACTGTAGTTTGTGAGGTAACTAATTTACTTGCTAACAAGTAACCACCAGCTCCCAGACTTGCATCTTGATTTGTAGCTTTTCCTGTCAAAGTAATTTCTCCACCTGAAACAGAACTAACTTTTAGTTTATCAACATCCAAATCTACATTAATTTTACCGCCTTCCTGAGCACTTACTTTAAATGAAGTTGCTTTTACAGTTTCTTTGCTTGAAACCATAGCACCTTCATTAACGTCAATAAGTTCTATGTGTTTGTAATACAACGTAATATCTAAATCATCTCCAGATAAAAGCTTTGGAAAAGGCATTCTTAATTTAAGTATTCCTTTTTTATTAACAACTTCAACTTCTGATTCACGAGCTCCTTTTATAACAACTTTATTGTCTGAAGATGCTACTAATTTAACATGAAGTTTATCAAAAACTTTTACTTCATCAAAATCTCCAACTTCTTTCGTTACCTGTGCAAATGTCATTTGAACAAACAAAATTGCAACACCAATTAATAACTTTTTCATATCTCTCTTTTTTTAATTAACAACTATTCTGCTCTTCTTAAAAAATGAAAATCCAATTGTTTTTTAACTAAATCCGCATTTTTTACTTTAACATAAATTTCGTCTCCTAATTGCAATATACTGTTTGAAGTAGCTCCAACCAATGCATATTGTTTTTCATCGAAAGTATAATAATCATCTTTTATTTCTCTGATTCTCACCATTCCTTCACATTTATTAGAAACAATTTCAACATAAATTCCCCATTCTGTAACTCCTGAAATAACTCCCAAAAATTCCTCGTCCTGGTGGTCCTGCATGTATTTAACTTGCATGTATTTGATACTGTCACGTTCAGCATTAGTCGCTAAACTTTCCATATTGGAGCAATGCTGGCATTTTGTTTCGTAAACTTCTTCATCAACAGATTTTCCTCCATCAAGATAATACTGCAGCAATCTATGTACCATAACGTCCGGATAACGACGAATTGGCGAAGTAAAATGGCTGTAATAATCAAAAGCTAATCCGTAATGACCAATATTTTCCGTAGAATATTTGGCCTTACTCATACTTCTAATCGCAAGAGTATCAATTAAATTCTGCTCTTTTTTACCATTTACTTCTTCCATCAAAGCGTTCAATGATTTTGAAATATCACCTTTGTTTCTGAAATCTATTTTATAGCCAAATTTAGCAATTACTGTTGCCATTGCAATTAATTTGTCTTCGTTTGGTTCATCGTGAATTCGATAGACAAATGTTTTCTTTTGTTTTCCAATGTATTCAGCTACTTTTCTGTTTGCCAATAGCATGAATTCTTCAATCAGATGATTCGCATCTTTTGAGACTTTAAAGTATACTCCTTCTGGTTCTCCTTCAGCATCCAGGTTAAATTTTACTTCTACCTTATCAAAAGAAATTGCACCATTGGCCATTCTTTTCTTTCTCAAAATCTTCGCTAATTCATCTAATTTTAAAGTAGCTTCCACAATTTCATCAGAAACTACATAAGATTCTCCTGTAATTGAAATATCAACCGGAATTGTATTGTCTTTTGTTTCAATGATATATTGTGCTTCTTCGTAAGCAAATCGCTGATCTGAATAAATTACTGTTCTGCCAAACCATTGGTTAATAACCTGCGATGTTGGAGAAACTTCAAAAACGGCAGAGAATGTATATTTCTCTTCATTTGGACGCAATGAACAAGCAAAATTTGATAAAACCTCCGGAAGCATTGGCACTACTCTATCGACCAAATAAACCGAAGTTGCTCGTTGATAAGCTTCGTCATCTAAGATTGTTCCTTCTTCCAAATAATAGGAAACATCGGCAATATGAATTCCAATTTCATAATTTCCGTTTTCTAACTTTTTGAAAGACAAAGCATCATCAAAATCTTTTGCATCTTTTGGATCTATCGTAAACGTAAGCGTATCACGCATATCACGACGTTTTGCAATTTCAGCTTCCTGAATTGAAGTATCTATTTTTTGTGCATATACCTCTACTTCTACCGGAAAATCTGCCGGTAAACCATATTCAGCTAAAATGGCATGAATCTCTGTATTGTGTTCTCCAGGTTTTCCTAAAACTTTAATCACAGATCCAAACGGGCTATCCGCCCTTTTTGGCCAATCTTCAATTGTAACCAAAACAACATCTCCATTTTCTGCTTCACCAATTTTATCTTTCGGAATAAAAATATCCGTATACATTTTAGGATTTGCTGTTGATACGAAAGCAAAATTGGCCTGAATATCTATTACACCAACAAACTCTGTTTTATTTCTTTCTATAACTTCAATTACTTCGCCTTCAGGTCTTTTCCCTTTTCTTCTGTTATAAACGTAAACTTTTACTTTGTCTTTATCTAAAGCACGATTCAAATTATTGGTCGGAATAAAGACATCTTCAGCAAAATCTGGACAAACAAAATAAGCTGTTTTCCTGCTGGTCATATCAATTGTTCCTTCGTAATAATCCTGACTTTCTACTTTTACTAAATATTTTCCTGGTTCTGACTCTATAATTTTCTTTGAAGAAGCCAGTATTTTTAAATCTTTTATAATCTGATTTCTGCTTTTTGTATCGTCAAGTTCAAGCTTTGCTCCTATCTGTTTATAATTAAATGCTTTATTTGGGCTTTGCGATAAAATTTTTAAAATCTTACTTGAGAAATCACTCTCATTTTTTATCGGCTTTCTAATTTTCTTATTCATATATCTTTTCTTAAAAAGTTAAAATTACAAATAAGATATCAGATTATAGATTTTAACAAATAAATTATTAAAAAAATAACGTTCAAAAGCAGATATTTATTGATTCAAAAGCTCATTTTGTACTTCGAATTTAAAATTAATTATGGCGACATTTAGTGATACCCATTTCGTATCTTTACGAAAAGACCTTGTATGGAAAGCTTTAAAACCATCGCCATATTCAATTACCTGCACGAAACTGTTGTTTTGAAACATTTATTGGAACAAGAAGAGATTCCTTATTTTTTTGAAAACGAAATGACACTCTCTGTTGTTCCGATGTACACGACAGCGCTCGGTGGAATCAAACTCAAAGTTCATCCGGACGATTTCGAAGAAGTTCAACAAATTCTGGACAATCTCAACAGTCCACTCAAAATCGTTTAAACCGTTCTATTTTTTCAATTTCAAATTTTTTTTTCTTTTTAAACTTTCAAAGTTGTCAACATATATTAAATACGACAAAAAGAAAAATTTAATTTAAATTAATTTATGGTTGTTATTATAGCTTGTTAATATGTGCAATAATTTTATTTTTAAATGTATTGAAATGAAGTTTTAGTTAGTTATATAGAGTTATCAACATACTTATATTTAGCTAAAAGATTAATTTATAAGACTTTTTGTATTTTAATTAACAACGGTTGACAACCAAAAACAGATTCATTTTGTAGATAAGTTCATATGTTGATATTTGTTGAAAATGGCATTTTTGATATTGATAACTTTTCTAAAAATTCATCAAACTTTATTAGGATTTTTGATTCCGGTTTTGGATTAGGTTTTTTTATGACACAACCAAAAAAAACTTCTAATTTTCTATCTGAACTTATTAACAAATAATGTTAATTTAAAGTTAACTGAATATCAACGAATTAGCTTTTAGTATTAACATTCTAAAATTTTAACAAAATATATATTTATTTCTAATTGATCTTCAGCTAATTATAGAAATACTAAAATTGTTCATAACGCTAAGTTTTTGATATAAAGTGACTTAAAAATAAGGTGTATTTAACCGCAAAGTACGCTAAGATTTACGCAAAGTTAACAAAGTCTTACTCTGCATATTTCTATATATTTTAGATAAAAAGGTCGCAAAGTTTTGGCCACGAATTACACTAATTTTCACGAATTAAAATTGATCCGGCAAATTAGTGGAGATTAGTGTAATTCGTGGCGAACTTTTCCCTTCAAATAGAATTACTTCAAAATTCTTTGGTTAAATTTGCAGTACACAACTAAATAGTATTACAATGAAAATTTCGATAGGAAACGACCACGCAGGACCAGATTATAAAAAAGCAATTGTTGCCATGCTTAAAGCAAAAGGATATGAAGTAACCAATTATGGAACAGATTCTGAAGATTCTGTTGATTATCCGGATTTTGGTCATCCGGTTGCAAATGATGTATCTGAAGGAAAAGCAGATTTTGGAATTGTTATTTGCGGAAGCGGAAATGGAATCGCAATGACGGTTAACAAACATCCAAAAGTAAGAGCTGGTTTATGCTGGACTAAAGAAATTGCTTATTTAACACGTTTGCATAATGATGCAAATATTGTGAGTATTCCGGCGCGTTTTACTTCTATTCCGCAAGCAGTAGAAATTGTTGAGACGTTTTTAACAACTGCATTTGAAGGGGGAAGACACCAAAATAGAGTGAATAAAATCGCCTGTTCGTAAAAAGTCAAAAAAATCGGGTGCTTCGCACCAATAAAAATAAACACACCGGGCGGATTTTTAAATTCATCCGGTTTTTTATTTGATGTTCTTAAAATTTATTAATAACTATTTGATAAATAGACTTTTGTGTAGTTATTAACAATGTAAATGTTTAAATCTTATTTGTGAATTTAAGATAAACTAATATTATCTGAATTAAAAAAATCCCGGAAAACTTCACAATAAAAGAGGTTTTACTCGTTTTATGTCTAAAGAACAACATGGCAAGTAATAAACCAATTGTTCCACCGACAGCTTCCAGGAAAAACAAGGTGTTTTCAGGAATTCTTCGTTTATTTTTTCTTGCTTGATGTTTATCATATGCCGCCAGAATAAAAACGAAGATGTTTATAAATAAAAAATACAATAATAAAATTTCCATTGTCTTAAAATTAGAAACAAAGATATTATTTTGGCTGTATAGAAGAAATCATTAATTTCAACAAAGGATTAAATAATATAATTCCTAAATAATATGAGCCCAGTACAACTATTTGAACAAAAGAAAGTAAGAAGTCATTATGATGCCGAGAAAGAAATTTGGTATTTCTCGGTAATTGATGTTATTCAGATTTTAACTGGAAGTACAATTCCTAAGAGGTATTGGACTGATTTAAAAAAGAAGTTAAAAGCAGAAGGAAGTGAAGCGTACGATAAAATCGTACAGTTGAAAATGCTTGCAGATGATGGAAAAAACAGACTTACAGACACTGCAGATACTGAAATATTATTACGGTTAATTCAATCTATTCCTTCTCCAAAAGCAGAACCTTTCAAACAATGGTTGGCGAAGGTTGGTTATGAGCGAATCCAGGAATTGGCAGATCCATCTCAAAGTTTAGATCGAGCTCGCGAAAATTGGCAAAATTTGGGTCGCAGTGAGAAATGGATTCAGCAACGAATGACAGGGCAGGAGACTCGCAATAAATTGACAGATTATTGGAAAGAATCTGGAGTAGAGAAAAAAGATGAATTTGCACTTCTTACCAATATTATTCATCAAGAATGGACGGGATTATCTGTAAAGAAACATAAAGAAGTAAAAGGATTAAAATCTCAAAACTTGAGAGATCATATGTCTGAAGCCGAATTAATTTTTACAGCTTTAGCAGAACTATCTACGAGACAAATTGCTGAAAGTGATGAAGCAAAAGGACTGTTAGAAAATGCAAAAGCAAGTAAAAAAGGTGGATCAATTGCAAAAAATGCACGAATAGCTTTGGAAGACAAAACGGGGAAAAGCGTTGTAACAGGAGAAAATTTTCTAGCTCCGGATAAAAAGAAAATAGAATAAATTAGAATTAAAAATTTAGTTTATTTTTGGCCAAGTTAAACTAACAAATAACACAAACCCTTTACAAATTTTGCAACACATTGCATCTTTGCGGTTAAAATAAAAGAAGAATGACTAACATACAATTCATTGCAAAGACTGTTCAAACAGCAGCGATTAACATTCAAAACACGGTAAAATTATTAGAGGAAGATTGTACGATTCCGTTTATTTCCCGTTACCGAAAAGATACAACCGGAAACCTGGATGAAGTTCAAATTGAACAAATTGCAAAACTTCAAAAGGAATACGAAACGATTGTAAAACGTAAAGAAGCCGTTTTAAAATCGATTGAAGAGCAGAAAGCGCTTACACCAGATTTGAAACAAAAAATCGAACAAAGTTTTGATTTGCAGGAAATTGAAGATTTTTACCTTCCCTACAAAAAGAAGAAAAAAACAAAAGCCGATGTGGCGCGCGAATTTGGTTTAGAACCATTGGCGAAAATTATCATGTCGGAAAGTAATGTTGATGTTGATTTTATTTCGACACAATATATAAATGAAAATGTAATTAATGAAGAAGCCGCCATGCAAGGCGCGCGCGATATTGTTGCCGAATGGATCAATGAGAATATTTATGTTCGTAAACAATTGAGAAGATTATTCCAAAGAAAAGCAACAATAGGAACTAAAGTTGTAAAAAAGAAAGCTGAAGAAGAAGGAGCACAAAAATTCAGTCAATATTTTGATTGGGAAGAGCCTCTGACAAAAGCACCATCGCACCGTTTATTAGCTATGCTTCGCGCAGAAAATGAAGGTTTTGTGAAGATGAAAATAGATGTTGATTTGGATGAAGCTTATGATGTTATTGATGAAATCATTATTAAAAAACAAAACAGCACAACGGCACATTTGCAATTAGCGATTGAAGACAGTTATAAACGATTATTGAATCCGGCAATTGGAAATGAAACGTTGCAGGAAGCAAAAGCAAAAGCTGATGCCAACTCAATTCAGGTTTTTGCTAATAATTTAGGACAGTTATTATTAGCTCCGCCGTTGGGAGAAAAAAGAATTTTAGCGATCGATCCAGGATTCAGAAGCGGTTGTAAAGTAGTTTGTCTGGATGAAAAAGGAGATTTACTATACAATGAAACGATTTATCCGCATGCACCTCAAAATGAGGAAGCAATGGCGATCAAGAAAATCCGTTCGATGGTAAATGCGTATCAAATTGATGCGATTTCTATTGGAAACGGAACCGCTTCGAGAGAAACTGAATTCTTCATCAAAAAAATAGCATTCGACAAACCGTTGCAGGTTTTTATTGTTTCTGAGGCCGGAGCTTCGGTTTATTCAGCATCAAAAATTGCGCGCGAAGAATTTCCAAATTATGATGTTACGGTTCGTGGATCAGTTTCGATTGGAAGACGACTTTCAGATCCTTTGGCCGAATTGGTTAAAATTGATCCAAAAGCAATCGGCGTAGGCCAATATCAGCATGATGTTGATCAAACGAAATTAAAAGAAGAATTAGATAATACGGTAATTCGCTGCGTAAACTCGGTTGGAATTAATATTAACACAGCAAGTAAACATTTGCTAAGCTACGTAAGTGGAATAGGAGAGAAGCTGGCCGAAAATATTGTTCAGTATCGCTCAGAAAACGGTCCGTTTGAAGACAGAAAGCAATTGAAAAAAGTGCCGCGTTTAGGCGATAAGGCATATCAGCAAGGTGCGGCTTTTATTAGAATTTCGAATGCTAAAAATCCGCTGGATAATTCGGCAGTACATCCGGAAGCTTATCCGGTTGTGGAGAAAATGGCAAAAGATTTGAAATTATCTGTAAACGACTTAATTGCAAACAAAGAAAAAACAGCGCTTATTAAAGCCGAAAACTATATTACACCTGAAATCGGTTTACTGACGCTAAAAGATATCATTAAAGAGCTTGAAAAGCCTGGATTAGACCCGAGAAAGTCTGCGAAGGTTTTTGAATTTGATGCAAATGTAAAGTCGATCAAAGATTTAAGAACAGGAATGATTTTACCGGGAATTGTGAATAACATTACCAACTTCGGTTGTTTTGTTGATATCGGAATCAAAGAAAGTGGCTTAGTTCATATTTCGCAGTTAAAAGCTGGTTTTGTGAGCGATGTAAATGAGGTTGTGAAATTGCACCAACATGTTGATGTGAAAGTGACAGAAGTTGATGAAGATAGAAAGAGAATTCAGTTGACGATGGTATTATAAAATTCTAAAAAAGAAATTGCTTCGCCTGTTCGCTATCGCTCGATTCCAAATTTCAAATAGAAAAGTCTCTATAAAAATAAAATCCCAAGCTACAATTGTAACTTGGGATTTCTAATTTTTTATAAAGTTGTAAATTTATTTTACTTCTTCCTCTTCTTTTTTGGCAGCAGTAGTTTGGTCGTCTTTGGCTGCGTTTTTAAATTCCTTAATTCCGCTTCCTAAACCTTTCATTAATTCTGGAATTTTTTTACCTCCAAAAAGTAATAACACAATACCTACTATTACAAGGATTTCTGTAAGACCTAATCTTCCCATGATTGTATATTTAATGCCGAAGCAAATTGTTTTCTAAATTGTACCGCAAAGGTATATAGAAATATACGAACAAGAAGTGTTTTTGGATTAAAATATTTAGCCTTAGCCACGTTAAATATTTTATAAAATCGTAAATTAAGCAGATTTGGTCAAATTTGGGTCGCATCAACACAACTATTAATTATTATATTTGCTCATATTAAAGAACCGAAATGGCTAAAAAAAAACGAAATTTCAGAAAAAAATTATTCATCAAAAACCGATTGGTAATTTTGAATGAAGATACTTTTGAAGAAATTTTTTCGCTGAAACTCACCTTAATGAATGTCTTTGTCGTTCTTTCATTAGGCAGTATATTTTTAATTTTAATCACCACTTTCATTATTGCTTTTACGCCATTGCGGGAATTTATCCCAGGCTATTCTTCATCACAATTAAAAAAGAATGCAACTGAATTAGCGATAAAATCAGATTCTTTGGAAAGAGCTTTAAAGAAAAACGAAGCCTATATTCATGGTGTTCAAAAAGTATTGAGAGGCGAATTAGAATATGCCAAATTCAATAAAGATTCTATTTTAGCAGAAGTGGACGAACCTTCAGAAGTAAACATGAAAGCTACTGAAGAAGAAATAAAATTAAGAGAAGAGGTTAACAAAACAGAGAAGGAGTCAGGCGAAAAAACGCGGAGTAAAAACAAAAGTGACAAGAAATAATAGTATAAGAAATGTCGATTAAATCTGTAGCAGCAAAATTATTTGCCAGCAAAGTATATTATCAAACGAAGGCTTGGGCCAATAAACCAGTCGAAACGCAACAAGAAGTTTTTAAGGGTTTAATAAATAGTGCAAAGGAAACCCAGTTTGGTATTGACCATCATTTTGATAAAATAAAAACGGTTCATGATTTCAGGAAACGTGTTCCGATTCGTGATTATGAAGATTTAAAACCCTATATCGACAAAGTTCGAATGGGTGAAAAAGACATTCTTTGGAAAGGAAAACCGCTTTATTTTGCTAAAACTTCAGGAACAACTTCTGGCGCAAAGTATATTCCGCTAACGAAAGAATCAATGCCATTTCATATTGAAGCTTCGCGGAATGCGATTCTTCATTATATATATGAAACTGGAAATGCCGATTTTGTAGATGGAAAAATGATTTTCCTGCAGGGAAGCCCTATTTTAGTTGAAAAATACGGAATAAAATTTGGAAGACTTTCCGGAATTGGAGCCCATTTTGTTCCGAAGTATCTTCAAAAGAATCGAATGCCTTCCTGGGAAACCAATTGTATCGAAGATTGGGAAACCAAAATTGATGCTATCGTTGAAGAAACAATAGAACAGGATATGACCATTATTTCTGGGATTCCTTCCTGGGTTCAAATGTATTTTGAGCGTTTACAGGAGAAAAGCGGGGGCAAGAAAATTAGTGAAGTATTCAAGAATTTTAATTTGTTCATTTACGGTGGTGTGAATTATGAGCCGTATCGAGCCAAGTTTGAAAACATGATCGGACGAAAAGTCGACAGCATTGAATTGTTTCCTGCCTCTGAAGGATTTTTTGCGTATCAGGATTCTCAAAAAGCAAAAGGAATGCTGTTGTTATTGAATTCCGGAATTTTCTACGAATTCATTAAAGCCGATGAATTTTTCGAATCAAATCCAAAAAGTTATACTATCGGAGAAGTTGAGGTTGGAGTGAATTATGCGTTGATCGTTTCGACAAATGCCGGACTTTGGCGTTATAATATTGGTGATACGGTGCAGTTTACCTCTTTATTTCCTCATCGTGTGATAGTTTCGGGCCGAATCAAACATTTTATTTCTGCTTTTGGAGAGCACGTAATTGCAAATGAGGTCGAGAATGCGATGAAAGAAGCTACAGCAGGAACTAAAGTCGTTATCAACGAATTTACAGTAGCACCACAAATTAATCCGTCAAGCGGATTGCCTTATCATGAATGGTTTGTTGAATTTGAAAATGAACCGGAAAATATGGAGGCTTTCGCCGAAGCAATTGATGCTTCAATGCGAAAACAAAATATTTATTATGATGATTTGATTACCGGAAATGTTTTAAGAAAAGTGATTGTTACCAAAGTTTCTAAAAATGGTTTTCAGGAGTATATGAAATCGCAAGGGAAATTAGGAGGACAGAATAAAACACCAAGATTATCTAATGATAGAAAGATTGCGGATAATTTGACAAAACTTTAGATAATTATTTCCAAGGTTAAAGCATTATCATCCTTATGAATAGGATGCAGAATTATTAAAAATAATGAGTCAAGGAAAGTTTCAAAATAAATACCGTATTTCTTCAATAAGAGCTCAATGGTGGGATTATGGTTGGAATGGAGCCTATTTTATAACAATTTGTACACAAGACAGAGAACATTATTTTGGAGAAATTCAAAATGATAAAATGGTTTTGTCAGAGGTCGGTATTATTGCCGATATATTGTGGCATCAAATCCCAATACACCATAAGAATGTTGAATTAGGTGATTTTGTGGTCATGCCAAATCATATTCACGGAATTTTAATTATCGATAAAAAATTGCATGATATAGATGTTGATAATGTAGAGACAGGGCATGCCCTGTCTCTACCATCGTTACCATTATCACCTACAGACACATTTAAAAAACCAGGTTTACAGCGTTTTCAAAACATTGGAAAAAATACCATTTCGTCAATTGTTGGGTCATATAAATCTGCGGTAACCAAACATGCTAATAGATTAGGATATCCACATCAATGGCAAAAATTATTTTATGACAATATCATCAGAAACAATAATGATTATCAAAGAATTTCGGATTATATTGTTTCAAATCCGGAAAATTGGGCAAAGGATAAGTTTAAAAGAGAAGATAAATAAAAATGATTTTTTAAAAAATTATGTGGTAGATACAAGGTATGCCTTGTATTTGCTTAAATTTGAGTTTACAAAGTAAAAAAGAATGAAAGAAACCAAACATATATCAAGATCAAGAGCGCAGGAATCATCTGCAGCGATAGAAAAAATGTACATTACAATGCGTCACCTGTTCAACCGTGGTTTTTATAAACCAATGGGAGTTTCCGGCGATAGTTTACGCGAATCATTATTGGCATTACGCCCTGAAATTTACGGAAATATAGGCGAAGAAAAAGTAGAACTAAACGGGCTTTTATACGTTATAGAACGTCTTCCGATAGGAATTGAGCAATGCCGTTTTATCAACTTAACTTCAGATGAAGGGTATTCAAAATCGCATTTTCAGGCCATTGTTCCTCCAAAAAGAAGAAGAAATTGCTACAGAATCGACGAAGAACAAATGAATGTTGAAATCACACGTGGACGTTCAGACATCTACGATATTTTGACGCACTTGACTTTTATTTTCATCGAATCGCATAAAATTAAAAACAGAGTTTTATTAGATGATGGAGGAGAGGTTTCACGCGATTGGCTGAAATTGGAACAAGCGGTAACGCAAACTAAAAAACTGGCTTTAATAGAAAAAGAAAAAGCGATTTCTCATGTTGCCAATATTTTAGGAAGAACTTTTGAAGAGGTTTTAGATATTTACGACGCCTTCGGATCTGAAAATGCTCCTGATCGTTTCCTGCATGTTATTTATTGGTTAGGGAAATTAGCAATAGAAGAAGTCATTGAAAACAATAAAAGAACAATTACGTTCAGTCCGGTATTAAGAGAACGTTTAGGACACCACATTCACGGAGAAATCTGGGCGACCAATATCAAGGAAGTTCTAAAGGCTAATAATCTTTTAAAAAGACCAATTCACGTAATTAGTGCGAACATGCATAGCGTTATGAATTCGATTTTTGCAACTCCGTTGTTGAAAACGAAATTCAAAGACAAATCAGATTTCTTTATTTATGAAGAATTAAGCAAATCTGGCGCAAAAGAAGTTAGAGCTCACGTTGAAGAATTGGCTTTGAAAAACGGAATGATTTCGTTACCGGATACTTCAGGAACTAACATCGATGTTCAGATCTTTGATACGGCCAAAATTGACTGGACAAAAACCGCTTTTACATATGCGAATGTTGACGAAGAAAAACCGGTTATTATTGTAATGGATTATGCGTTTGGTGAGCAGGCATACGAAACCATCGACGAGCTTTTAAAACCCTATAAAAAAGACACTTTATTAAATGTTCAGTCGGTTTCGATTATGGGAAAAGCCGGAATTTTGGAAGGCGGAAAAGGAGATATTATGATTCCAACGGCACATATAAACGAAGGAACGGCTGATAATTATTTTTTCGAAAATGAATTAACAGGCGCTATGTTTGAAGGAAACGACATTGCTGTCTTTGAAGGCGCAATGGTTACTGTTTTAGGAACATCATTACAAAACAGAGATTTGTTGAAATTTTTCCATGAATCAACCTGGGGAGTAATTGGTCTTGAAATGGAAGGCTCCTATTATCAAAAAGCGATTCAGTCGGCATCAAAAATTAGAAAAAGCGTACCACACGATATAAAGGTTCGTTATGCGTATTATGCCTCGGATAATCCATTGGAAACCGGAAGTACACTGGCTTCAGGCGGATTAGGAACTACGGGTGTAAAACCAACTTATTTGATTACCATTAAAATTTTGGAACAAATTTTCAACGTAAAATAAAAGATAAATGAGTACAAAAGTACCCCAAAATAGTTCTGATCAGGAAATAGATATTTTTCAACTTTCAAGAAGCATTAACAGTTTTTTTGATCGTGTGAACAGGTCTGTTTTTAGAGTGATTCAGTTTTTTATTCGAAACTGGATTGTGGTGCTGGTTTTGGTGGTGCTTGGAGCTGCACTCGGGTTTTATTTAGACTCGAATAAAAAATCATACAATAATCAGGTTGTTGTAACGCCAAACTTTGAAAGTGTTGATTATTTGTACGCAAAAGTAGATTTGATTCAATCTAAAATTGCTGCCGGAGATTTGGATTTCCTGAAAAACACAGTTGGAATGCCGAATCCGCAGACAATTCGAAAAATTGAAATTAAACCGATTGCAGATGTTTATAAATTTATTGAAGACAAGGAACAAAACTTTGAACTCATAAAATTAATGGCTGAGGTTGGCGAAGTAAAAAAGGTTTTAGAAGACAATGTTACCAGTAAAAACTATACGTATCATACAATTTCATTTGTTTCAAGTGGAACGACAAATGAAAAGGAAGTTGTGGAACCTTTGTTGAAATACCTGAATAATTCTGCTTATTTTAATTCCATTCAGAAAATCGGATATAAAAATCTGGAACGTGAAATTGCTCAAAACGATACTATAATTGCGCAAATAGATCATGTTTTAGACGGCCTATCAAGTACATCAAAGAACAGTTCGAAAAACGAAAAATTGGTTTATTACAGTGAAAATTTACAACTAAACGACATTATAAAAACCAAACAGAAGTTAGTTACAGAACAGGGAAAAAACAGATTTAGACTTATTAGTTTTGATAAAACAATCAAAGAAATTAATGCAACTCTCAACATAAATGAAAGCAAAACGGTAAATGGCCATTTTAAAATATGGCTGCCACTTTTCTTTATTTTTATTTTTGTTTTGGTCAGCATGTTCAAAAAATTCTATCGCAGACAGCTTGCAATATTAAAAGCGAATCAACTTTAAAGCAATTGAAAACCAATCCTATTTATGAACGCCTTTCGCAAAATCCATTTTTAAGACAAAGTTTCGGTACCTTGTTTTTAAGAATTTTGGGAGTTCTTTTATTATTTGGTTTTACAGTATTTTTGACAAAATCCTACAGTCCGAAATTGGTAGGGCAATATGATTTTGCCAGATCCTTTCTCTTAGCTGTTGGAACCATTTGTTTATTGGGATTCGATTTGTCGATTTTATATTTTAAAGGAAAATTAGCAAGTCTGGATGCTCTCGACGAGTTAAAAAAAATATACCTCAAAATGGTTGCAATGTTTTTTGCGACTTCGGTTATTGCTTTAGTTATAATTTTGTTGATAAATGCAAAAACAATCAATAGTTATTTTGGAGATCCGGAGGTCTATTCCATTTTTTTAAAAGGTGCTGCAACCTTATTTTTTTACGGATTAGCGACTTTAAATATTGAAGTTATCAGAGCTTTGGATAAACTGTATATTGCAGAGTTATTTAGAAATGTAATTAAATATATTCCACTAATTATTGGTTCAATCGTTTTATTTTATTGGCATAAAGAAACCTATTTAGTTGATGTTTTTTTAATTGGATTTGTATTTCTTGCTTTAATTAGCACCATTTTGGTTTTTAGTTATTTCAATAAAACAAAGCCGCTAAAAACAACAACTTTTTTCTCGCATAAAGATATTTTTTTAAAGTCCTATCCAATGGCAATCAGTGGTATGGCTATATTTTTATTAATGTGTTTTGATATCATGTTTCTAAAAAAATATCGAAACGACGAAACAGTAGCCTTTTATTCAGTTGGAGTTAAAATAATGACGATTATTTCGGTTGTTATTTTAACCATAAATATTACGGTTTCGGCTAAAATTTCAGAATATTTTGCCAGTCAAAATAAGTCAGAATTAACAAAAATAGTGCAGAACTGCGCCCGCTTAATTTTCGGAATAACATTTCCGATAATCGTTATGATTAGTATTTTTTCTGAATATATTTTGTCTTTTTTCGGACACCAATATGTTGCAGCAAAAGAAGCATTTCTGATTTTAATAATTGGTCAGGGAATTTGTTCTGCCTTTGGATCTGCTTCCGTTTATTTGAATATGACAGGAAGACAACATACTTTTCAGGTAATTTTAATTTTGGCTGTTGTACTTAATTTTGTTTTAAACCGATTTTTAATTCCGGAATACGGAATGACAGGCGCGGCAATTGCGTTTGTTTCAAGTTCTTTTTTCTGGAATCTTGTTGTGGCAATTGTTATTTATCAAAAAGATAAAATAAAAGTTTTTCTGAATTAGGATGAAAGAAGATACCATTAAAAGAGGAGCTATTTTTTTTAGCATTATTGTACCGGTTTATAATGTTGAAGATTATTTAAGACAATGTTTAGATAGTATTTTATCTCAAACTTTTTCTAATTATGAAATTGTTTTGGTTAATGATGGCTCAACAGATTCTTCCTTTAAAATATGTCAGGAATATAAGCAAAAACACAGCTCTGTTTTATTGATTGATAAAGAAAATGGAGGTTTATCTGATGCAAGAAACACGGGATTAATTGCAGCAAAAGGTGATTATGTTATTTTTACAGATAGCGATGATTATTGGGTGGGCCAGGACGCTTTACAAGATATCAATGATTTAATTAAAGACTCAAATGCTGATTTGATCCTACATGAAGAGACTCGTTTTTTTTCGGAGAAGGATGCAAAATGCAAATACAATCAAAAATTTCTAAAAAATAAAAAAGGTGATTTTGAAGATGAAATTAATGATTTGGTTTACTATGATTTATATGTTGCATCAGCTTGGGACAAAGTAATCAGAAGGCCAATTTTGCTAGACAACCAACTGTTTTTTAAAGTAGGAAGAAAATCAGAAGATATTGAGTGGTGCGGAAAACTAATGCATCATATAGAAACTTTTAGTATTTATTCAAAATCCTTTTATACTTATCGCCAAGTACGAAAAGACTCGATAACAACAACAGTAGACGCGAAGCATATTGAGGATGTTTATGAAATGGTAAAAGAGGGTTTAAATTCTGAAAAGACAGTTTCTGAAACACTAAACAAAGCCATCGAAAATTATTGGGCTTGCAATTATGTTGTAATTTTAAAAGACTTTTATGTTTTGTCTTCCAGAACCCGAAAACAAATATGGGATGATTTAATTTCCTGGAAATATTTGCTTCAAAAAGGAAGAAATATTAAGGTTGATAAAGTCGTGAAATTTTATTCATTTCTGTCTTTTAAAGCTTTGATTTTCTTTTTGAATGGCTACAGAATAAAAACCATTTTATTTAAAAAATACAGAACATTAAAATAACAGATCAAATCTTATGCAGATTTTAATCAAAAAAAGTACAGCGGCATTTTTGCTTATTGCCTCAGCTAATTTAGTTGTGGCATTTTTGGCTTTTTTTGTTTTGCCTCCAAAGTTTTTCTACGATACTGCCATAATTATTTACGACAAGTATAATGAAATAGGCTATTTTGGAAGTTATCCACTTACTATTTTATTCTATAAAATTATAGGTTTCCGGCATTTACCTTTTCCGGTAATTGCGCTTATACAGTTTCCTATTTTAATGTATATTTTGTATAAAATTGGAGTTCCGGACAATTTCGAAAAAGTAAATATTAAAAACCTGATTGTGTATTTGAGCATTTTTATGATTGCAATTTTCATATCAATGCCTTCAAAAGAATTTATTACGTATTTGTTTATTACGCTAATTGTTTTGGTGTGTAGAAACAAGCGGTTTCCATTCCGAAAAACCATAATTATTAGTGTTGTGCTTTTAATTGTTTTTGGGGCGCTGTATCGTCCTTATTTTGCCTTAATTCCAATTATTGGCGGAGGAATGTATTTGGTCAGTTTTATAAATTTTAAAAACAAAACCGTAACAACAATTTTTTATGGTTTGCTCATTGCCGTTTTTCTGTCATTAAGTTACGGTGTTTTAAAAGGCAAATACTTTTCTGAGATAAGCAGGGAAGTGGTAAACAGTACCAGATTAGTTTCCGGAGATGCCAACTCAATCATTACATCACCAGTAAAAACAGATACCTGGTATGGAGAAACCATTAGTGTTTTTTATGGTTTTTTTACGGTAAATCTTCCTTTAAACGGTTTAAAACATATACTTTCGCCCCAAATTATTGTTTTTGTAATTTGGCAGCTTTTGCTGTTTTATATTTTATTAGTTCGCTTTTCTAAATGTCTTAAAGAAAGAAAAAAATACCGTTATGAACTTTTAATCATGTTTATTTTATTTTCTTTTTTCATTCTTCAGGGTGTTTTTGAACCCGATTTAGGTTCGGCAATTCGACATAAAATCGGCATTTTTCCTTTAATCTATTTTGCATTATACTATGAACATTTCCGAAAAGAACTTCAATAAAGTATTTCATGTTTTTTTGTGTTTAATCGCCGTTGCGATGATTTTCAGAAAACCATGTTCGTTGCTGATTATTTTGTTTGCCGCTTTTAATTTGATTTTCGTTAAAAAATTAAAATTTACCAGACCAGCGTTGATTTTAATAGCTTGTATTGCTTCTCCAATTTTATTGGAATTGCTTTTATTTTGGAATAATGATTCTTTTGCAAAAGGGTTAAAAGCGATTGAAAAGAGCACTTCATTATTGATTTTTCCGCTGTTTATAATTGGAAATTATCATCATGTCCATTTTTTAAAAATAGCAAAGACATATACGATTGTTACAACACTAATTATATTGTTTTTCTTTCTAAGATTTCTAATTGTTTATCCAGAATTAATGGATAAATATTTGAATGGAATTGATTTATGGGAAATGGGTTATCAATTTGCAGACAGCATTGGTATTCATGCTCCGGCTTTAAATATGCATTTGGCTTTTGTATCGGTTTGTGCGTTGTATTTTGTTTTTGAAAGCTTCAGGAATCATGAAAAAAACCTGTTTAAAATGGTAACTTTAATTGTTTTTGTGTTTTCTTTTTTCTTCGTTCTTTTTGTAAATACCAGAATGGCATTGATCAATGTTTTCTTCGGATTTTTGATTGTTTTCTTTTTTGAATTGAGATCGAAATTCAACACAAAAAAAATTGTCCTGACAGCTACAACTGTTCTTGTTTTGTTAGGAGGAATTACATTTTTCTTTGTTCAGAATAATCCTTACATGAAAGAAAAATATTCTTCGGTAACTTTTGCTTACATGGATAAAGTAGGTAAATTGGATGAAATTGATCATCCTGAAATTAAGGTCTTTAATTCGCTGGTAACACGAGTATCAATCTGGAAATCAGCATGGGAATTGTCCGTAAAAAATCTTCCTTTTGGTGTTGGGGCTGCAGACGGAAAATCGGAATTAAACAAATATTATGCAGTGACGAACCAACAATTTTTGGCTAAATATGAATTTCCGACACACAATCAGTTTCTTGATTTCTTATTGAAGTTTGGTATTCTTGGGCCTTTGGTAGTAACACTATATATTTTCACCTTTGGCTATTTAGGTTATGATTTGAAAAACGGAATGATACTTTCTTTTTTCCTTATTTTCTTCACCTCAAATTTAACAGATGATTTTTTACTCCGCTTCGACGGAATTGCCTTTAGCGGATTATGGTTGTCGATTTTTGGTAGCTACTGGCTGCAACAAAAAGTTACTCTTGATAAAGTGCCAGAAGCTGTTTAAAATTTTGATTTTTATCAAATAAATTGTGACATCTTGCCAATGCATTTTCGCCAAATTCTGATCTTGTGTTTGGATCTTTTAAAATTTCAAAAAAGTTCTCCAACTCAGAAATATCACTAAAAAGAAATCCTGTTTTGTTGTGCAGAACAGCATCTTTATTTCCAATAATATTAGTCGCAATAACGGGTTTTTGCAGTGCCATAGCTTCAAGTACAGCAATTGGCAATCCTTCCCAAAGAGAGATCTGCATATAAATATCAATATTATTTAGTTCTTTCAAAACCGTTTTTCTATCTAATATCCAACCTGTAATTCTGATATTTGGAGCTGTAATTAAAGGTCTTAATTCACCGTCGCCAATCCATACAAAATTAAAATCAGGAAATTTTAAAGCTATTTGATTAAACATTTCCGGGTTTCTGGCAGCTGTAATTCTGGCCATAATACCAATCGTAAGTTTTTCATTTTGATGAGCTGCAAAATGTTCCTGAACATTTGCAATATCAATACCATTTCGAACTAATTTGGCATTGCCAATTTCCTTTGCGATTTCAAGTTCTGTATCACCACAAGCGACAATTGTTCCTCCAAAAAAGCGCTGAAAACTTTTTTCGATTCTCCAATATATGTTTTTAACCGTTTTTGAAATATCGGTTCTTAGAAAAGAATATCCGTGGGGAGTATAAAAGAGTTTCTTTTTTTTGAATAAGAAAAAATAAGCTACCCGACCCAAAACACCCGCTTTTGAAGAGTGAAGGTGAATAACATCAGGATTAATTTTTTTAAGTTCTTTCGCTAATTGATAAGCAGATTTTAAATCCTGAACAGGAGAAAATTCCCGAATCATATTGACCTGGATCAGTTTAACCCCATCTGAAAATTCAGATTTAATTTTTTGAGCGTCAATTTCTTTTCGATTACCACTATAAATAATAGTGGTTTCTATGTTTTTGTTTATTTCATCATCTCCAAAGAAAGTCGATAAATCTCTAAAATATGTATAAACGCCGCCACCTAGAGCTTCAATAATGTGTACAACTTTCAAAACAATGAATTTAATTGTGGGTAAAAATAGATAAATGAGTTTAATAATTTTCTGAAAAGACAAAACTTCTTTTAACATATGATTTAAGAGGTAATTTAAAAGGCCGGATATTTTATTACATTTGTGCATCTATCTTGGGCTTATGACAGTGAAACTCAAAAATGTTCAATAAAATCAATTATGAAAAGAATACTTATTACCGGAGCAGCAGGATTTTTAGGGTCACATTTGTGTGATCGTTTTATTAAAGAAGGCTATTTTGTTATTGGAATGGACAACCTGATTACGGGAGATCTTAAAAATATTGAGCATTTATTCAAGTTAGAAAATTTTGAATTTTACCATCACGACATCACCAAGTTTGTTCATATTCCCGGTGATTTAGATTATATTTTGCATTTTGCTTCGCCAGCAAGTCCAATTGATTATTTAAAAATCCCGATTCAGACTTTAAAAGTTGGATCTTTAGGAACACATAATTTGTTAGGTTTAGCAAGAGTTAAAAAAGCAAGAATTCTAATTGCATCAACTTCTGAAGTTTATGGAGATCCATTGGTTCATCCGCAAACAGAAGAATATTACGGAAATGTAAATACAATTGGTCCGCGTGGTGTTTATGACGAAGCCAAACGTTTTCAGGAATCTATCACAATGGCATACCATACTTTTCATGGTGTAGAAACCAGAATCGTTCGTATTTTTAATACGTATGGCCCAAGAATGCGACTGAACGACGGACGTGTAATTCCAGCTTTTATTGGACAAGCTTTGCGTGGAGAAGATTTAACGATTTTTGGAGACGGAATGCAAACACGCTCTTTTTGTTACGTAGACGATCAGGTTGAAGGTATTTTCAGATTATTACATTCAGATTATGTTTATCCGGTAAACATTGGAAATCCTGACGAAATCACGATTAAGGATTTTGCAGAGGAAATTATTAAACTGACTGGAACCAACCAGAAAGTAGTGTATCATCCCTTGCCAGTAAATGACCCTTTACAACGTCAGCCAGACACTACAAAGGCCAAAGAATTATTAGGTTGGGAAGCCAAAGTAAGTCGTTCTGAAGGAATGAAAATTACGTATGATTATTTCAGATCGCTTTCTAAAGCAGAACTTTCAAAAGAAGAACACAAAGATTTTTCAAGTTATATAAAATAATCGCAAGCGTTAATGAGTGAATTAGTTTCTATTATAACGCCAACTTACAATGCTGAAAAGTTTATTACAGAAACTTTAAAATCAGTTCAAAATCAAACGTATCAGAATTGGGAAATGATTTTGGTTGATGACGCTTCAACGGATGAAACCGTAAAAAACATTTCTGATTTTGCCGAAAAAGACAGCAGAATAAAACTGTTTAAATTAGAAAAAAATTCAGGAAATGGTTTTGCTAGAAATATAGCTTTAGAAAAAGCAGTAGGAAAGTATATTGCTTATTTAGACGCTGATGATTTATGGTTTCCGAATAAATTAGAAAAACAGATCGAGTTTTTAGAAGAGAATAATTTACATTTTACGTTCAGTTTTTACGACTGTATTGATGAAGAAGGAAATTCATTAAACAGAAGAGTAGAAGCACCAATAAATTTAACTTACGACGAACTCTTTTTTTGTAATTATGTTGGCAATTTAACCGCCATTTACGATGCTGATTATTTTGGTAAAATTGTAATTGAAGCCACACAAAAAAGACAGGATTGGCGTTTGTGGCTCACGATTTTAAAACAAATTCAGGTTACAAAACCCGTTCCGGAACCTTTAGCCTTTTATAGAATTAGAAAAGATTCTATTTCATCATCAAAATTCAAATTAATCAAACACAACTTTGGTGTTTATAGAGAATTTCATGGTTTTAATTTTATGTTTTCTGTTTTGTTGATGACACGATTTTTGTTCACGCAGTTGATTATAAAACCTCGATATATAAAAAAGCTTTAGTGTTTTTCAAGGTCACAATTTGTGACCTTGACGAAATCACTCAATTTTATTTCTGAATCTTGATGTCGCAATTTGCGATATCAAGATTGCGGTTTAATTCTTTAAGGTCACAAATTGTTACCTTAAAGAATCGTCTTAAAATTGGAGGTCGCAATTTGCGACCTCCAATTATTTTTTATATCCAATTTTCACTCTCTCGCTTTCGTTTTCCTTTTTCTCAGTCAATTCATCCAAATAAGAGAAAACCAATTCAATATTTTTATCATGATTCTCCAATTTTTTTTGAATCTGAAGAATGTCAACTTTAATTTCTGTTGTATCCAAAAGCATTTGTCTCACTTTCGTGAAAATACGCATAATTTGAATATTGGTTTGAATTGCTTTGTCGCTTTTTAAAACACTAGATAACATTAAAACACCATGCTCAGTGAATGCCATTGGATTGTAACGCAAACCCATCTTGTCAGAATTGGAGGTCACAAATTGTGACCTCCAATTTTCAAACTCTGGTTTATTAAGTTCAAACATGAAATCTTCCGGAAATCTTGATATATTTCTTTTGATTGCTTGTTTTAAAACTTTTGTTTCAATTCCATAAAGCATGGCCAAATCACGATCAAGCATCACTTTTTGACCGCGGATAAAATATATTTTGTTTGAAATAGTTTCTTCTGAAAGTAGAGATTGATCGTCCATAAGTTTTTATAAGCAAAAACAAATGTAAGATTTTATCTGTATTAAAGATAAGATTTGAATTGCTTTAATTTTCCACGACTGGTTCTTTCTAAAACTTTTTTTCGGGTAAAAGTGAAGTTTAAATTGGGTTCAAGATATAAGGAAATTGCTTCTTTTATTTTTTGAATTTGATCTAAATTTAGTTCATTGTCAGAAACATACTCGATTTCAAAAGTATCTAATTTAGTTTGTTTGATGATAAATTCTTTGACATTTCCATCATCTTCAATGATGCTTTTGGTTACATAATAAAACGTCAATCCCGGCGATTTTTTTCCGCTTGGCAAAATGGCAACGTCGTTTGTTCTCCCAATTAATTTCTTTAGAATTGGTTTTTGTGGCGTACTTTTTTCATCTAAAATTCCGATATCGCCAATTTCATATCTGATAAAAGGATGGGCTTTATTAAATAAAGAAGTAATCACAATTCGGCCTTCTTCCCCGTAAGGGAGAACTTTATAGTTTTCATCTAAAATTTCTACAAACAGCGTTTCAGCATTCACTTGCCATTCGCCTTTTGGATTTTCAAAAGCAATTAAATCCAATTCTGAAGCACCATATTCATTGATTACCGGAATGCCGAATTGTTTTTTAAGGAGTTTTCTATCTGATTCAAAAAGCATTTCCGAAGTAACAAAACAAGCTTTTAGAGTCGGACAGGTTTCTTTTAAAATAATGTTTTTCTGTTCTAAATATTTGGCAAACAAAACAATAGAACTGGTATAACCGTTGAGGTAATCGAATTTTTTGGTTTTGAATTTCTGCAGAAATTTTTCTAAAACTTCATCAGATAAATCGAAAACCGGAAAACGAAAACGTCGGCTCAAAAAATCTTTAAAACGTTCTTTTTGATATCCAACAAAATCCATCGGAATGCCATAGAAACGTGCTTGATACGAATGATTAAAATCAATTCCGAACCAACCAAAACGCATAATATTAGAAGCCCAGGTTAAGGCATGCGAATATTTATCTTTGGCAAAAACAAAAGGTGTTCCACTGGATCCGGAAGTTTTGTTGAGGTAAACATTCTTTAAAGTATATCCTTTTGAAAGTCTTTCTTCGAGTGGTTTCTGTAGATTTTGCTTGTTCAAAATAGGCAAATCTTCCCATTTTGGAGCCGTTTTGTTTCCAATTAATTGCTGATAAAACAAATTGTTTTGCAAATGAAAATCAACAATTTCTTCTTTTTTATTTTGAAGGAAAATAAGATAATCTTCTTCAGATAAATTTGCGATTTCGTTCAATTTAGCTTTAGCTTTCTTTATCGGAAAGCCATTTAATTGAAGCGAAATATCGAAAAGAGAAATCATTTTTTGAAGATTAATTTTCATCAAAAATAATATTATCCAACTACTAACAGAGAAGAATCACGAACTTTTTAAGATTTAATTATTTTTTACGTGTAAAAGCAATTATTTTTGCACCACAACTAAATACAACTATACCATGACAATTTTACTATTGGGATCAGGCGGAAGAGAGCATGCTTTTGCGTGGAAAATGATTCAGAGTCCGCTTTGCGAAAAACTTTTTGTTGCACCAGGAAATGCAGGAACAGCTGGAATTGCTACAAACGTTGCAATGTCTCCAACCGATTTTGATGCCATAAAAGCATTTGTACTAAAAGAAAATGTAAAAATGGTAGTCGTTGGACCTGAAGACCCGTTGGTAAAAGGTATTTATGATTATTTTAAAAACGACGAAAGTTTAAATCATATTCCGGTAATCGGGCCATCAAAATTGGGTGCTCAATTAGAAGGAAGTAAAGAATTTGCTAAAGAATTCCTGATGAAACACAATATTCCAACTGCTGCTTATGACAGTTTTACTGCCGAAACAGTTGAAAAAGGGTGTGCATTTCTTGAAACTTTGCAACCACCTTATGTTTTAAAAGCAGATGGTTTAGCCGCAGGAAAAGGAGTTTTGATTATTCAGGATCTTGAGGAAGCTAAAACGGAATTAAGAAATATGTTGGTTCACGAAAAATTTGGCGCAGCAAGTTCAAAAGTAGTTATCGAAGAATTTTTGGACGGAATCGAGTTAAGCTGTTTTGTATTAACAGATGGTAAGAGCTATAAAATCCTTCCAACAGCAAAAGATTACAAACGTATTGGCGAAGGCGACACAGGGTTAAATACAGGCGGAATGGGAGCAGTTTCTCCAGTTCCTTATGTTGATGCTGTTTTGATGGAAAAAATCGAAACACGTATCGTTAAACCAACCATTGAAGGTTTTCAAAAAGACGGAATCGAATATAAAGGATTTGTTTTCATTGGTTTGATCAATGTAAAAAACGAACCAATTGTTATTGAATACAATGTGAGAATGGGCGATCCCGAAACTGAAGTTGTAGTGCCAAGATTAAAATCTGATTTAGTAGAATTGTTCTTGTCGGTTGCCAATCAGGAATTAGATAGTTTCGAATTAGAAGTTGACCCAAGAAGCGCGACTACAATTATGGTCGTTTCTGGCGGATATCCTGAAGAATTTGAAAAAGGAAAAGTAATTACAGGATTAGAAAATATTACAGATTCTATTGTTTTTCACGCGGGAACAAAATTAGATGGCGAAAATGTCGTTAGTAATGGAGGACGTGTATTGACTGTAACTTCTTATGGAGACGATTTCCAACAGGCCATAAAAAAATCTTACCAAAACATAGATAAACTAAATTTTGATAAGATGTATTTTAGAAAAGATATCGGCTTCGACTTACTTTAAGAAAGAGTGAGCTGTAGTATCTTGGTTTTCTGTTCCGGCGTCATCAAATATGCGTAATTGTTTAATCCAATAAACGATTGCGCATGCGCAGATGGTCATAAAAATCCAGTTGATAAAATTTGCACCAAACCATGAATCTAATTCCCAACGACGTAAAAGGTCAAGAGGAGCAAACAAAATGTTAACGAATAAGTATTGTATTCCTTCGAAAAAAGCTGTCATAATTTATAAATTATATGTTATTTATTGTTTTGTAACGCATTGAAGACAAAATTCAGATAATAGAATCTTTTTTCAACTTGTTGGGTTTTCCTTTTTAAACAAGTATTATATTTACAATCACAAAAGTATAAAATATCCTTATGATAACAAGTGTTTTTAAAAAATCTACGCCATTAAATTATTCTTTGGTCGTAATTTTAATACTGGTTTTCTTTTTTCTGTTTCAAATTCAGGAACCATCATGGATGGCTTCTTATTTTTTGGCGTTTCAAAAATTAAGTTTATTGTGCTTTATTTTCGCTTCTTTTTTCCTGATAAATTTTATAGTCAAAAAGAACGGACTCAGTAAAGACAATGGATATTCGATATTTTTCTACTTGTTGTTTATCTTGTTTTTCCCCACGATATTTAACAATCCGAATGTTATATATGCCAACTTTTTTCTATTGTTGGCGCTTCGAAGATTGATTTCTCTGCAATCCTTAAAAGCTTCCAAAGAAAAAATATTTGACGCTTCTTTTTGGATTTTAGTAGCTTCTTTATTTCAATTTTGGTGTATTCTCTTTCTGATTCTCGTTTTTATTTCAATTGTTTTTCACGTTTCAAGAGATTATAGAAACTGGGTTTTACCATTTATAGCACTGCTAGCCGTAACAATTATGTTTTTTTTGATATCGTTAATTTTTCATTTTGATGCCATTTCATTTTTTGAAAAACGAGCCGTAATCGATTTAGATATAAATTATTTTAAGAATAATTATGAAAATGGGGCACTTTCAATTTATGTTGCAGTAGCTTTATTTTTTGTAGTTTCAATTGTAACAACGTTATCAAACAGACCTCAAATTGTACATACTTCCTATAAAAAAGTAGTAGCCTGTTTTTTTATTGCAGCGTTTGTTTTCATTCTTTCACCAAACAAAAGCAATGATTTGCTACTGTTTAGTATTACACCTTTAACGATTATGGCGTCGAGTCATATTGAATATATGCAACAGAAATTAAACAACGAAATTGTATTTTATGTACTTATTTGCTGCAGTTTGTTTACGTTTTTCTCGCAATTATAATTTGCTTCCATAAGCAAGATCGCCGGCATCACCAAGTCCGGGAACAATGTAGTTTTTCTCGTTTAATTTTTCGTCTAAGGAAGCAACCCACAAATGACAGTTGTCAGGAAGATTTTTTTCAAGGTGTGCAACTCCTTCAGGTGCGGCAATAACGACTACAATATGAATTTCTTTTGGAACTGCGTTCTGAATTAATTTTTCATGAACTGCAACTATAGATTGTCCAGTAGCCAACATTGGATCAAGAAGTAGAACCGTTTTATCATTTAAGTCCGAAAGCGCTTGATATTCAACTCTAATTTCAAACTCATGATCGTTGTTCGGATGATATCTGCAGGCCGAAACAAAGCTATTTTCAGCATGATCAAAATAATTTAAAAAGCCATTATGAAGCGGTAAGCCAGCTCTTAAAATGGAACATAAAACCAAATCACTTTCTATTTCTGTCGTTTTTTTAATACCAAGAGGGGTCTGGATTTCAACATCTTTATAAGACAAATCTTTGCTTAATTCATAGGCCATAATTTCGCCAATTCGTTCGATATTTCTGCGAAAACGCATACTGTCGTTCTGAACATTTACATTTCTGATTTGACCCAAAAAGTGATTTAATACGCTATTATTCTCAGATATATAATGAATTTTCATGTGGAGTTTTTAGAATTATCAATGATTTGTGATACTAAAATGAAAAAACAATCGTTTTTTTCACACTATAAAAGTATAAAAAGTATCTTTGTATCTCTAATAAATAAAGACATGTTTTCAAAATTAGCTTATTCTGTTTTCGAACAAAGTATCAAAGATTATCACCAGTTTGATAATGTTGATCAGCCTATAAATAATCCTTATCCAAAAGATAAATTTGAGCATTTATTATATCTAAAAAACTGGATTGACACTGTTCAATGGCATTTTGAAGATATTATTCGTGATCCACAAATTGATCCGGTTGCAGCTTTGACTTTAAAAAGAAGAATCGATGCTTCAAACCAGGAACGTACTGATATGGTGGAATATATTGACAGCTACTTTTTGCAAAAATACAGCGATGTAAAAGCAAAGGATGGTGCAAAAATAAATTCTGAAAGTCCAGCCTGGGCTTTTGACAGATTGTCGATTTTAGCTTTGAAAATTTATCACATGCAGGAAGAAGCTAATCGTGCAGAGGCTTCGCAAGAACACAGAGATAAATGTCAGGAAAAACTAAACATTCTTTTAGAGCAAAGAAGTGATTTGTCTACCGCAATTGATGATTTATTGTCAGACATTGAAAAAGGAGAAAAATTCATGAAAGTGTACAAACAAATGAAAATGTACAACGATGATGATTTGAATCCTGTTCTATATCAAAATAAAAAATAATTGGCAGAATTGTCCAATAAAATTAAGCATATAGCCGTCATGAGACTATCCGCAATGGGAGATGTCGCCATGACGGTTCCTGTTTTACGCGCTTTTGTAAAACAATATCCAGACGTTAAACTGACGGTAATTTCCCGTCCGTTTTTCAAACCTTTTTTTGACGGAATTCCGAATCTGGAATTTTTTGCTTTTGATGAAAAAGAAAGACACAAAGGTTTTCCGGGACTTTTGCAATTATATAAGGATGTAAAAAAGTTTAAAATTGACGCTTTCGCCGATCTTCATAACGTTTTAAGGTCTAAAGTTGTGAGCTTACTTTTCGCTTTAAGCGGAAAAAAAAGAGCAACAGTCGATAAAGGAAGAGAAGGCAAAAAAGAATTAACCCGAGCAGAAAATAAGATTTTCAGGCAATTGCCAACCATGTTTGAAAGACATGCAAAAGTGTTTGAAGAACTGGGTTTTCCTTTAGATTTATCAAAGCCTGTTTTTCCTGAAAAAGCGAAATTAGATTCAGCTATTTTGGAAATTATCGGAAACCAAAACCAAAAACTTATCGGAATTGCCCCTTTTGCTCAGTATGATTCTAAAGTTTATCCGATCGATTTAATGGCAGAAGTTATTTCGAAATTAGCAGAAAATCAGTCGAATAAAATTTTACTTTTTGGCGGAGGAAAAAAAGAAATCGAAATTTTAGATTCACTTTCAAAACCATTTGAAAATGTAATTAATATGGCTGGAAAAATTAAATTTCAACAGGAATTGCAATTGATCAGCAATCTCGATGTAATGCTTTCTATGGATTCCGGAAATGCACATATTGCGGCAATGTTGGGTGTAAAAGTGATTACGCTTTGGGGTGCAACGCATCCATACGCAGGATTTTTGCCATTCAATCAAAATTTAGAAAATGCTTTAACTTCAGATAGAAATCAATATCCAAAACTACCAACATCCGTTTATGGAAATAAAATCGTTGAAGGTTATGAGGATGCGATGAGAAGTATTTCTCCGGAGAAAATAATTGCTAAAATAGAAAATCAGCTTTTAAAATAAAGTTTAAATAAATTCCAAAAAAAATCCAAATTCCAACTTTACAATTGGGATTTGGATTTTTTTTGGAATTTAATTTTCTCATAACTCAAGAAAAAGATACCCCATTGGTTTCTTTTTGTTTCTATCAATCACAACTTTAATAAAATGATTTTCTTTTTCAGTAGCTAGTAAAATGTGTTCAAAATCTTCGGTTGAATTTCTGTACACTTTATGTATCAATTCAGATTCCTTAATTTTATTCGATAAAATTTTAGCTGCTTTTAATTCACTTACGTAGGGCCAAATATTGAACAAACTATCATTAGAGGCTGGTATTTCTGCCATTCCCTCGCTCATTGATGAACTGTACTTTTCTTTTGAAAGTAGTTTTGGACCTTTCCTGTTTCTTCTTTTTTTAATTATAAAGTAGATACAGATAAAAGATGTTATTACAAATAGTAAGATAAAAGACAGACGGAGGTAGTGATGCATTGCCATAATATTTAATGTTTTAAACGTGTTGACAAATAGATATAGCTTTACAACTTATTTTAAAATGAAAAAGGTGTAACAGCCTTAATTACACTACTAATATAGTAAATTTTAGCCATGTTTTTTAGAAAATAGCTAAAATTCGATATGTTTTTTTAAGTTTTATTTAGATGGCAAAAAAGTAATTCGCAAAAAAATTCCAAGCTCCAATTGTGAAGTTGGAATTTGGAATTTAATCCCGTCCCGAAGTTTCGGGATCGGGATTGGAATTTTACGCTCTACACATCATCATAATCTACATAAATAGATTCTGAAGTTGGATGTGCCTGACAAGTTAAAATTAAGCCGGAAGCAATTTCTTTATCCGTTAAAATTGAATTTTTAGTCATCTCCGCAGTTCCGGAAGTTACGCGGGCTAAACAGCTGCTGCAAATTCCGCCCTGGCAAGAATAAGGAGCATCAATTCCTTGTTTTAAGGCTGCATCCAGAATTGTCTGTTTTTGAGACATTTCGAAAGAAACTTCGTCATCATCAACTAAAACTGTAATTTTTGTATGTCCTTCAAGCGAAGCTTTTATTTCATGTTCTTGCGATGAAGTAGTAAAAAGTTCAAATTTAATAGCTGATTCTTTTACATTTTTCTCTTTCAAAATATCAGAAACCGTATTGATCATTTCCTCAGGTCCGCACAGATAGAACTTGTCAAATTGAAGTTCTTTGTGTTTGTTGTTCAGAACAAAATTCACTGCTGATTTCTCGATTCTTCCAAACAATGCATTTTCGGCTTTTGCCTGACTAAATACATAATGCACGAAAAAACGGCCAACATATTTTAATTGCAAATCGTGAAGTTCCTGGTGAAAAATAGTTTCTTCAGGAGTTCTATTTCCGTAAACCAATACAAATGAACTTTTTGGCTCGCTTTTTAAAACTGATTTTATGATAGAAAGTACAGGAGTAATTCCGCTTCCTGCTACAAAAGCAGCATAATTTTTTTGTCTTTCAGCATCTGGTTCAAAAGTAAATTTTCCTTCCGGATGACCTACTTCCAGAACATCTCCAGCTTTCAGTTTTGTATTGGCAAATTGGGAGAACAACCCGTTTTTGACTGCTTTTACAGCAATTCGCAATTCACCGCTTTCTGGTGCAGAACAAATGGAGTAAGCACGGCGAATTTCTTGATTATCAAGAGTTAATTTTAAATTTATATATTGTCCTGCAATAAATTTATAGTCTGGTTTTAGTTCCTCTGGAACATTAAAAAGTATAGAAACGGCATCGGTAGTTTCACGTTTTACCTCTTTAATTATCAGTTTTAAGAATGAAGGCATGATTGTATATTTTATGCAAAAGTAGCAAACGGAGATTAATTCGCAGGCACTAAACTATTATTTTTAACTTTTTTTGTAACGTTTTCTTACATTTGATCTCTTACTACAAAACTCAAAACCAATTAACCATGATTAAAAAGTTTATTTATCTCGAATGGAAGGCCTTTACCAGATCGGCATCATTTGGAGCAAACCTGGCAATGAAAATTTTGTTAGGGTTTTTAATGATTTATTTTTCACTACTTTTTATTGGGGCAGGTGTTGGAGCATTTTATTTATTGAAAAAAATGAACTTCGAACCATTAATAACAATCAATCGATTTTTGATCTATTATTTTCTGTTTGATTTGGTGATTCGTTTGTTGATGCAGGCAATCCCAGTTTTAAACATCAAACCATTATTAGTTTTACCTTTTAAAAAACCAACGATTGTTCATTTTTCATTAGGAAAAACAGCATTGTCTTTTTTTAACTGGGTTCACGCCCTTTTCTTTGTTCCTTTTTCGATCGTACTGATATTAGAAGGCTACGATATTATCGGAATCACAATGTGGCTTCTGGCAATATTCTCTTTAATATATATCAACAATTTTTTAAATATTATTTTAACTAATATTGATAAATTATTTGTTGTTTTTGTCGCAATTTCAATTGGTTTAGGAGCAGCGCAGTATTATAAATTATTTGATATTACTGTTTATACAACTCCATTTTTTCAGGGGTTATATTCTCAAAAGGGACTGTTTTTAATTCCGGTTTTAGTATTGATTGGGTTATATCAATTTACATTTAAGTACTTTAAAAACAATCTATTTTTGGATGCCGGGCTTTCTAAAAAGGAAGATATTGCAACAACAGAAAATCTGGCCTGGCTGAATCAATTTGGGACGTTAGGAACATTTCTTAAAAATGATATTAAATTAATCCGAAGAAATAAAAGATCAAAAACGACATTAATCATGAGTTTTTTCTTTTTGTTCTATGGATTGATTTTTTTCGGGAATACGCATCAACCGGCGGTGATGTATATTTTTGCCGGAATCTTTGTTTCGGGCGGATTTTTATTTGTCTTCGGACAGTTTGTACCAAGTTGGGATAGCTCGTATTATCAATTAATGATGACACAAAATATTCCGTATAGGGGTTATATTACTTCAAAATGGTGGCTTATTGTTATTGCCACTTTTATCTCGACAATACTAGCCTCGTTTTATCTATTTTACGGATGGGAAGTTTACCTTACAATTGTTGTTGGTGCAATTTATAATATTGGGGTTAATTCGCATTTGGTGCTTTTGGGCGGTGCATTTACCAAAACGCCAATCGATTTAAGTAATGCCAGCGGTGCTTTTGGAGATAAAAAAGCATTCAACGTGAGCGCCATGTTATTGACATTGCCAAAATTATTATTGCCATTAGGACTTTACGGAATCGGACTTTATTTGGGAGACAAAACCCTCGGATTATTATTGGTTGCAGGAGCAGGAGTTTTAGGTTTTGTATTTAGAAATTCGGTTTTCTCCTTAATCGAAAAAAGATATAAGATCGAAAAATACAGTACGATAAGTGCCTATAAACAAAAGAATTAATTAGTCAATTTGAAAATGTGTCAATTAGATAATTAGCATCAATTGACTTAATCTTAAATCAATCCCGAGACTTCGGGACAAAAATCTAAAATTACAATGATACAAGTAAATCAACTTTCAAAAAAATATAACGGAACCACAGTTTTAAACATCAATAATCTTGAAATTCCAAAAGGACAAAGTTTTGGATTAGTAGGGAATAACGGAGCAGGAAAAACCACTTTTTTTAGTTTGTTATTAGATTTGATTCAGCCTTCAACGGGGCATATTACGAGCAATAACATTCAGGTAAATACAAATGAAAACTGGAAATCTTTTACAGGATCATTTTTAGACGAAAGTTTCCTTATTGGCTATTTAACTCCTGAAGAATACTTTTATTTTATTGGCGATTTACGCCATCAGAATAAAGCAGATATCGATGCATTGTTAGGGCAACATGAAGAGTTTTTTAATGGAGAAATTCTGAACAACAAAAAATACCTGCGTGATTTATCTAAAGGAAACCAGAAGAAAGTCGGCATAATTGCTACACTAATAGGAAATCCGGAAGTCGTTATTTTAGATGAACCTTTTGCAAATTTAGATCCAACAACAGTTAGCCGCCTAAAAAAGATTATTAAAGATTTGGCAGAAAATCCGAATGTTACGGTTTTGGTTTCGAGTCATGATTTGCAGCATACTGTCGAGGTTTGTGACCGAATTGTAGCATTAAATAAAGGGGAAATAGTGAAAGATATTCAAACCTCAAAAGAGACACTTCAGGAACTGGAATCGTTTTTTGCTGTTTAAGTTTCTATATTTCAAAAAGAAGCGTATTTTTACCAGTCATTATACTAAAAAGCCTTTTTAGAAGTTAATGGATTTAAACTCTTTTCTATTGAAAAAGAATACTCTAAAATATTGTTTTCCGTTCGTGTTTTTATTCTTTTTGATAGCTTGTTCTACCAAAAAAAACACGTTTTTGTCTAGAAATTCCCATGCTTTAAGTACAAAATATAATATTTTGTACAATGGAGGCATTGGCCTTGATAAAGGTTTGAAATCTATTCAGGCAAATGATCAGGATAATTTTTGGAAGATGCTGCCTATCGAAAAAATGCAGGTTGACGAAAATTATTCGGGAGAAGAAAAAGCTAAAAACCCTGATTTTGAATTAGCTGAAACAAAAGCTACAAAAGCGATTCAGAAACACTCGATGAATATTGGCGGAAGGGAAAAAAACACTCAAATAGATGAAGCATATTTAATGCTCGGGAAAGCCCGTTATTATGATCAGCGTTTTATTCCGGCTCTGGAGGCATTCAATTATATTTTATATAAATATCCAAATAGCAGTAATATTTACACAGCAAAAATCTGGCGTGAAAAAACCAACATGCGTCTGGGAAATGATGCTATTGTTGTAAAAAATATTAGGCTGTTATTAAAAAATACGGACTTAAATAAGCAAACGTTTTCAGATGCAAATGCGTTATTGGCCGAAGCTTTTTTACATTTAGAACAAAAAGATAGTGCTGTAGCGAAACTTAGAATTGCAGAAGATTTCTCGAGAATAAATGAAGACAAAGCACGTTATCGTTTTATTTTAGGGCAGATGTATCAGGAAGCCGGGAAAAAAGACAGTGCCATTTATTTTTATAATGGCGTAATCGACATGAACCGCAAAGCGGATCGAAAATACATGATGCATGCTTACGCGAGAAAAGCTCAGATGTTCGACTATGAAAATGGCGATCAGGATATGTTTGTTGAAGCTTATAACAAATTGGTAGACGATCGCGAAAACAGACCTTATTACGATATCCTTTTTTATGAAATGGGTGTTTTTTTCGACAACTATAAAGAACAGGAAAACGCGCTGGAATTTTATAACAAATCGTTAGCCAGAAAATCGAAAGACCCTTATTTGGTAGCTTCGACTTATAGAAATATCGGAAACATGTATTTTAAAAATACAGATTATACAATGGCTGCCAAATATTATGACAGTACATTGGTGAAATTAGATCCTAAAAGCAGGGAATTTGCTTTTATTGAAAAAAACCGAAAAAATTTAGACAATGTTATAAAATACGAAGGAATTGCAAAGCGCAATGATAGTATTATAAAGGTTTATGGTTTACCAGAAGTAGAAAGAAAAGCCTATTTTGAAAATTATATTGCTGAACTTAAAAAGAAAGATGAGGCAAAACGTATTTTTGAAGAAAAGGAAAAAGAAAAACTGGAAAATGTGGAGCGTAATTCAAAAGCCGGCAACTTACCAACGGCTGTAAACCCACAAGCACCAGTGCCAACTGATTTGGCAGCAGGAGGGGCATTTAATCCTCCAGGTGCAAATGACCAGGCGAGTACATTTTATTTTTACAATCCAACAACGGTTGCTTACGGGAAAGTGCAATTTAGAAAAATGTGGGGAAACCGATCTTTAACCGGAAATTGGCGTCTGGGTTCAAAAACTATTTTTAATCCTGCGATCAAAGATTCACTAAGTATTCGTCAGGATTCGATTAATGCATTAAAGGATTCTGTAGTAGTTGAAAAATATACGACGGCGTTTTACGAAAAACAACTTCCAACAAGTCAGGTTGTTATGGATAGTATTGGTAAAGAACGAAATTTTGCCTATTATCAGTTAGGACTTATTTATAAGGAAAAATTCAAGGAGTATAATTTAGCCAGCGATAAATTAGAACAATTGTTAAGAAACAATCCTGAAGAAAAACTGGTGTTGCCATCGATGTATAATTTGTATAAAATATATCAAATTACAAATCCGGCTAAAGCCGAGAAAGTAAAATCTGATATTACAGGAAATTATCCAACTTCCAGATATGCTCAAATTTTAAATAATACAAATGCTGGTGATTTGGCTTCGCCTGATAAAGAATATAAAAAGTGGTATAAATTATATGAAGAAGAGCAATTTGATGTTGTTTTAGATAATATTGATAATTTAATTAATCAATATGCCGGCGATGAAATTGTTTCTAAATATGAATTATTGAAAGCCAACACATTAGGAAAGGTAAATGGTCTGGCTGCTTATAAAAAAGGGTTAGAAAACGTTGCAGATAATTACCCAAACAGTGAGGAAGGAAAAAATGCACGTGAAATTTTAGAGAAACAAATTCCGAGTTTGGAAAAACTTGATTTCACCGCAGTAGACGGTAAAAGCTGGAAGATTTTATATTTAGTTGCTAATAATGATTCTCAAACGCTTAAAAAAATTGAAGAAGCGATTAGGGTATTTTTGTTAGTTGAAAATTTTGAGCGCCTAACAACTTCTTTAGACAAATACAATAAAACCCAAAGTTTTGTAGTTATTCATGGAGTAAAATCTGAGGCTTATGCCAGAGATGTTTCAGGAGTTTTGAGAGAAGACAAAAAATATAAAATTACACATCCGTCAATTATTATTTCGAGTGATAATTACAAGGTGATTCAAATCAAAAAAAATCTTGACACTTATTTAGCGCCTAAAAATCCATAAAACATGTTTGAGAAAGCAAAAAAAAACGGCACAGAACTTTTAGGTAAAACAAATAGAATAGTTGAAGGAACTTCTATTTTAGGAGATATTGTTTCTAAAGCCGATTTTCGATTAGATGGAGAATTGATAGGAAATTTTACTTCGCAGGGAAAACTGGTTATAGGGCCATCAGGAATTGTAAAAGGCGAAATTATTTGCCACAACGCTGATATTGAAGGCGAGTTTCAAGGGAAATTAAAAGTTTTGGAAATCCTAAATATAAAAGCCACAGCCCATATTCAGGGAGAAGTTGCCGTTGGAAAATTATCTATAGAACCTGGAGCTGAATTTACTGCTACTTGTACTATGCTAACAAATTCTAAAGAAGTATCTTTAAAAGATGGAAAAGGAGCCGAACAAAAATCAAAGGAATAAATGGATTGCATTAATTAATATACCTATTCAAATGGGTGTTATTATTTTCTTGTTTTCTTATTTAGGAACCTGGTTAGATGAAAATCATCCAAGCCCAAAAGTATATTATAATAAGATATTAGTAATGGTTGGTGTTGCTCTGGCACTGTATAATGTTATTCGTCAGGTAAACGAAATCAATAAAACAAAGTAATTTTACTTTTCAAAGAGCTTTAAATAAATGTTGCATATTTGCATAAAATTATTTGAAATGCTTTTAAAAACGTACAAACCGATTTTACATTTATTCTTTTTTGCTTTAGCATGCTACATTTTGCACAAAGCAGTTTTTATATTTTTTGATATCCCAAATCAAAATTTTCATTACAGTATCGAATCCTTGTATTTGATTTTTTTTGCATTTACAACAGTATTCTTTATGGTATTATTGAAAATTACTATTAAAAATTTTGACAGTATAGGAATGATGTTCATGATGGGAACTTTAATTCAAATGTTTTTTTCTTATTTAGTTTTGAGACCGATTTTATCTGATAAAATTCATAACGTGTCTGTTGAAAAAACTAATTTTTTTATAACATTTATTTTGTTTTTGTTATTTGAAACGCTTTTAACTGTCCGATTATTAAACAAAAAGCGTTAAAATAGGGATTCTGTAAAACAAGGTTCAAAAATAATTTTTCATATCCTTTTGAATATTAATAAAAAATGTACCTTTGCACCAAATTTTAGAAACGTAAAAAAATAAGATTTTCAACAGATATGGTGATTTCAAACAAACCACTCAGATTTATTCTTGTAGCTTTATTAGCTTGTCTTCCTGTAATTAGTTTTGCTAATGCAGAAAAAGACACTGCACATCCACAAACTGAAGCGGCTCATGAAGCTGTTGCAGAAGGACATCATTCGGAACCAACAGATGTAAAATCTAAAATCAAAGCTTTCGTGAATCATCACGTTTTAGATTCTCATGATTTTACTTTGACTCAGGATGATGAGACAGGAAAGTATTATGGTTTTTCTTTACCAGTTATTATCTGGGATAATGGCCTACATGTTTTCTCTTCATCAAAATTTAATCATGGTCATTCGGTAGCTGAATCTAATGGAAATTATTACGTGATTAATCATCATGATGGTAAAATCTACAGAACAGATGCGACAGGAACAATTACTGAAGATGAAAAGAGCGGGCACCCAACAAATGTTCGTCCTTTAGATTTTTCAATTACTAAAACAGTAGTTTCTATTTTTGCAGCAGCGTTACTAATGTTGTGGTTGTTTTCCAGCTTAGCAAAATCTTATGCTAAAAATGGAGGAATCGCTTCTGGAGCAGGAAGAATTTTTGAACCATTAGTAGTTTACATCCGTGATGAAATTGCAATTCCAAATATTGGTGAAAAGCATTACAGAAAATATATGAGTTATTTATTGACTATCTTTTTCTTTGTATTGTTTTTAAATATTTTCGGATTAACTCCACTAGGAATTAATGCTACAGGTAACTTAACAATTACATTCTCGTTAGCAATCCTAACTTTCTTAATTACAAACCTTACAGCAAATAGAAATTATTGGGGTCACATTTTTTGGATGCCAGGTGTACCAAAACCAATGAGAATTATTTTAGCACCAATTGAATTGTTGGGAGTTTTTATCAAACCATTCTCATTAATGATTCGTTTGTATGCTAATATTTTTGCTGGTCACATTGTTTTAATGAGTATCATCGGATTAATGTTTATCTTTAAAAGCTGGATTGGAAGCAGTTTATCTTTTGGATTGTCATTTGTACTTTCTATACTTGAAATTTTAGTTGCCTTTTTACAAGCCTATATTTTTACAATGCTGTCTGCACTTTATTTTGGTTCAGCAGTAGAAGAGCATCATCACGAAGAAGAAGCTCATCATTAAAACTTAGATTCAAGATCCCGGATTTAGGTATTATTCTAAAATCCAGATTCAAAAATCTATAACAAAATTGAATGTTTAATTTTTAATATATTTATTATGGAAATTCCAAATATCGTTGGAGCAGGATTAATCGTAATCGGAGCAGCATTAGGAATTGGTAGAATCGGTGGTTCAGCAATGGACGCTATCGCTCGTCAACCAGAAGCTTCTGGAAAAATCCAAACAGCTATGCTTATCGCTGCTGCACTTATTGAAGGTATTGGTTTCGCTGCGTTATTCGCATCTTAGTTAAAACCCAAAAAACAATAGTTGCAACGGTTGGTTGTAACTATTGTTTTAAAATTAAAACATTCAAATTGCCTGGTGGTAATTTTAAAAAAGACATAATTTAAAATTTATAATTATATATAATGGATAAGTTAATAAATCAGTTTGAGTTCGGTTTGTTTTTCTGGCAAATACTAATATTTGTTGGATTAATTCTTTTGTTGAAAAAATTCGCGTGGAAACCAATTCTTGATGCAGTAAATGATAGAGAGCAAGGCATTAAAGATGCATTACTTTCTGCAGAAAATGCAAGAAAAGAAATGGAAAACCTTCAGGCTGATAATCTAAGAATTTTGAACGAAGCTCGTGCAGAACGTGACGCGATGTTGAAAGAAGCTCGTGAAATGAAAGAGAAAATGATTGCTGATTCTAAAAACGAAGCACAAGCGCAAGGTCAAAAAATGATCGAGCAGGCTAAAGCGGCTATCGAAGGTGAAAAAAATGCTGCTATGGCTGAATTGAAATCACAAGTTTCAACTTTATCATTAAGCATTGCTGAAAAATTATTGAAAGATGAATTATCTAACAAAGAATCTCAAACTAAATTAGTAGAGAAAATGTTAGGTGACGTAAAGTTAAACTAAGATTATGGCAAGTACAAGAGCAGCAATTCGTTATGCAAAAGCAATTCTAGACTTAGCAAACTCTAAAGGTGTTGCCGAAGCTGTAAATAACGATATGAAATCTATTGCTTCTACAATTGAAAGCAATTTAGAATTGAGCACATTTATTCAAAATCCAACTACAAAAGTGGAGGTTAAGGAAAGTGCTCTTTTGGAAGTTTTTGCTAATGTAAATGGTGTAACTAAAGGTTTGTTTCATTTATTATTCGAAAACAAAAGATTCGAAATTCTAGAGGCAATCGCAGTAGAATACAGCAGAGTTTTTGACGAAAGTAATGGAATTGAAGTAGCGAAAGTTACCACTGCTATTCCTATGGATGCGGCTTTGGAGGCTAAAGTTTTAGCAAAAGTTTCAACTTTGTCAGATAAAAAAATAACAATTGAAAATATAGTAGATCCATCAATCATTGGAGGATTTATTTTAAGAATAGGTGATCAACAATACAACGCTTCTGTTGCAAACAGATTACAAGTATTAAAAAGAGAGTTAAGTAATTAGTTTTATTACACATAAAAGTGTCTAAATTATAAATTAAGATGGCGGAAATCAAACCTGCTGAAATTTCAGCAATATTAAGAAAGCAAGTAGAAGGTTTTGAATCTGGTGCTACGCTAGAGGAAGTAGGAACGGTACTTCAAGTTGGAGATGGTATTGCTCGTATTTACGGGCTATCGAATGTACAATATGGTGAGTTAGTTGAGTTTGAAAACGGACTTGAAGCTATTGTATTGAACCTTGAAGAAGACAATGTTGGTGTGGTACTTTTAGGGCCATCAACTGGAATCAAAGAAGGATCAACAGCAAAAAGAACACAACGTATTGCTTCTCTTAAAGTAGGTGAGCAAATGGTAGGACGTGTAGTAAACACTCTTGGTTTTCCAATTGATGGAAAAGGACCAATTGGTGGAGACTTATACGAAATGCCTTTGGAAAGAAAAGCTCCTGGAGTTATCTTCCGTCAGCCAGTAACTGAGCCATTACAAACAGGAGTAAAAGCAGTAGATGCTATGATCCCGGTTGGTCGTGGACAACGTGAGCTTGTAATCGGTGACCGTCAAACAGGTAAATCAACTGTTTGTATCGATACAATCTTAAATCAAAAAGAATTTTATGATGCAGGAAAACCTGTATTCTGTATATATGTTGCAATTGGGCAAAAAGCTTCAACTGTAGCAGGAATCGCTAAAATGTTAGAAGAAAAAGGTGCAATGGCTTATACCGTTATTGTTGCAGCTAACGCTTCTGATCCGGCTCCAATGCAAGTTTACGCTCCTTTCGCAGGTGCTGCAATTGGAGAGTACTTTAGAGATTCAGGTCGTCCAGCTTTAATTGTTTATGATGATTTATCTAAACAAGCTGTTGCTTACCGTGAGGTTTCTCTTTTATTAAGAAGACCACCGGGACGTGAGGCATATCCTGGAGACGTTTTCTACTTACACTCTCGTTTATTAGAGCGTGCATGTAAAGTAATTGCTGATGATGGAATTGCTAAAAACATGAACGATTTACCAGATTCTATCAAGTCTATCGTAAAAGGTGGTGGTTCATTAACTGCATTGCCAATTATCGAAACTCAGGCTGGTGACGTTTCTGCATATATCCCAACAAACGTAATTTCGATTACAGATGGTCAGATTTTCCTTGATGGAGATTTGTTCAACTCTGGAGTTCGTCCTGCGATCAACGTAGGTATCTCTGTATCTCGTGTTGGAGGTAATGCTCAGATTAAATCAATGAAAAAAGTTTCCGGAACTTTAAAATTAGACCAGGCTCAATTCCGTGAATTAGAGGCTTTCGCTAAATTTGGTTCTGATTTAGATTCTGTTACCTTAAACGTAATTGAAAAAGGAAGAAGAAACGTTGAAATCTTGAAACAAGGTTTGAATGATCCTTATCCTGTTGAAAATCAAGTAGCTATTATTTACGCTGGTTCTAAAAACTTGTTAAAAAGTGTTCCTGTAAATAAAGTAAAAGAATTTGAAGCTGATTTCTTAGCTTACTTAAACAGTAAACATAAAGACACGCTTAACGCGTTGAAAGCTGGTAAATTAGATGACAACATTACTGATGTTATCGAAAAAGCAGCAAAAGAAATTTCAGCAAAATATATCTAATTAGATAATTAGTCAATTAGGTAATTAGAAAATATCTTCGGAAACTTTCTAATTATCTAATTTTCAAATTGTCACATTTTTTTAATCGACAAATGGCAAATTTAAAGGAAATCCGTAATAGAATTACTTCCGTTTCATCGACGATGCAAATTACATCGGCTATGAAAATGGTTTCTGCTGCAAAGCTTAAGAAAGCACAAGATGCAATCACTGCAATGCGCCCTTATGCCGAGAAATTAACGGAGTTGTTGCAAAACCTTTCTGCTACACTTGAGGGTGAAGTTGGAGGTGATTATACAACACAACGTGAAGTAAAAAAAGTATTGCTTGTAGCTATAACTTCTAACAGAGGTTTATGTGGTGCATTCAATTCAAATGTAATTAAAGAGATTAAGAATCGTTCTGCGTTTTACGCTGGAAAACAAGTTGATGTTTTTCCTATTGGTAAAAAAGGAAATGATGTACTAAGTAAAACTTTTAAAGTTCACGGTCATCATAATGCAATTTTTGACCATTTAACTTTTGAAAATGTTGCCGGAATTGCAGATAATTTGACTGAAAAATTCTTATCTGGAGAATATGACAGAATCGAATTGATCTACAATCAGTTTAAAAATGCTGCTACTCAAATCGTTCAAACTGAACAATTTTTACCATTAGCACCAATTAAATCTGATGTACCGGTTTCAGCTGCAGATTATATTTTCGAACCTTCAAAAGAGGAAATTGTATTGACTTTGATTCCAAAATCACTGAAAACACAATTATACAAAGGTATTCGTGATTCATTTGCTTCAGAACACGGAGCACGTATGACAGCAATGCACAAAGCAACTGACAACGCAACTGAATTAAGAAACCAATTGAAATTGACTTACAATAAAGCACGTCAGGCAGCTATTACTAATGAGATCTTGGAGATCGTTGGTGGAGCAGAAGCATTGAACGGATAAAATAGCATTTTAATAGAATATTTAAAAGAGCCAACTATTAGTTGGCTCTTTTTTTGTGCATTATTTTTTACAATAAATTAATAAAATCATTGAAAATTTTTTTTCGTTTTTTGATAATTTATGAGGATTAACTGATTTGGTAATTAAATAGTTACAATTTGATTTTAAAAATATATATATTTATGCCTTTATAATTAGTAACTTTTTAACACTTTCTGCGTATAACATTTAACAACCAAAAAGTTATTAAAAATAGTTTAACCAAAAACAATGGCAAAAGAAAGTTTCAATTGGAAGAGTCTCTTCATTAATGATGAGACAAATAATTCAGAGGGTGCATCAGCAACTCAACCATCGGCACCCATTTCAACAACTACTGACAAGAAGTTTCCGAATCAAGCTACAGAAGCATTTCCAGCAAATTCGTTGACAAACCCTTTTTTAAACGAAATTTTTGAAGTTTACGATAAAGGTTTTGAGTCATTGAATGAGTCTGGTTTTGATTTTTTTGAGCTTTATAAATCTGTGGTGGCAGTTGGAGTAACGAATCCGCAAAGCTATCAGATGGCTTTTACTATGGGTAAATCGATCAAATCTGATTTGACAAAAGAATTTCTTTTACAAAAAGGTAGTTTTTATATCGCAGAAATCGAAAAGGTTTATACCAAATACGATACAATTGGGAAAACAAAAAAAGCCGACTTAGATAATACGATAACTAAAGAAAAGTATAATTTATCTAAAAGTATTTCTGATCTGGAAGCGAAAATTATTGAACTTCAAAAAGAATTAGAAGCCAAGAAAATTGAACTTCAAAAAATTGATCCTGTTAATATGGAACAGCTTTCAGAAATTCAATTAAAGATGGATGCCAACAATTTAGCAAAACAAAAAATATTAACCTCAATCAATACTGTAATAACAGGAATTAATCAATATTTATAATGGATAAATACGAACAAGAAAGAAGTACTCTTTTGACATTGCCAATTTTAAAACACTTTGACGAGTCTAAAGGAGAAATTGCTTTAAAATCAGGCGCGCTTAAAAAAGGTGAAAAGTCATTGTTTTTGGCTTTAGCACTTGGTTTATTAGGAGTTGGTGGTTATTTAATCTGGACTTATATTATTCCGCCATTATTTACAATGTTGGGTCAGGCTATTGCTTTATCAGCGACGGGAGTATTCTTAGTTTTTTTGGTTATGATGGCTCCTGTTATTATGAAGGGACTTCGTTTTGCTACAAAAAATATTCACAAAGCGTTAATTCAAAGTAATCCTTTTAATGAGTTGGAAGAGCAGAAGCAAAAAATGATTAAAAATCGTGAAGTTTTTAAGAACACAAAAGCGAAGCTAAAAGGTCTTAAAAATGAAATGGAAATTGAAGCCAATAAATCTGAAAAAGAAGCGAAAGAATTTCAGGAAGATGTTTTAAGCTTACAACGTCAGTCAGAAAAATTAAAATCAGCGATGGACGAAATGGTGAAACAAAATGGTGTTGCTGCAAAAGATACTGACGAGTATGTGGTCCTGCAAAGTGAATTAGCCAGAAAGCTAAGCGATTCTCAAAGGGTTTCAACTCAATATGAGCAAAGCAAAAGTTTCATCCAAAAATACGGCGTTCGTGCCAATGTATTAGGGAAGATGGATCGTAAACTGACTTTAGCAGGAACAGCAATCGACATTAAAATTGCTGATTTTGATGTGACAGTTAAGATGCTTCAAAAAGAATATGAGTTTGCCAAAAATGCTAAAGAAGCAACAGAAAGTGCAAAAAGCGCCATGTTATTCACGAAAGATTGGGAATTAGAATATGCTCTTGAAGTTGTAACGTCTACAATTGCGCAGGATATTGCTAAGACTTCTGAAAACTTAATTGATATTGATGCGTTGACTTCTAAATATTCTGTTGATAATGATGAGCTTTATTCAAGGTTAGATTCATTGGCAGATGAAATTAAAACAGGCGACAATACAATTCCGGATTCAACAAAATATACAAATCCAAATTATAAAATGACCAAAGAAGATAAAATGTCTGGTGGTGGTTTTGGGGATATTTTTTAATACAATTAAATTTAATTTTTAAATAAAAATGGGAAAAATTTTAAGAACAGAAAAGTTAACTACTCTTTCTGAATTATTGATCGTTATTGTTGGAATTGGAGTAATTTTAGGTGGAGTTTATTATTTATCTCCTGGAATTAAAACAGCTGTTTCTAAGCAATTAGACGGTATGGAGCTAAACTCGACAGATGTTAATAATGTTACGAATGCCGAAAAAATAGCACTTCCTTCAAAAGAAATATCTACAGAAGTTGCAGACAAACCTTTAGTAAAAATTGGTGCTTATGCCTGGAATGCTCAATCAGGAATTATTGTTTCTAATGGTGGTCCAAAAACAACAAAAGGATCATTGATGGAAAAAAACGGAGTTAATTTGGAAATTATCCGTCAGGACTGGTTGTCAGAATTGCGTAATATGCAAATGAAATTTATCGAAGAATTTGATAAAGGTGAAGCTTTTCCATCTTCAGATAAAAGTGTTTTTGCCGTTATGATCATGGGTGACGGTGCGCCATTTTATATTAGCTCTGTTCAAAAATCATTAGACGAAAAATACGGAAAAGACAAATACCACTTACAAGTTATGGGTGTTGTAGGTATGAGTTATGGTGAAGATAAATTGATTGGACCTCCAAGCTGGAAATCTGACCCAAAAACGATGAAAGGTTCTGTTATCTCTGCCGTTCTTGGAGATGGTGACTGGGTTACTACTGTAAATTATTGCTTTGCAAACGGATTAAAAGTAAATCCAGATCCAACAACTTACGATGCAGATGCTGTAAATATTTATCCATCTGAAAATGATGATTATATTAAATCGGCAGAAGAATTAATTAAATCTCAGACAACTGGATGGACTGTTACGTTGAAAGAAGTAGTAAATGGAAAATTAACTGGAAAATCTGTGAACAGAAAAATCGACGGTTGTGCTACCTGGACACCTGGAGATAAAACAGTTTTTGATAAATTGACTGGTTTTGTTGATATTGTTTCTACAAGAGAATTCAATAACCAAATGCCAACAGCTCTTATTGGAGTTAAAGAATGGGCGGAAAAAAATCCTGCTATCGTTTCTAATATTTTGAAATCGGCATTGACGGCTTCAAATCAAATGAAAAATTATGAAGATTGGAAAGTAAGAGCTTCAGAAGCAGTTGCTGATACCTATAAACTTGAAACTCCTGAATATTGGTACAAAATGTTCAAAGGACAACAAGGAACAAAAGCTGGATTGACTTATAACATGGGTGGATCTAAAGTATTTAACTATGCTGATGCAATGCAATACTTTGGTTTATCAGATGGTGTTAACAGATATAAATCGGTTTACAACCAGGTTTCCGGATATTTGACTGAGTTGAATCCTTTTGGATTTAATGAAAACGTAGGAGCGGTTGTTCCTTACGATCAGGCAGTAAACTTGTTCTTCCTGAAAAACATCAACGATATCGAGTCTACTTCTGCAGATAAAGCAGATTATAGTGCTGAAGCAAAAGAAGTTGTGGCTTCTGGAGAATGGAAAATTAATTTTAATACAGGAAGTGCTGAAATTTCAAATTCATCTAGTAAAGAAGTAGAAAAAATCTACAATCTTTTGGTGCAGGCTGAAAACACAAAATTAACTATTGTGGGTCATACTGATAATGTTGGAAATGCAGATGCTAACTTAGCTTTGTCAAAAAGCAGAGCAGAAGCAGTTGTAAATTACCTGAAACAAAAAGGTATTCCTGCAAGTCGTTTCCAAGTAGTTGACGGAAAAGGTCAAAGTGATCCGGTTGCAGATAATAATACTGCTTCAGGGAAAGCATCAAACAGACGTGTGGTTATCACTTTATTAAAATAAAAAATACTAAAAGGCTATCTTAACGGATAGCCTTTTACAATAACTATGGTAAAATTTTTAACTCCCTTTGAAAAAATATCAAAAATGAACAAAACCCTTATTTTATTGGGTTGGTTAGTTCTTTTGATTATTATTTGGTTTGCGACAACAGCTGGCGAAAAACATCTTTTTCCTTCTCCTTCTCAGGTTTTAAAAGGTTTTGAGGATTTGTATAGAGAAGGTTTGGTAGTGCATATTTTCAATTCATTGTCTTTATGTTTTATCTCGATTTTTTTAGCCACGATTATTTCGTTACTATTTGCTTATTCGTGGCCAATTCCGTTATTGAAACCAATTGCTGAATTTGTTACAAAATTTAGATTTTTACCGTTTACCGGACTTTCATTTTATATTACAATGGTGGTGCACGATGCAAGAGCAATGCAAGTTTGGATCTTGGTAATTTTCCTGACTACTTTCTTAACAACCTCATTAATTGCAGTTATCAAAGATATACCGCAAGAAGAATTTGATCATGCAAAAATGCTGAAATGTACTCGATTAGAAGTGCTTTGGCAGGTTATTATTTTAGGAAGAGTAGATTATGTAATTGATGTCATCAGACAAAATCTTGCCATAACATGGATGATGCTGGTAACAGTTGAATCGATTGTGGTAGCCTCTGGAGGATTAGGGTTTTTAATAAAAAATTCTGATAAGTTTATGAATACCGGAAGAATCATTGCACTTCAAATTATCATTTTATTAATAGGTCTTGGCTTAGATGCAGGAATAAATTTCTTAAGAAAAGCACTATTTAGATATTCAAAAATATAGTCATGAAACACGAATATAAAGAGACGCTTTTATACGTAGAGAATCTTAGTGTTGCCTACGATGATACCGTTATTATAAAAGATATAAGTCTGATAGAAAAAGACGTAGTCAGAGACGGAGTACATTGTACAGGACAAGTTGTAGCTTTTGTTGGAAGATCGGGCAGAGGAAAATCAACCTTCTTTAAAGCATTGACTGGTTTGATTCCGACAAATTCCGGAAAAATACTAATTAGAGATTTTGAAAACAAAGAACCTAATGCTGCCAAATCTGTAAACGAAGGCGATATTGGCTTTGTAGATCAAAAATATACTTTGTTCAGACATAAAACAGTTACTCAGGCTTTGAAATTTTCGTTAAGAAAAACAACACTTTCAAATACTGAAAAAGAGGAAAAGATAAAAAAATACCTGAAAGAATGGGGATTAGAAAATTGTGCAGACAAATATCCTAACGAACTTTCTGGCGGACAAAGACAAAGAACGGCGATTATAGAGCAATTGTTTTCATCGGATCAATTTATTGTTTTAGATGAACCTTTCTCTGGATTGGATGTTGGAAATATTGAAGAAGTAAAAAAGTCCTTTGAACTGCTTGGGCAATCTTCAGATTTTAATACGGTCATTTTTTCTACGCACGATATTGAATTGGCAATTGAATTGGCGCAGACTATTTACGTTATTGGTTATCCAACTATAAATGGAAAAAAGGAGCATTACGGGACAATAGTAGCCAAGTATGATTTGAGAGATATGGGCTTAGCCTGGAAAGATTATTGTGACGATCACTTAAAATTATCAAAAGAAATCATTCACCAAATGATGATTTCTTAAATTTAAATATGTCAAAAAAGAACAATCCGATATCGATTATTGAGGAATCATTTTTGTCTCTAAAAAAATATTTAGAAACGAATATAAATTCTAATGAAGCCGTTTTTACGGCTTCATTTATTAGTGATCTAAAAAAAGAAACAACGAGTATTCTTGAAATTTGCAATGTACTAAATCAAGACACAGATTTTATTCAGAAAATAAATCAAGCAATAAATCCTGTTTTTTCAAAAGGTTTATTGTTTAAAGCAGAGCATTTTTTTCTTTCGGATATTATTGATCTTTACGAAAGAGAACCAGAGAAAAAAAATGAAAAGCAGGAGTTTGTCTTAGCTTATTATTACGATGCTTTACGCAACAAACATTTTGCAGATGAAACTTCTGTAAACGAACTGAATCAATTGGTTTTTACAGAGAATTTTAAAAGTCTTCTTATAAAAATAAAAAAAGAGAATAAGATCATAACTTCAAATTCACAACAAAACCAATATTTACTACCTGAAATATTATCTGAAAAAAAGCATAATAAACTAGACAAGATTTTAGTAAAATATCAAAATTTCATTCAGTTTGCATTTGATAAAAAATTTGAAAACGGAACAGTTTTCAATAATTATCTTGGTTTGAATTTCAATAAATCAAAAACAGATAAAAAGGAAATTGACCAACTTCCGGAAGAAGATACATTAGAAAAAGTGCTGAAAGAGTTAAATAAATTAGTTGGTTTAGCCGAAGTAAAAAAAGACGTTTCTGAACTTATTAATTTATTAGAGATACAAAAGAAAAGATCGAAGCAGGGATTAAAGAATGTTGAAATAACCTTGCATACCGTTTTCCTTGGACCTCCCGGAACCGGAAAAACTTCTGTAGCAAGACTTCTGAGCCGAATTTTTAAACATTTGGGTTTCTTATCCAAAGGTCAGATGTATGAAACAGACAGAGAAGGATTAGTTGCAGGTTATGTTGGACAAACAGCAACAAAAGTTGATACTGCGGTGGAATCTAGTCTTGGAGGTGTTTTATTTGTTGATGAAGCCTATGCTTTAACCCAAAATGCATTTGGAAATGATTATGGAGCCGAAGCTGTAAATACATTGCTAAAGAGAATGGAAGACCATCGGGAAGACTTGGCAGTTGTAGTAGCAGGCTATACAGAACCAATGAAGATTTTTATAGAATCTAATCCTGGACTACGTTCCCGCTTTAATCGATATTTTCATTTTAGCCATTTTACTCCACAAGAATTATTTCAAATTTTTGAATCCTTTTGCTTGAAGTCTGATTTTATAATTGCTGATGATGCCAAAGAAAAATTAACGGATACTTTTGAACTACTTTATGAAAGTAAAAATGAAAGTTTTGGAAATGCCAGAGTGGTTAGAAATCTATTCGAAAAATGTGTTCAGAATCAGGCGAACCGAATTGTGAAATTGAAAAAAATCACAAATAAAATTTTAAAAACGTTTACGGAAGAAGATATTCCGGAACCAAAAGAAACAGAGCAAAAAGTTAATTTCGAAGTAAAAGATACAGAATCAAAATAAAAAGAGCCGACATCCCCAATTGTCGGCTCTTTTGTTCTGTAAGGAAATTAGTTTGGTTTTGTAAATTGTTATAAAATGGTGATTCTCAATTATCCAGAACTGAGAATCAGTACCATTTTATAAAATTACTTAAACAGATGTATCACCTGTCTAGTGCTTTGTCTTTCATGGGAACAAACTAGCTTTATTAATCCCAATGCTCTGTTTTTTTGAGGGTTACATTTCAGCAGAATCAATCCCTTGTGCTTTGTCTTTTGTGGGAACAAACTAGCTTTATTAGTCCCAATGCTTTTCTTTTTTATAAGGGTTGTATTTCTAGCTTTTCTCAATCCCTATGAAGCAAATTTAAGAAGAGACTGTTAAAAAAATGTTACATAATTTTTGCCGACAATTTATATATTTCACATGTGTAAGTTTTTTGCTATAATTACGATTGAAAAAAAATCAGTATTTTTGAAACCTATTTTTATTACAATGAAACTACAAATTCAGGAACTGACTACAATAGAAGAAATGCTGGCACAAATTGATACGATGCGATTTCTTTATCCAAAACTTTCTATTGAAAAATACAAATCATTTCTTTCAGAGATGATCCCACACAATTATATTCAGATTGGCGTTTTTGAAGAGGATGTTTGTCTGGGAATAACAGGCTGTTGGTCTGCTACTAAATTATGGACCGGCAAATATCTTGAAATTGATAATTTTGTGGTTAATCCGGAACATCGCTCAAAAGGAATCGGAAAAGTATTGACCGATTATATTGAACAAAAAGCTAAAGACTTAAACTGCAGCAGTATTGTTTTGGATGCTTTCACAGGAAATTTTGCAGCACATCGTTTTTACTACAATCAGGGTTACGGCCCGAAAGGTTTTCATTTCGTTAAAATTTTGGATGAAGATAAACTGACACAATAAAAAAGCACTGAAGTTTTTTTATTGAACCTGCAAAATCGGTATTAAACCAAAGAATTGGTTATTTTTGTTTCACGAACTTTATTATTAAATTATTTTGGGATTATATAAAAATCTATTCAAGCAAACTGCAATTTACGGACTAGCAACAGTATTACCACGAATGCTGAGCTTTTTATTGGTAAGATTGTATACAGGTATTTTACCAACTGCAGAATATGGCGAGGTTTCGATTGTTTTATCCTGGATGGTTTTCTTTAATGTAGTTCTTTCTTACGGAATGGAAACTGCTTTTTTTAGATTCTATAGTGCCGAAGAAGATAAGAAGAATGTAATAGCAACTTCTACAATATCAATATTTTGGTCGTCGATAATTTTCCTGTTTGTAGCCTTAATTTTTAGAAACACCTTAGCAAGCCTTGCTGAAGTAGATGCACAGTATGTTACTTATTCGGTTTGGATTTTAGTTTTAGATGCTTTGGTGTTAGTACCATTCTCCAAACTTAGGGCGAATCAGAGACCAATGGTCTACGCTGCGATTAAAATTGGAAACGTAATAATCAATTTATTGCTGAATATTTTCTTTTTAATGTATTTACCAAAATTGGCAGCTTCAAATCCTAATTCGGTTTGGGATAATTTATATGTTGAGAATTTCCAGATTGCCTATATTTTCATTGCAAATTTATTGGCGAGTTTAGCCACTTTTGTTGTGCTTTCTCCAAATTATCTTTCGCTGGGACGAAAATTCGATCCGGTACTTTGGAAAAAAATGATGAAATACGGTTTGCCAATTTTGGTTGCCGGACTTGCATTTGCTGTTAACGAACATTTCGATAAAATTCTACTAGGTTATTTATTACCTGAAAACCTGGCTAAATCCGAAGTAGGAGCATATTCCGCTTGTTATAAGCTTGGATTATTTATGGTTTTATTTGCAACTGCTTTTAGATTAGGAATTGAACCTTTCTTTTTCAGTCATGCAAAAAATGAAAATGCACCTCAGACTTACGCGGTTATCACCAAATATTTTGTGATTTTAGGATCCTTAATTTTATTGGGAGTAATTGTTTTTGCAGATATTTTAAAATTTCTGCTATTGGATAATAAATCATATTGGGAAGCGATGAAAGTAGTACCATTAATTATTCTGGCAAATTTCTTTTTAGGAATTTATAATAATTTATCCGTTTGGTATAAACTGACAGACAAAACAAAAATTGGGGCTTATATTTCAATTGTTGGCGCAATAGTAACTTTGGTTTTAAACTATTTTTTAATTCCAAAATACAGTTATTATGGTTCTGCAATTGCAACTATTTCTGCTTATGGAAGCATGATGCTGATTTCTTATATTTTAGGGAATAAATATTACCCAATACCTTATGATATGAATAAAATTGGAGCTTATTTGGGAATTTCAATTGTGTTTTCAGCTATTTCTTTTTATGGATTTAGGGAAAATTATTTTGTTGGAATTCCGTTATTATTAGGCTTTATGTATTTTGTTTATCATAACGAAAAAGATACAATAAAAGGAATTATGAATAGAAAGTAGTCCTACTTTTTAATGCTTTAAATAAAAAAATGAAAATACAAATTATCAATAAATCACAACACGCTTTACCAAACTACGAAACAATTGCTTCGGCAGGAATGGATTTGCGTGCCAATTTAACAGAATCTATCATACTAAAACCTTTAGAAAGAACCATTGTAAAAACAGGTCTTTTTATTGAATTGCCAATTGGCTACGAAGCACAGGTAAGACCAAGAAGCGGCTTGGCTGCAAAAAAAGGTGTAACCGTTTTAAATTCACCAGGAACTGTCGATGCTGATTATAGAGGTGAAATAGGGGTAATTTTAGTAAATTTATCAAATGAAGAATTCGTAATCGAAAACGGAGAACGAATTGCGCAATTGATTATCGCCAAACACGAAAGAGCCGAATGGATCGAAGTTGAAGGATTATCAGAAACTTCAAGAGGTGAAGGCGGTTTTGGAAGTACAGGCGTAAAATAGTTTTCAGTCGCAGTTCACCATTAAGTTTCGGACTTTGCGATCTTAAAAAAACTAAGCAAACTTTGTATAAACTCTTTGCGAACTTTGCGGTAAAAAAAGAAGCAACTCAAGAAGATTTTTGCAATCTTCCCATAAAAAATAAATACAAAAATGAAAATAATCGTTCCAATGGCGGGCCGTGGCTCGAGGCTTAGACCACATACTTTAACGGTTCCTAAACCATTAATTCCTGTTGCAGGAAAATCAATTGTACACCGTTTAGTCGAAGATATTGCTAAAATATTAAAAGAACCAATTGAAGAAGTTGCTTTTATTTTGGGTGATGAAGCTTTTTTTGGAGCTGATCTTGTAACAAGTTTGGAGGATCTTGCAAAAGGTTTAGGCGCAAAAGCATCAATCTATCGTCAGGATTTGCCTTTGGGAACAGGTCATGCGATTATGTGTGCAAAAGAATCTTTGTCTGGACCTGCTGTAATAGCTTATGCGGATACTTTAATCAGAGCTGATTTTGAGTTAGATCCCGCTGCAGATGCTGTAATTTGGGTAAAACAGGTTGATCAGCCTGAAGCATTTGGTGTGGTAAAGTTAAATTCCAATAATGAAATTATAGAATTGGTTGAAAAACCAAAAGAATTCGTTAGCGATTTAGCCGTTATCGGAATCTATTATTTTAAAGAAGTTGGTGATTTGAAAAAAGAACTTCAAGGCGTTTTGGATAATAATATTCAGAATGGTGGAGAATATCAAATTAATGACGGAATCAAAGCAATGATGGCAGACGGAAAAGTTTTCAAAACCGGAAGTGTAGATGAATGGATGGACTGCGGAAACAAAGACGTTACGGTTGAAACTAACACCAGAATGTTAGGATTTTTACATAACGACGGAGAACATCTGGTTGATTATAATGTGACATTAGAAAACGCAACTATTATTCCACCTTGTTATATTGGTGAAAATGTAGTGTTGAAAAACGCAACAGTTGGACCAAACGTATCTTTAGGAAAAGGATGCCATGTAATCGACAGTACAATCAAAAACAGTTTAGTTCAGACGTTTTCTCAAATAAAAAATGCTAACTTAGATAATGCGATGATCGGAAACCATGTTAGTTATGATGGTAAATTTACGAGCATCAGCATTGGAGATTATTCTGTTTTAGAATAATAATAATTTAAAATAAAATTATGTAAATGATGAAAAAAGGAGTTTTTGTAATTTTATTTTTCGTTTTGCTTTGCAATTCAACTTCGGTTTTAGCTCAGACTGAACCGGAAGATATTGCTATGGCAACCGATGAATATCAGGACTCTTTTTATGAATCATTAAAACAAAAAGGGATTGAAAATTATGACAAGGCTATCGTATCATTAGAAAAATGTATAAAACTAAAACCTAATGATGCTGTTGCTTATTTTGAATTGGGGAAGAATTATTTTGCTCTAAAAGAATATAGCAATGCTCAAACTTCTTTTGAAAAAGCAACACAATTAGATCCAAAGAACAAATGGTATTGGCTTGGAATTTATGATGTAAGTTATGAAACTAAGAATTATCCTCTGGCAATCGAAACGATTCAGAAAATTATTCCGTTTGACGAAGAATACAAGGATGATTTGATTTCGCTATACATGTTGACAAATCAGTATGATAAAGCGCTTTCGACGATCAATGAAATGAACGATAAATTCGGAAAATCTGAAGATCGCGAAAGATATAAATTGCAGATTTTATCCCAAGGGAAATATCAAAATTCTGAGATTGCTAATTTGATTGATCAGATTAAACAAAATCCGAAAGAAGAATCAAATTATGTTAACCTGATTTTTTTATATTCAAAATCAGAAGAAACAGATAAAGCTTTGGATGTTGCAAAACAATTGGCAAAGGAAATTCCGAATTCTGAATGGGCTCAGGTAAGTTTGTTTAAGGTATATTTAGATGGCAATAAAGTAGATCAGGCTATTAAATCGATGAATGTGATTTTATCAAGTTCGAAAATTGATTCAAAAATAAAGCATCGTACGTTAAATGAGTTTTTGATTTATGTGAATAAAAATCCGCAATATGCTCCAGATTTAGAAAAAGCAATTGCTTATTTTGACAACGATCCAAATGTTGATGTTGCAAAAGAAATCGGGAAATTCTATCACAGTAAAGGCCAATTTGAAAATGCAATTAAGTTTTATGAAAAAGATTTAAAGGCAAATTCAGATACAGATCGTGAAACTAACTTGCTTTTGCTTGAAGCATATACGCAGGCAAAACAGTTTGAGCCGATGACAAAGAGAGCTATGAATATGATTGAAGTGTATCCGAGTCAGCCTCAATTTTATTATTATGCAGGCTTGGGAAGCAATAAGTTACAACAATTTAAGAATGCAAAAACCGTTTTAGAAATGGGACTTGATTATGTGGTCGATGATAAAACGCTTGAGGCAAATTTTAATATTCAGCTTGGAGAGGCATATAATGGGTTAGGAGACGCTAAGAAAAAAGAGGAATACTTTTTGAAGGCGAATGAGTTATTAAAACAAAAAAAGTAAAAGATGAAAAAATATATAGTATTAGTATTGCTATCGGTTTTTGTGATTTCATGTAAATCAAAAGCTGTGGCAGTACAAAACACAGACAAACCTGCAGGAACGCCAAAAGAAGATAAAAAAGCAATAGCAAAACATTACGACAATAAATTAGATTTCAAAACATTAAATATAAGAGCAAGCGCTAAATATGAAGATGAAAAACAAAGTCAGAATGTAACTGCCGAAATCAAAATTGAGAAAGACAAGCAAATTTTGGTAAGTGTTCGTTTTCTTGGAATCACAATGGCAAAGGCATTGATCACACCTACTACAGTAAGTTATTACGAAAAAATAAAAGGTACTTATTACGAAGGTGATTTTACAAGTTTAAGCAAATGGCTTGGAACTGAATTAGACTACAGCAAAGTTCAAAATTTATTGGTTGGAGAAGCTTTGGATGATTTAAGAAAAGGAAAATATACACAGACGATTGTAGAAAATCTTTTTAAGTTGGAAGATGAAAAAGAAGCTAAAATAAAAAAGACATTCTATTTAGATTCAGAAAAATATTTGCTGCAAAAAGAGGAAATTTCACAACCTGCAGAAAACAGAATGTTAGCAATAAAATATTCTGATAGTAAAACTTTTGATCAGGGAATACTCCCAACCAAAATCGAAATTAATGCTGTTCAGCCAAAAGGGAAGACCGATATTAATTTAGAATATAATAATATTACATTTAATGAAGAACTTTCTTTCCCATATAGTGTTCCAAGTGGGTATAAAAAAGTTATAATTAACTAAATTTGCAAAAAGAAAAAAGAAACATGCCAAAATTTCTCCTAAGCCTAATTTTTATTTGTGCCACAACTTTCATGTGGGCGCAGGATTCGCAACAAGAAAAACTGGAGCAGCGTAAAGCTCAGATTCAGCAGGAAATTAGAGACAATGAAAAAATGCTGCAGTCTGTAAAGAAAAAAGAAAAATCGGCTGTAAATGTATTTTTGATTCAGGCGAATAAAATTAAACTGAAAGAAAAACTGATCAATACGACTGCCCGACAAGAGAAGATTTTAAACAATGATATGTACATTAACCAGCTTAAGGTTAATAAGCTGAAGCGAGAATTAGCAGTTTTGAAAGAAGATTATGCAAAGATGATCCTGAAATCATACAAAAGTCGTTCGGAGCAAAGCAGAGCAATGTTTATTTTATCTTCTGAAAGTTTTTTACAGGCCTATAAAAGAGCGCAATATTTAAAACAATATACTAATTTCAGAAAAAATCAAGGTCTGGAGATTCAATCAAAAACCGCTCAATTAGTAGATTTCAACGCAAAATTAGATGGTCAAAGAAAAGTAAAGAAAAAGATTATTGCTGAAAATCAAAAGGAAAAGCAAAGTTTAGAAGTTGAAAAGAAGGAGCAGCAAAAATTGGTTAATGCTATTAAAAAAGATAAAAATAAAATTATTGCTGATACCAGAAGCAAACAAGCAGAAGCGAAAAGAATCGACAGACAAATTGATCGTTTGATTCGTGAAGCGATTGCTGAAGCGAATAGAAAAGCTGCCGCAGAAAGAGCAAAAGACAATCCTGGATCAACCGTATCTACTGCTCCGGTTTCATCATCTAAAATTGCTTTAACACCAGAAGGAAAAATCCTGGCTGCCGACTTTAAAGCAAATCGTGGAAAACTACCTTGGCCTGTCGAAAAAGGATTTATTTCATTAGGATATGGTGATCAGCAGCATCCGCTTTATCCTGGCGTAACCGTTCATAATTCGGGAGTAGAGATTACAACAGAATCCGGAGCTACAGCACGCGCCGTATTTGAAGGTACAGTTTCAAGCGTTATCGTTTTATCTCCGATCAACAGGGCTGTTATGATTCAGCATGGAGATTATTTCACCGTTTATCAAAATTTAAGTCAGGTATTTGTAGAAAAAGGAGATAAGGTAAATATCAAACAAAGTATTGGAAAAGTAAGAACTAGTGGCGATACCGGAAAAACAATTATTAAGTTTTTGATTCTTCAAAACACATCAAATAACAATCCGGAAGGATGGTTGCAAAATAGATAAAAAACAAAGGGAGCTAATTTTAAGCTCCCTTTGTTTATGGTTATATTCGATTATTCATATTGTTCTAAAAAATATTTCACAACATCGGTTGTCGTTACAATTCCTTTTAGTTCTCCATTGTCAACAACAGGTAAAGCGTGAAAATCTTCCTTGGCAAAAATTTCAGCCAGATCCCTTATTATAGTATCAGATGAAACGGTTTTGGGTTTTGAAGTCATGACCTGAGAAACAGTCAACATATCCAAAATCGCTTCGTCAGCTCCTTCCTGTCCTTCAAACAAAGCGCCAAAAGTCAAACGGTTAATATCTGTTCTGCTAATAATACCTATAACTTCTTTTCCTTTAACAATCGGAATGTGGCGAATCGTGTTTTTCTTCAGCTTCTCAACAACTTTTTTAAGGTCATCATTTTCGTTTGCAGTCACTACAGTTTTAGTCATAATATGACTGATTGGTTCTCTTTTTTTCATAATTGATTTGTTATTAGGTTCTGTCAAATATGTAGAATAATTCTGATAAATAGTATGATTTTTATCATCGTTGAAATTTTATATAGAGGAACTCATATTTTAGGTTTTCATCAAAAAAAGAATCAAAATCGCAGTAAAAGGAGGTAAGAATGTAAAAATCATTCTATTGTTCAATTGAAATTGTATCGAGTGAAATTTAAAAATAGTATTTTTGCACTATGGAAACAAATAGACAGAAAAAAATAGGCGGTGTCATCCAAAAAGATTTGGTTGATATTTTGCAAGGTGAAGTGCGAAAAAACGGAATTAATAATTTGGTAATTTCGGTGTCCAAAGTTAGCGTAACATCAGATTTATCTGTGGCAACAGTATATTTAAGCATTTTTCCACAAGAAAAAGCAAAAGAAACTTTAGAAGGTATAAAATCAAACACTACCTTAATCAAACACGATTTGTCGCAACGTGTTCGTTTGCAATTGCGTCGCGTACCAAACCTGGTATTTTTTATCGATGACTCATTAGATTATATCGAAAAAATTGACAATGCTTTATCAAACAGAGAAAACCCAATTGAAAATCGTGATCTTTTAGAAAAAAGAAGAAAATCATAAGTTGAATTTCCCCCTTTACATAGCCAAACGTTACATTTTTAGCAGAAGTAAAAATAATGCTATCAATATCATTAACCGCATTGCCAGCATGGGAATTATTGTTGGCACAATGGCTTTGTTTGTAGTTTTGTCTGTTTTTAGCGGACTAAAAGTATTCAGTCTTTCCTTCACTAATGAAATTGATCCCGATTTAAAAATTACAAGTACGCTGGGAAAATCATTTTTAATTACACCCGATCAGGAGAGTGAAATTAAAAAAATACAAGGCGTTGCTTCGTATACCAAAATTATCGAAGAACGTGTTTTGTTTTTGTTTAAAGACAAACAGCAGGTTACCTACCTAAAAGGAGTTGATAGTTTGTATCCAGTCGTAAACGATATCAGAAAGAAATTGTTTAATGGCCAATGGGTGAAACCAGATACGTATCAGGTAGTTGTCGGTTACGGAATTGCAAGAGATTTTTCGATGGGAATTTTGGATTTTGAAAATCCGTTGCAAATATTCGCACCGAAACCTGGAAAAGGAGCATTTGAAAATCCTGAAGAAGCTTTTAATAAAACGGATGTTTTGCCTGTCGGAATTTATTCGATCAGCGAAGATTTAGATTCGAAATATGTGTTTGCAGATTTAAGTTTGGCACAGGAATTATTGATGTACAAACCGAATCAGATTTCGGGAGTTGAATTCAAATTAAAAGAAAATGTAAATGAAGATGCTGTCAGGTCTCAACTGGAAAGCATTTTTAAAAATAAAATCACAATCAAAAACAGAGCGCAACTTAATGAGTCTTTGTATAAAATGCTAAACACCGAAAATATTGCTGTTTATCTGATTTTTACGTTGGTAATTATTGTGGCACTTTTTAATTTGGTTGGCGCTTTAATCATGATGATTTTAGATAAAAAAGGAAATCTGAAAACCCTTTTCAATTTGGGAACAGAAATCAAAAGTCTTCGAAAAATATTTATGCTTCAGGGAACTTTATTAAGTGTTTTTGGAGGAATTATAGGTCTTGCCCTTGGGATTATTATGGTTGTTTTGCAACAAAAATATAATCTGATTATGCTAACACCAACTTTGGCCTATCCGGTCGTTTTTACTTTAGAAAACGTACTTATCGTAATGGGAACAATTGTTTCACTTGGTTTTGTGGCTTCCCTAATTGCCAGTAGCCGAGTGAGTAAAAAGCTGTTAGATTAATATTTCTTGTTAAAAAATATTACCTATATTTATCGTCTTAAAAATCTACAGCATATGATTGTTTCTGTCTAATCCTATTTTTATTTTTTAATAATTAGGATACTTACGTTTTTTTTCTCGTGTTCAGATAATTCAATCTGGACCAATTTTATCATTTATCCTATATATCATGACAGAAACAACAATACAAAAAAGTTTATTTTCTAAAATTTTTACCACTTTAAAACAAGCACTCAAAGGCGACGAATCGTTTGACTATACTGCCGGAAGCATTAAAAAAGCCGTTATTTTATTAGCTATTCCGATGGTCTTGGAAATGATGATGGAATCGGTTTTTGCTTTAGTCGATTTATATTTCGTTGGACATTTAGAGCACAGCAGTTTTGCAATTCAGACTGTTGGTTTAACCGAATCGGTACTGATGATTATCTATTCTTTGGCAATCGGAATGAGTATGGCAGCAACGGCTGTTGTGGCGCGACGCATTGGAGAAAAAGATCCAGTCGCTGCTGCGAAGGCTGGAATGCAGGCCATCATTATTGCTTTTGCAGTCAATAGCATAATGAGTATTTTGGGCGTTATTTATGCTAAAGATATTTTAATTTTGATGGGAGCATCCGTTGAAGCTGCAGAACATGGTTTCCGATTTACTCAAATCATGATTGGAAGCAGTTTATGTATCATGCTTTTATTCTTAATCAACGGAATATTTCGTGGGGCCGGAAATGCTGCAATTGCTATGAAAAGTTTATGGCTGGCGAATATCTGCAATATTATTTTATGTCCAATTTTGATTAACGGGTTAGGACCTATTCCGGCTTTTGGATTAGTGGGTGCTGCTTTGGCAACCACTTTAGGAAGAAGTATCGGCGTATTATACCAAGTGTATCATTTATTTTTTGGGAATGGAGTTTTAAGAATTTTTATCTCGTATTTTATCCCAGATTTTAAGCAGATAAAAGCCTTGGTAAAAATCGCAGCCCCAGGAATTTTACAATTCGTTATTGCCTCTTGTAGCTGGATTTTTCTGGCGCAACTAGTTGCTACAACTGGTGGTGATCACGGTTCTGCAGGTTATCAGACCGCATTGAGAATTATGATGTTTTTTATACTTCCAGCTTGGGGACTGAGTAATGCAGCGGCAACTTTGGTTGGACAGAATTTAGGTGCGAAACAAATTGAACGTGCTGAAAAATCAGTATATACAACAGCAAGATACAATGTCATTTTTATGGCGACGATCATGGTCATTACATTGGTTTTTGGAAAATACATCATTTCATTTTTTACAAATGACGAAATGGTTAGAATAGTCGCTGTTGAAGCATTACAAATTATGAGCGTTGGATTTGTTTTCTACGGAATCGGAATGGTTTTGATCAATACTTTCAATGGTGCTGGTGATACCTGGACGCCAACCGGAATTAATTTCTTCGGATTTTGGCTATTCCAAATTCCTTTAGCTTATGTATTGGCAAAACATTTTAATATGGGACCTACTGGAGTTTTTATTGCGATTCCGGTTGCTGAAACTGCGATAACTTTAGCAGGAATTGTGCTTTATAAAAGAGGAAAGTGGAAACGTATTCAGGTTTAAGCTTTTGTTTTGTACAATATTTCTTAAATATCATCGTTGGTAATTTATAACCAAAAACAAATTGATATGAAAACTAAGATTAAAGTTCTGGTAATTTTGAGTGCGGCCGTGTTTGGACTTTTTGCTTTTAAGTCATTAGAGACTAAAAAGATAATCGTTATTGATGCCGGTCACGGTGGAGATGACTTTGGTGCAGCCTTGAATGGTTTGCAGGAAAAAACAATTGTAGAAACAATTGCTAAAAAGATTAAAGCTCAGAATAAAAATGAAAATTTAGAAATTGTCTTACTTCGTGAAGGTGATCATTTTATGGAATTAAGCGAACGAGTTTCTATGATCAATAATCTAAATCCGAACTTAGTAATTTCATTGCATATTAATGCTTCTGAGAATTTAAACAAGAATGGTGTTCAGGCATATGTTTCTTCTAAATCTAAATTTTACAACGAATCTAAAACAAATGCTGAGATTCTGGTTGATAAAGTGGCAGGAGATTATTTTTCAAAAGGTGAAGTGAAAGAAGCTTCCTTTTATATATTGAAAAATTCAAATTGTCCGGCAATGACTTTAGAAGTGGGTTATTTATCAAATGTTAATGACAGAACCTACATTACCAGTGAAAAAGGGCAAAATGAAATTGCCGCAAAAATATTAGAAGCTGTAAAGTAAAGAGATAATTAAAATAAAAAGGACCTTCAATCGAAGGTCTTTTTTTATGTTTTAAGCAAACTCATATCCTGCATAAACCTGTTCGATTTCTTTCATAACTGCAAATAAATCTTCAGGTGCATCAGTTGTAACTAATTTTTGTTTGTATTCTTTAAACGAATGAATTCCTTTGAAATAATTAGTGTAATGGCGTCGCATTTCAACGATTCCCAATCTTTCACCTTTCCATTCCATTGACCACATTAAATGGTTTCTGGCAGCTTCAACGCGATCGATAACGGTTGGAGCAGGTAAGTGTTCTCCCGTTTTAAAGAAATGTTTGATTTCATTAAAAATCCACGGATAACCAATCGCAGCACGACCAATCATGATTCCGTCGATTCCGTATTCATTTTTATATTTTAATGCTTTTTCAGGACTATCGATATCTCCATTTCCAAAAATGGGCATTGTAATTCTCGGGTTGTTTTTTACACGTGCAATATGCGACCAATCGGCGTGGCCTTTGTACATTTGTGCACGGGTTCTGGCGTGAATGGTCAAAGCCTGAACACCAATATCCTGAAGTCTTTCGGCAACTTCATCAATATTAATAGAGCTTTCGTCCCAGCCTAAACGCGTTTTTACAGTTACAGGTAAATCGGTACTTCTGATAACAGCTTTCGTTAAACGAACCATCAAATCGACATCTTTTAAAACGCCGGCTCCTGCACCTTTACAAACTACTTTTTTTACCGGACAACCAAAATTGATATCCACTAAATCTGGTTTTACAGTAGAAACAATTTTAGACGAAAGTGCCATTGCTTCTTCATCTCCGCCAAAAATCTGAATTCCCACCGGACGTTCGTAATCAAAAATATCCAGCTTCATTCTACTTTTGATAGCATCACGAATCAATCCTTCCGATGAAATAAATTCAGAATACATCATGTCAGCCCCGTGTGTTTTGCATAATCTGCGAAACGGCGGATCGCTCACATCTTCCATCGGTGCGAGTAATAAAGGAAATTCGGGTAATTCTATGTTGCCAATCTTGACCATCTTCAATATTTTGTGCAAAATTACAACTTTTTAATCGAATTTGTGCAATTAGAGGTACAAAGGGGCAGAGCGACAATCCCGAAGTTTCGGGATAAAGGTTTTTTTATAATGGTGATTATCAATATCTCTGGTAAAAATATCTTTTTATTTGGGTTGTGTTTTTAATAGTTTTCCGTTTTTCCAGGTCTCAATTTTAGAGACACTTCCATCTTCATTATAGAAATATTGTTTTTTTACTGGAATATTTTTATCGAATATACCTTCATATTTTATATTTCCATTTTCAAAATACTCTCTGTAAACACCAACTTTCTCATTATTTATGGTGTTTTTTTCAAGTTTTAAAAATCCATTATAAAAGTATTCCTTATAAGTTTCGATATCTTTTTTATTACTTTCTTCAAGTGTATTTTCACTTTTTAAATCTCCATTATCGTAGAATTGAAATATGTGAACTTTTTTAAAATTTTCATTTTTACCAACTTCATATTTGTAATCTGAAGTTTCAACGACTATTCCATTTTCATTAAATTCCTGGGCATACATTAATTTTCCTTCGTTGTAAAACTCTATTGTTTCCAGTTTTCCATCTTTATTATATGAAAAATTATTGCCTTGCATTATATTACAATGATAATTAGCAGTATAACTTAAAGTTCCGTTCTCATAATAATTTTTCCAAATTCCGTGTTTTTTTCCGACTTGAATGGTGTCTTTTTCTTTACCAACTCCGCAACCTGCAATATAAATTCCTTTACGATTTGTTTTATATTCGCAATCTTTATAAAAGCCTTCTGTTTTTAAATTTCCATTTTGATAGTACTCTTTATATATACTATCTAAAGTGTTTTTGTTTATGAAACTTTCTGTTTTAGTTTTACCATTTTCATACTTAGTGATATACTTTTGTTGTGAATAAATTTTCACAATAAAAATTAAAAGTAAAATTGTCTTTAGTTTTGAAAATGCCATTTTGATTTTGAAATTTCTGGGTTAACAATAAAACTTAAAATTAAAAGATTTTTTCTAAAATATGGATTCACAGCTTTCCAGTTTAGGGTCTATGCAGTTCGGTAATCAAAAAACCGAATTGGTTTTCTGCTCATCGGATTAAAAACTAACGGATTTAAAGTTTCTTTTGAAGCGAATTCTATTTTTGGAGTGACTCTTAATTTAGCCCTGAAATGATCTTTGATTTCCTGAAGAAATTCTGGTGTTTGATTTTTTACGGCAATTTTTATCAGAATTTCATCCGTTCCTAAATCGTTGGTGGAAATTTCAATAAGATGATTTTCGATATTGTCAAAACCACTCAAAACATCATTCATCGCTGGCGGATACAGTGTTGTTCCTTTGTATTTAATCATTTGTTTTTTGCGTCCAATTACTGGCCCAACGCGTAAAGTATTTCTTCCACAAGCACAAGGTTCATCATGAAGTTGTACAATATCGCCGGTTTTAAAACGTAATAACGGCATGGCTTCAATTCCTAAAGTGGTAAAAGTCAATTCGCCAACTTCGCCATTTTTTACAGGAATGTTATTTTCATCCAAAACTTCTACAATAATTAATTCCGGATGATGATGTCCGCCAATTCCGTGTTCACATTCGGTAAAAGCGGTACTCATTTCAGTTGAAGCATAAGTCGAAAACAACTTAATATTCCATTTTTCTGCAATTTTTTTAGATAAGGTATTCATCGAAAAATCTTCATTTCTCAAAGATTCTCCAATACAGATGGCTCCTTTTATGCTCGAATTGTTATAATCAATTCCGTGTATTTCTGCATATTCAATCAGTTTCAAAAGAAAAGAAGGAACCGTAATTAAATAGGAAGGTTTGTATTTTAAAATCGAATCCCATTGCAATTCCGGAATTCCTGCACCAACGCGTATGACTCCAACTTTCAGTTTTCTTAAACCTAAAAAGTAAGCCAAACCAGCCATAAATTTTCTGTCGATTGTCGTCATTAATTGAACCACATCGCCTTCTGCAATTCCGGCGCAGGCAAACGAAATAGCTTCATTATAAGCCAATCGATCCAAATCAGAATCAGTTAAACCAAAAGTTACCGGATCACCTAAAGTCCCTGAAGTAGAGGCGTAGTCAATAATTTTATGTTGCGGCACGCACAAAAAATCATCATTATATTGCTGTAAATCTTCTTTTGTGGTTACGGGTAAATATTGTAAATCCTCGAGTGTTTTAACCTTCCTAATATCAATATTTCTTCCGGCAAAAAGACGTTTATAAAAAGGAGAATTCTCATTGATATACGTTAAAAGCTCAGCTAATTTTTGTTCCTGAAAAATTTTAATTTGGTCTAAAGAATCTTTTTCTATTGCTGGAATCATGGTCATTTTCTCTTGATTTTTTTTAAATATTTTTCAATTGTTTCTTTTTCAGGAACAGTTGTAATTTCTTTGGTTAATGCTTTCTCAAAGTTAATCTGAGCAAGTTGGAAATATTTTTTTTGATAAAAATACAATCCTGCTTTATAATATACAACCCAGTAATCAGGGTTTAAAGATTGGTAATGCTGAATAAATTCTAAAGGAATCTCCTTTTTATTTTTCAAATATAAATCTATTTTATCGTCTTCGATTCTAAATTTCTGATAGTTTTGAAATGCTTTTGTATCTAAAAATGGATCTTTGGCAATATTCAAATTTTCTTCTTCAAAAGAAACTATAGATTTTGTTTTTCTATCTTTAAAAACAGAATCTAAATTATAACATACAAATTCGCCCAATTGATATGGATTTGTAGAAACCCAAACTAATTTTTCCTTTGGTTTAAAAATAATTCCGTGATGCGCCATCAATTGATTCAATGCTTTTTCGTTTCCATAACCTAAAGCTATATCATGTAATCCTTCTTTATTTCTCAGAATTTTTGATGCAATTTGAGGATTTATTTGAGGATTTTCAGTAAAAAGTTCCTGCATTCTGTCAAAACGATATTTAGAATGACTATTAGAAATTTGCGTCTGATTTCGCTCCTCATTTTTTAAAGCATCGCTCTGAAAATGATTCGAACAAATCAATTGTTTACTATTTGGAACATCGTAGATGCCCATTTTTTTAGGTGAAACCTCGATTAAAACGGCTTTATTATCCTGAGCACTTCCAACCATTATAGACTCAGAAACAAATACTTTTCTCTTTTTAGCAATAGCAATTGCTTCGTCTATGTTTTGCGCATATTGCAAAATTTCACGAGTTAGAATAGAAATAGGTGTTTTGGCACTTAACGGAATTTTAGATTTTGATGCATTTATCGTAACCGTCAAACCTTCTTTATTCATTCCGGAAACGGCACCAATCATTCCGGGCCAGGTAACCATCATAAACGGGTGACCTTCTTTGGGTTTTATAAAAGCAACTATTTTATTTTCTGCGAAAGCATCATTTACATAAAAGTCAAAATTACGGCCAAGAATTAAATTGCCACTTTCAGATTTTTCACCCCAGGCAGCAAAAGAGGAACAACCAACCAAAGCCAAATCTTGTAAGGCGTGGCCAATATCGTGCGCGGCATGCAAATATAAACTACGCTGATATTGTGGTGCTATGTCATTAAAATTTCTAGAATTGTATTGAGAAACACCATAGATTTCTGTTTGATATTCGCTTGGAACATTCTGATATAATTTTCGGTTGTACCATTTTAGAAAATTCCGAAGTAGATTTTGCTGGAATGTGGAAGGAACAATATCTTCAATCCTGGAAAAAAATATTTGTTCCTGCTTTTTTAAAAGTGAATCTGATAAAGCGCCATTTGAAAGACCAATTTCGAGAGGATCACCTTCAACATATAATTCCCACAGACCTTGTTTGTTCTTTAAAAGCGAATTTTTACCTGAGAAAAACACAGTATCAGATTGTTTGGTTACAACAGGTTTAGTGGCATTATAATGCGCAATATCAGGTAAATGTTTTTTTGACTTTGATGTTCCGCAAGCAAGAAACATCAATGTAAAACTGATAAAGAAAAGTAATGGAATTCGACTCTTCATATTCTTTTTTATTCAGATGCCTGATTGATTTTGGTTACTAAATATTCTTTTCCAAGAATTTCAGAACAGGTTACGATAGCTCCAATAGTTACCCCCAAAACGCCGTGCATATTGATGCTTTGTCCGGTAAGATAAAGATTGTCTAATTTAGTTTTTGATGGAATAAGGGTTTTCATCGGATTGCCGGAATCTTTGACATATCCATACATATTACCATTGTGTCCGCCAATATAATCCCGATAAGAAAGTGGTGTCGAAGTATGAATCGACTGAATACAATCTTTTATTCCTGGAAATTTTAGTTCAATTTCATCAAGAAATTTAGCTGTTTTTCTGTCTTTAAATTCTTCATAACTTTCGCCACGATTATTTTCTTCTACAGTTGTGTTAAAAGTATTCATCCAGGGAGCCACATCGTCATACTTCATATACGTGATGAAAGTCATCCCTTCTGCCCATTCTTCTTGTTTTTTTGAAGCATTCATAGAAGCCATAAAAGCTTTTGGCCATGAATTTTCGTCGTAATCATGGGCATTCCAGACTTCAGAGCTTTTCTTAAAATGATAATGATTATGATTGATGTATTTGAAAGTTTCAGGCTTAAAAACAAGGTATAAACTAAAAGCCGAAATAACGCCTTCAAGACTCTGAATTCGACTAAAAAATGCTTTTCTGAAATGCTCTTCGCCAACTAGTTTCAGTGTAATTTTAGGATCTATATTAGAGATAAAACGAGTAGCAGAAACCTGAGTCCCGTCTTTCATTTCAACAGCCGTTACTTTGTTGTTCTCAACATTAAAACGAGTAACTTCCTTATATTTATAAAATTCGCCACCATGTTTTTTGAGTTGTTTTAAAAGTTGTTTTGTAATCTGGCTTCCGCCATTAATACAGCGCCAGGAACTTTGTATATAGGAATTTACTGAAAGTGCATGAACATAAAACGGTGATTTATCAATACCCGCATACAGAAAATTGGTACCGGCGAGAACAGCTTTTAGTTTTTCATTTTGAGTACTATTGTCGATTATTTCTTTTGCGTTTAATTCTAAAATAGCATTGTCGTATTTGCCTTCCCATTTTAAATTGTATAGTGGAAATGAGTCGCAAATTGTTCGTAGTTTGGTGCAGTATTCCTCAATATTTTCTTTTTCTTCAGGGAAAAAATGCTCTAATTGTTTTACAAAATTTTCATAACCTTGTGCATGTGGATATTCGTTTTGATCGTCTTCAAAAGAGATCATATCAAAACCATTTTCATCTAATTTTTTTAGATTTAATTTGTCGATAATCCCTAAATATTTAAAATATTTATAGAGATTTTGCCCTTCACTTAAACCTCCGATATAATGAATTCCGGTATCAAAAATGGTTTTATCGCGTACAAAAGTTTGTAGATTTCCTCCGTATTGATTGTTTTTTTCGAGCACACAAACGCTATAGCCTTCTTTCGCCAAAATAATTGCCGAGACTAAACCGCCTAGTCCACTGCCTACAATTACAACATCGTATTGTTCTTTCATCTAATTTTTCTTTAATACGATTATCGAATTTTCTTCTAAAACACATTCAAAACCAAAGTTAATCAAAGTGGTTTTTAAAGTGAAATTATCAATCAAAATAATGCAAGAAGTTAGAGCAACGATTTTTTTAATAGTATTACTGTAGTTTTCATCCGAAATTAAAACGGCATCAAATTGATTTTCTGAAATGCTTTCAAGATTTTCCAGATAAGATATTTTTCTCTTTTTAAGGAAATAATTGGTTTTCGCTACTAACGATTTTTCTTCGTCAGCAATATGAGAATGTATTTTTCGCTGTGGTTCCTGCAAGGTCAATAAAACATCCAGTTGCCCATAATCATTTGCTAAATGCAATATTTTGGCTTTCGCGGAAAGATGCCTGTTTAAGCGATAATAGATTTCGAAATGTGTTTTTAAATTGCTTTTAACACTGTTGATGATTTCAATTTCTTTATAATCATAACTATGAATAAGCATTTTTTTGAAATATTCCGGCCCTTCCAATTCCTGACGAACTTTAGCAAATTCAGCTTTAAAATACGAACTTAACTGTTTGCTTCTTTCAGCATAATTATTCCCAAAAGAAAGATTATCTGGTGAAATTCTTTCTAAAATAGAAACGGTTAGAGAACTGTCATGAATTACAAAATCACCTTTCGGAATTGCTTCTGAAGCACCGTGAATTAAAACAGGCAGAATATCTATATTGAATTCTTCGGCAAGATAGAAAGCGCCTTTATGAAAACGCTTAATCTGATTGCTTTCAGAGCGGGTTCCTTCAGGAAAAATCATTAACGAATAGCCTTCGTTTACTTTTTGACGCAAATGTTCAACGCCGCCTTCAATTCCTTCTGAAACAGGATAAAAACCAGCTTTTCTTACTGTGCCGCCAAAAATAGGAGAGTTGTATACCCAGTCATTCACTAAAAATATGATTTTCGGACTCAACATTCCCATTGCCAGAATATCGATAAACGAAGAATGATTGGCAATAATAATGGCTGGTTTTTCGAAATTTTCATCAAATTTATTAATGACTTTTTTATGAAGATACGGACTCGAATATAAAACTGATTTCATGAATTTTGAAATCACATATCTAAAGCCTTTCATTTTAGTTTTCTCCTTTATCGGAAGAATCGGCATGATGGTAATGCTGAAAAGTGACATCAAAATACCGCCAAGTCCATAATAAGTAAACGAAATGATACCGTGAATAAAGGTGCGTAAAACAAAAGGTGGATTTCCTTTTTTCGAACGATTTGATATAAATAGTTTAAAGAGGATCGGATAGAAGATAAATGTGATAATCAATGCGGCGAAAACTCCAATTAATGAAACCGATGAAATAGATCTCAACGCCGGATGTCTGGCAAAAATCATTGCGCCAATTCCTAAAATAGTGGTAATAACAGCCAAAATAATGGATGTTCTGTAAATGGCAATTTCGTTTTTCCCTGTTGAATATTCTTTTTGAAGTGCGCTGGTCATGAAAATACTAAAATCAACTCCGTGTCCAAAAATCAGAGTGCAGACAATCATGCTGAATATATTCATTTGAATGCCAAAGATGCCCATAATTCCTGCCGTGACAATTCCGGTTAATGCGATCGGAATACAGCTCACGATTACCAATTCGATTCTTCTGAAAAAGAAAAACAAAATCAGAATTACTGCAACAAACGAATAATTGACAAGCGAATTAAAATCGGTTTTCAAAGTGCTGAAAAACGTTTCATTCATTTGCTGGCGATCAATTGCAATCAGATTATTTTTGGCTGAAGCCGATTTTACAAAAGCGTCTCGCTGTTTTGGAGTCACTTTTACCAAAGTCGAAATCGTATAAAAACCATTTTTTTCGGTTACAAATTCTTTCAGTTGCAACGCCTGAATTTTTAAATATTCCTGAGCGGAAATTGGTTTGAAATTGAAATCTAAATGGTCATAAAAATTAGAATAAGTGGTTGGCTTAAAGCCGAGTTTTGAACCTTCGGCAATTAATTCAGATTTTAAAAGCTGTTTTTTATTGGCATCCCAAAACGAATTCCATTGGTCAATTTTTTGCTGTTGCTCTTTTTGCGAAAGCATAATGCCGCCAACCGAACTAAAATTTAAAATTTTGTTTTGTTGTTTTTCTTTTGATAAATCAGAAAAAAGCTGGCTGTTGTTTTGCAAAACTTCTTCCATGCTTTTTCCATATGAAGCAACATAAATAGTTTTTGAAGTTAAACTCGTGCTTTCTTCCAATTCTTTTTCTGCCGCTTTAATTTCCTTAGGAACAAAATTCAACTGCGACAAATCGTTATTGAAACCAACATTATTATAAGTAAAAAAGCAGACAATGGTAATTAAAACACAAAAACCAATTAATATTTTATTGTTATGAAAAGAAAAATGAGCCAATTTATCAATGACATTTTTCTTGTGCTCAAAATTGTTTTCTTTTGGTTTGTATAAATGCGGTACAATCAAAAGCGAGAAAAATGCCGAAGCCATTACGATCACGGCAGCGAAAATTCCCAGATCATTCAATGCATCTGATTTTACAAACAGCAAACATAAAAAGGCAACAGCCGTAGTCGAACTGCTCATAATTACCGGCATCGTAATATCTTTGTACAATGTTTTTACATCGCTGTTGTGTTTGTAATGCGTCAGAATATGAATGGAATAATCAATTGTAATTCCGAGTAAGATTGAACCAATTCCGAGTGAAATCGCTGAAATCTGTTCTTTCACAAAATATAAAAACGCCACGGCAAACAAAGCGCCGAATACTGTTGGCAGAAAAATAATTAGCGGAATTAATACCTTTCTATAAAACAAAATCAAAATCAGCATTAGCGTAATCATCGCGATTGTTGTCGTTAAAACAATATCGCTTTTAATTTGATTGGCATTGGCAACGGCGATTAAAGCCGAACCAAAATAACTGATCGATGTTTTGTTTTTAAATTTTTGATTTAAGTTTTCCTGAATTGATTTGAGTTTAGAAGCAAAAATGGTGTTTTGCTCCGTTTCGCTCGACGGAATATTTGAAGTTATAAAAAGCAATAATTTCTTTTTGTCTTTGGTCATGACAAAACCATTGTCAAGCGTAAAATCGTCACCAATATTTAATTGCTGTAATTTTTTTAAAGCGATAAACGAAATCCCAAGCGGGTCCTGCAGAATAAAATCTTTTGTAATAAACCCGGATGGCGAAATAATCGATTTGTAATTTCCCTGAACGGTTGCCGCAATACTGTCTTTCTGCAGTTTCTTTTGAATGGTTTCGTAATCCTTATTATCCAGGAAAAGCGGCAGATTGCCGTAAACGAAATCAATAGTTTCCTGAATATTTTCTTCGTCAATTTTTCCCTGAATCCCGGTAACATAAGGTTTGCAGGATTTGGCAACACTATCAGAAAAAGCAGTTGCCATTTCTTTTAAATCTTCGTCCGTTCCGTTTTTTTCGAGTTTGAAAATAACGGTTATTTTATCGGCAAAATTTAATTGTTTTAAAACTTTTGCCGTTACGTCAGACTTGTCGTTGGTTGGAATTAATTTCGTAATATCTTCTTCAAATTTAATTTGAGAAGCAAAAAAGCCAAAAACAAAAAGCATCAAAATAGCCAGCGCAACCGACAAAGATTTTCTTCGGTTGACAAACATATGAATGGCGTAGAAATAGTGATGCATAATTATTTATTATTTTTTTTTGCCACAGATTAAAGGATTAAATTGATTTAAAATCTTTGTCCGTTCGCCACGAATTCACGAATTAGCTTAAAATAATTCGTGAATTCGTGGCGAAAAAAAATCATTGTAATCCTTTAATCTGTGGCAAAACTACAAAGATTTTTCAGAATGTTTTTTAGTAAAAGCCGTTAAAAGCAAATAACTCAACAGACCAAAAAACAGCGCCGAAACGGATGCTAAAATAAGACTTCCGACGATATATTGTGTAGCATTTTTTTGAATATCATCAAGTGTAATCGAACTGTCTAAAATTAATGGAACATCATTAGTGACAAAATAGCTTCCCATTTTTAAAGAACCGTAGATAACAAAAGGAATAAACGGTGGAAAACTAACGTTTGAAGACAAATAGGCAATGACCTTATTAAGCTTAAATAAAGCAGCAAAAGTAAAAAGCAAAATGGTCTGAAAACCCCAAAAAGGAGAAATTCCAATAAAAACGCCTAAAGCAATGGCAGCCGATTTTTTAAAATTGGAATCTTTGCTTTCTAAAATATCTTCAAGAAAGAATTTTTTAAAACCTTTTTTTTTTGCTCTTCGAAAGAAGTCTCTTGGTTTGATATACAAAAGAGCATTCGTTACCAAAACGGTATTTAAAATACTAATTCGTGTAAAATCACGGAAAGGGCGAAAATGAGAAACACGTTCTGCCGGATCGTACAAAACCTGAATCGGAATGTTTTTTACTGTAATTCCTTTCCATGCTGAACGGACAATAACTTCAATTTCGAACTCAAATTTATTGGTATAAAATTGTTTCGGAATCAATTGTAAAGGATATAATCGAAAGCCGGATTGCGTGTCTTCCAATTTAATTCCGGTTTCAAATTTGAACCAAAAATTAGAAAATTTATTTCCGAAACTGCTTTTCTTTGGCACATTTTCCTGCGTCATATTGCGGCTTCCAATCAGTAAAGAATTGGGTTCGTTTTGAATTTCGGCAATAAAATTCGGAATATCCGAAGCAAAATGCTGTCCGTCAGAATCGATGGTAATAGCATATTCGAATTTCATTTCGATTGCTTTTCGAAATCCATTTCTAAGCGCGCGACCTTTTCCTAAATTTTTAGGATGATGAATTTGAGTAAGCCCCGAATAGGATTTTAAAATTTCTTGTGTTGAATCTGTCGAACCGTCGTTAACGATAATGACATTGGGGGTAAAATCCAGAACAGAATCCAGCACTTTTTTAAGTGTTTTGTGGTTATTGTACGTTGGGACAATAACACAAAAGGAAGTGGAATCTGGAAGATCGTGCTGTGACAAAGTAGGTTTCATTTTGGAGTTTTGCTTTCGCCTACTTAACGAATTGTTTTTCTTTTTCAGAGAAACTTTTCGATTGTAAAATAAAGTCTTTTAAGTAATCTTTTAAGGCAGCATTTTGCTCTGCATAATGCTCCGTAATATATTTTTTATCTTCTTTAATATTCTTTTTGTAACCCGTAATTCCAGGAACATTTTCCTGAATACTCAATCGAATCAGTCTGATCTCAATGTTATTTGGTTCGCTTTTTATAGTCGACTCCAATAATTTTGCACCTTCTTTAAAACGATCGATTTTATCCTTTAATTTTTTCTCCAACTTTGAATCCAATAAAATCGAAGCAGCTTTATAAGCCACTAAAGTTTTATCATCTGTGTTTGAAATCCCAGACAAATTTTCTGAAAATTCTTTAGCGTTGCTTTCTGATTTTGTAACGCCAGTATACATTTTTCTGATTGCGGCCAAGTCTGGCGTACCAGCAAAATTAACCCATAAAAGGAATGTTAATAGCAGTTTCATAGCTCCAGTTTTTTATAGACATTGCTCAATTTTAAAGCAACCGTCTCGTTAAAATAAGTGGTGTTTTTTACCTTCACCAAATTATCTTCAGTCGTTGTAATATCTAGTTCTAAACGCAATTCCGGATTATTCTCCGGATTAATAAGCGCCATGAATTTTACGTTGGCAAGCGTCTGAATCATTAAAGTACTTTCAGTTATTTTTTCTGTCAGTTCTTTTATAATCTGAATCATGCAAACTCCCGGCATAATCGGGTTTCCCGGAAAATGGCCTTTGAAAATTTCATGTTTTTCATTGACCAAAATCGTAATATTATATTTAGAATCAGTTGTTTTTTCTTCCGAAAGAACTTTGTAAAAATCTTTTAAAACCATTTTGCTATTTTTTTCCTCCAAAGGCATAAGAAAGTCCTAATTGAAAATTGACATTGGTATTGTAACTTCCAAATAAATAATAATCATTTCGGTCATTATAATAGGAACTATCAAATACATCCAATATACCTTTTTTTAATCTGGCTTCAAACGTAAGACCAGAAGGCAAACGATACGCAATACCAGTAATAAACGCTAAATCATTATACATTTCTACTTTGTCCAAATTATCATTTACAAGAACATCTACTGCAGGACCAAATTGTATTTGAATTCCGGGTCCAAATGTCAATTTATTAAGAAGCGTAAAGGATAAATAACCCATTTGCAAATCACGAGATTTTACTATTTCGGTTTGGGTATTATCATTAAAATAATATCCAACATTATCAGAACCCTGTCTGCTATACGTTATTTCAGGCTGAAGCGCATATTTTTTTGTAATATTTATTTCTCCAAAGGCACCAATATAAAAATCAGTTTTATAACTGGAACGCGTTTCTGAAATAGTCGAAAACGAAAAACCCCCTCTTAAACCTGGTTTAAAAGAAGTTTGTGCACCAGCTTGTTGAAATGCAAAAAAAGCTGTTGCGGCGATTAGTAAATTTCTATACTTCAAAATGATTATTTTACTTTAAAAGTATAACTAATACCAAACTGAAAAACCTGATTTAAAATAACCTGATCATAATAATAGTCATCATAATCAACACCATCATAACCGTAAATATCAATAAATCCTTGTTTAAATCTGGCTTCAAAAGTTAATCCGTTTGGAAGGCTGTAACCAATTCCGCCTACAAAAGCAAGATCTGTATCAATCGGATTATATCCGTATCGTCCAAAATTGTCGCTAGTTTTAAAATCGAGTGATGGTCCTGCCAAAAGGTGAAAACCACCTCCGCCAAAGTTAAACTTTGCAACCGCGCCAAGTGTTACATAATTTAATTCATATTTTGTATTTTCAAACGAATCATCGTCTACAAAATATTCACGTCCTTCGGAACCTTGTCTTGAATAAGTTAATTCAGGCTGAAGTGTAAAAAACTTATTGAATTTGATTTCGACTAGACCTCCAATATAATAATCAGACTTCATATTATTGTTATCAATATTGGTTAATCTTGAAAGATTTAAACCACCACGAATTCCAGGACTAACTCTGACTTGTGCTTGTGAAGTTACAAGGCCAATAAATAAAACGAATGCAATTAAGGCTATTTTTCTCATTTGGTTTAGTTTAGGTTAATGTGAATTTTACTCTGATTTAAAATAATTTAGCTCAATTCTCAATTTGATATTCTGATGTAAAATGACAACTTTTTTAGCAAAAATATCGTTTTCTAAAGTAAAAGTAATTGTTATTTTTTCTTTTGTTTTAGAAGAACGAACTAGTTTTTCTAATTTCTGCTCTTTTTTGGAGACGAAAAGATAGTTGTCCCGATTCCCGTCTGCCGATTTATAAATGTTATCCGATTCATTTTCGAACTGTTCCTGAATCAAATATTCTTTTTTAAGAAGTAGTCTAAAATCTTCTTTCAGCGTATTGATCAGGATTTTTTTATCTAATTCCGATACAATCGAATTGACTTTAAAACTCTTTTCAGAAATCTCAAAATCGAACAATTTGTTACCAAATTCGGTTGTAAAAACAACACGATGTGTGGTGTCATTTATTTTCTTGGCGATAAAGATTCCAGACATATCATGACCGTAAACTGTAATGTTGGTTTTGTAAACATAATCGGTTTTGGGTTCAGAAAAATAAGGAACTACATAAGACGTTTTGTCTAATTTTTTAGGCGTGTAATTTTTAGTGACCGAGCCACAAGAAACCAAAACAATTGCCAAAAAGCAATTAATTAGTAAAAACTGAATCGTCGATTTTTGCATTGATCACTTTATTTTTAAGTACAATTCGGGTATAATCTTCAGAGGATTCTAACAATTTAACCTGAATTACAGTTGCTTCTTCTTTATCGAAAGTCAGTTCGATTTGTTTAATGTATTTTTTCAAAGCAGCATCTTTAGGAACAAATTTCGCAATATTTTGTCCTTTTGATTTGAAGTACGAAATCGCAAATTCTTTGTCGTCAAACATATTTCCGCTCACACTTCCAACAATTAATTTATTGATGCGTCCAAATATTTTGCTGTTGCCAATATCAACTGCACTTTTCTTTCCTTCGTCGTTAATCAGGATTTTACCATTTTTAAAAACGATACTGTAATTGTATGGTTTTTTGTATTGCCATTGTAAAAGATTCGGTTCCTTAAAAATCATTTTTCCAGATGTTTCAATATCCTTGGATAAAAAGTCCATATGTTTATATTGAACGAAATCGGTACTTAAGGTTTTGATTTTTTTGGAAATCACATTTACGTCCTGCTTGAAAGCTGCAATTTCGGCATCGGTCATTTTTTGTTCTTGTGCAAAAAGTGACGAAGTACAAATGGTTAGGATAAAAAGAAAAATATATAGTCTAGTTTTCATATGCTTTAAGATTCAAAAGTTCTTCCACAGAAATCACTTTATAATTGTTTTGCTGTAAAAATTGCAAAAACTGTTCCAATACTAAAACAGAGTGTAATCCCGTGTCGTGCAAAAGTACGATTCCGCCGGGAGAAACTCGTTTTATTATGCGATTGAAAATTAAATTTTGGTCTTTTGTACTGCCGTCAAGCGAACGAATATTCCAGCCAATTACTTTATGACCGGTTAATTTTAAGGCTCTGCGAATCGAAGGTGTTGTAACTCCGTAAGGCGGACGAAAGAAGTTTATTTTTTTTGAAGTGTATTTTTCAAGAAGCTGATCCGTTTTCTTAATTTCTTCTATGATTTTCCTAGCATTATAAAAATCAAAGAACTTCGAATGCTTATAAGAATGATTGCCAACCAAATGACCTTCAGCAATAATTTGTTTGATGATTTCCGGATGTGCTTCGATATTTTTCCCAATGCAGAAAAAAGTGGCTTTTGCATTGTGTTTTTTTAGCAATTCTAAAACTTCTAAAGTAAAAATACTCGGGCCGTCATCAAAAGTAAGAGCAATTTTTTTTTCTGTTTCCGACGGATTATGGCAGAACGCTTTTATATGATAATTGGAAGAAATTCGGGCAGAACCAAAAGCATTTATTCCGATCCAGATTAAAATTATCCCGATAAACCATAGTAAATGTATTGCTGTATAGAGATTCAGAAGAAGCAGTAAAAGCAATAAAAAGAGAAAGAATAACGAAATGTTTTTATGCGTTATCATTTTGAAAGTAACGTAAAACTATGATTTTTTCCATTTATCTGATTGTACAATAAAATGGTATTGTAAGCTGGTTTTGTAACCGAATTTACTTTTACGATTTTCGGAATTTCCTGCGTTTTTATAATTTTTGATGCCATCCACAAAGCAAAAGCCGAAGCTGTATCGTATTCTCCACTCAAATGTTTATAATACAATTGTGGTGTTTTTGCGAAAGCATTTTCAGCCAGATTTTTGTAATAAACATCAGATTCAATATTTCCACCAAAACCAAAAACAACAGCATCGACGTCTGAAATTTCTAAATTATTGGCCTTTAAAAAAGCAATTAGTTCCGATTCAATTTCGTTTACTTCCAGTGTATTTCTGATTTCAATATCTAAAATTTCAGCATAAGTCGAATCTTTTCTTTCGTTTTCTAAAACAAAAAAACTCGCGCCTTCGCCATAAACAACTCCGGTTGAAGTTGTATTTAAAATATCAGAAGGAAGGTCGTTTTCTTTTTTAATTCGTCCTGCCAATTTAAAAAGTGACATGGTATATTCGCCGGTTTCGTCAATGCCACCAACCAAAATCGAATTGGCTTCGTTTTCTTCAATCTGCATTTTCGCATCCAAAAGCGCCGACTCAAAAGAAACTGCTCCGTTTACGTATGTAAAATTGTAACCTTTACATTGTAATGATAAAGCAATTTGAGCGCCAACCGTATTATGTGTGGATTGGATAAAAGATGTTGGAGTTAAAAACTCTTCATTATTGTCCAGGATATTTTTCAGGAATTTTTCAGAATCTTCAATGCATCCTAAACCAGTTCCGGTAATAATCGCGTCTACATTTTCGATGTTCGCATCTTTCATGGCCAGGGCCGAAGCTACGATTCCGTTTTTTACTCCTTTTGCCATTCGTCTTGCTGCGGCAGGAGAAATGTAATCTTTGTAAACCGGAGACACAATTGAAAGAACAGTTTCGCTTGTGTTAATGATAGCTTCTTCTAAAAAAACAGTATCAAATGTTTTTTGAGTCGAAATACAACCTACTCCATTTATATATGTTTTTTTCATTTGTTAGCAGAAAATATAAGGGTTGAACAATTTCCTCCAAAACCGAAAGAGTTAGATAAAACGTGTTCGATATTTTTCATTTTTAAAGAAGTTTGAGGTTGCAACTCAAATTCTTCCATTGGAACTTCGAAATTCAAATTTGGATATACTACACTGTTTTGAATCGCCAAAACACTGTAAACGGCTTCAATTGCCGCTGCTGCCGCTAATGTATGGCCTGTAAAAGGTTTGGTTGAACTGAAATCAGGCACTTTTCCATCTTCATAAATTCGGAGTAAGGCTCTTCCTTCAGATAAATCATTATTGGGAGTTGCGGTTCCGTGAACGTTAATGTAGTCAATATCAGAAGGTTGTAAACCCGAAACTTCAAAAGCTTTTTTCATCGCTAAATAAGCGCCGTCGCCGTTTTCTGAAGAAGCCGTTTGATGAAAAGCGTCGTTTGCATTTCCGTAACCTGAAACTCTTGCCAATACTTTTTTGTTGTATTTCTCAACCATTTCATCTGATTCTAAAACTAAATAAGCGGCCGCTTCACCCAGGTTTAATCCTTTTCGGGTATTGTCAAAAGGTTTGTTGTAATCGTCTGATAAAATCATCAAAGTTTTAAATCCGTTGATGGTGAATTTTGCCAAAGCATCCGTTCCGCCAACAATAACACGGTCTAATTTTCCGCTTCTGATCAATCGCGCTCCCAGCATAATCGAGTTTGCTGCCGATGAACAGGCCGTACTAATTGTGGTAACCATTCCTTTCAAACCTAATTCTGAAGCAATTTTTTCAGCCACATCGCCGCCGTCATGACAGGAAATGTATTTTACAAGATCCGGATTTTCGAAGTAATCGTAATAATGTTTTTCAGTCATGTCCATACCTCCAACACTTGTAGCCGAAATAAGTCCGGTTCTAAATTCGTTTATCGAGATGATTCCGGCATTTTCAACCGCTTGTTTGGCTGCTAAAGTGCCAATCATCGCGGTTCTCGAAAAATTATTATTTTCAGAAAGCTGTAATTCGGCAACCAATTCTTCGTTAGTTTTTTTGATCTCGCCAACTTTAATCACATCGGCATGAACAGTCGGAATATTTTGGATTCGGGAAATGCCAATTTTATTTTCGATTAACGAAATATAATTTTCTTCGACTGAATTTCCAATCGAAGAGATAATTCCCATTCCGGTTATTGCAATGCCCTTTGTCATTGTAGATTATTAGATTTTTGGATTTTTGGATTGTTAGACTTTTAAATTATATAAATAAGAATATCCAATAATCTAAAAATCGTACAATCTAAAATCTATTTTGTTCTGTTCGCGCTAATGTAAGCCGCCATAGTTTCAATCGACTGGAAAATTGATTTTCCTTCTTTCGGATCCACCAATTTAATTCCGTAATCTTTATCTAAAATCACGATTAATTCAAGTGCATCAATCGAGTCTAAACCTAAACCGTCTCCAAACAAAGGATCGTTATCAGCAATGTCTTCGATTGCGATATCTTCCAAGTTTAAAGTTGTAATGATTTTATTTTTTAATTCTTCTTTTAATGCTTCCATGATGAGTTATTATATAATGTATTGATAGTCTCGTTCGTATATTCTGTATTTTCTTCTTTGCTTATTGTGCAAAGAAACGCTTTGTAATCGTCATTAAAAAATTCTACCCAACCACAAAGCACGACATCTGCTTTATCCGAATTTAGTAAAATATTCGAATAATTCGACATAAATTCGGTGTTGAAAACATCAAATATAAAGAAAGAATTCTCGCTTTTCAACTGATGGCGAATACTTATTTCGCCCAGACAAATATTTGGCAGTGTATAAACAAAAACCGCCGGACTCGGATAATAGTTTTCTTTGTCCGAAATAGATTCCTGATATTTTACATCAGTATCCAAACTCGATGATTTATTGGCCAAAACCAAAGCGATATTATTTTCTTCCTCAGAAGAAGTTATCGGACTCAAAAGCAATTCGGCACCTAAAAAAGCCAATTTACTCAAAGCATCCATTTTAAAAAACTTCGGATATTGAATGTCAAAATTGCGATACGCCTGTTTGGAGAAATCAGCAAAATTAGTTGGTTCAATTTTGAATACAGAAGCTCCGTTCAAAACAATTTCGTTGTTTTGGATTGTGAGGTAGGATTGTATGTAGGTTTTTTTTTGAGTCATTATTTTGATTTAACACTAATTGCACTAATTTGCACGGATTGTTTTTGAGTTTAAATTAACTAATTAATTTGTGAAAATTTGTGTAATTCGTGTTTCGTTTTCTCAAAAACCACGGCCGTATTACAACCTCCAAATCCAGAAGCCGTTTTTAGAAAAATTTCAATACTTGCCTCTTCGTTTTTCTGAATAACATTAATCCTTTCGCTTACGCCGATTTCATCAAAACCTTTCGATTCAAAAAGTGTATTTTGATTGGTTGATTCAATTGCGATTACCGTTTCCAATAATCCTGAAGCGCCCAATGTATGACCGTAAAATCCTTTCAAACTATTGACCGGAACGTCTTGTAAATCCAAACGATTTAATGCAATCGCTTCCATTTCATCATTGAAAGGAGTTGCGGTTCCGTGCGCTGAAATATAATCGATTTGATTGGAATTGATCTTCGCTTCTTTCATCGCATTCTGAATACTTCTGAACAAACCTTCGCCTGTTCTTGATGGTCCGGAAATATGGTTCGCATCGTTTATCGAACTGTCTCCAATAATTTTTATTTTAGCATTTCTGGCTTCCGCTGAAACTAAAACAGCAGCTGTTGCTTCGCCCAAACTTACGCCGGTTCTGTTTTTAGAATAGGGTTTACAAGGCAAATCGCTCATTGCCTGAAAAGCATTAAAACCAGACAATACAAATTCTGAAACTTCGTCGCCGGCAACGACAAAAATGGTATCATAAAGCTCCGACTGAATCATTCTTTTGGCAACTGAAATCGCTAAAATTCCAGAAACACAAGCATTCGAAACTACGATTGGCGTTGTTTGAAATCCGAAGAAATCAGCAACATTTTTTGCCAAAACATCTAAATGGGCATTTTGAAAACTCGCTTCAGAATGCTCTTTTAAAGCCGTAACATTTCCTTTTGTGGTCGAAAGTATAAAAGCCGTTTTCGAATTTAACTCAACTCCGGAATTTTTGATCATCGGCTCTAAAGCCAAAATCATCATTTTCTCTAAACGAGAATATTTGGTTTCAGTACTTATTTTTTCAAAAGCACTTTTTATTTTTTCATCAGAAATAACAGAAGCATAAAACGGATTCGGCATCAAGGAAATATCCTGATGCAATTGAATTCCTGAATCGCCACGCAAAATCGCTTCGATGTTGGAGTCAACATCAAAACCTAAAGGCGTGATACAATTGGTTTCATTTATATATACTTCTCTTATCATTTTGTAATTTTTGCTGTCCTGCAAGGTTTTCAAAACCTTGTAGGTATTTTAAAGCTTTGTCTGGAAAAAATGGCACGCAGATTTAAACAGATTAAAGCAGATTTTTATATAACGCTGCAAGGTTTCCAAAACCTTGCAGGAAAAAGGTTCAACAATTGATTTGGTCAATTGTTTGCTATTTTATATTTAATTATATTCTATAACATCATCTATCAAAAAAGATTTTTCTGATTTTATAATTTTTATATCTCTTTTATAGTCCGTTTTAAATTCTGTATCACTTAGTATAGTTTGAAAAACATAACTATTCTCGTTTCCTGATAATAAATTACATTCTGTAATTTCAATTTTCCCCCCAATCTTGTCCGGATATTAAAAAACCATATCCTATTCCTGCATATTTTGTGTCGTACTTATTTTTCCACTTATTTTCAAATTCTGTTTGAGTCATTGCTACGTCAGTATCTAAGTCAACATTTGTAGCTTCAGTTTTATATTCCTCATACGTTTTGGTCGTTATCCCTGACATTTTAGGAAAGTCTTTTTTAAAATAAGCGTTTACAGTTTCAGTTAACCATTTTTTTGCATTTTTGGAGTCAATGGTTTCTGGGAGGCTTTCTTTTTTTTCTATTTTAGTATTTTCAGCTGTAGTTTTTTCAACAGGTTTTTCTTTTTTTGTCGTCTCCTTTTGGCAAGAAATTGAAATTAAAACTATTAAAAATAACATTACAGTTTTCTTCATAATTTGTTTTGAGTTAAAGTTATTTTAGAAATATAACCGGTAATTTTTAATTTATTTTAAAAGCCCCACTTTACGTTTCCATTCCTCATAAAAAGGAGGATTGGTCAGCATTAAGTTTCCTTCTTTATCTAAAAATACCTGAACGGTTTCTCCGGTGCAGGCCACTTCGCCTTTTTCGTCTATAATTCTAAAACGGTAAATTATTTTTGCGGCTGGTGTATCGACAACGGTTGTTTCAATCGTTACAACATCGCCGTAACGCAAAGATAGTTTGTGTTCGCATTTTGATTTTACAATTGGCGTTGTAAAACCGGTTTTGGCAATGTCTAAATAGGTAAGTCCGTGTTCGCGTCCAAATGCTTCTCTTCCATCTTCAAAATAGGTAATATAATTGCCGTGCCAAACGATTCCAAGAGGATCAGTTTCGTTGAAACGAATTCTGATTTCGTGCGAAACGGTTAGGGAAGTGGCTTCGTTATACTGTTCTTTTCTTTTTGTCATAAAATAAGGCAATGGAAGTTGTGATTATAAAGAACAAAAATAGCAAACTTATTTTTGGGATGATTTCGAGGAAAGAAACGTTGCGCAATAAAACGTCATAAAAAGCTTCCAATCCCCAATTCATAGGCGATGATTTCGCAATGATTTGCATAATTTTCGGCATAGCAAAAACAGGAACCCAAACCCCTCCAACGGCAGCTAAAATGATTACACTCGTTGCACCAAACGGAGCCGATTGTTCCTGAGTGCTCGCCACAGTTCCCAATAAAATTCCGAAACCAATTGCGGCAAAACCAGAAAATAAAGCAACAATACTCATTAAAAATAAATGTCCTTCAACGTTTAATGGAGGTAAACCAATATGCGGAAATAAGAATATTGCGACTGCAACCATCATGTAAAACTGAATCATACAGATCATTAAATACGTAATGGTTTTTCCGATAATCACGATTAAATTCGAAACAGGATTGGTCAATAAACGCACAAACGTTCCTTGTGATTTTTCTTTTACAATATTGATGGACAACGGAATCACAATAAAAAATATCGCAAAAAGTGTCCAGGCAGGAACGTTATGCTGAACTGAATTCGGCAAAATTTCTTTGTTGTTTATTCTTGGAATTATTTCTTTAAAAGTAATGAAACTCTTTTGGTCGAATTGTGTATTTTCTTCGCCCAATTGATTTTGAAAAGTCGTATAAATGGACTTGGTTTCAATCTGAGAAATCATTTTGTCAATAGCGTTCATAACTGAAGTTTTGAAACTCATTTGAACAGCCGGATCAAAATACAATTTAACTTCTTTTTGCTGTAAAACTTTTGAATTTTTAGGTTCGGCAATAGAATCGGTAAAACCCATTTTGCTCACAATGTTTTGTACATTCTGATCTACTTTGGCTTGCAAATCAACACTTAAATCTTTCGGAATTACAATCGCCAATTTAAATTTTCCTTTGTAAACATTTTCTTTGGCAACTTCTTCTGTAATTGGCTGATTATCGATTTTCGTTATAATATCGAATGCATTATTCTTTTGCAGATTATCAAAAACTGTTTTTGAAACCGAACCTTTGTCGTTATCTACCAATAAAATTTGAATTTTATTGTCGCTTACGGTTTTAAAGGTACTATCCTGAATGATAGTAACCGTGATTACCAATATCAAAGGCATGACAAATAGAATAATCAAACCGCCTAAATCGCGTTTCAGCAATAAAAATTCTTTTACGACCGACATCCAAATTTTATATAGCATCTCTAAAGTCTTTACCGGTTAATGAAATAAAAACTTCTTCAAGATTTCTGGCTTCTTCGACAGACGCAATCAAAGTGGATGGCGTGCCTTGGGCGTAAATTCGGCCTTGGTCTAAAATGGCAATTGTGTCGCAGAAATCTTCGGCTTCAGCCAAATGGTGCGAAGTATAAATAATCGTTGTTCCGTTTTGGTTTAATACTTTTAAATAATCCAAAATAGCATTTTTAGATTGTACATCAACACCAACGGTTGGTTCATCCAAAAACAAAACTTTCGGATTGTGCAGAATTCCGGCAATCAAATTGACTCTGCGTTTCATTCCGCCTGAAAAGGTTTCAATGCGTTTGTCGGCAAATTTTAAAAGTCCCAAAAGATCTAAAGTTTCAATTACTTTGTCTTTTAAATAAGAACCTTTCAAGCCATACATACTTCCAAAATAATGTAGGTTTTCACGAGCTGTCAAGGTTGGATAAAGTGCATATTCCTGAGGAACAACGCCAATGATCTTTTTGATTTTGGAGGAATGATGCGAATAATCCAGATCATTAATCGTAAAATGTCCTGAAGTTGGTTTGATCAATCCGCAGAGCATTGAGATTAAAGTAGTTTTTCCGGCACCATTTGGACCTAATAATCCAAAAATCTGACCTTCGTTTATCTCCAGCGAAACGTCGTTCAAAGAAAACATTTCTGCGTCTTTGTACTTTTTCGAAAGGGATTCTATTTTTATAATGGAATTCAAAATATAGTTAGCTGATTGCTTTTTTTAGTTTTTTGAAAAAGATTTCCTCGCGATTGGCGATATCCAAAAGTTCATCGGCGATGGCGTTGTAAGCGTCTTCTTTGGCACTTCTGTTTTTGTAAATTCGGGAAGCTTCAACGGCAAAATCTCTCCAGGAATCTCCAATTTGAGTCATTTCTTTCGAAAGATTTTTCAATTCTTCATTACCCAAAATAACCGAAGCTTCTTGTAAAAATGCGGCATAAATAAAACGGAAACCACCGCCTCCGGTTCCAATTTCTTCCTGCATGCGCACCATTTGCGCCAGATAATGATTGGCTTTTCTGACACCGTGTTTTGCGGGCCATTTCCTGATTCGGCGGGAAACAAATCTAATTCCGCGAACACCTACAATTGGCATTGGCGCTAGCATAGTGCGACACGTATCTTTGATTCCTTTGATGATCGCACTTTTGAAATCAACTTCACTCGGAACTTGGATTGGATAATACATTTGGCCTCTTGGCGCAAACGCTCCTTTGGCAAAACGTACTTTGTCTAACTCGTCGTGTGTTAAAGTGGTAACAGTTTCCATCACAGGATCGCTAATCAGATAATCGGTTTCGGTTTTTCCGTAAACGACTAAATTGTGTGCGTTGAAATGAAAACGGTATTCATCCGGAAAATAAGTTAGGTTGTAAACACCAACTTGCAATCCGGTTGGAATATTATTTTTTAAATTTTCGTCTAAAGCCTGAGTAGCATTTGAAACAGAGGAAAATTTTTGTCTTTTTATTTTAAGATTTAAACGGCTTGCGACTTTATTAAAAATTTGTCCGGGCAAAGTTCTGTAACTGATGGCTGGCGCGTGGTTTACTTTTATAAAAGGCAAATACACGAACAAAAGTCCGGAACCAATTCCGAAAACCATCGGTTCGCTGATGTTTAGTCCGCTGTTTTTTAGCAAATTTGAAGCTACTCCATTTTCACAATGAGCAGATTGATGGTGTGTAAAAGTAACTTGCATTAATCTGTTTTAAAGTTTTTTAATTCGGCTATTGAAATGTCAAAAGCGTCGGCATATTTTTGTAAAATTTTATCACTTAATTTAGCGAAAACGGTTGGTTTAAAATGTCTTTTTACGCGCCATTTCCACATATCAACATAACCGGCAAGAATCGTAAGATCCATTTTATTGAGTTCCATATAATAGCAAATCGGACTCAATTCTCCAATCTGAACTTTTAGTTTTGCTTCTTCGGCACGCTCTTTTATATCATCGATCGCGTTCGAAAGTGCAATGGCTTTTGGTTCCCAACCCGTACTTAAAGCGGTTGTATAATTGCCGTTTTCATCTGTGGCGTAAACCAATTCTTTGAGGTTCTTTTTGCTTAAATTTCCATCGTGCTGAGGTACATTTTCTTTTTCCATGACGGGTTTAGTTTTCAATTAGAATTAAGTTGTTGCCGAAATCGTCTTTTGAATAAACAAATTAATTTCGCATTCTAAAAGTAGTAGGTCTTCGAGTAAGCTTTCACAGCTCATTGTGCATAAAGTATAATCGTCGCCAACAAATTTTGTAACCAAAGTTGCTTTGGTTGTAATGCTATCACCAACTTTTGGCAATGAATGTATTTTTACATTTTTTAAAGCGCTGATAAAACCTATAACGCTAACATTCTCATTTTCTGTGCCATCTTCATCAAAAAAATACTTTTTACCGACAATTGACGAACAAGTTTGCGCTGTGTTTTCGATTAAACCGGCTTCTGTAAAAGTGTTGTTGTCGACAAAAATATTGTCTTCTTTGATCAAAAAAATAGTTTCTACGAAGTTGGCATCGATATCTAAAATCAAATCGACCATCAGCATCGGAGCTCGATGAGGTAAGTAATTTTGGATATCAACTCCCACTTTCATAGTTTTATTTGGCTAAAACGGTTTTCATTTGTCCGCTTGCAATTTCTTCATCATTCAAAAAAGTCACAATGTCAACCAAAGTGATTCCCCCAAATTCCTGTAAAATCGTAATGGTCGATTGAATCGTATCGTTGATTTGAGGCAATTTTTTGATTTCGATATCTTTAATCGAACCGATGTAACCAGTTGGTGCAGTTTCGTTTTTCAAAAAAAACTGATAACCGGTATGCAAAGCCACAGACTGCGCCATATGTTCAATTAAACCCGCTTCCAGAAAAGTATTATCTTCTAAAAAAATATTGTCATTTTCAATTTTCAAACCAGCAACCAATGAAGTTTCAGAATAAGAAAATAGGCGATCTACCATTACAAAAGGAAACTTCTGTGGCAATAAATCTCCAACCGTTTCTTTTTCTAAAAGTATAGTAGTTTCCATTAGCAAACGGTTAAATATGCATACGCAAATGAGAATCTTCCACTTTCAGGAACAGACAATAAAATACGGTCTCCTTTTTTTAATTGGCCAGAGTTCATTAATTCTTCAACAGCAATATAAATCGATGCCGATCCAACATTTCCAACTCTCAAAAGGTTCATAAACCATTTTTCATCGGTAATTACGATTCCTTTTTTGTTTAAGCCGTTTTTCAATCCTTCCACAAAAAAGTGAGACGAAACGTGTGGTAAAAAATAATCAACTTCTTCGCCGGTAACATTATGTTTGGCCATTGCATCGCTCATGCTTTCGACACCTTTTGGCAGAATGAATTCGTCTAATAATTTTACATCCTGTTTTACAGCAAAAACAGATTCGTTTAGCCATTCATCAGGTTTGAAATCACTCCATGGTTTAATTTCTCCATTTTCTAATTTATCTCCGCCGGCATACATGCAAGCTTCCAGTTCGAAGGCATAAGAATACGATTCCATCCATTCGATTTTTAAGGAAATGTCTCCACTTGGTTTGTTTTCTAATAAAAAAGCTCCTGCTCCATCAGACAACATCCAACGTAAAAAATCTTTTTTGAAAGCAATAATAGGCTGCGCTTCCAGATTTTTTAAGTTGATGATTTCGTGATTGTATTTTGGAGACGAAAGCCAGGTCGAAACTTTTTCAGATCCTGTGCAAATCGCGTTTTTAGAATTTCCTGAGCGTATCGAAAGAAAACCATATTTCAAGGCATTCATTCCTGAACAGCAAATTCCCATCGAAGAATTTAATTCTACCGATCTATTTTTTAATAAACCATGAACCATTGCGGCGTGTGATGGTGCTAAAACATCCGGTGATGAGGTTCCACAGGAAAGCACTTCGACATCCTGATCTGTGAATTTTTCATCAAATAATTGTACAACAGCGTTTCGTGTCAATTCAGCATTGCTGTGTGTACTTTTGCCTTCTTTATCTACAGCGTAATATCGGCTTGTAATTTTATTATTACGCAAAATAATACGTCTTGCTTTTGAGGCAGTATCATTTATAAGACCCAAATAATTTTCCATTTCATCATTTGAAACAGCTTCATTTGGTAAATACTTTGCGGCTTTGGTAATATATACGTCAAACATAATTTAATTTCCTCTTCTAAACTCCCTGATAATATTGAGTTTCCTTTTTTATTTTTTTGAACTTAAATGGATAGGTAATAAGATGCAATATATAGACTATTGGTGAGATTAGCCATATAGCCAAGAATAAATAAACATAAAATATTTTAAGAAGCGTTTTTCTGTTTTTTTTATTTTTATGAATGATATTAGACCATTTATTAAATATTTTATTCGCTGTTTTATCTACCGTCACTAAATACGAACTGATTTTTACAGCACCTATTTCGGCTAATTTTGGTTGTAAATCGTCTAATTTGTTTTGATTGAATTGGGAAAGTATTACTTCTCCAAATTTATTCGATTCCTGAATGTCTTTATCCGAAACGCCAGGCAATGGAAAAAAGCCTAAATATTTTTTCTTAACTCCGGAAAACATCCAGTGTACAATCGTAATCACACTGATTAAATTCCCGACACGATCGACCAACGCAACATTTCCAACCAATTTCGCATTTACATCACGCAATAAAACTTTGACTTTTTCCTGCGCCATAATCCACATATTTCTGGAACCGTTGATAGTAATGACAGGTGTATTGTTCAGAATGGTTTTAGCTTCAGCACTTTTCAGAAAAGAGTTCATTGGGATTGAAGGCGATAAATACCAAACCTGATAATGCAAAAGAACAAGATCGTATTTTATATTCAGAATTTCCTCAGAAACTGGTTTTAAGGCCGTTGGAATTTGTAAAAAAGACTCCGGGAAAGCATCAAAAAAAGTAGTTTTATTCCAGGGAAAAGGAAAAGGTTTTTCTAATTGAATTTCGTGAAAAGTTACCTTTATTTCATTTGAGTTTAAAAAGGGTTTTGCAATATTTCGCGCAATAGATTCTAGTTGCCCGGATTGAGAATAAAAAATAACGAGAACATTTTTCATTTGATTTGAAGGCTTTGGTTGCAAACAAAAATAAGTAAATTTATTTAAACGAATTTTCTTCTTTTATCTGCCCTTTTTGTGTGAACCCATTCTGGCCATGTCGAAGAATCTTCGGCATCATAAATTCGGATTTTCTGATTTTCATCTTCAATTAATAAATCATCTGATGTGCAGCCTAAAATTGCTGCAGCAGCTGCAACTCCTGAATATGTTGCGCCTGCAACGCCATGTGATAATGTACAGGCTCCGCAAAGAAACAAATTTTCGATTTGAGTTTTGTTTTTAAACGAAAACGGACCAACCTGATTTAATGTTTTTTCGGTTCCATAAACATTTCCTTTAGTCGAATTGATATAAAATTCATTGGTTTTTGGTGTTCCTAATTCGGCCTGAATAATATGCTGTTTGGCATTCGGAATTATCTTTTCCAGATTGTTCATCAGTTTATTTATGATTTTTTCTTTGAATTTTTTGTAATCCTCATTGTGATAATCTTCTAAATCATTATAATCTTTTAAATGATCATAATTGACATAGGTTACAATTTCAAAATTATGAAAGCGACCATTAAAACTTGCCGGATCTTTAAGGGTTGTACAACTTATAAATACAGACGGAAATGAATCTCCTGAATCAATTGCATCACTCATTAAATGCTCAAAATTAGCATCATCATTTTCATCTTTCATCATCCAGATATTGCCAGAATCAATATCATATAAAGTAACATCAATATCGAGTGTGAGGAATAAAATTAAAGAAGAAACAGAATATTTTGTTTTTTCGAGTTTTTTGAGAAACGATTTACTTAGATTTACTTTATCGATTAAATTTAAATAAGTGATGGACGGGTCTGCATTTGAAACAATATTTTTTGCGAATATTTTTTCGCCGTTTTCAAGCTGAATTCCAATTGCTTTTTTATTTTCGATCAGAATTTGGCTTACGTTTTGTTTTACACGTATTTCGCCGCCATGTCTTTTTACTCCGTTTGTCATTGCTTTTACAATGCCGCCGCCGCCGCCCATTGGATAAAAGCCTCCATCAAAATAATGATTCATTACCGAGCAGTGTACAGGAAAACAGGCACGATTTGGCGAAAGCCCATGATCGCCGCACTGAATGTTAAGAACGGCTTTAAGCATAGGATCTTTAACATACCAGCCTATTACTTTTTTTAGCGGAAAGAGTGCAAATTTTCCAAAGTGTTTGGTGCGAAATGGAACGGTAATGTTTTGCCAGAAACCTTTAAGTTTTGGAATTAACTGCAGTTCATAATTCACTTTTTGAACCAATGAAAGATATTCGTGAATGTTTTTTTCTTCGTGTGGAAAATGAGAAGAAAGTGTTTTTTTTAGATTTTCGACTCCGGCCGGCAAATCAAAAGTAGTGTCTCCAATTAAGCAATGCTCATAAGCGTTTTTATTCATTCTGAAAAAAACCATGTCATTGGCAATTCCCAGACCCCTGTACAAATCATTGGTAGTTTGACCTTCTTCTAAAAGTCCGACATAATGTACGCCGGGACTAAAACGCTGTTTGTTTAAGGTAAAACTATGACTCCATCCGCCGGGAACATAATGTTGTTCAAGTACCAAAACTTTTTGTCCTTCTCTTGCAAGACAAATGGCAGTGGACAAACCTCCAACTCCGGAACCAATGATAATCGTGTCAAATTCCTGCATACGTTACTTTAAGAGTTGTAAAGTATAAAAGAACGATTTTTAATTGTAAGATCTTATTTTATTTTTAACTGATTCCAAAAATCAAAGTAATTGAACCACTGTAAAGGATATTTTTCCAACATTGATTCGACACTGTCAATATACGCTTTTAGCAAACCTTTTTCGTCACGGTGTTTGACTATCGCTTCGCGCGCATACAAATGATAATGCAGGTTTGATTCTTTCATTACATACACAAAAACAACGGGCACTTTTAATCGCGAAGCTATTAAAAATGGTCCTGCAGGAAAGTGAGCGCTTTTACCAAGGATTTCTGCAGTAAGTGATTTTGTGCCTTCAAAATAACGATCGCCCGTAAAACAAACTAATTCATTATTGGCTAAGGCCGCATTGATCTCAAAAATGTGAGACAAATCATCTCTGATAATGATGAATTTAACGCTTGATTTTTGGGTAACGCTTTCTAAATAATTTTTGATTGCAGAATGCTCTAAATCTGTAGTGACTAAATTGATCTGAAATTCAAGATCGATATCGCCTAAAAAATGTTCTGCAATTTCAAAATTTCCAATATGAGCGCTAATTAAAACACCACCTTTTTTTTCGGACAAAAGTTTTTTTAAAATTTCTATTCCGTCAAATTCATAAGTGAATTTGTTTCGCATTCCGGCTGAAATGGAAATCTTGTCAATAATAGTCTGTCCAAAAGTGTAGTAACTTTTGAAAACCATTTTTTTTGCATAGAAATTGGAATACTGGAGCCTTTCTTTGAAATAATAAAAAATAGCGCGATTGCTTTTCTTTAGAAACAAAAAATAATAAGAAGCGACAAAATAAAGTAAGACATAAGCAGACCTGACACCCGCTTTTTGTATCAAAAAAACGAATATTCTATAGCCTAAAACTGTTCCTTTGGATTTGCCATCCCATTTGCTCATTAAGCAGTTTTAGCTTTTAATTTGGTTTCAATCAGGTCATAGAAGTTCTGAAAAGTAGCGATTCCGACAAAATCAGCTTCAACTAGTTTTACACCAAAGTTAGCTTCAATAGAAACAACTAAATCAACATAATCTAAGCTGTCTAACCCAAGTGTATCTTTTAAATTAGCATCTGGTTCAATGTCGTCATTGTCTACTTCAAATTCATCAACCAAAAAACCATTAATTCTCGTTATAATCTCTTCTTTATTCATTGTTCAATTTAAACTTTTTAACCACCAACGCAGAGTTGGTTCCTCCGAATCCGAAGGAATTGGACAAAAATATGTCAAATTTTTTGTTTAAAGTGGTTTTGACCAAATTTAATTTAGCGGCATCTTCATCGGGATTGTCTAAATTGATGTTTGGAGCAATGAAATCGTGCTGCATCATTAAAATAGAATAAATAACTTCGCTGGCTCCGGCCATCCAACATTCGTGACCAGTCATTGATTTTGTTGAACTTACATAAGGATTTTTCTCACCAAAAACTTCAAATATCGCTTTGGCTTCATTTCCGTCTCCAACGGGAGTTGAAGTAGCATGTGCATTTATATAATCAATATCGGCTGCTTTTAATTTGGCATCGTCAAGCGCTCGTTGCATGGCTATAGATGGACCTTCGACATTTGGCGTTGAAATATGTCCACCGTTTGATGAGAATCCATAACCACAAACTTCGGCGATAATATTGGCTCCTCTTGCAATGGCCGATTCATAACTTTCAAGAATTAAAGTGGCTCCTCCGCCTGACGGAATTAATCCGTCACGATCTGCATCAAAAGGTCTTGAAGCTTTTTCAGGCTCACTTTCTCTATTCGAAAAAACGCCCAATCCATCAAAACTGCTCATCGCATATTTGTTGATTTCCTGTGCTCCACCAGTGATAATAATATCCTGAAAACCGCTTTTTATTAAGAAATAAGCCAAACCAATAGAATGTGAGCCGCTCGCGCAGGCCGCACTTACCGTTAAATTGATGCCTCGAAGTTTAAAAATTGTTGAAAGATTCATCGTAACCGTCGAATTCATCGATTTGAAAATTGCTCCGGAACCTATTAGGGCTGTATCTTTTTTCTCACGAACAATATCTGTGGCATCGATAATGGCTTTAGAAACACTGTCGTTTCCATACATAATTCCGACTTCGCGCTCATCAAAAAAAGCATCGTCGATATTGGCATTTTTCAATGCTTCGATAGTGGCCATATAAGCATACTCGGTTTCTTCACCAATGCTCATACGTTGTCTTCGGGTCAGTAAATTTTTTAAATCCGCTTTTGGAACCATGCCGGTTAAAGCCGATTGAAAACCAAATTCTTTTCTATCAGAATCAAACTGAATACCCGATTTTCCGTTGTATAAAGATTCCTTTACTTCATCTAAAGAAGTTCCGATACAAGAATAAATTCCCATTCCAGTAATTACAACTCTCTTATTCATCGTCTTTCAAAGTAATTTTTTAAGAATATATTCCCCCATTTATATTGATAATCTCACCAGTAATATAGCTTGCTTTTTTAGAAATCAAAAAGCTTACCAAATCTGCCACTTCTTCGGCTTCGCCAAAACGATTGACCGGAATTAGCTTTAATAATTCTTTTTCATCCAGCTGACTCGTCATGTCTGTTCTGATAAAACCAGGAGCTACAGCATTTACTGTAATATTACGTTTGGCAACTTCTTGTGCTAATGCTTTTGTAGCAGCAACAATAGCGCCTTTTGCAGCTGAATAATTGGTTTGTCCGGCCGTTCCTTTTACGCCCGAAACCGAAACCATATTCACAATTCGGCCATATTTATTGCGAAGCATTTTTTGAATAAAAAATTGCGTCACATTAAAAAATCCGTTTAAACTTGTATTAACAACTCCGTTCCAGTCTTCGGGAGTCATCCACATAAAAAGACCGTCTTTTGTAATTCCGGCATTATTTACAATAGCTTCAACAAGCGCTTCTGGGTTGGCTTCCTGCCATTTTGTTAAAGTGTTTTGTACGTCTTCAAAATTAGAAACGTCAAAACCCAGAATTTCTCCGGTTGCTCCTAATTTTTGTATTTCCTGAAGTGTTGCTTCGGCAGCCGTTTTATTCGAATGATAATTAATCAGAATATGATAATTGGCTTCGACGGCTAATTTTTTACAAATAGCACTTCCAATTCCTCTCGAACCGCCTGTTACTAATACACATTTCATTTATGTAATTTTTATTTTTTTATTGGAGATAAATGTTATTTCTTTTTTTTGACTACAGGTTTAGCTGCCGGCTTTGCTTGTTTTATTTCCTGTTTTGGCTTTTCAGCTGCAGCTTCAATTATCTCTTTTTTTTCTGATCTTGAAAATAACTCAGCGTTTTCAAACCATTGATTGCTGACTACAGTTCCGTCTGGTTTAAGAAAACCCCATTTTCCTTCGTTTTTTACTCTTGCAACACCGTCGATAAATCCTTTATCCTGTTGTACAAACATGGCGATAATTCCGTTGGTTGTAATTCCGTATTGTGTTGGGATTACTATTTTTCCAGTTTCATTGATAAATCCCCAGTTTTTTTCTTTTACCGGAGCCAGTCCATTTGAGCTGAAAACTTCAGCATCGCTATAAGTTGGCTCAATTACAAATTCTGCTTTTGGGTTGATATATCCCCATTTAGAACCCACACAAACCGGAGCTAAATTTTTTGAGAATGCTTTTGCTTTATCGTATATTGGAGTAATTACCCAATTTCCTTTTAAATCAATAAATCCAATTTTTCCGTTCTTTTTGGCAAAAGTCAGATCTTGTGTTTCAAAGTCCCAGATTTTCTCTGCTCCGTCAACCGGAATAAATTTTCCGTCACTTACAATTCCGAAAGTTTTATCTTTTCTTGCCCAGCTGGTGTTTTTAAAATAATTGCCTATTTCATCATAAGTTGGCTCTACTAATTCTTTACCAGAAGTATTAATAATTCCCCATTTTTTATTGCTTTCAACTCTGGCAAAACCATTTTCAAAAGATTTGATCTGATCGTATTTCGGTTCCAGAACAACTGTCATTTTTGAATTGATCAATCCAACTTTATCGTTTTGTCTTATAAAAGCAACGCCATTGTTAAAATCAAATACTTTATCAGAAGCCGGGGCTTTTTGAATTTCTCCTTTTGTATTGATATAAACCCAATCTTTGTCTTTTTGAACAACGGCAATTCCGCTATTAAAATCTTTGGCATCCTTAAAATCGGCTGGAATTACCCAGGCTCCTTTTGTATCAATGAATCCCCATTTTCCATTTTCTTCTGCAGCTGCCAAACCTTCAGAAAAGCTTTTTGCAGATTTGTATTTTGGCTCAATTTTAAAATCTCCATTTTTGGAAATATATCCAATTTTAGAATTTTTTTTAACTAAAGCCAGTTCCTGACTATTAACAAATTGAATGCAGCAAGCAAATAAAAAAAGAAGTATTTTTTTCATGATTTAAAGGTTCAATATTAATAATGTGAAATTAAAATTTAACTGTTGATCAGATAATCTTTTACTTGCTGTACAAACGGGTACATTACCTGATCTTCCTTAAATACCGGAATTATATTTCGAACATCATCGTACCATTTTTTGGTAACCGATGAAATTTTATCTTTTTGGTTTAAATAATCAATTGCCTGAACAATCGTGATCATTTCAATGCTCAAAACTTCAAAAGCATTTTCGATTACTTTTGAGGTAATCACGGCCGCGTTTGTTCCCATACTTACAATATCCTGATTGTCATTGTTGTTTGGGATACTGTGAACGTACATTGGGTTGGATAACATCTGGCTTTCGGCAGTTGTTGAGGTTGCGGTGAACTGAACACCCTGCATTCCGAAATTAAATCCTAAAGTTCCTAAATTGACAAACGGAGGAAGAATTTCGTTGATTTTTGAATTCAGTAAATAATTCAATTGACGTTCTGCCAGCATCGTTAATTTGGTAATAACGATTTTTAGTTTGTCCATTTCAAGCGAAATATAATCGCCATGAAAATTACCTCCGTGATAAACGTGTTTGTTTTTTACGTCGATAATTGGGTTGTCGTTTGCCGAGTTAAATTCGTCTTCTAAAATAGAAGCAACATTGTTGATCGTTTCTAAAACCGGACCTAAAATTTGAGGTACACAACGCAATGAATAATATTCCTGAACTTTTTCTTTGAAGATTTCCTCAGTGTTTTCTCCGGAATATAAATGATCTTCTCTTTTACGGATCAGGGTACTGTCAGAAAGATTTTCTCTCATTCTTGAGGCTACTTCCTGTTGTCCCTTATGACGTTTGGTTTGGTTTAATTCTGCAGAGAAATGATCGTCATAAGCCTGAACCAATTCGTTGATGGCGCAGGAACATTTTAAAGACCAGTCTAATAATTTGTTGGCATGATGCACATTTACAACGCCAATTCCTGTCATAACCGAAGTTCCGTTGATCAAAGCCAAACCTTCTCTGATTTCTACCTGAATTGGTTTTAAACCTTCAATTTCAAAAACTTCAGGAGTTGGTCTTCTTTCTCCTTTATAAAAAACTTCGCCTTCGCCAATTAAGACCAAAGCCAAGTGTGATAATTGTACTAAATCGCCGCTCGCACCAACACCTCCGTGTTCAAAAATTAGAGGCGTAATATCTCTGTTGATTAATTCTGCCATCAAATGGATAACAGAAGGATGAACTCCTGAATTTCCTAATGAAAGCGTATTCAATCGAGCTAAAATTGCTGCTTTTGCACAAACCGGACTTAATGGTTTTCCGGTTCCTGAAGAGTGGCTTCTGATTAAATTATATTGTAGCTGAATTTGGTCTGACTCTTTAATTCTATATTGAGCCATTGGTCCAAAACCAGTATTTACGCCATATATTATTTTATTTCCTGAAAATTCTTTCAGAAAGTTAAAGCTTTCGTTTACCCGATTTAAAACTACATCGCTGATTGCAACTTTGTTATTTCCAAAAATAATGGCTTCGAATTCTCCTAAACTTAAATATTCATTAATTGTATTCATTAAATCGGTTTTGATTGTGCTAATTTAATTTTATTTATCAAAATAAATGTAGTTATTTTGATGAAGGCAAATGTAAGTTAATAATCGGTAACATTTTTATTATGACAAAGGAGTTTGTTGATGTTTTAGTGATTGGTGCAGGACCTTCTGGATGCGTTTCGGCATCGTATCTTTATAAAAATAATATTAAGATAAAAGTGGTGGAGAAAACAAAATTTCCAAGACTTGTGGTCGGCGAAAGCCTTATTCCGCGAGTGATGGATCATTTTGCGGAAGCTGAACTTTTTGAATGTCTCGATGCGATGAATTTTGAAAAAAAACTCGGGGCTCGTTTTATCAGGGGAGAAGAAATTTGTGTTTTCGATTTCAGTCAGAAATTTGGAGAAGGCTGGGATTGGACCTGGCAGGTGCCGCGCGCTGATTTTGACAATACAATGGCAGAGGAAGTCGTTAGAAAAGGAATCGATTTGGAATTTGAAACGGAGGTTTTGGAAGTTTCTTTTGAAGGAAAAAATTCGAAAACCATTGTAAAAGACAAAGACGGAAATTTAAAAGAAATTCATGCAAAATTTATTATTGATTCCAGTGGATACGGTAGAGTTTTACCAAGACTTTTAGATTTGGATACGCCATCAAAATTAGATCCGCATTCTTCGATATTTACTCACGTAAAAGATATTAACCGACCAGAAGGCGAAGAAGGAACCCAGATTTCATTTGACATTCTGGAAACTGAGGTTTGGTTGTGGGTTATTCCGTTTTCGAATGGAAATACAAGTTTAGGCGTTGTTGGCCCGACTGATTTTATTAATTCACTTTCAGAAAATAAAGATAATGCCGAAGCTTTGCGAAATGCAATTCAGATGTCGGATTATTATATCCAAAGATTTAAAGGAACCGAGTTTCTATTTGAACCGGTAAAACTGGAAAATTATTCAAGAGCCGTAAAAAGAATGTATGGCGATGGTTTTGCGTTAACAGGAAATAGCTCTGAATTCTTAGATCCGGTTTTTTCATCCGGAGTTGCCTTTGCGACCGAATCCGGAATGTTGGCAGCAAAATTATACATAAAAGAATCGCAGGGAATTGAAGTAGATTGGGAAGTTGAATTTACTGAATACATGAAAAGAGGAATAGCTGTTTTTACTACTTATGTGAAAGAATGGTACACCGGAAACCTTCAGACCTTGTTTTTTCATCAACCGGAAAACCCGGATGTGAAAGAAAAAATTTGTTCGGTATTAGCCGGATATGTCTGGAATGAAGAAAATCCTTTTGTAAAAAAACACGATCATGTGATCAGGAATATGGCCTATTTACTGAACATGCAAAAAGAACAAAGCCCTGAATAA
>NZ_JCAXEB010000015.1:0-132508 GCF_059758655.1 Flavobacterium sp. GQ95
GTTGATTACGTCTGCAAAATTATTCGTTACATCTCCCACAACATTAATAGGGGTAACAGTTCCGTTCTCACTCGTGTACTCATAAACACCATTTCCTTTATCAACCAAAGTAGTCAGCGTCTCGTTCGCCTTAACCATAATGCTCAAATTGATAGTCTGGGTATTTCCAGAAGCATCAACGTATGTAAAGACATTGTTAACCGAATCATAGATTACTGTACCTTCTGCCCTATTAATAATACTTTTAATAAGCTCCTGATTAGCAGGATTATTAATTATAGTATCAAAATTCGAAGTCACATCACCCACAACATCAACATATGTTACATCTCCGTTTTCGTTCGTATAAGTATAATGCCCTTTGCGATCAGTGTCTTTATGCAAGGTTGAAAGCGTATTCTTATCTACATCCTGAGAAGTTCCCGTCAACACTTTTACCCATTTTAAGTCTGCTTCTAACCAAAAATAGTACCCCGGAGTCACACCATTATCACCAACACCAGCTGTAGCAGTATTATAAACAAACAAACTGTTTATATTACCAGACGTAATAGTGATTGAATCATCTTTTCCTCTAAGAGCAACCTGAGGAAACAAGACCCCTTTATTATTTGAAACAATTTCCAATTGAGTCGAAGGATTTGGTGTTGTAGTACCAATTCCAACCTGCGCATTTGCTGTAAACCCAAGCCCTACTAAAGCTGCAAGGCAAATAAATCTTCTTTTCATAATTTCACTTTTTAACCTTTTTAAACACACATCATTATGCAAACAAAAAAAAGGAATAATGACATTTAATTAACTTCAAACAAACTACAGACACCCGTCTATAAAATTTCAATAATCTTAATTTAAATTGTTCTTTTATACTTAAATCACAATGAATCTTAAACCATTAAAAACTATTTACTTACTTAAAAACTTGAGGCAAAATTATTTCTAATTTCATTTTAAAACCTCCTCAAAAAGCCATTTAACTATCAATATAAGTCTTACTTAATCAAAACACCATATTAACAATACCCCTCTTCAAATAACATCACAAAAAAAGTTCACAACAATCAAAATTAAAGTCTTTTAAACACAACCTAACACAGTGCAAAACCTTAATTAAGTAAACCAGCTAAACAACATTACAAAGAAATAACACTTTCCTACACAAAAACACCGCAATAAGACACCTAACTAACACAATAGGACTTATATTCAACATCACTCATTTCAACACTTGTACTTGCATACTTTAAAATTCCTGTTTAGCCCACACCTTAAACCTTAGCAATAGCGAAAAATTCAATAACCGTTATTATGTAAAAAACTGAAGAGCCGTTTCTAACAAAACGTTCTCCAAAGTCATAAAAAATAATTATAACAAAAAAAAACTTTAGACATACTTGCATAATCATATCACAACTTTAACTCAAACACTTTGTTATGATTATCTTTTTTTTTACACTCTCACCATTAGTTATACAAGATCAACCGCCAACACTTCCATTTTCTATACTTTTCAAAAAACACCTCATCAATATTCTCCATAACAAACAGATCAATACATATAGTTATAAGGAATATTAAAAAGTCGTTTTTTTTTGCATTTAAAATTTAATTAGAAATAAAAGCTTCTTTTACCAACCATCTCAAGTTATTATTACCACAAATAATAGTACGCTATTTTAAGCTTACCTCTTATGAGAAAGGAGAGGAGACACTTCATTTGCATTTAAGAGAGATTAATTCGATTCCAAAAAAATACAAAGACTCTAAATTAAACCCGAAAGGATTCTTTAAGCAGATAGCTGTTCAGGATTTTCCAATTCATAAACATCAGAGATATCTTCATATTACCCGCAGAAGATTACTTAATAAAAATACTGGAAAAGTAGTTTTCAGGGACTGGAATTTACCAGCAGACGGAACTCGCGTCCCCCAGGAGTTTGCGTCTTTTTTAAAAGAAATCAATAGATTCCAGGCCAAATGACTGTAATACGACCACTTCTTCCTATGGTGTTTCCGGCAGAAATTTACAATCTCAATACAGCTTGAGATCAAAAACCACATGCCAAAAAAATGGCTTGTTTCCCTAAGAAAATTAGAAAACGCTTGTCCATAGACAAAACATCTCTCTCCAATGGAAAACTTCACACTATTATAACTAACAACTCCACTAAAGGCAGAAAAGGGAGAATCATTGCTATGGTTACCGGAAATAAAGTCGATACAGCAATTTCATTTCTTAAACAAATACCTCTCAGCAAAAGGAACCTAGTAAAGGAAATCACTTTGGATAAGGCCGGTAATATAGAATTAATTGCCCGTAAATATTTTCCTAATGCATCACGTATTACCAACCGTTTTTATATTCAAAAGCTGACCACTGAAGCCCTAGATAAGATTAGAATCAAATATCACTAGGGAGCTATAGATCAAGAAAACCAAGCTATGAGGAGAGGCAGCAAATCAAATGTAAATTTTGAATCCAAGATACTTCCTAACGGTGATACACCGAAACAATTACTTGCCAGAAGTCGCTATTTCTTATACAAAGACAAATCTAAATGGACTTCGAACCAAATAGAACGTACTGCATTATTATTTGAATTGTATCCCGATATTCAAAAAGGCTATAATCCAACCTAAGAACTTCGTAGTATCTTCGAGAATACAAAAAATAAAATCATTGGTTTTGCCAAACTAGCCAAATGCCACGAAAAAATAAACCAATCCGGCTTTAAGCCTTTCAACACAATCTCCCGAACAATTATGAACCATCATCAAACGATATTGAATTATTTTGACAACAGAAGCACCAATGCTTCAGCAGAATATTTTAATGCAAAAATAAAAGCTTTTAAATCTCAATTCAGAGGTATCAGAAATCTAGATTTTTTTCTTTTCAGGCTAACCAATATTTATGCTTAAATTTTAACATTCCACAGGTTTTAGTGTTGATCCATCAAAAGTCATTTATAAAAAATTGATTTCTTTTCGCTAAAGACATTGAAAAGCACTTACAAATAGACCAAACACCTCTCCTCTATGAAGAACCATATATTATTGCAACAAAAAAATCGATAAAAAAAAGGAAAGAAACAATAACAGCAATGGCTACTAAAACCAAATCAGAAGCTTATCATATTATAGCTATTGAAAAAAAAGAAAAAAAAAGAAAAAACTCTCATAGAAAGGAAACCACGTTAAACATAACTGACAATATAAGGAGAGTTAATTACCCTGAAATTTTTCTCTAATACAACTCCTGTTAATGATCGTCCTTACATCCAAAAGACAACCACGGAAGCTTTTTACAAGAAATTATAATAAAATACGCTAGCAAAGATCCAAAAAAAACAAAAAAACAAGGTAAACCAAAAAGCCAAATGTAAATTTACAATCTAGAACACTCCTCAATAGCAGCACACTTAAACAATCACAACTAAAGGTTGCTACATCTTATACAAAAGCAAATCTAAATGAAGCATAAATTAAAAAGAATACCGACCCAACTCAAGAACTTTACCGTATCTTCGACAAAATCATTAGCTTTGCCCCACTAGCCAAATAGCATAAAAAAACGAACCAGTTTGAACTCTAAACCTTTTAATACAATCTCTTGAACAATTACAAATCACTATAAAACCACATTAAATTATTTTGATAATATAAAAACACTAATACTCCGGCAAGAATCCTTCAATGTCAAAACAAAACCTTTTAGTTCGTAATTCAGAGGTAATAGGAACATAAAACTCCTTCTCTTTTTTATACCAACAAATATTTTGCTCAATTTCATCACTCCACAGATTTTGGCCTTGACCCTAGTAAATCTTAATTCTTTTCTATCATTTAAAACAGAATACTAATCAACTTTATCTAATACTACCATCCACATCACACTTCCTCTACTCTTACAAGTCAATTTAACCACACAATCCTAACATTCCGGAAATTGATTTTCTTTTTACAAACAAACTATCAAAAGCTATTTTTGAATCTTAAAGGCAACTTCCATCAAAATCTCATAATTTAAATACACTATATAAAAACCCAAATAATGAGCTGTTTTTTTTTTACGAAAATAATATTTAATCAAAAAAAAATTCTAACTCACACACCACTTATTAGGAAACAACATTCAAATTCATCATTTATAACCTATAGACACTTCTAGAATGATAGTAAGCAGGCAGCCAATTATATCGTTTGCTATACAAATTCTCCAACCCCCCTCCATTGTAACTCCATACATAACATCCTCTTTCATCATACATATACAACCCCTTGTTCGTTATAGGATCTAAAAAAAAAATCCCCTGGGAAATATTCGATTCAAATTCCACTTTATAATCAACAAGCACTTTTAGTATTTTCGACACACCAATTTCTGATAGTTTTATTTTTCCAAAAACCACTCTGGCACAATCTTCATCATTTTTTTTTGCCGTGCTTTTAATTGTTGAACCCTTTTGAAATTCGTTTTCTTTTATATTGTCATAGAAAACCTCTCTAGCAATCAATGGAAGTTCATCTAATAAATTCTCAATAAAATTATTGCTGAATTTTCCAGGATATTCATAAATCAGCATCCAAATTTCAGCATCTAAATTCTCAAAAACATCATGAAAAAGCACGTTTGACCTAAAGATTGCCCGAAATTTTTTATTTTGAATAGCACATTTATGATCTATTTTACCCGTTTCTACCATTTTTTCTTTATCACCCCACCACTCAAGTTCCTTACCCTTCCTAAAAATCTTAAACATTTCATTACCTCCGAATTCAAATCGCAAATTCATATCACCTAACAAGGAATGAGGCGTTTCAATCTTTGCACCTGGACAAACAGAATTCAAATAGAATCGAAACTCACTTCTTATATCTACCATGACTCACTATCATTATTTTTTCCTATACCTCTTTCTCTAATCATAAACTATTACTATTAAAAACTTTAAAGAACAAAAATAAAACTAACGCAAAAAAAACAAACACCTTTGAAGACATAACAACAACAACATAAGACTTATTTGGTTTAAATTTTGCTATATATAAATAAATAAGTTTTGCAGCAACAAAAACCAAACAAACCTAACAAACCTAACAAACCTAACACAGCAGCACGATAATAAACTCATCATTTGCCAGTCCCTAGATTTTTTTGCTTAATAAGCAAAAAAAAACTGCAACAATACAGAAATAGCCTTATGATCCAAAAAATCCGACTATATCTTCTGTCAATATTCATACTTTCAATGACAAAAACTTAACCATTAAATTTAATGCCGAATTTGTAAAAAATCTAATATTTTAATACCTATTTCAATTCTCGATTTCAATCCCGCATAATAATTCAACGAGTTTACTAACGCCTCAAGCCAATAATATTTTGATACGTATTATTTCATTTTACAACTTCCCACTGCTAAACTTCAAGATCTCAACCAATATCCGATCCAACACTATACCCCTAATGGTTTTCTAATTACATTATGATTGCTTATAGTTACATTGTATAGATTAATTAAGGAACCGTATAAATTCACACCATATGCAGATGGACTAGTATTATAAAAACTTGAATTAATTCTCATATAATGTTCACCACCTTTGGCCGACCTGGGAATAAAAAAACTCAAATTAGTAACCTCCCATCCTCCATTACAATAGCCATCAACAAGAACTCTTTCATCATTTATATACAGCGTTGTCATTAAAATCAATCCAAATCGATACTTTTTGCGCATTAAGTGTACAAATATTCAATTTATACTGAGTACCTATTGAAAAATCAAATTTCTGATTACTATTAATCGCATCAGCAGTCCAATTCCAATCACTCACAACATGATCTGACGAATTATCAGTAATTTTCACATAATGCAATACTACGTTACCATTTTTCCCTATCCATGTTGATTCTGAAGAAATACCTCTATAGAGTCTTTTTTTGCTCCAAATCAGTAACACCAAAATATACCTACCCTGATTAAACATTTCGCGTACCTTATAACCGCCTAAATACGCATAATCATACTCATGACCATAACCGATAAAGACATAAAAACACAACAATCCGTTTCTTTTACAATAACCAAGATCAACTTCAAAGCAATTTAAAAAAAAAGACTTAAGACACACTATACAAACAACTTAATACACAAGAGAGCACTTATCCCAATTCAAACAAAAAAGACTTATTTTAATAGTTTTCAGACTTACTAAGGAGGTTCTACAAAAGATTCCATTCTACTTTTGCAAAGTGCAGTTAAACTAAAAAAACGATCAACTCTATAGACATTAAATATCAAAATTAAGCATCATTAGGCTTGTCAAAAATACAAATCCAAGGACAATCTAAATCAATAAAAACAGCTTTAAACATCCTTAAATTACTATTTTAAATAAAATCGGACATGAAAAAAACAGTTCATTACGGAGCAGATTTAGACTGGGTACACTCTGTAGCTAAAGAATTAGAAGGAACAGTGGACGGTAACTTTATAAGGGTTCCTGAAAAAATACATACCGGCGATCGCTACTATTTAGATTGCGGGGGAGGGATAGTAACTTTATACGTAGATGTGGTATACAACAGCGACATTACATTTATTACGAAAAATAAAAAAGATGACTATATAGCACTCTATTACAATCTTAGCGAAGGAGATTCTGAACTTATAATAAATGGCATTAAAAACAACGTGGGGATTTGGGCTTATAATCTATCTGTATTTGATAGCGTTTCCAGATTTCAGCACAATGTCAAAGCTGGCACAAAAACGTTCATATTGTTTATTTTTATTAAAAAAGAAACTATTAATTCTTACATAAAAGATGATATTATTCTACAACATAGAATAAAAAAAACATTGGATCCAAAAAAAAGACCTTTAATCGATTGGGGAAGAATGAGCAATCATAGTCAACAGGCAATTACAGAGCTAAGAAAACTTAAGGTTGGCAGCACCTTATTTGATCTTAATTTAATGGGGACTGTGCAACTGTTAATCTCCGACTATTTGTTTAAAATTTCTGACAATGATATAATTACACAATTATCAGATCAGCCTGATTTACCCATTATTATTGAAATTCAAAAATTTTTAACAGCCCACCTCAATGACGTTTTCCCTGGCAATGAAACAATCGCACAAAGATTTAATCTATCAGCAACCAAATTAAAACGTTTGTTTAAACAAATCACAGGCCAAACACCAAACTCTTTTTTCATGGAAAACAAATTGCAAAAAGCAAAAGAGATTCTGGAAAAAAAAGAACTATCCATCGAACAGATTTCAGAACAATTTAATTTTTCAAATCAGTCACACTTTACTTCAAGATTCAAAAAACAGTTTCGAATGACACCAAAAGATTATATTAAACAATTATAAAATGACAGAGTTAAAACACTACTATTCCCTTACGCCCGAATGGCAATATGACTTTGCTAAAAAATTACAGACAAACCTTATCTATGATAAGATACTGATGCTTCCAAAAAAAATCGGGCATGGCTTCTTTTATTTCTCACAAGTCATCCCTGGCGTGTCTATTGCCCTGCTTGACGTTGTTTTTACCACTGAAGTCGTAATAAACAGACTTAAATCACAAGATAATTTCTACATCATACAATATGATCTTAGCGATGAAATCAATCAAATTATTATTAAAGATGAAAATAATAAAACAAAACACAATGGAGATTCTGTTTTTGCCGTAATAAATAATCATGCAGAAAGCTATTTTAAACCTGTAGTTGGCAAAAGAACATTCACATTACGAATGCTGGTAGATAAAAAAAAATTAAATGGTTATATTAAAAAGGAAAAAATAGAAACCAAAACAAATGATATTGGAACTGAATTACTTTTTTATAAAAACATGGATAGTAAAAGCCAACTACTAATTCATTCCATAATGGAAAAATCAGTATTTGACATTGAATTTGATACCTGCATAAAAAGCATTACATTAAAAATGCTGGCCAACTTTATTAGCGGATATGTGAAGCCAGCTAGAAATAAAATTAACCGAATTGAAAGGGAAAGTATAATAAGAACAACCGAATATCTATCGAATAATTTATACGAAAAATTTCCTTCAATAAAAATTTTATCACAAATGGCAGGAATGTCAACTACTAAATTTAAATCAATATTCCGCAAAATGCACAACAGCCCTCCAAAACAGTTTTTTATTGAAAAAAAAATACACTTAGCAAAAGAGCTGCTCTCAAGTCAAAAATATTCTTCCCCAACCGAAGTAATAAACGAACTAGGATATAATAACATAGAATATTTTCATGTCAAATATTTTGAATATTTTGGAAAGAAGGTTTCAGATCATTTTATCAAGAAAGCCAGTAAGTTTTGAAACAAACAAAAAAGACGCCATCAATCCGGCAACAAAAATGTTACACCATAAAAATACAAACAACAATTAAAAACACACCGAGAATAAACAAACGATACCATTATCATTAAATACAAAAATTAAAAGCCTCCCTAAAACGAAAGGCTTTTATATTTTCTTTCCGAGTCTCGTCCCAAAATAAGTTGACACTAAATCGACTTTTTCAAAGAGAAAGAAAACAAACTCACTAGACACCCTTAACAGGAGGATTATATAGTTTTTAATTAGCTACATCTACAGCATTGAAAATAGCGAGATGATATATAAAACAAACTCAAAGAATTTATACCACACAAAGAAGAAGTACAACTTTAATATTGCTCAGAAAATTTACCTCATTAAATTAAAACAAACCAAAACTCAAAAACCAACAAGAAAACAAGAAGTAACAGAAATAATTAAAAAACAAAATTACAGCAGCCTACTTATTCCAATTACCACGATAAAACATCAACACATTACAATAAGACATACTTTCCAATTCACAATTCGCACCTGTATTCATTAATAAAGTTCAATTCTAAAACCAAACAAACAACAGCCTACATGCATTTCAATTTTAACAGAATCACATATATTAAAACAGGACTCTTGATAACAAACTAATATCTTTATAAACTAAATTGAATTAATAAATTAATCAATATTTGCCATCTATTTTATAAAAACATAAACCGAGCACTATAACACAAACACCTCGATATTTGTAAAAAAAATTAGCGATGAACACATATAAAATATCCATCTATTAGGACAGAAACAACAATATCATCCTTTTTATAGGTAATAACCAGAATAGCTTCGCATATTCTTACACAATACTACCCATTATTTAATATCCCTGGCAATATATATAGTACCTTTAACAAAAAACAGCTATTTACTGTCTCGAATTTATATCCAGAGTAAGACAATGAAAACTATACAAAACTAGTTGATAACTACACATGGCAAGCAATACATATTGAAATGATAAAATACACAAGAGACATTCTGAATGCACACGAACAGAGGCCATCAAAAAACACGAAGCATATCAAAAGTAAATCATAAAAGACAGCATAATACATTCAAAATAAATGCAATAACATATCAATACCCCCAAATACCCAACAACAGACTTCTACAGACTTCCTCAAAATTTAAAATGCGATAAAAATCCATCTTTACATATATGTTCTCAATATTTAAACCCCAATATTACTTAAAAGACTTAATACCTGACAACTATATCGATATTCATAATCATATACTACCAGGAATAGATGATGGCGCTAAGACAATTGAAGAAACCATAATGCTTATATCCCGTATGAAAAAAATAAATATTGCGGGCGCAATAGCTACACCTCATACTTTTATTAAATACTGGAACAATACTCCTACTATAATAAAAAACACCTATGATTCCGTTACAGAAATCAAGTCCAATAAGTCATTTATCAAAAGCTACGCCAGTGAATATATGCTAGACGCTTCTTTAATAACCAGAACTAGCAATGAAAAGCTTTTATGCATTCAGGATCGATACATATTAGTCGAACTACCTTTATCTGGTTTTCCTCTAGATTCGTATGAAATGCTATTTGAGTTAAAATGCAGAAATTACAAAATTATAATAGCACATCCAGAACGCTATATCTATTTTCACAACTATACTGAAAAATTTGAAAAGTTAAAAGCATTTGGTACCTACTTCCAACTTAACTTACTATCCTTAACTGGATACTATGGAAAAAATATTCAAAAAACCGCAGAGCGTTTAATTGAAAATGATTTGTATGACTTTACAGGTAGCGACATTCATAATGAGCATCATATAGATCAATTTACAACAAACCCTATTCAATTCAATAAAAATAAAGTTGGTGATTTATTACGTAAGAACAGCCTTTTTAATAGAGACTAATATTCAATGAATATTTTTCAATACATCATAGTAACCTGAAAAAGTATCAACTGATAATTTAATTTATTTAAATTATATAAAACGCAAACTACAGTCAAAAACTTAAACAAATTTGTAACTAATAAAAACAACAAAAGCCATCCGCAAACGACAGGAAAACAAATACCCCATAACGGATTCAAAAGGATTTATTATACTAATTAGTCAATACAAAAAAGTTTAAAAAAAATAAAAAACTTCTAAATTATTCGATAGACCACGAAGCTTAAAACCTGAATATTTAAGAAAAGTAACTCTTAAAATTCCCTTCCCTGAACCACAAGGCCCAAAATAACAAACACAGCAAATCGCCAAACAACCTACACTGATATAATACTTTTTAAAAATATTAAAGATAATACTACTAAACAGAAATCACTACCTACTTCTTTTCTATTCTAAATATCACATATTCTATTTCAAAAAAAAGTATTCAATAAAAAATCAAGCATCATTTTTATAAACCTTAAATTTAGAAAATAAAATTAACTACAACCCTTTATCAAAAGAGACACGTACTTACAATCCCCCCCAGTCTTACCAATACATTTAGTCGCTCGCCAACAAAAGCAAACACAGGATCCGTAACCATTGGACAAAAAAAAATCAAATATATTACCTCAAAGGAAAAGTTTTTGTTCATAAAAACAATTCAACCTGTATGATTTATTAGAAATTCAGTACATTAATTTTTTTTTATAAAATCTCATTTAAAAGTGTTGCTTTTGTTCATTAATAAATTATACTATCAATTTACCAACTACACCCTATTATTCATTTGGGTTAGTTTTGAAAAAATAAATTGCATTTTATTTTTCTGTAAAAATACTTTATTATATTTCTAATAAAAATAGAGGCTGCCAAAATTGGCAACCTCTATATTAAGAGCGGTAGCATTTATTGCACTCTAAATGTCACTCTTCTTACTAATTTTCTAGCACCATCAGAATCACTATCTACCGAATTGTCTTCACCACCTGACATTGTTTTTAATCGAAAGGATTTTACACCAGCTTTAACTAAAACATCTTTAACATTTTGAGCCCTTTTTTCAGCTAATTTAGCATTATAATCACTACTACCCAGCTCATCGGCATGCCCTACAATTTCTAATGAAGCTGAAGGATTGTTTCTCAAATAGGTTAGGACAAAATCAATTCCTTCTGTAGAAACATTTGTTGGAATCGATTTGGCATAATCAAAGTAAGCACACACATACCCTTCATTTATCAGATCTTTAAGCGATTGTTTATTTGTCAATAAAGACTTGTCGGAGTTTCTATCGTAAGTCTTAAGAATATAAAGTTCTAGCTCATCCGGGATATTATTGTTATTTGCATCTATTGACCTTCCTTTTACATCAACCATTACTCCGGAAATAGTATTAGGTTCACGGTCTAAATAATCCTGCACCCCATCTTGGTCAGTATCCAACATTTTAGTTTCAATATCAGCAATTTTTCCTTTGAGTTCCTCATTTATATTCTCTACATTAGAAACTATCCAGTCGGCATGTTTATCATTTTTACCTAAATAAACAGTTAAACCTACCGTGCCATTAAAAAGAATTCCTGTAAAACCTCTAGGATTTGAAGTATTTACCCCATCAAAAGTGGCATTTTGGGATGCATTAACGATAGTTGTTAAATCCCCATTTAGAACAAGTCTTTTAGAAACTTTAATTTGCCCAGTCACACCAGCCATAAAATTACCCATCCTGTCCTTTAATGTAGAATTATCACTTTCCAGTTGAGCCAGTCCAAAACCAGCATGACCCAATAAACCAACGGTATTTGTCCAATCTTCAAAACTCATAATTCTTCCCAAATTGACAATAGCCTGTATATTTGCACTATAATATTTGGTTTCGAAATCTATAGAATTATCTCCTTCCTTAAAACTGTTGTAGCTAGCATTAACTTTTAAACCAAACTTATTGTTAACCATATATCTAACTCCAAGAGCAGCAACATAAGGACTTAATGGTGAAGTGTAATAGCTCTTAGTCATTGGTCTTTGAGGTTTATTGACCCCTGCGGCTAATTCAATAGACCATTTATTAAAGCTACTTGATGGATCATTTTCTATTTTTGATTGCGCACTTGAAGTAACCATTACAAAAGCAAAAGCCACCATAACCATAATTTTTTTAGTGTTTTTTTTCATTTTCATTTTTTATATATAATTCAAGTCATCAGTTAATTATTAACGACAATTTTTAGCAAAAATCACCGAAAAACATGACGCAACACAACTCGATAAGACATTATTTTACCACAATAAAGCTTTAATACAAATGTTTCTAATATTGATCATTCACATGGCTAAACTCCACTTTTCTTAATTATTAAAACCTCTTCCTTGACAAGCAATAAAAACAAAAAAAGGCAGCAAAAATATTCTTGCTACCTTTTAACATTTCAATTTGCCCAATAAACTGTATCGTTTTTTCAATATCAGACAGATTTATGATTAATTACAGATTTAACGACTTTTAAACAAACGATTAAATAGTGTTTTTTTTTCTACAAATCCATCATAACCATAATTATAACCATAATTATAACCGTTAATCGTATCAATACTATTAATAACATACCCCATATTGTTAAGTTTTTTTTCGTCATTAAGCTTATTGGAATAAGATATTAATTTTTTTTCTGTTATTCCAGAACGCACTACATATAAAGTTGTATCTGCATATTTTGAAATAATGAGAGAATCCGAAACTAATAATGTTGGAGGCGTGTCAAAAATAACAATGTCATAGACCTCTTTTACTTCATTCACAAAAGTATTGAATTTCATACTCGACAATAAAAGAGTTGGGTTAGGAGGAATATCTCCAGACAATAAAACATCAAACGAAAAGTCATTAACTTTATTCCTATAGATTAGGTCATCCCACCTCAAAGAATTAATATGCAAATAATTGGAGAGACCTTTACTATCATCTTTATCTTGAGCCAAATGCTTATGTAATTGTGGATTTCTCAAATCAGTACCAACAAGAAGTACTTTTTTATCTAATTGGGCAAGAGCACTTGCAAGATTATAAGAAACAAATGTTTTCCCCTCTCCTTTAATAGATGAAGTAACAAAAAAGATCTTCCCTAGCTTGTTAACATTAAAAGGAGTTATAAATTCAGTATTGTGAGCTAATGTCCTAAAAGCTTCTAGAATTTCTATATTATCTTCAATATTTTTAACTTTATTTTCATCTAGTGACGGTAATTCACCTATAATAGGAATTTGGTTATTTATATTCTCTATATCGCTAGCATTATATATTTTAACATCATACCTGAAAATTACATATAAAAGACCAAAGGGAATAAATGTTCCTAAAGATAAAGCTACAAAAACAAGTAAGCTAGCCTTAGGATAAATAGGAATATTACCGGTAATTGCATAATCTATAATTTTAGTATTAGGAACAGTAGCAGCAAGATTAATAGCCGCTTCTTCTCTTTTTTGGAGTAGTAATAAATATAAACTTTCTTTAAGATTTTGTTGACGTTCTATACTACGCAATACCTTTTCTTTTTCAGGTAAGGAAGAGAAAGTATTATCCGCAGATCTTTGAGCTACTTCTCCCTGATGATGAGAGCTTTCTAATTGCTGTTTAAAGCCTTTTACTGAATTTATAATATTGTTTTTTTGATTTTTAAGCGAATTAAATAGAACTTGAATAGAAGGATTATTACTCCCTGCGCTAGTCTGCAATTTTTTATATTCTAGTACAGATGTGTTATAAACAGCAATTAAGTGATTAATCGTTGTGCTTTGAATTCCGATATCTGCTGGTAAAAGATCAAAACCAGCCTCTTTACACAAGTTATCATATAAAAGTTGCACTAATATCAATTGGGATTCTACATCAAAAAGAGCTTGCTCCTTAGCTGATTTTATTTTTATAGTAACCCCAGCATCTTCTTGAATAAAACTTAAATTATTGTGTTTTTTATAGTCTTTTTTTGACACTTCAATAGCATTTAGTTCTTGCTTTAAAAAAACAAAGCGATTGTCAACAAATTCGATAGTTCTTCGAGAAACTTGTTGACTATCTTTAACACCATCTTCTTCAAATACTTTAATTAAATTATTTAGGACAACCTGGGCATGTTTGCCATCAGAATTTTTTAAAATTAAAGAAATGATATCACTATCTTTTCCCATCGATGTAACCTGTATATCATTGCTTAGTTCGAATGAAGCTAATTTAATCGGTTTTAAAATTATCTCATAATTCTTATCAATAAATGATTTTATACTACCATTAACAGATGGCTGAATGATTATCGGAAAATTAGGCACAGGTTTATTTAACCAATATCCATTTGTTTTAATAATATTTCCTGATTCTTTCTCTACTATGATGTATCCTGTTTTGGTAATGCTAACATCAAATTTTAGTGTTTTCAGCAAACTATCTTGTGGTAATGCATAGCTTACAACAAAAGGAGGATTGAAATTAATTTTAGAATTTATTTTTCCCTTTGAAATATAAACCACATTTAATTTCAAATTTTGAACGACTCGTTCAGATAGACGATTTGATTTAAAAAGAGCAATTTCATTTTCTAGGTTAATTGTAGATTTACTTAATACTTTGGATATATCTAGAGAAAAATTAGTATTTTTTTTATCATCTATCAATTTAACTTTAGCTTCCGTTAAATACATTACATCTGCATAACGTAAGTATATAAATACTATTACCAGCGAAATAACTATTGAGCAAAGAAACCAGGGCCAGTAGGCTGAATATTTTTTAAATGAATCTACTAGATCTATAGTACTTTCATTTTCGCTATAGTCTGAAAAATTAATTTTATTTGTATTTTTAATCATATCAAAATTATCGTGTTAACAAAATTATCGAACTCAAAACCAATGAAGCAATCGTCAAGATGGTTGCCGTATTGCCTATATATCCGGATGATTTTACTTTGGAATTGTTTGGATTTACTATCAACACATCATTTTGCCTAATACTATAGTCTTGATCATTCATCCAATTGGTTGCAGTAAGATCAAGATGTTTAATTGTTCGTATACCCTGTGATTCCCTGATCAGTATAATATCTTTTCTTTTACCATTAATAGTCAAATCACCTGCGTATCCTAATGCTTGAGGCAAAGTAAGATATTGTTCTGAAAAAGAATATGTTCCGGGTCTATTCACTTCTCCCAAAATAGTAACTTTGGCATTTAAAATACGAATCTGTACAGTGGGATTTACTAGATGATCTCCAGTTTCTAATGTACCCTTTAATTCCTGTTCTAGTCCGGAAGTAGTTTTATTGGCTACAGAAATGTTTCCCAATATTGGAAAAACTATACTACCTTCTGGAGACACTAAATAACCTTGTAATTTTATTGTCTCAATATTTGACATGCTATTGGTTCCCAATTGCTGAATATTATACGAATAAACGGTTTCCGGAACTTTTGCACCTACGGTAATGCTAAGTATATCATTAGGCTGTATCAACGAACCAGAATATGAAATGGAACTTGATTTGTATAATGCACTATCTTGGAAGTATAAAATATCTTTTTTAGAAGCACATGATTGTAAAATGAGAATGAAGAGCGCTAAAGTGCACATTAATTTGTTCATGATTTATATTTATTGTTTAAAACTTGTTTAGCTGAAGTAATGCAAAGAACCGAACTAAATGAATTTGCCTTGTTATTCTTAAAGGCTGGTATATCAGACGATAAGCCCATTCCAAATTCTTCTTTATCCACCATTCTGGTGCCCGTCGGACATGACCCATATATACATCGAAACTGCCACCCAATCCTTGATAAGTTGCCTTGTGTCTTTTGTGTAATTCTTCCATAAGTAATTCTTGTTTAGGAGACCCCATAGCTACAAAAATCACATTAGGTTGTTTCCCTACTATATCTTTTATAAGTTCTTCTTTTTCTTTATCATTTTTTAAAAAACCGCTTCTGTAATTTAAAATCTGAATATCTTTAAAGTCTCTTCTTAGATTTATAACAACAGCTTCAATTACTTCCTCTTTCCCTCCAACCAAATAAAACGTTTTGGTTGTATGGTACTCTTTAATTATATCTAACCAAAGTTCGCAACCTGGAATTTTCACGACTTTTTTTAACCCTTTCTTTCTTAGCGCCCACACTGCACCTATTCCATCAGGATAACCCAGATTTCTATTAATGAGTAAACGACTTTTATCTGTTGCATGCACTATTTTTTCAGCATTTACAGCAACTAAAATTTTATGATTAAAAATAGCATAACGCATAAGTTCAGTTCTGGATTGTGGAGCATATATATTGATACCATTTGACAAACTTGATTTCATCGCTTTTTTTGTGTTATTATAACCTTAATAGCTTAATGCAAGGCTACATTCTATTTTAAATAATTTTTAATATCCTCTTCAATTTTACTCACAACAGAACTGGCCAAAAATCTGTTAATGGAATAAATATGATTAAATAAAGCTGTGTTTCTTGTTTTGGCAGGATTAAGGATAAAACTTTCTAACTCACGGGCAAACGAATCTGGCGACAGGTCATCAATTAGACTCCCCATTGTTTTAGGATCAAAAAAATCATTTATCCCCCCTATAGGTCTTGTAATTACCGGTAAGCCAAATACCATGGCTTCCAATACAGAAGTCGGCATTCCTTCACCATGTGTAGTAGGCAAAACATAAATATCAGACTTACAATATTCATTAGCTACATCCATACCGTAAAGCGGGCCAGTAAAACAAATATCCTTTATATAATGATCTACTGCATGTTGCTTTGCATGCTCTAAAAAGCCTCCCGATCCAACTATAGTTAACGTAAGCCACTCATATTTTTCCTTTAATATGCCAAATGCATCTATTGCTATTAATACTCCTTTTTCTTTCTCAATTCTTGCTAAAAAAAGGATATTCCTCACACTACCTAGTCTTGTTTTAATATCAAAATTTTTTAATAATTTATTATCAACTTTAGTACTTGTTAATAAGATTGGTCTGTTAATCCCCATATTTAGTAATTGCTTTTTAAACGAAGAAGACAATACATAAATAAAAACAGATTTATTATAAACCAATCTGAACATTAGCGGACTACTTGTAATAATTTTAGAGTATCGTTCATTCCAACCATGAATAAAGGTTATAACTTTAATTGCTAATACATTTGCTATTAATAAATATATACCATCTCGTATGAGCTGGTATCTCCTAAATGATGGATTAATAATTACTACATCTGGTCTTTTAAGAACCAATTTTAGAACATACTTAATTAAGTCATAAAAAAAAGTAATAAAAGCGGGAATGTTTTCCCTTTTTCCATAGTATTCGTATTTAATAGTAGTACTCCAAAAATCATTTAGTCCTATATAGTTATTTGCTACACCTCCAAGAAGTTTAGGATGTGGGCTTACAATTAATATCTTATTTTTCATATATATATTCTAAAAGGCTTCGAAACATCTCAAATAATTTAATACAGTTGAATTGATATGATACTTTTGGATCACTAAATCCCTTTTAATTACCACTTCTTCTCTATCTATATCACATATTTTTTTATTTTTCTTAAATAAATCAACATAAGAATTTACTGTATTGGCTTCAGGAAAATAACATGCTTCTAAATCACTAAAAATTTTTAAATGCTCCTTTATTGGGGATAAAATGAGTGGTAAGCCCGTGTTCATTGCTTCCAATACAGTTATGGGTAATCCTTCATATAATGATGATGATATATATAAATCCGATGAATACATTAAATCATTGACATTATCTTTGACTCCAATAAATTTGATGCAATTTCTAAATTTTAATTGGTTACATTCCTTAATTATATTTTGATAAAAACCAGCATCAGTATGTTTACCGCATACTAACAAATAGAGTGAGCCTTTATATATATCACTATTTAATCTTTCAATTAAATTCAAGAGCAATAATTGATTTTTCCCTTCTGTAATTCTTCCAACATTCAATACAATCAAACTCCCTGAAGGTATGCCATGCTCCCTCTCTATAAATTTTCTGATATTTTGATTTTTGTGCGTAGAAATACCATTATCAATTACAGTTCCTTTTCCTATATTTTTTGTTAAGCTCCTGCAAACTTCATCAGAACAATAAATATTCTTATACTTTAAAATGAATAGCTTTGAATAAAATAATTTTCGCCACTTTGTTTCAAAAATATGCGTACTATGTATCGTTTGAAAAAACTTAATTTTAGAAAAAAAGAATGAAAACGGGAAAAAATAGACTGCTGCTAAAAAAGAATGAATATGTATCACTGTTGGACGATGTTTTTTTAAAAGTTTATATATTTTAAAAAATATTACAAGAGACCAATCAGAAGGCGCCCTATCTAAACTTATAACTTTAATACCATTTTCCCGCAATTGATTTATTTTCGATATTTCCGAAACATCATCAGAAAACTGATCAATTATAATTACTACGACTTCATTATTCTCTTTTCTTAATCCTATAGATAAATCTTTTACGAGTGTTTCTGCTCCTCCTGCCCCAAAACCAGCAATTACTTCAATAATTTTCATATAATACTTGTTTGTTAATTTTTTTTAATGAAGACCAAGCTATCAGAAAACTAAAAATATTAACAGTTTCTATTAAATCAGAACTTAAATTAGCTCTCATAAATAATGCAATAAAAATTGGCAATATGAAAAAACCGGAATTTGCATGGTCACTTAGTAAAACTTGATTTTTTTTCAAGAGAGCAAATACATATATAAATAAAAGCAGAGTTCCAACAAAACCCGTTTCACATAGTAATTCCAAAAATATATTATGAGGATAATATCTGTCATTATTGTAAGACGATGCAAACCCTCCTAGTCCACGACCAAATAATGGATTGGTTTGTATCAATTGAAGCGCTTCTAAAATTTCTTTGGGACGATGTATTTTTTCGGAAATTGTACTTCCTTCCTCACCTTTAAAAACAGAATCTTTACTTCCGAGAGTGACTAAAAAAAATAAGGATATCAAAACGGCTCCTATTGTTGCATTTCTTAACAAATCTTTCTTATTTACTTTTCTATCAAAAAAAATATACATAAAATAGATAATCGGCAATGAATAAAGTGATTGCCTTGATCCGGAATAAAGAATAATTAGTAAGCAAGTACTAAGCCCTAAATAAAAAAACACATCATTTTTCTTAACTGTATTTTTATTTGGTATGAAATTCAATAAAAAACCAAAAACAATTACAGCCAAAAGACCTATCTCCTGATAATTAATAAGTTCGAACCTTAATTTAGCCGAGCCATTTAAAAAAAATCTACGATAAGATCCAAAATCAGCAAAAAAATCAGGGCCGCTCCAGTTCAAAGTAACATACATGTATGAATAGTACTGAAATACCGAGAGTAAAACCAAAACTATCAATTTTATTAAATTTATATGAGGATTTAGAAGAAATACTAAAAAACATAAAATAAAAAAAACACCTTTGTAAATAATGTAAACCATTTTTTCGGTAGCATAGGAATGCATTGGTCCAAAAAAATAAAAAAATAAAAAAATAAATATTACAGGAAAAAACTTGTAAATGTTTTTTTTAAAATCAATCTTATGATTATAGCGCGATATATAAAAGTAACCTAAAGCCATAATAAAAGCTATAAGTCCCATTTTCTGGATTTTATAGACATCACTCCAAAGTCGCGAAATATTAAAAAAGAACCAAATTAAATACACTCCGGTGGTTGATGTATTTGCTCTAAACAAAATTAAAAGAATCAACACAGATGATAGAAAAAAAAATTTAATGCCATACAGCCCAAATACAATTAAGGCTAGTAACAGAAAGACAATTGTTATATCTAAGTTATTTGCTTTCATGTCCTAGTCTATTAATGGAGTAATTCAAAAAATCAATTAATTCATTTGATTTAATGTGCATATCAATATTTTTAATTGCATATTGCACTAATATTTGAGATACATTTTCCTTTTTATTGTTTAAGCTTATTATAAAATCCAATAATTTTAAAAAATCGACAGGGGTTTCATTTGCCTCAATATTGAACAAATATTTTGAAATTGAAAAATCGATATCTTCATCACTGCCAGAATAAATAAATGGTAATCCGCGCGACAAGTACTCCCTGTGTTTTAATGGTACTCCATTTAGAATATTTATACGATGTAATCCCAAACTACCAATAGCACAGTCCGCATTATTAAACAGCTTGTCCAAATACTCTCCGGTTTTAAATCCTGTAAGGAATATATTTTTATTCAATAATTCCGTTAATTCTAACCTCCTAAGTATATCTATAAATGTAATTTCTTTACCCACTAGAAATAAAGAGTAATTCAATGTTCCTTTATAATCCTTTATTCCTAATAACAATCGTTCTAATCCATGCCAAACAGATGTATTTCCAACAAAAATTAAATTTATATGATTTTCTATCCTTACATCACAATATCTTTTTGTTTGAATTTTATTTACTGACACACCATTTGTTATTGTTTTTAAGTTTAATTTATATCCTACTTTCAACTCTTGATGGATTGAAAATTCACTAGCCTTTCCTACATTTCCTAAAGCATACTTAAATCCTTTTTTGGCAAAAAAAACTTCTTTCCAAACATCAAATTTTGGTCTTATAGATCTTAATCTAATTTCTTCTAATTCTTTGGTATTATGTTCCAGAATAACTTTATTCTTAAATCTTTTAAGAAACCTGCAGAGAAAAAATGAAGACCCCGGGTATCTAAAATAGATAATGTCATAATTTTTAGAACTAGAAGACTGAGAAATCATTTTCCATAAATTAAATAGCAAAAAAGGTCTTTTCCAGCCTGAATAAGGATATTTTGTGAAAGTAAAGTATTCCGGAAAGTCATTTTTATTCAAAAAAGCCGATTCACTTTTATAAAACAAAAGTACATCTACACTTATATAGTCATTTTTCATACTCTCTGTCTGCTCTTTAATCTTTTTAATAACACCAAGATTTTCATTAAGTAAAGGCAGAATTGATAAATACAGGATTTTCATTTTATTCATTTTTAAATTTAATTTTAAAATATACAAACTGAGTTAATCCGTGGAATAAGTAACTCAGAAATACGGCATAAGCCAAACCAGTCGCTCCATACCCTTGCTTAATAAAGTAAACTGTAAAAAAGATAAAATAAACAGCCCAGAATAAATTAAAGAAAAAACCAGACCACATTTTGCCTTTACTTGCAAGTGCTAGCCCAATAACTGAACAAAAAGAGGAAAATAATGCCGAAGAAATAAGTACAATAAACAATTCTGTATTAATATATTCTTTTCCATATAGAGATAGAATATATTTAGAGAATAGCATTAATGGTAATATTATAATCATAGTAAAAAACAGATTTGTTTTAACATTAAAATTCAAAGTTTTTTTGAAATTTTCCTTATTACAAATTGTTAAAGCTGGCAAAATAATATGCATTAATGCCGAAGGAATAAACAATACTATTAACCGCCATTGATCAGCCACATCAAAAAAAGCCATTTCTTTAAAATCACTATTTTTTATCATAAAGCTTTTTGCCCACCAAAAAACAGGTGTTACCAAAAATGATGAAAATGCAGCCGGTAAACTGAAAGACCATGGAAATGTTTTTTTCTCAGAAAGAAAATCATTAAAACAAACAATTCTTTTCTCAAGACCAAAACATTTATCCACTGCCCTTTTATTTAAGATATAGAGATAAATATAACCCAAGCCAAATCCAATTAATGAACCGGTAACTCCAAAAAAATAAGCTCCAATTAAAGATAACACTGATTGAATGGCAGTAGATAAAAAAGTATTTTTGGCAATTGTTTTAAAGTCTTGAAAGCCAGAAAGACTCCCCGAAAACACACTATTCATTGTTACAAAAAACAATAAAAAGGAACATATTCTAAGTTGCTTATACAACGCTACATCATTAAAAGACCATATGGAAATTTGCTTTGCAAAAATAAATATATTAAAAGATACGACTATTGCCAGAATGAAATTGAATAGTAATGATATGTCAAATATTCTTCTTGCTTTGCAAAGATCATCCTTTCTATGAAGCGCGATGAATCTTGAAGTTGTATTACCTAATCCAAATCCAGTAAAAACAACAAAAAAATTTAACGTAGATCTTAAAATACCTAATTGCCCATATGCGATAGAATCCAAAATTCGGACCAGTATAATTGCGGATATCAACATATTACCTCTGGAAAGTAAAGCACCAAGAACAGACCAGAATGAATCCATTATAAGATGTTCAAATTGATTTAATTTAAATTTGTCAATTAGGAAATGTATTTTTCCTTTAAGAATCAGTTTTATCATTTAAAATAAATATGTTGGATTAATTATTTTATAAATTATTTATTTAAAACTCCACAAAAATCCAAAATCACCTTGCCTTTTGTAATTTCAATTTCCTTAAATTCGTAATGATTGACTAGAAAAACAATTATATCTGCCAAGCCAACTGCCTCATTATAATTGGTTAATTTAAAAACATTGTGTTCTGTAATATTAGGTTCTACAATGAAGTACTCCTCGCCATTATTATCATTCTGCAGCACTTTTTGTACAATATATTTAGCTGGTGATTCTCTCAAATCATCAATATCAGGCTTAAAAGCTAAGCCCATGAGTGCAATAGTAGCTTTTCTTTTGTGCTTTAGTTCAAATTCTAATTTGGCAGATTGAATTTTCTCTGCACACCAAAATGATTTGAAATTATTAATCTCTCTTGCTGCATTTATTATTTTTGATTCCAGCGGATATTCTGATACTAAAAAATATGGATCTACTGCAATACAATGCCCTCCAACTCCGGACCCTGGTTGTAAAATATTAACCCTTGGATGTTTATTTGCTAACGCTATTAATTCCCATACATTTATATCAGCTTTATCACAGATCAAAGACAATTCATTTGCAAAAGCAATTTGAACATCTCTTGAAGAGTTTTCTACTAATTTGCACATCTCCGCTGTTCTGGCATTAGTTGGATGTAACCTCCCCTGTACAAAACCTGAATAAAAACCAATAGCTTTTTCTGTAGATTTTTCATCTACTCCTCCAATAACCCTATCATTATGTACCAATTCATGCATTACATTTCCAGGTAATACACGTTCAGGACAATATGCGATATATAAAGTTTCTTCTAATTCAGGACGCATGCTATAAATAAAATCCCTCATTTTTTCAGTTGTTCCAATGGGTGAGGTTGACTCAATAATAAATAAATCTCCATTTTTTAAAATTGGAATAATACTTTTGGTAGCAGCCTGAACAAATGAAATATCTGGTTCATTCCTCTCTTTAAATGGTGTAGGAACTACTACTAAATAAATACTCGCCTCCATCACTGTCGTAGCAGCTTTGAGGAATCCCTTTTTTACAGCATTAGCAACAGCAGTATCCAATTCGGGTTCTATAATATGAATTTTACCTTTGTTTATGATATCGACTACTTTTGGATTAATATCGACACCTAATACATGAATATTTTTTGATGCTATTAACGCTGCAGTTGGCAAGCCTATATACCCTAGACCAATCATTACGACTTCTGGTTGATTCATTTTACTTTTTTTATTCTATTTTTTTACTAAATTTTATTTCAAAACCTTCTATTTCAGCAATAAAACATACAATTCTATTGCTGGCATTACCATCTCCATATGGATTATGTAGCGCACTCATGCTTTCAAAACGTTCTTTATTATTTAAAAGATCCAAAGCTTCTTTTACAATTAATTTCGTATTAGTCCCTACTAATAAAACTGTTCCAGCTTCTACAGCTTCAGGACGCTCTGTAATATCTCTCATGACCAAAACTGGTTTTCCTAAACTCGGAGCCTCTTCCTGTACACCACCGCTATCGGTAATAATGAGTCTGGACCTATTCATCATCCAAATAAAATCCTCATAGGCTAAAGGACTGATGAGTAAAACATTAGAAATATTAGATAAAATTCGATTTACAGGTTCTTGCACATTTGGATTCAAGTGCACAGGATAGACAATTATCCGTTGCATATTATTAGTTGCTATAGCTTTTAATGCTTTACATATTCGAATAAATCCTTCACCGTGATTTTCTCTACGATGTCCTGTTACTAAGATTATTTCTTTTTTTCCAAGTTTTTTTGACAGCTCTTGGATTAGATCACTTGGCTCTTGATTTATTTTGTCCACACTTTGTAACAAAGCATCAATTACAGTATTTCCTGTAATCACAATCGAATCTTCTGCTATATTTTCGTCTATTAAGTTTTGCTTAGACATTTCTGTAGGAGTAAAATGGAAATCACACAAGCGTCCTGTTATTTGTCTATTCATTTCTTCGGGAAATGGTGATCTTTTATTGTGAGTTCTTAATCCCGCCTCAACGTGACATACCTTAGCTCCACTATAAAAAGAAGCAATACTGCCTGCCATTGTAGTAGTTGTATCACCATGAACAAATACATAATCTGGCTGAAACTCTTCTAATATAGATTTCATATTAATAATAATATCGGAGGTCAAACGATACAAATCTTGATTCGGCTTCATTAAATCAAGATCATAATCAGGTACGATATCAAAAAAACTTAACGCCTGATCTAGCATTTCTCTATGTTGTGCTGTGACGCATACTTTGGTTTGAAATAAATCAGGATACTTTTTAAATTCTTTTATTAATGGAGCCATTTTAATTGCTTCTGGTCTAGTACCAAGAACAACAAATATTTTTATCATTTATTTTTTTATTTATTATTCGTAATTATCCACCTCCATTTTCTTACTGTAAAAGACAGATAGGCAATAGAAGAAATCATGACAATTAAAAATAGACTGAGATTTATATTTAAGTCTTGTAGCAAAAAAGCACTCATAACTACAGTTAGAAATAAACATGCAATTACAATTGTTGCTTTTATATGAGTCAAACCAGAATCTATAAAATTATGGTGAATATGATTGCGATCTGGTTTAAAAGGATTTTTGCCTTTTTTGATTCTAATAGCAAAAACCCTCAAAGTATCTGTTAGAGGAAAAGAAAGAAGTGCTAAAATAAAAACAGGTCCATTGTTTAAAGAAAATGGAATATCAAAAGTTTGATTTATTGTTAGAAATCGTATCGATTGATATACTATAATAAAACCAATTACCATAGTACCTGTATCACCCATAAAAATCTTTCGGGTTCGTGAAATATTAAATTTAAGAAAAGCTATTAATGAACCTATTAAAGAGAAGGACACCAATACTTGCCTAAATTGATGGTTAATTAAAAAATAGAAGCCAAAAAATGCAAATATAATTAAAGCAATTGTACCTGCTAAACCATCTATCCCATCAATCAAATTGTATGCATTAATAACTAAAATACATATTAAAAAGGTAAAAACTATTGATATAAGGTATGGAAGTTCATATACACCCAGTATCCCTTCAAAATCATCTATCCGAATGTCTGAAAACACAATTATAACACTTGCAGCTAAGAATTGCGAAACTAGTTTTTTAAAAGGTGAAATCACCAATAAATCATCTTTGATACCGGTAAAAAACAAAATTAAAAGAGAAGCCATTAAATCCAACAATGTCTTTATTATTTGATACTTAACTAAAATTGAACCTATAAATGACATAGTCAATGCAAATCCAAAAAATATACCTATACCACCCAGAGTTGGTGTTTTATGCACGTGGGAACTCCTTGTTTCTGGTAATATGGATAAATTCTTAACAAAGCATAAATAAATAATTACAGGGTATAATTTATAAGATGCTAAAAAAGAGAAAAAAGTAATTATAAACGCTCCTAAAAAATGGTAATCCTCAAGATATGATATTATTTGCATAAGATTATTTTTAAAAAAAAGTCATTCAATTTATCTTAAACATTAAGCAAACAAAATTAAAGACACTCAATAAAGACAATATTAAAATCAAAAAGTCTTCCCTTCTATCTAAAAATAAAAAACATAATGTATGTTTAGAAAATAGAAACCACGCATTAGCATAGTAATCTAGTAAATCCAATAATTGTCTAAAAGGCCGACTCTCGTAATATGCAAAAATAACAGAGAAATCATCTACACGAAACCATAACAAGACATATAAGCAACATAATAAGGCACATTAATACGCATTAATATAAATTTATTAATACCACTAAATTAGCTAAATTGTCATTTTAAAGTTCTCATCTTAAACATCCAGCAACCCATACCATTATTTGCGATCGTGAATTTACCACCTAACCTACTTGAGAAAACAAAACATTGATTCTCTCATAACCTCCTAAACTCACCCTTCCCCATATAACCTCCACATCAAAGCAGCACTCAATTACTCACTCTTCTTTTATAATACCTGACAAGTAAAAAAATATAGCATGTACAAAAACTAAAACGATATTTATCAAGAAATTACACCTGAACAAAACCAATAAAACCATAAAAAATTAGCCGACAACTATACCGAGAATCTATCTTACAAATTGCCGTTATTTAATAAATAAAAACATGGAATTCTACTATTTTTATAGTTATTTTAAAGGATATTGCACATATAATTACTTCAAACCTTATTTAAAGATCAATTATTTTTACAAAGAAGACAAGTGCTAAAATTCATACAAATATAAACACATAACAAATCACAGCACAAGTCAAACAAATGCCTTTTAACGGTATTTTAATGTCTTTTTAGACAACCTACACTTAAACACCCTACCTACATTTGCCTAACCTTGTAGGGAATAGTAGTTTCAATTAAGTTAATTTTGAAAAGGCGCTTAATATCATTCTTTATTGCGATGATATAAAGCGTCTTTTTTTATATCTTAGATAAAACCATAAAAATAATACTAAAAGATAGCATAGTGACGGTAGTAGAAAAAAATAAAGAAAATATTTAAAGACAGGTCTCTAATTCAGAAAAAATATCTGGTATATGGTTCAAAAAAATCTATTTACAATTGCAACGTTTAATAACTGCTAAGCAACGGCATCTAACCTCATAACTAAGGTATCCAAAATAGCTTAAAAGCTCACAAATTTGCAATTAGCCTCATGTATAGTATTTTTTGGAATTTTTAAGCAAAAAAAACATTACGTAATTAAAAGGATTGTACAGCCTATTATAAAATTTAAAATGCTATTCTTTATTGAAAATTATTTTGTATTTTACTGTACCTCAAATACATTATTATGTTCTGAATGCTGGAAATTAGTTTCTAGAAATCAAATGGATTGTATTATAATTTTATCCGCAGTATTTAATTTCTATAAAATAAAACCTTTAATTCTTTTTTACCTTGCCGTACAAACCTAATTATTTCATATGTTATTTACAGCGGCTCATGATACTAAATATCCTGAATTTTGTAACTCTACCGTAATTCGCATACATCCATAAAGTTGTTTAAAGGCAGAAAAGAATATGGTGGCTATTTTCATCACTCTGATAGAGTAATTTTTTAATTGTTTGACAAAGCAAATTCTCATCGTTAACAGCTACAAACACAGCTGTAAAACTTAGCAAAATAACTTACAAATCAAATATTTATATTTACTATAATCTCATACTTATATTCAAATTCGCAATAGATGCAAAAATAATACACCGAAAAATTAAGAGAATATCCTTAATAAAATTTTTATTACAGAACAAAGGACTGGTTTATACAATAAATACTTGCTTGAGATTCGATATAAAGCTATCTATATGAGTGATCCATACAATTAAACAGAACTATAGATTAACCAATCAATGGAAAGAGCCAATTTATAAAGCTTATAAAAACAAAAAAAAGGGCCTCTTGGGATGTGTGTGACACTCATTTGAGGAAATAAAAATCGCTACAGAGTACTACAAATCTATTGCTTTAAATTATTAAAATTACACGTGTATACCTATGTAGTGTTTTTCTATAGATTTTTCCATTTCTTAAGTAAATTTGAAATAAGTTTTTGACTAACTAAGCATTTTTTTTAACTCTGGAGAAGATGTTCAGAAATGAACATCTTTTTTTTGTAAAAGCAATTACTCAAATTCAATTTAAAATTTAGTTTGAAATAGTACTGCTTTAAACACTCTAATATTATAAAAATGAAACAAAAATTAAACAAATTTAATTTACCATTGTGGCTGTTTATTTTCAATTTTATTTTTGGAACAATACTGATGTTTTGGGCGTATTTTTTTAATGATAAAAAATTTAGTTTATCAATACTTTTATATCATTATAATAATCCGCAAATGTATTGGTGTTTGCTACGTTCTTTATTATCAACCATCTTTCTGTTTTATTATGTTACATATTGGTTTAAACCTAAAACTATTGAAAATAAATTATAATAAATATTTAAAATAGAAGTTTTATACTTACCTGATTGAAACAATATACTTTAATTAAATAAAATACAGTTATTTGAAATTTATTTCTTTTAGAATTATCGGTTTTGGAAAACATCTTTTATTACTGGAACAGACTTTAAATAAGTATTTTTAGAATAATTATTTACACGCGTGTATATCTGCGTAGCATTTAATCTAATCTTTATAATTTATTTAAGCTACTTTTGTAAAGATAATTAAATTCCTCAATTAATTATTTCTATTTTTTCTTTTGCAAAGATGCTCCTTTCGAGCATCTTTAATTTAGAAATTTTAATTGTATTTAAAGCTATTTATATTATAATTTTAACTCATGAAAACATTTTTTTATCAAGATGCAGAAAATCATCTTCTTCTTGATAATAATATACAAAAAATTACAGAAATGGCAAAGACATTCAATATACCAGATAGTGAAAACGTAGATTAAACATGTCAAATTCTCACTTTAAAAAGATATTTTAGCTTCAAAAACTACGGAATCTATATCCATAATACATTAGCTTTTAAATTGCCAGCATAGCTTAACACAAAGTTTTAAATATGGATATATAAAATTATTGAAAACCTTCATTTTTTTTCTCATTACGAGATTAAAATGGAACATCATAAATAATTTAAAATTTAAGTAAACATAAAATGGAAGATTGTGTTTATGGACAGCCCGTCAATACAACAATGTAGCTGACGGGTTTTTTAACAATTATTTCCACTTGTTTTCAGTCAACTACTTTCATAATTTACAAAGTACCACATGACACTATAAAATATGTTTGAAACTTTTTGATTCATTCTTGTACTAGAAACCCAATTTTTGTGCTTATTTTTTTAATAATTTGAATAATTTATGCTAACATTTTTCGATTAATTAAAAATTATAGTTTGAAACTTTTTGATTCATTCTTGTACTAGAAACCCAATTTTTGTGCTTATTTTTTTAATAATTTGAATAATTTATGCTAACATTTTTCGATTAATTAAAAATTATACTATGTCTTTTTCGCGTCTATATAATGCAAAATAAAACCTATATCAAAATACTTTTGCATTTATTTTAAGAACTAATTTTTCAAAAATAATGCACAAAATATGAATAATGGAAAGGGAAAAGTTTTAGTATTTGATGACAAAAGATTGTTTTTAGAAATGTTCAAGAAGGATCTTATCAATGAATTCAAATTTATTGAGTCTTCATCTTTGAAAATCAATCAAATTAAAAAAAACAAAGATTTTGATGCTTTTATATTTGTAGTGTATAAAAAATTAGAGTTGATTGAATTTTTAAAACTGGAAAAGAAAGGTATAACTATTTTGGTATGTCTCTTTGATGAAAGATTGCATGATAACATTTCTTTTTTGGAAGAAATTAACAATCTGATAATGCTAGATGGTTATAAGACACGACAAGCATTTATAAGAGATTTGAAACAACACCTAAAAAATATTTCAAAAACTAAAAACCAATTTGGCAACTTTAGAATTCAAAATATGGAAATAGATCAAAAACAATGTAATGGTTTCTTTAAAACGATTCTTCTTTTTGTATAGTTTGGTTAAATGCGATTTACTTCTGAAAACCTGTACATATTATAATGTAAAAGAGAGGTTTAATGTTCCTGAACAAAAAAACTGCCAAATGAAGTTGTTTGAAAACCCATCGGGTCTTCTACTTTAGCAATATTTTTTAATGCAACCGAAGCGTTCATCATCAAATATGAATTTACAAAAATAATAGAGTTGTTTTTTAGATTATTCTTCCCTTTCAAACCAAAAGTATTTAACGCCTAAACAGAAGCTGCATCTACCCCCTGAGAAAATTCATCACTAGAAACTCTATGATCAATATCCTCATTTATTTCTTCTTTAATTTCTGCATTATGACTTTTAAGTTGATTGCTTTCCAAACCAACAAAACCATACCCTAGAAGAACCTCGGGAATGATTAATTATTTATAATTGAATTTTAATTTATGCACAGTATCTTGTACAGTAATCGTATCACTTATTGTGTTTGACAATTACACTTGGTGATAAAAATAATTATAAAGCAAAATTGAATATGAATAATCCAGAAAAGCAGGTATATATAAAGATTTGTTAGCTGGCATACTCACAGAAACTTAATTATGGTGAATATATTTTCATTATGAGGGAACCTTAATATTAAAGAAAATCCGAATAGTTTCTCATATCTACGATAACAGTAAGGTAAAAACCATATATTTACAAACGTCTATTCCTTTTTTTGAGGGATTAATATCGTATTCAAAATAAGGATCCAAGAGCGTCTTCCGCCAACCGTGGAAAGTTTATTACTCTTCCATTTTCCTGATAGTCATTATTTATATATTCATAATCTAGCTCTCTGTCCCTATTTTTTATTCTTTTAGCAAATACCGCTACTAAGTAATTTTAAAATCTGCAATTTTTTTCATTTTTAAGATATTCAGATTATTATACCAATTAGATTATTTTTGGAACTAGTGCTTTACTTTTAAGCACTTCAAAAATTGCAGTTAATGATTTGACAGTATAATTACCGATTGCCTTAACAAACACACCTTTCTTTATTTACCTATTATTCAATAATAAAATTGCTTAGATCTTTTTAGCATATAACTTACTCCCATGCCTACCATCTACATGAACTATTTCAGACAAGGATATTTTTTGCCTTTTTGATCCAACTTTATTTTTTACATAATTTCTTAATAGTTGAGCCAAGCTATTTTTAGTTGCACAGATTTATATATATATAATTGTGCCTTAAATAACACAATTATATTTGATCCTTTTTGACTCATAATACCGCAATAGTAACAATAAGCCTATCAAATATTTTCCTGCTTTTGATGGTGATTCCTAGGACGTGTCCAATATATTGGCTGGATGTTTTTCTTTTGAATTTGTAATAATTAGTTACTGATATGGTCCAGACTAATAAACCTTATACCGATTTTCCTTGGCTTGAATATAACTAAATCTATTTAATCTAATTCTTTCCTAAAAATATGAATAATGTCTGCCATCTATTTGTAAAGCATAAAAAAAAAGATGCCCATTGCGGGGCATCTTTATCAAGAACAAATGTTTGAATTTAATACCACTTAAATTCAATTGAAAATTACTTTAACACAAAAGTAATCAAGAAATAACATGATTTAAAGAAAAGAGCTACACATATATACGTGTGTATCAATTTTATATTAATTTTTTAGATTGTAGTTTATGTAGTAAATATGAATATACTATAATGTTATTTCGATATTTACAAACAACTTCAACCGCAATTAAGAAATAAAAACAATCACAAATGCGATTGTTTTTGTTCTAAATAAATTTCGTCTTTTAAAAGAGCAGACTTAGTTGGCGACTTATTTATAAATCTCAACAAAGTTATGCGTCTTTAAAACTAACATAACTTCTTCCATTGTTCCCATAATTTTATTAAGTACAAGCAAGGCATGAATCAGTTGAATGTGTTTTAATTTCATGAAATTGTTTTAAACAAAAAAAGATGCTCAATTAATGAGCATCTTTTAGCCAAAATCTATCAAAATACTCTAAGTCCATAAACCATTCAGCTCAAAGTAAATTACCTAATCTTTCAAAAGTGACTAAGAAACAATATAATTACACAAAAAATACTTACAGAATTATACGTGTGTAAGTAGAAAAAAATTAATTAATCGATATCGAGCTGTTTATTTACTTTTTCACATGAAATGTGTAGAGAAATTTAAAGTCACTTAATTAACTTTAGTAAAATAAAATTTCCCCGGATAGTATTTTTAGTTCAAATAGACATAGCTTTCAAATTTTAATATCTCAACTCCTTCAATCCCCCCATTTCATGGGCTAAATAGAAATCAATTATTACTTCTTTTCTCTTACAAATATCGACACAATCAGTCTCAATGTCTCAATAAGGATAAACAATTACCTCTATAAAAAGAAATCCCTTTCAGGTTTCTGGTTCTCAAAGAATAATATATGGAAGTAAAGACAATAGAAAATCTTAGTAATCAAAGCCCGGTTTTGGGTAAAAAGGAATTTACCTCAAAATCTTTTTAATGAATGTAGAGAAACCCTGACAATGAAATTGAAAAGAGAAAAAGCGATCAATAATAAAACGATCGCTTTTCTTTTTTTGCATTCGATTTGAATTGTCGCCGTAAGACAGTTCTCTAAACTTTTCAAAGATAAAAAAAAGTTAATCTAAATGCCAGATAAATGTCGGCAAACTACAATAATTTAGATATTACAATTTATTTCATAGTAATAATGTGACCTTGGGTACAGAATTCAAACCTTTTATTATGTAAAATAAAAAGCAGGGTCTTATTTTGACTTCCTGGTATTGGTAATTTAAGTTATTATCCTTTTGAATAGGTTATTATAAATAAAAAAACACTTGCTAAACTAAAGTAAGATGTTTCGAACAAAAAAACTTTTATTTAGATCCTTCTTTCAAATAATATTATCCATCAATTAAAACAAAAAAATGCAAAAAAAAAAAGATTTTCCTACTTGAAGAAAACAGAGACACATCCTTAAGTAATTAAAAATAAAAGTTTTAAAAAAAAACACAATTACACGTGTATATTTGTGTAATATTTTTTTTACAATAATCCATTTTATTGCTTCTATTTGTTAATCATAAATATTAGAATAAAATTTTATTATGCTTAATTTTTAACCCATAAAGATGATGAAAAAAGTAAAACGTCCGGTCTATCGTAAAGCCGGTATTGATGATTTTTTTAAAAAGATGCGTAAGGAAGTAAACGAAACTATTTTACAAAATTCTTCCCTATACTTACTTAATATTATTAAGTCATTAGCACTTGTAGTTCTTTTCTTTTCATGTTATACTTGTATTTTATTGTTTGGAGACATTTTACCATTATTATTTCTCTTTTATATTTTATGTGGTATATTTATGATTATGCTTTTTATAAACGCTTTTCATGACGCAGCTCATGGTGCATTGTTTAAAAAATCAAAACATAATAAATGGTTTATGTATACACTGGAACTTTTCGGGAGCAATCATTGGCTTTGGAAATATCGTCACATAAATCTTCATCACACTTATCCTAATGTTCCAGACTGGGATATAGATATCAAACAAAGTGATATTATTAGAATTTTTCCAAACAGCCCTTTGTTTGACTACCATAAATACCAGCACATTTATATGTGGTTTATCTATCCTTTTTACAGTCTTAATTGGATTTACATAAGAGACTTTAAAGATTTTTTTGGAAAGAAAAATAATTATGTAAAAAAAATAGTTCCTGAAATTCCTAAACGTGAAATTTATAAGTTATTTACCTCAAAAGTTTTCAGTCTTTTTTATTTGCTTTTTATTCCAATGATCTTACTAAGTCATTCGTGGCACATTGTTTTAGCAGCATGGATTACAATGCATTTATGTGGAAGTATGTTAGGTGTTGTTGCATTAGTATCTACGCATGTTGATGAAAACGCTCTTTTTCCACAAACAGACAAACATGGAAATCTTTCGGCTACTTGGGCTATGCATCAAATGACTGTTACAAAAGATTTCAGTACCAATAGTAAATTAGCTAATTTTTTATACGGAGGGTTTACTCATCATGTAGCACATCATCTTTTTCCAGATGTTGGCCATACTTATTATCCGTACATTACGCCTATCATAGAACGGTATGCCAAAGAATATAGTCTTCCTTATACTTCATACCCTTTTTATCATGCCATTCGTTCGCATTTTAGAATGTTAAAAAATACAGGTGCAAAAGATAATATTATGAATGGTGCAGAAATATAAAAAATAAATCATTTTAGTTTGAAAATATAATAAACTAACCCGTAGCGCATTTAGGAAAGTTGTTCAAGCCACTAAAAATCAATAATTTTTAATTTATACAAAATAATTAAGACACACAACTTTGAGCTAATTTTTGTAAAATTTTAAAGATTAGATCAATTAGGTTTGCAATTAAATTATAAGTGAAAAAGCTTAAAAATGAATAGCAATATGTGGTACCACTACGTAATTGCTTAAGCTATCCTTCTATCGATGAAAGCCTTTTTTATATTTAGGATAATAAGCACAGAATCAATAAGGCTATGGGCGCAAAACAAACTAGAATCATACGATTTGTTATTATTTCTATCAGATAATAGGAAGTCTTTATTTTGATTTTCATCTGTCTTGTTTTAGTATTGAAAATAAAGTGGACAAAATACTTTTACACATGTTTCGGATTTTTCAAACTAACTTGTATTCAACCATAACATAACATTATGAAAATAAACACATTAAATATCATCACAGCGACACTATCCTAAAAAGTATGTAAGTTTAAAAATAATGGGGCTTGACTTTTTAATTAAAGTTGAACCCTTTTTTCAAATATAGTTAAGAACTCATTGAGTATTAATCCCCAATTACGGATTGGCATTGTCCTTTCTTTACTAGCTTCTCTTAAAGCCAAATATACAGATTTTAAAACTGCTTCATCGGTGGGGAATGATAATTTATTTTTGGTATATTTTCTAATCTTACCGTTTAAATTTCCGATTGGATTAGTGCTATAAATTATTTTCCTATTTTCAACTGGGAAGTCAAAGAATATGGTACGCTCTTCCAATTTTCTTTCCTTTATTTTACAGCATATGGATATTTGTTATTCCATTTATTTGCAAAATCTTCAGGAGATACTCTGGAAACCTCTTTTGTTGGAGCATCATAAATCTGCTTCATATCTTTAGAGAATTCTTTCTTATCTTTCCATACTACATAACGTGCTGAGTTACGTATTTGGTGAACGACACAGATTTGAGTATGTGAATCAGAGAATACATTTTAAGTCTGAGTAAGGCCGTTTAGGTTCTCTGTAGCAGTAATTAATATATTCCGGGCACCTCTAGCTTTTAAATCGATTAAAATTCCTAACCAAAAACTGGAACTTTCATTTCTTGCCCTAGCCACATACCTAAAACTACTTTTTTACCGTCTCGATTCAGACCAACAGCAAGATAAATAGTTTTGTTAATGACCTTGGACTTTCATCCATCCAAGCGATTAAATAAACAGGTTCTAAAGGTCGATTTTCTCAAGCTGTTATCACTGGAAACTGATTCAGGAATTCTAGAAATACTGGAGGTTGATATGTCAAATTTATAGACTTCTCTTATTTGTTCTTCAATATCACTAACGGTCATCCCTTTGGAATAAAGAGAGATAATTACATTCTCTAATCCAACCATACTTTACGTTTTGGAATAATCATAGGATTAACAGACGCTTCTCTGTCCCTGGGAACCTGGATATCTGATTCTCCAAATGAAGTTTTAATCTTCTTATCGGAAAAACCATTACAAGAATTGGATGAAGCTGTATTTTCATGTTTCTCATATCCTAGATGAGAATCCAGCCCTCCTGATAGAATAGCTTCAATTCCTCGTTTTTGCAATTGGGACAGAAAATCATTTAGGCCTTCGCATGTTTTGAATCGCTTTAAAAATTCATCTGACAATAAATCTTCTTTTTTCATAAAACGGCGTAAAAATTAAAGTAAAAAAATGATGGTGGTTTAATAACCCATCATTTTTTTAACTTACACAGTTAGTGAAACACTACTTGTATTCAATCAAAAAATTATGCTTTTTCTTAATTGTGTCGATAAATTAAACTTCCTTTTTACTATATTCTTATATAAATTATAACTAATCAAATTTACAGTAGTTTCAAAAGATTTGACATATCTTTTACGCAGCCATCTCTGATTTTATTGAAAGCTCTAAATGTTGGGGCTATATTACTATTTTACATTTCATATCCTATTTTTCTACTATCCATAACGTTTAAATTTTTATCAAAAACAAAATTAGCACTATCTAAAACAAGAACTCCTGTTCTATTGTTTATTCTAAAAACATGATTCATAGTGAAAGCATCTATTTTAGGCTTATATTTTCTTTCAAATTCTTTTAATTCTTTTAAAAGAATCTTTTGTTTTTTTATGGATAGTGTTCTGTCTTTTATATCCATAGCCTTTATATATTCTTGTTGTAAGTTTAAGTATCCTGACTCAAAATATATAGAGCCTGTTTCTTTTAAGATAGTAAAAGAAACAGGCTCGTAACTTTTAGGATTATCTGATTTTTTGGCGATATATTCCTTAATGCTTTGTTTCATTTTCTCTTCGGAAGTTTTTTTACAGGAAGACAAGTTCAATATCGCCAATCCTAATAATAAAATTTTCTGCATTTTGTTTAATTTAATTTGTTTAAAAATTGATTTCACTAAAGAATTGGATAAAAAAAGCGCCTAACATGCCACACGTTAGGCGCTTTTACCAAAACCAAATTGCTACTACCCCAAGTAATAGTTCACAAATATCTTTAAGTTAATTAAATCAAAGGAATAAACAAGGACATTAAAATAGTAGATTCGGTCATTTTTACCCAAAAAAACAATCCAAGTAATATTTTATATTAGTTGATTTCGAAAAATTCATTTCTCTCAATTCCTAGTTCTTCTTCAATAGTAACTAAACACCATTTTTTGGATAAAGAATCTTAAATTCATTTCAATTGTCAAATCAAGCTAAATTATTTTTGACGGATAAACTATAAATTTCTTTAAAATGAGTTTGAAATAGAAAAGAAACAAAAAGAAATGGGTAAAAGTTATAGATTATTATGTCCTCGAATAAAACAATTCTTAAAGACTACTAATTAAAATATCCCGGAAATCCACAACATTATTTATGAAAAGAAATTAATAAATGGTTTTATAATTAAATAAAAAAATAAAATTCCAATAAACAATTTCCTATCAAGTCATATTCACATGATGCTCAATAGACAATACAAATCAAACAAAGAGAATATGAATTATTTATGATCCCCTATATAGATTATATAAAACTTTAAGTTATAAAATCTAAAAATACTTTTTTGTTAAGCAATTACTACTTCTGTTAATTTGCTTCAGATCTTTCACAAAATGATTCAAGAATTCTTCCGTTAAGGTTTACTTACAAAGGAAATGAAGAATCCCGAATTTTTAAAAACAACGGATTAATTTATAAAATCCTTGATAAAAAACAAAAAACAGTCGGGGCTTAAGATTAATGACTCAAAAAAATCACATAAAGGCCATGTTAAAAATGCTCTCATAGAGATTTTATAAATGAAATGACAAATCTCCTCAACAATTAATAAACAGATAAATCCATCTTATTTTCAGAAAAAGCAAAGAAAAACAAAGAACACATTTAAGTTAAAAAAGAAAAACCAGTGAAATCACTTTCACTGGTTTTAATTAGTCCTGCAAAATTGTTAATCTATTTTAAGTCGGACTCATGTTAAAAAAATCCTTAAAAAAAGACTAGCATTTTTATAAAACCTTTTCTACATTTAATTAAAAAACTACAAATAAGATAAATAAATATTGTTGGAACGACAAGGTCAAACAAACTTTCCACCGAAAATGTCTTGCCGTTAACAAATAAATCCTGAATAAAATGAATTAGATTCTGAGGATAATGCAAAATTGAACAAGGATTGAGAATAACTACAAAATAAAAAAGCAATAAGATAAAACAATAATTAATCAAACCATAAAGCAATAAAAGATAATCTTGCCAGTTCCATAGTTTTTTCGATCCAAAAATACCTTTCACTTTCCGCGTACTATGACTCATTAAATTTGGTCTTTCAAGAATATCTGATAAGATCCAATAGCCATCTGTTCTCCCAAAGGGATAAAGATTATCCAACGTTAAAAATAAAAGAAAAATAGCTAAAAAAGTTAATAATTGGCTGTCAAAAATAAAACCTGTTATAATTAAAATAAGTCCATATATTAATTCGAAATAGATTCCTGCAAGATTTATTATTATCCTTTGCTGTTTTGGCAATTTCCAAATATCGGTAACATCAGCGTAAAAAACAGGTATAAATAAATAAAACCCAGCACCAATTCCACCGTGCTTTGCCCCATAGTAATGAGTCGCCGATGCATGACCTAATTCGTGAAAAATAATCCCGACAAACCCTAAAATAAAAAATAAAAACCATTCCGCTTTTTTTATTTCTTGACCAAAAATTTGATCGCCATAAAAATATAAACAGACGGATAAAACTAGAATCACCACTACTAAAACAATACTCAATACCAAAGGAACAAATAAAAATTTTAAATATCTAGTCACCTTTAAAACCGTCTTTTCATTAAAAATTACAAAACTCAACTTTAAATAGCCTGGTCTCTCACTAGTGATTATTGAAACTTCTTCGCTCACAATTATACCATATTTTGCCAGTTTGTTGTATAAAAAATCATGAGCAAACTCAGTAGTTAAATTTTCATTATATTTTTGATTATACATCAAAACAATGTCTTTTAATTCAGTTTTATTGTCTATTAATTGTATAAAGTCATACAAATTTGATGAAATTTGTACCCGATGTTCATGTACCGTCTGATGAATAAAATAGTTTTTTTTATTTATCAGATGAAAAGTAATTTCTTCAGAGAGTATTGGTGTCATATTTTTAATACGAAAGTACGAGCAATTGAAAAATTGTAAAGATGAAAAATATAAAAAGTAATCCAATTTTTATATAATTATGATTTCCCCCCTGACCTTTACTCGGTATTTAACTTTTCGATTAAAGTCTCAACATTGGGTTGATCTTCTATTTTCTCAATTAGGATTTTATTTTTATCATAAAGAACTAGAGAAGGCAATCCGTGAATATCGAAAGCAGTGGCGAGAATAGTTTCTCTATCAGATATAAAATGAATATTATCATAGGTTGTCAATTTATATTTGGATGCAAATGTTTTTACTTTTTCAATGTCTTCAAATGACACAAAAACAAGTTGAAAATTGGCAAACTTCAGGATTTTTTCTTTTATCATTTGAACTTCTTCATGACAAAATTCACATTCAGTATTAAAATAAATGAATAATGTTGGAGTATTTTGCTTTAATTTTTCTTCAGTAAAAAAACCACCTTTTATATCATCGAGTGAAAACACAGGAATTGTTTTCATATTTTCGGCAACTCCTTTTTCAAATTTTATTTTAACAAGAATTTCATAGCATATTACAGCAAATACACATAGACTCAAACCTAACAATACAACTTTAACTTTATTCATTATCAATTAATTACATTATATAAAAATCCATTTCTCAGTGACGATATCGGTCGGAAAAATAACACAAATAAGATCTGAAATATTCAAAAAAAAATTGTTTATCAGAATCATTATTACTTAATATTTGACCAACTACTAATATCTTCATAAATTTTCAACCTCATACTTTTGTTGATAATCTATCAACGATTGTAAAATGCTACCCGTTGTAAAAAGCCTGTTAAACTCCTTCGCCCTAACATTTAGTCCTGAATTTGTAACTGGATATTCTAAAATATAAGGATGCGGATCTTGTGGGTGTGGAATTACCAATGCATCAGAACCTTCCCAAGAACCGTCATTAAATTGATTTGAAATTAAGAATTCAACTGTTTTTTTAATTTGAAATGTTGTGTGATTTGTTTGATCAAGCATCATAATCCCTAAACCCATACCCGTATAAAACATATTTTCTCCAAAAACATCAGAAAAACTACCGTTATTATTCTGCTTTAACTTTACTTCACATATAATTAAGTTAACTTTTTCCATTTCGTTTAACAAATAATAGGTTTGGGCTAAATAATAATACGTATAAATATCATTTGTCCACCAGTAGGGTTTTATTTCAGCAATACTACTTTTTTTATCAAAATAGCTATCAAAATATTTTTTAACATTGACAAACGAATTTTCCTTTTGATTATAATTTGCTAAAAAATAGAAACTCACAGAACTAACACAATTATGAACAGCTAGCCAATCATCAACATTTAAATTTTCGATTCCAAAAGCTCTTATTAATTCATTTTCATTTGAATAAGTAGAAAAACCCCCATTTGCATGCTGAAAACCTTTCCATTTTTCTAAAACACAAGAATCTATTTGTTTATTATTAATTAAATATGATAAAAAAGCAAAATTTGTACTGTCAGCATCTTCTATAAAATTTTTATTATAACCCCACAAATTTGAAATGCTACTTTGGTTTTTCTCAACAAAAACTAAGGCTTTTTCTATTTCTTTCTCAAAAATTAATTTAAGACTGGAATTTTGACCAATTTTAGTTATAAGAAAGGCTGATGCCCAAATATTACTAAGCCCTTTTTGTGTAGTATGCTCTTTCCACGAGCCATCCTCATTCTGTTTCAATTTTATGTAATTAATTGCAACCTCTACACTCTTTTTGATACTATTTTCTAATATTATTTCCCTAGACAAGCTAATATTGGCTTTTAAAGGCTCCAAATAATTATCAATACTCTCTATAAGGTTAATTAGGCTTCGTTTATAGAAAATTATAACTTTTTTCCATTCCAAAACTTCAATATCTTTGATAACATCCAACGCTTTATCGCAATAATTCAACGCTAGGCGGTAAATTTCTTTTGCAACTCCTCGTATATATAAATACTTCTTTAATTCATTTGGATCTTGACTTGAAATATTTTGTTTTTGCAAAAGATAAACAGCCCAATTAAACTGTTCTTTATTCATATCTTCTTCCAAATCCTTTATATCATCACAAAGTTGAGAAACAACCGCAGAATATTTGTGAGAAAGCAACAATTGCCTATAAATCGTTTCATTCTGATCATCAATACTATACAAACTATCAATAGCCACCTTGCCAAAAGCAGATTTATATTCCGCTAAAACTTCATATTCCTCTATAGAAATTTTTTCTTTATTCCTAAAAAACTTCTCTAATGCTACCGCTTCAAAATATTCACGCCTTCTATTATTCCAAATAACCCAAAATTTATTTTCTAGTCCATAAATACTAGTCAAAATTTTAACACTTTCCTCCTGGCAAATCGCAATTAAAGGGAATTTTGATAAATCTCCATCATCAACAAGCTTGTCAGAAAACATAATTGATTGAAAATATAAAAACCCAGCTATGTCTAACAATTTTAACTCCTTTTCCGATACCAAAAAGGCACTCTCAAAAAGAGAAGCATAATTTTGAAAATGACCTCCATGTGTCATCAAAAACTCTTCATCTAATATTCCAGCTTTAAAATTCTTCGACAAAGACAGATTCTCAACATAAAATTGAATTTCCAAATTATTGAGCCCTCTGATTCTTTTCTCCTTTTGCATATTACTTTAGCTTAAATTACTAACTCTTAAATGATAAAAAAAAGCATTTAATTTTAATTACCTCCCCTCTCAATGTACATACTATTTTTTCATCTTTTAAATAGCAGGGTAATTTAAACCAAATCAAACACCCTGCATATAATTACTTGCTAAAAGACCGGCATTCTAGTACCAGTTTGTCTTTTCACATTTCCATTCCCAAGCTCCAATACCACCTGTTTGAGATTTTACCCACGAGCAAACCTGACCTGTTTCGTATCTCTTTTCAAGCTCTTCCACTTGGAATTTCTCTAATAATTGATTTTCTAAATTCATCTTAATTATTTTTTCGTTAAACAATGTACTTTTCTTTCTATTTCGGCCTATAGTCTCTTCCTTCTGTGGTTATTTTTCCGAGTTTACAATTTCACTTATTCTCAAGATGTAAATTTATTTTGGTACAAATATCGTTCTGTATCAATTTAAGACCACCCTGTAATAAGACAAAAAACAACAACATTAAGCTTTTATTTTCAATTAGGATAGTTTCAGACATTTTGAGAAAAGCGGTCAAATTGACCATATTTCACTACGTATCTCAATGATATGATGGAACAATTGGAAAATCAAGTAGCTCTGCAAAAACATCCATGGCAAGGCTTGCTTCTTCCCAACTATTAAGACTTTAGCCAGCTTCGAAAGCATTACGGACAAGAACAGGCAGATTTGATTCTCAATATTATCGAAAAATATCATCAACAGGAATCCCGATAAAAATCATTTTTTTTTTGGCTGTTCAAAATCACACTGAAAAATAATGCTTATCACTTCAATTTTCACAGTCTAAGTACTATTAATGAACCTTTTTTACCTCGCATAACTAACCTTTTACAACAGTTTATTAAAATATATTCCCCGGAATTCCCCAAAATTCTATAAAAGTTTTGTCACTATTAATTAATTTAAAAATGAAGAAGTTATGCTTGAAATCTATTTTTATTTAAAATCAGAACGAGCTAATGAATGAGATGAATCTATTATTTGTGCGCGTATAAAATATAAAGAGCAATCAATTACAATATCCACTGGCAAGCATATTTCAAAAGAGAGATGGAATTTTACTAAAAAACTTCGAAATATCCTTAGACTAGAGAAAGTCATTCGTCGAAGTCTTGATTTATTTTATTTTGGTATTGAGAAAAAATTTAATGAACTGATCCGTGATTATAGAGAGATTTTATTAATAAATCTTAAAGACAAATTGAAAGGGAAACGAACAAGTAAACAAAACGAAATTTCAATAATTACGATTCTGGAAATGCATATTGAATACTTTAGGAAAAAAGTTTCAGTTGCGGAAAGATCAAAGACTTCTTTACAAAAATATGAGCGTTCCAAAGAATTATTAGCATCCTTCATCGAAAGGAATATAATGAAACTTATTTTGCATGCTCAAAAATTGAAAGTCTATTTGTATACAATTTAGAATCATATTTAAAATATGAAAGTAATTTTAAAAGCATAAGAGGGATTAAAAATAATTCTGCTGTAAAATAAACATAAGAATGTATAAAACAACCTGTAATTATGCTTTTAAAATGTGACAGTTGTCCAATAATCCTTTTAATGTTTACGATGGAAAACTAAATACTAAAAAATGCTGCTTATTTAAGTCACGACAAATTAAAATAATAGAGACTAAAAAATTGGCAACGAAAAATTAAAAAAGTTAGAGATGTTTTTATTTTCTGCTGTTATACCGGCTATGATCCTATAGATGCATCCATTCTGACAATAAAAAATTTGGCTACTGACAGTAGTGATTCGAACCGATAGAACCAATTTTATAAGTTAAAAATCCTCATAAATAATAGTATTTTATAAATAAATTATTATTAGGGGACTAATTAGATGTTTCTATATCTACCCCAAGTTCGTATTACCTTATAACTATTTTATATTTTCAATTTAAGCTCCTTACTTTCAATTTTTTTTATGAAACTATGGGTTATAATATTATTGAATGTGTTACTCTTTTCATTTTAAGATATATATTTAAACGTAAAGCTCTTTTGCTATTGGTAAAATAATTAAGTTAAATCTTTAATTAAAAGTAGACATTTACAATTAATAATAGTTTTGTCTTTCGATGTTGCTTAAATATTTATTAAACAATTTATCCTTTAAGATAATTAGCTGCCGAAATTTCATTTTTAAAAATATGTTTCGAAGGAAATTGTATTCTGTACTTTACATGTTGTTGTTCTCAATATTATACTAACAACTATATAATCTAAGGTTACATTTTTTATTCTTAGCATTTAAAGTTAAAAGATATTTTAAACACAAAAAAGCCCCAAATTATCGGGGGCTTTTGTTTGGATTAATTTTATATTTACAGAATTAATCATTAAATGCATGATTATCGTTACTATTTAATTTAATTCATTTATTAAAGTTATTTCATTTAAAGCAGAACTACTTTAAGTTATTAAGCTTTATTTGTAATTGATCATGAGTCCAACCGGTAGTACAGTCGCCATAAGATTTTTGATCAGTATCTAAAAAGAAATCAATAATTATTTCTTTTTTATTATAGATATCGATAAAATCTGTTTCAATTGTATTATAATACATAGCGGCTAGGTCCATTTGAAAAGACTTCCCTTCAAGATTTCTAGTTTTAAAAGAGTATTCTCCATCAGTTGTAGTCAGAAATTTAAAACAACCATCTTTTGCCACTGCATAAGGTATTGGTTTACGTGTTTTCATATCAAAAACATGACCTCGTATAGTAACTACATCAAAAACCTGTCCGCGTAAATTAATAGTGTCATTTTCACCTTTTGATCGACTTTTCCCTACTGTTACCGTATACCTACCTTTGTTATTAGTTGGAAACTTCCTTTTAAAAGAAGTGCATCCGGCAAAAAAAATGAGAGAAAGGATCAATAGTATAAAATTATATTTTTTCATATCAATAATTTTTTGATTACGTAATGCGAAATTTTAAACATTTGTTTTAAGCCATAACAATCAATTTAACAACCAGCTTTTTTACCTTTTTGTGGTTTTTTATTTCCACTGTCATCTACCCCATACATTTCAATATTTACTGTATTTGATATTCTTTTTTTGTCATCCTTTGGCAAATTAGTAAAAGCGTCAGTTTTTAAAAGGCCACCCCATGCCATATCCTGATAAAATTGTTTGCTTAACTGATACCCTTTACTAACTCCATAGGCTTCAAATGCCTCACCAAATAATTTTACAAGATTTCTTGCAATTTCTTCATGCTGATATTTATTCAAATCCTTATTTCCATTAGCACACCAATCTTCAAAAAGCACAGGATATTCAGCTATAAAACCAGTTGCCTTCTGCCTGTAATAGGTTGTCAAATAACCATGAATTGCTTCGTGCATCATTGTCCTTGCCCAAGATAAATCAGTAGCATTTGGGTATGACTCTACGTCAAAGACAGTTGTTATACCTGTCGTTGCATTATATGTGTCAGCCAAAGTATTGGCAGGAACATCAGGACTTGTTTTACCTTCTACCAAAGTCCAGTTATAATCGGTAGGTAATTCTCCTGTAAACTTAACAATCATATTTCCTGGACTTGCAGGTGTCTTTTTTAAATCGTCCAAGATTTTTTTCAAACAAGGAGGCAAAGTTCCACCGAAAATTTTATTATCAAACTTTTTAATTGCTGTTGCTGTTGCAGTTCCTCCACCTCCGCTACTTCCACCACCATTAGGCGAAGTATAGCCTCCTGGACCTGAGCCTCCAATTACAGGTGTACGAGGTCCAAAATATGCAACCGGCGTTCCTGTGCTAGGAGCTTTTATAATAACTTCTCTTAAGGGAATTCCTGTACTATCACCACCAGATAAACCACCACATCCACCATCACCAAAATCAGCATAAACACATGGAGGATCCGTTGGAGCTTTGTTTGTTGTGTTTCTCTGAGTATAATCTACAACTTCTACATCTCCAGTTTCTACAACCTGATTGTTTTCAAATCTCGCAGCTCTCACAAAACCTGTTTTTAAATCCCACACACTCATGAAGCCCGTAAAATCACCACCATCTATTGATTGACTACTCGGCTGAACATCTTTATTGGTATATATTTCGTAAACCAGTGCCTTGTAATCTTCTTTGCCTGTTTTGTAAATATACAATCTTTGTTCCCAAAATTCGCGTTGATCTTCTTTCAATTCTTTAATGGGAACAATAATTGTTTCTGTTCCGTCCTCTGATCTTGTGTTTTTTGCCTTACTCCAATCGTATTCTAAATCTTGCATCAATGCAATATTTTCACCTTTTGCTTCATAGTCATTAAACCATTCTTTAGCCTGAGCAACTTTCTTCTCCTGACTTGTTACCTGACTGTCAGATGAAGAACCATCTTCACAGCTAAGCATAATTATTGCTACACAAGCTAATAATCCTTTTGAAAATCTATTTAATTTTTGTTTCATATTCTATGTTAATTTTATTAATTACAAAAGAGATTGGTTAATCGATTCCTATTTCAATACACAATACTGTTTAAATAAAAAAGATGCTCCTGACGAGCATCTTTCTTAACTAACTTACCAAAATATTAAAACATTTGAATCTGTAGTCATACTAGAATTCAAATTATCTACTTTTCAAATTTAATCAACAAAAGGTTTTTGTTTTCGGAAAAATACTACACAACTATACACGTGTAAGTCAATTATTACTTATCTAATTTGTTTTAAATTATTTGCAAAATTGATTTTATCTAATTATGAGTAGTTAAAAATAAAAGTGACTTGATAAATAACATTTATTCGCTTGCGATTCCGTTTTATCTGTGTCAATTCTCTAGGATTATAATTTAATATAGTAATAGTTTTCTTTTTATTAGGTATCTAAGTCTAAAATTTCCAGAAGTTCCCACGCATCATTGTAGGTGTTTAATAAATAGCAATACTCAGGATTGAGTTCGATAAAATCTAAAATGATGCTCGTTATATTAATTCTCATTGCTTTGCGGTCTTCTATGTTTTCAATTAACTGCGTCGGTTCTATGATTTTATCAAAAGAATAGCCATTGCGAATTAATTTGATAATGAAAATTTTCAATTGAGAATCATTTTTATCTTCACGTCTTAACATTGGAGATTTTGTGTTTTTTGTCATTAGTCTTTGTTTTAATTTATTATTTTTCATAATTGTTTATTTAGTTGTTGAATGCTTTGTTTTTGTCGTCCAATCTTTTGTACAATGGTAATGTTTGACGATTTAAGTTTATCATTTTTACATTTATCATTAGCCGGTTGCTATGGGTCTTTTACTTCAAATTCTTTTAGTATAGCATCGAGTTTTTTAAATTCTTCAATAAAACCCGAATCAGTATAAAAATCTGTATAGAGTTCTGAGACTTGTCTGGAACAATTCCAGATCTGACATTTAAATTTATCATTGTTCTTTGTAACATACTTTGTAACGTAGGAAGCAATTGAGCGGATGTTATTTGAATTTAGTTCCCGAACATCAAAAGCCGAAGATGGTTTATAATTCTCGTCTCTTGGCAGAATGCCGTTTTTCTTTTGCAAATCAATCCAGTAATTCCACCACTTATCTATTTTCCAATATTTATTAGTTATCATATGAAAGTGTATATTTCCCTTAAACATATCATTTTTTGTTTGCCTTTCTGCAACCCATAAATATTGAAAGTTTACACTTCTCTTTTTTACATTATCAATAAACTTTCTTAAGATATTTACCGCCTGCTCGTCTGTTACTTTGTTTAAAAACGTAAGGGTTACAAAACTTAGTTTTTTGTGGCATCTTGCAAAACAGATTAGTTTCTTTCTGATTTTCTGTTTTGAGCGTTTGGATAAAAAACGAAGTTTGGTTTCTTGTGTTCTTTGTGTTTTTAGTGTTTTTAGTTTGTTTGGGGTTGGTTTTTTGTGATTGGTTTTTTGTGATTGGTTTTTTGCGCTGTAGGGCAGAGCCTGTAAATTCTTCTTTTGGTATTCTGCCAAATTCCGTAACCGAATAGGCGACACTTGTCCCGTATGTATTTTTAACTATCATAATAATCTGAATCGTTGCACATTAATTAAAACCATTAAAAGGTTATTTATTAAAAGTTATTAAATTAAAGGTGTATATTATTAAAGGTTAAAAAAAAAGGTGCTTAAATAATCGGAGGTATAAAATTGCCCTTATAAAACCTCTTTATATATTTTTGCGTCCTGCGCTCATAAACATTTATATATGCCCAAGTGGGATGCTCCTTGTTTAAAAACATGGCAAAGCCATTGAGTTTATGAACGTAATTCCATTTTTTTGGTTTTGGTTCATTCTCAAAGAATACAATAACAGAGTAATCATTTTTATTAGGTTCCATGTGTGCCTCCTTTCACAGTTGAAGTTTTGATCTGACACAGCGAACTATTGATTTCTTCACTTTTATAAAGTACACGGTTTCCTATTCGGTGCTCCTGAATAATTCCGGTTTTAGTCCAAAGATGAAGCGTGAGTAATGAAATACAAAGAAAATCAGCGGTTTGTTTTCTTGTAAGTAGTGGTGTACTCTTTTGTTCTGTTACAGGAACAAAATGTTTTAATTGTTTTAAAATTGCATCTTCTACAATTTTTTTAAGCTCTGGAAGCTCAATCGAGGTAAGCATAATTTTTGTCATTTTTCACTTTATTTAAGTTTATAATGACACAAAAGAAAATATTATTAAAATGCAGTTTTGCTATTTGGTACTTTTTGACACTTATTTGCACTTTTTGATGCTTTTTGATGCTTTTTGATGCTTTTTGATATCTTTTGATATCTTTTGGTATCTTTTGGTATCTTTTGGGTGATTTTGAGTGGTTTTTTAACACGCTTTAACGTAATTTAAGATAGCTTAATTAGGTAGGCATACTTAAAGCAAATATCTACTTGCTGTATAACTTAGCCTAATAAAAGAACCAAAAAATCGTCCCTTGAAGGTCAGATTAATTTTAATAGTCTTGTTTTTGTGTTGATTCTTACATTAACTCCTTATGTTATAGGTAATAAGCTAATTTAATTATTATGCGCATTTTATAACTATTATCAACATTATTAGTTGCAAGTCATTAGATTTTATCCGAAAAAAATGCCCCAAATAGTGTCTAACTTTTTGAGGCATGTTCATTACGGCGTGGCTTTTTAATACTTTTTAAAATTGTTTTTGTTACAGCATTATTAGTTGAAAAATGGATGTGTTAGTAATTTATCTGCATTTTCTTCTTGGTTAATTCTTATATAAGCCATAAATGAGCGCTCTGTTTTATGTCCTGTTATTTTCATTATGGAAATAGTTGGAACACCTGCTAAATATATATTTGTTGCGAAACTTCTGCGGGCGGTATGTGTTGATATTAATTTGAATTTTGGTAATGCTGTTTTTTCAACTTTCCCCCCGCGGGTTATTGTTGTTTCTACTACCTCATTTATGCCTGCCAAACTTGCAACCTCTTTTAAGTAATTATTCATTACCTGATTAGTGTATGCTAAAGGTAGTTTGTTCTGGTATTTTTTCAATATTTGTTTTACTGTTTTATGTAGCGGGATGGCAACACGTTCACTCGTTTTTTGAGTTCTTATGAAAAGAATTGTATTATCTTGGTTTACGTTCTCGGGTTGTATCTGGGTAAAATCTGAAAATCTTAAGCCAGTATAACACCCAATTAAGAATAGGTCTCTAACGAGGTCTAATTTGGGAGTTGAGGACAGGTTTAATTTTTCAATTTTTTTCAGCTCCTTTATGCTTAAGTATACGGTGTCTGCTTCTTCTCTGATAGTTTTGAATTTCTTTTTTCTAAATTCTAAATTTTCATTAATGCCTCTCTCGGTTGCTTCATTTAAAAAAGCTTTAATAATTTTTATGTTTTTCCCAACTGTGTTAGCTGATAATGCATGCTCTTTTGAAAGAAAAGCAATATAATTGTTGTAGAACTCTAAATTTAGATTCTCAAAGTCAACAGCTTTGTATTTGCTGGAATACTCTTTAAGATATTTAAAAGTTGTATTGTAAGACCAAATAGTCCCTTCTTTTTTATTAGCCTTGCTTTCTTCTATATATTTTTCAATAAAATACAAGAATGTCTGTTTTTTGGGCTTTAAAATATTACCGCTTAATTCGTTTTGAAGTTCCTTTTTAATTAAAGGATTAGTACCGATAGAGCTAAAACCTCTATCCGATCGAATGCTCCCGTCCTTCCTCGGTTTAAACAATACTTAAAAAATACAAAGACAAGCAACCTTAATTAATACCCGAAATTTTAAATCAAAAAATGAATGAATCCCTAAAGTAACTTGTAGCGTTATACAAAATTGATAAAACCTAACTTGGTATGTATCAAGACATATCTTTACCACAACAGTTACTTTAGGAAATGGAGTAAAGATTTAGAATGTCTCTTCTATGATGGGGCATACTAATATTTTGCAAACCCAATATTATGCTAAAGTTTTAGAATATCAAAGAAGATATGTATAAGCTAATAGAGAAATATAAAAACACATAATGGGAAGGAATCTAAGCTCAACAAAAAGATAAATGGAAAAAGTGTTATTTAACACTAGCACTTTGAATTTAATGACATAATTGTGCCTTGTGTGTGTTTAACAACTAAGAATCCAGCAAAAGCAATACATAAGAAGTTCAAGTTCGAATATATAATAAATTTTCTGAGTGCACCTATTGATGACCCTTTTTTAAGTCTTTTTTTTGTACAAAGCTATAAACAAAGAGCTCACAGCAAGGCTTTGGGATTCTACTGGAAAAACCAATACAATCGAGCATTGTGTGTCAAAATGAAATAACCATTTAAATTTGGTTTAAATTTATCTTTTACTTACTATAACATAGCAGTTAGTCAAACAAAATACTCGAGCCTCATTAACATTTTCACAATAAAATTAATTTAAACTACTGATCGATCTAATTATGCAGAAAGAGCTTGTTCGAATGACCAATTACCCATTTAATGTAAATTATCGGGAATTGATTTGTAAACCTGTAGAACTGCCAGCAAAGGAAATAGTATTGATAATCTTAATTTACCGAAAATCATGTATAATTTCTAAAATAGCTCTCTATAATTTAAAACCTATGATTAATTCCGAATTGTATAATCTGATTGATAATCGGGAGCAATTCTTTTCCTAAATCCGTTAAAGTATACTCCACCTTTGGCGGAATTTCAGGAAAAGCTTTTTTGTGAATAATACCTTTTTCACATAAAAACTTTAATTGGCTAATAAGCATTTTTTCACTTATACCAACTATACATCTTTTGAGTTCACCATATCGGATAGTTCTTTCATTAATTTGAAAAATGATAAGCATTGTCCATTTTCCACCTATGATCTCAAGAGTTTTTCGCAATGGACAATTTTCATCTGAAATATTTATATTCATAATATACTGATATTCAATCATTACCAACCTAATTACAGTACTAAACCTAGAGGTAAGTACTTGTATAATAGAAAGTAAAGATAGAAATTTGTAAATAGTAATAACTCAAAAATAAAATAGTATGTCAAAAAATGTAGAAATCGTTCAATCGTATTTTAACGCTGTAGCAAAAAGAGATTTTGATACAGTCAGTTCTTTATTTTCTGATGATGTAATTTGGCATCAACCAGGAAAAGGAATCCAGTCCGGGATTTATAAAGGTAAAACCGAGCTTTTTGTCCATTTAGGAAACTTTATGAAATGGAGCAACGGTACCTTCACTATAGACCATATTGAGTACATCACTGATAATGGACAACTTGTAACGGCTTCTATAAACTTTAAAGCTGAAAAAGATAACAGATCAATTTCTATGAAAGGAATTGATTTGTTGAGAATCCAGGAGAATCTAATCACAGAAGTCTGGTTGTTTTCAGAAAAAATTGCAGAAGAAGACAAATTTTGGAATGCTGCCGCCAAGAGCTAAAAAAACATAAAAAAGTGCGGTCTTAATGAACTGACCCCAAAGGTTAAACACTATTTGGGGGCATTTTTATGGCAAGAAAGTAATGGAGTGGATACCTTTTTTGCCACAAAAAAATAAGGCGCTTTTTAAAGATATTTCACCCGTCTAAGTTTTGTGGCACAATCGTGGCACATAGGTATTTTAATAATTAAGAATCCAGCAAAACCAAGATGTAAAAAGCTTAGGTTCGAAACTTTAATAACGCCAATAGAAGACGCCTTTACCTTGATGTTATCAAAATATCGTTGCTTCACTAACTATTTTATAAAATTCAAAATGGCCTGACTAACTAAATCAGGATCTTTCAAAGCGTTATCTGTGTTACAAATCTATCTCATGATTAGCCTAACATTGCAAATTTCTGCTTACTTGCAAACCATTTTGTTGAATAACAGTTCTGATTACAAAGATATAAGTTTGATTTTTTTTGACGAAAATGTATAAAAAAAACGTCAGCAATTGAATGCTGACGGTCTCTCTTAGTAAATGAATTACAAAATTTAGAAACTAAAACTTAATCTTGCAAAAACAAAGCGTCCGTTTTGACCAAATTGAGATACATTTCTGGAATATACAAATTGATTTTGATTGGATAAGTCGATAGCAGTTGCGGCCGGGGCATACGTGACATTTCCACCTGCATCAACACCAGTAGCTCTTCTTGCCGTTTGTGGCCCTAAATTTTTGTCCGGATAAATGTCAAGAATATTATTGGCACCAATTACGACTTTGGTAATAGCAGAAATTTTAAAACCAACAGAAAAATCAGTAATAATTTTACCTCCCCAAACAGGATGCTCATTTTCTACGGCTTTGCCATTTACAATAGTCGCGCCTACAAAACCATCACCATTTACATCCGCGACGTTTGGATCTGTAACTTCTCCAAAATAAACATTTCTCAAAAAGAAATCTAATTTTTTATAAGTAAGATTGTTGGTCAGGTTTACTTTTACTCTTGGGATCGCTTCTTCCAAATAAATTCTGGATGATTCAGAAAAATAAGTATTTACCTGACCTGCAGCTTCAAGGACTGGTGAGGCATGAATTTGGCCTACCTGACGGGTCTTCGAAAAAGTTCCTGATAAATCATTTTTCAGAGTCATATTTTCATTTAAGTTAAGCTTGTTGGTAATCACAACATCAATTCCTTTTGATTCGGTATCGATGGCATTGGCAAAGAAAGTTGCCGCATTCGCACCCGCCTGATCATATAAAGGCTGCGTAACTGGTGTTGGAGTAAATTGATCTGTAAGTACAACTCTGTCGTCTATTTTTATGTAATAAGCATCGGCAGTTATGGTAATATTCGCAGAAGGAATTTTAGCCGTAAATCCGGCGCTGTAACTGGTAGATTCTTCCTGTTTCAGTTTAGGAATTCCTAGAAGTTCGGCAATTTTAGAATCATTACTGAAAGTTCCTACTTCAAAAGGAACGCCTCCTGTAAATTGCGTAGCTGTTGATTCGTAATAAATTTGGTGTAAAGACGGCGCTCTAAATCCAGTTGAAAAAGCACCACGTAAATTGATATTGTCTGTTAATTTATAACGAGTTGCTATTTTATAATTGGTTGTATTTCCAAAATCAGAATAATTTTCAAAACGAACAGCGCCATTCAATAACCACTTATCGGTAATATCCCATTCTAAATCTGTGTAAAAAGCATAACTGTTTCTGTTTTCTTCTTTTGCATTTTCTGCTCTGTATCCCGGAAAAACCTGAGCTCCTCCAGGCCTTGCAGCGCCAAAGAAGTCAGTAACCCGAATATTGGCTGGAGTTGTTCCTGTAACGACATTTCCATTTATATCATATTGACTATAAGAATCAGGAACTCCGGCATTAATTCCGTATGTTTCATAACGGTATTCAGCACCAAAAGCAACGTTTAGTGTGCCGAATTTTTTATTCATATCAAAATTCGTAGTGTTTTGGGTAAAACGCAAACCTCCGGCATCAAATTCATCAGGAGAGTCCTCTCTTAAGGTTGCATTTACGGTGTTTTCTATATTATAATCAAAGGCATTTCGACCATACGTATTACTCAAATCAAAATTCCAATCTTTGAAAATGGTTCCTCTTAGCCCTGCTGCCGCAGAAAGATCATTTATTGTCGAATGAATTTCAGGTAAAAAACCATCTAAATACAAGCCTGTGTACGATCTGGATTGATTAGGTCTTCTGTAAAAGCCGGCAGATTCACCTTCTCTGTAACTGGTTCCTCCAAATACATAAACTTCCAATTTGTCATTTATAGGATAAGCAGCATTCAAAAAGAACTGAACACTTTCAAACGAAGACTGACCGATTCTCATATTAAAATTCTTTCTTTCAAGATTTCTATACGCCAGTTCTCCATCGGTGGCATCAAAGTTTAAAGCGGTTTGCAATTGCGCAATACTGGTCGCATTGCTGATCGCAGTTTGTTGTGCCCCTGTAAAGTAGCTTACTTGCGGCGCATATCCTTTTATTGTATTGATGATTTGAGTAGAATTGGGTGTGTTAGAAATATTTCCAAAAAGAGAATTGATATTAATTCCGTCTTCGGAAGCTCTTTGTTCAATAGCGTTATAGGCATTGTAAATTGTACCTGTTGCATCATTAGCCCTGCTTGTTGCATCGCGTAATTGTAAGCTTCCTGTTAAGTTAATAAAGCTTTTTTCTTTACCTAAATTTGTACCATAGTTTAGATCCAATTGATAATGGTTACCGTCATTACCGCCTCTGTGATCGTTCGCATTTCTCGAAAAATTACTTCCTGAAAAGAGATTGATATCGAGTTTTTTAGTGTCTTTTTTTATATTAAGATTGATCACGCCTGCAATCGCATCTGATCCATATTGAGCGGAAGCTCCATCCCTTAAAACTTCAATTTTATCAAGGGCAAAAGACGGAATAGCATTCAGATCTGTCCCTACGGATCCTCTTCCCGGTGTCCCGTTAATGTTTACCAATGATGAGGTATGTCTTCTTTTTCCATTTAATAAAACCAATACCTGATCAGGACCTAAACCTCTTAATTGCGCAGGGTCAAGATGGTCAGTTCCATCAGCTACAGTTTGGGTATTGGAAGTAAACGAGGGCGCCACCATATTCAAAATCTGATTTAAATTGGTTTGTGCGCCTTGCGTAGCAATATCTTTCATTGCAATTACATCTATAGGAACGGCTGATTCTGTTACTGTTCTGGTAGGATTACGCGAGCCAATAACAACTACGTCTTGCAGCGTTTCACCACTTCCTCCCGATAATGTAATATTTACAACAGCTTCGGTGACAGTTACGGTTTTTGTTTCTAAACCTACATACGAAAATTGCAGAACATCACCAATTTTGGCTTCAATAACATAATTTCCGTCAATATCGGTTACGGCTCCTTTTTTGGTACCAACTACCAAAATGCTAACACCAGGTAAGGAAGCACCAGTTTCGTCGGTAACTTTTCCTTTTACAAGATCAATTTCTTTGTTTTTAAAAAAAGTTGAATTTCTGTTTTTTTTGCTGTCTGAATACTCAGCAGCGTTTACACTAACATCAGTCAAAATAACAACTACAATAAATAAAGGAAAGGTTGCTTTTTTGAGTCGAAAGAACATTCTGTTTGTCAATAAATCGTTTTTCATAATTTTTATATTTGTTACTTATTTTAATCTTGAATAGAAAAGCAAAAAAGGTGTATAAAGTATTTCTGAAAACTTTACAATTATAAAAATGAGGATTATAATTATTTTTGAAATCTATTTTAAAAAAACAAAAATTAAGAGCGACTTAAAATAGTTTTCTTTTTCCAATATTTTAGGATTGGTTTTCTTAGCAATTGTTTGTACGTTATTCATGCTATTGTATTAAAACTACACTAAAAATACTACATTTGGAATTGTAAAAATATGACAAAATTCTTATTTTTTGTTAAAAAACTACATTATTTTCAATAAAAAAGCAATCGCTTGATTATGTTTTTTTTTTAGAACTGCTTTGGATTAATTTAGGCGATCTGATCAAAATCTTCTTTTATCAAATTTTTAAGCATAGCTGCTAACATGTCTTTTGCAGAACGGTGATTCCGCACCACATAAAAGTCAGTTCCAATGAGTCAAAAGAATTTTATAAAAGAAGATTTTAAAATTTTAAGTACTTTAAGTTTTGTGGCAAAATCGTGGCACATGACGTTTGGAGTGGATACCATTTTTGCCATAAAAAGTTAAGGCGGTTTTTAGGAATATTTCACAAGTCTAAGTTTTGTGGCAGAATCGTGGCATATGGTGTTTTTGAAAAATAGAAAATCAGTAAAATAAGACTATAAGAAGTTTAGATTCGAAACTTGATAACGCTGTTTTTATTGACTTATTTTTTTTCGATAATAGGTTCGAGTCTCGTTATCGAAACAAAGCTTCAAATTTCTCTGAAGCTTTATTTGTTTTTAATAAAACTATAAGAAATAATCTTATCTGATTTAAATTTTGTCTTGCGGGTAATAAGTATCCGGTTAGTGGATTATAATCCTCCATTGGTTTTCCTTTTTGCAGACGTTTCAATGCACAAGAATAAGCCCTTTTGTGCTATCTCAATCAGTGCTGTTTGATGTATTAAACTAGCCTTACGTGTTGTACTAAAATTAGCCTTGCATGCAAATTATATAATATGATATCCGATGTTATTCATTATGTCTGACTGTTCATTTAAAATGAACAAGAAAAAAGTTCAAGATAATTCTCTTTTTTTAGTCTCTATTTTACTTTATCATATCCACATATTCTATAATAGGAATTGGTGCGTTCTGCACCAATTCCTATTATAGATAATTTAATAAATAAATGTTTTATTGTATACTTACCTCAGCGATATGACTACTTTACAAAATTAATTTATTGTAATACAATTTAGAGAATCACAATAAAATCCAAGAGGTGTCTGTGTTGTTTTGTTCATTATATGTGAATGTTCATTTAAAATGAACGAAATATAATAATGAACAATAAATTACAGGAAGACATATCAAAGTAAGCCATTATAATCTTTATTCACTTTATAACTTTAATTTTTGTAAAAATTTGTACTTTATAAATAGAAAAATTTGTGTGCACTAGCTAATTTAGTGTGGTTGGCTTTAAAAACTTGTAAAAACCAATCTATATCTTTAAAAATTTGTAAAATAAGCACCTTATAAATGGAAAAATTTGTGTATACTAGCCAATTTAGCGCTGGTTAGCTTTAAAAACTTGTAAAAACCAATCTATATCCTTAAAAATTTGTAAAATAAGTACCTTATAAATGGAAAAATTTGTAAATAGACGTAAATAATTGTAATTTAGCTGTAAATATTTGTGCTATGGATAAAACGACACCACTGTATTTACAGGAAATAATTTTTTCATCTAAGGATCCCGAAGTCAGCAGAGCTATCTCTAAATTAGTGAAAGAAGGACAACTTCGAAAAATTGCTCCAAAAATATACACTTCAAATTTTGATTACAATGCTTCTGAGATAATTAGAAGAAATCTTTATAAAATAGTGGGACACCTCTATCCTGGTATTTTATTAAGCCATCGCTCCGCTTTAGAATTTACGCCGACAGCAAAAGGGGAAGTTTTTTTAACTTATACTTACGATCGTAAGGCATCGCTTCCAGGTATTAACTTAATTATAGCAAAAGGACATGGCCCATTGCCGGGAGATAATGAATTAAGCAATGGCTTATTTGTTTCCCAAAGAGAAAGGGCCTTCTTAGAAAACTTACAAGACTCTAGAAAATTAGGAGTAAACTCGAAAACACTAGAAAAAAAAGAAGTAGAGGAAAAACTGGAACAAATCATAAGGATACAAGGTGAAAAAGGACTCAACGAGTTGAGAGATAAAGCCAGGGAAATAAGTGAAGAATTAAATCTCCAAAAGGAATACGGCAGATTAAATACAATAATAGGTGCACTCCTTACTACTCATACCTCCAGTATCCTTACTTCGCCTCTTGCACAGGCCAGGGCATTTGGAAACCCTTATGATTCCTCAAGAATTCAGCTGTTTGAAAAACTTTTTATCAAATTGCAGCAGAGAATTTTTGCTGATATTCCCGATAAAAATTTAGATCCTGAACAATTTAGAAATTTTGCATTTTATGAAGCTTATTTTTCTAATTTTATTGAAGGGACAAGATTTGATGTAGAGGATGCACGTAAGATAATCACAACACAAAAGCCATTTCCGGCAAGAAATGAAGATTCACACGATGTCTTAGGCACATTTCAAATTGTAAGTAATCATAAAGAAATGTCCATTGTTCCTGCCAACGCACTAGAACTTATTGATATACTGAAGTACCGCCACAAAATACTTATGAGTGCGAGAAAGGATAAAAGTCCTGGGATCCTTAAAGACAAAAACAATTATGCTGGAGATACAGCTTTTGTAGATTTTAATCTAGTCCTAGGCACGCTTAATGAGGCGTTCAATTTCTATCGTGCCTTGTCGCATCCATTTGCAAAAGCTGCTTATATGATGTTTATGATTAGTGAAATCCATCCTTTTTTAGATGGCAATGGAAGAATTGCCAGAATAATGATGAACGCTGAACTAGTCCACTCAGGGCAGTCAAAAATCATAATTCCCACTGTTTTCAGGGAAGATTACTTAGGTGGTCTGCGACAGCTTACCAGAAGATCAGAACCTGACACTTACATTAGAATGCTACAACGAGCTCAGCTTTTCAGCAGTTCTATTTCCGGCATCAGTTCAGAGGAAATCAAAAATGTTCTGGAGCAGAGTAATGCCTTCAAAGAAGGTGACCAGTACATCTTAAAAATAGTTGCATCTTAGCATAAAATTGGAGTTGATATAAATAGTGCAACAAAAAGTTAATCTTCAATTCCTTCATATCACATAAAAATAACTAAAAAATGTTTTGTTAGTGATGTCATAAAAATTTGTATTTTTACCATGCAATTAATTAAGAGTTATAAATCGCTAATAAACAGCAAGTTACATCTTTAAAATTTGACAGTTTGAAATTTGTGGCACATTCATGGCGCAGCAGTAAAAAAAATATTAGAAATGCAGTATACAAGCGGGCTGCGGGCTTAAGGTTCGAATCCCTCTTTCTCCGCTGAAGGCTAAAAAGGAAACGTTTCAAAGTTTTCAAAAAAGGACAAAAAGAGCGGTAAACCCTGCAAATCAAACGATTTTCAGGGTTTTTTCTTTTATACCGCTTTTCAATATTTATAAAATCGAACAAAATCTTTGTGGCAATATCGTGGCACAAAAGCTTTAAAAAATTAAAAAACTAGTAAAATTAATGTCCTCCGAATTAGGGTTCGAATGTACAACTAAATAAAAGAAACAAGACTTGGTCCTGTAATTCTGGAGATAAATCTAAGATTTATCTCCAGAATTACATCTGCGAAAAAAAATAACCATTCATTCTCAAACAGGCGAATATAATTCACGAATTGGTAGTATTAAACTGGATTACCAACAGTGAAGGAAAAACATGTTCAGATACAGAAATGAAGATCGGATTATTTGACACCCATAGGCGAAAACTGGTAGCGCCTACAAAGAATGGCTTGACGCAATAATTTTTTGTTTTTTGAATTACCTCGTTTTTGTCACAAAAAGCCAGAATTACAATAAATAACCACGACAATTACGAAGACACATCATGATTTTTTAATTCAGAAAGAATGAGGTAAGTAGTCGGGCTTCCATATGAAATGAGCTTGTCTATAAATTGTTGAAGATGTAATTGGTCGCGAAGCACCACCCGCATATGTATATTATATGGACCAGTAATTCTAAAAACTTGCTGTACCTCAGGGTACGTAGTGATTTCTGACAGTATATATTTAAGCTTATTGTCAAATATTTTTAACAATATAAAAACTTCAAGCCCATTCCCCATCATCGCATGGTTTAGCTGAATGTCAAAAGATTTAATAACTCCTATATCTTTTAATTTCTCAATACGTTCGCGAACAGAAGATGGAGAGAGAGCTATTTTTCTTCCTATTTCTGCAAATGAAGATCGTGAATCCTTCTTAAGTATATTTATTATTTGAATATCTATATCGTTAACCATTGATTCGATGTTTATTGATCAAAAATACATTTTTTATTCAAAAAAACAGCAAAATATCCATAGAATCAATTTCTGTACTAATTCAATTCGCTTTAATTTTAAGATGAATAAATATTGTTTTTTTACATGAATTTACACGTCTTTTTTTTACTGGCAATTGGAATATTTGCAGGATTTTATGTGCAAACTGTAATTGGATTTGCAGGAGCTTTAATAGCTCTTCCTGTTTTACTTTTAGGCATGCCATTACCAGATGCAGTTGCATACATTTCAATTTTTTATTTGTTTTCAAGTTTTTTCTTAATTATAAAAGAATGGCAGGATATAGATAAAAAAATAATTTTAAAACTTGCTGTCACGTGCATAATCGGGGTTATTTTAGGAATCTTAGTTCTTACCTTTTCAAAGCCTATTATACTAAAAAAAGGTCTTGGGGTTTTTATTTTATTATATGTGGCATATATTTTTTATGGTAAAAAGAAAATTGAATTAAACAAGATAGGTTTCTATAGCTTTGGAATTATGGCTGGTTTTTTTTCGGGTCTATTTTCTACAGGAGGTCCTCTTCATGTTATATGTGTTGAAAATACTGTTACAGATTTTAGAAAGTTTAGAGCCACAATGATAGGCGTAATGGGACTTGTTACTTTAACAAGAGTCCCAGCTCTATTTTTAAGCGGAGCTTTAAATTTCAGTCATTTAAAAATGACATTGTTTGTGTTTCCTGTTTTTCTTTCTGCTCAATTTTTTGGAAAACGAACTTTTATGAAAATTAATGAGGAGATGTTTAAAAAGATGTTGTTATTGTTTTTATGTATTTCAGGGATAATTCTTATATTTTAAAACAATAATGATTTGAGACGTCCAATCGCTACCGTTGCCCATACAAAATACTTTTTTATGAGGGTTTGAAAAAACATCCTTAATTCAAGCGCAATAGATTTTTATTCAAATATTATTTGCTCTATTTTCATACTTATGTTTTCTTGTGAAGAAGTTGGAAAAAGTAGTGTTTGTCATTATAATATAAAGATAAAAAATATGAAAAAACCCCTTAAAATAGAGGGGTTTGAATGTGGAAAGGGAGCAAATAAAAACCTTTTATCGGAAGATTTGAAACTATTAACCGGCTCTTTTAAACATATTTTATGGTACTATACCGATGACACATGATTGACTAAAGTTTCAGCACTATTTTTTTTCCATTATAGGAAATATTTTTAACCGGCTCGCCTGAGCTATCACCTACTACTCTATTAGCACCAGCAACAATAATTTTGAAAATACGCGATTTTAACATTCCCGGAAAAGCGCCTTCTCTGTTTTCTATAGTAAGCATTCGTGTTTTATCATCCCATTTGAATTTGATAATTGAATACATATTTTTCTCATAATTGTAATTATCATTTTCATCTTCATATAATATAAATTCACCATTGGCACCAGGATAGATACGTATTTCAAGTTCATCCCATTTTTTTTCAGTGGTATATTGAACCTTAGGCCCAAAAGGAAGAATTGCACCTGCTTTGATATAAAGTGGAATTTCATCAACAGCTGATTCAGATACAATTGTTTGTCCACCCTTGACATATGCATTAGTCCAAAAATTGTACCAATCGCTGCCGAATGGCAGATATACAGACCATTCTTTTACCCCGTATTTAGTTACAGGTGCCACAAGAATTGAACGCCCAAACAAATACTCACTGCCGATATTGTGTGTTTTTTTATCAGATACAAAATCCATAATGAGTGGACGCATAAATGTCCCATTGTTATTGCTGACATCCCAGGATGTGCTGTAAATGTAAGGAAGCAGGCTGTAACGCAGATTAATTGCTTTTTCCTGAGCATCAAAACACCATGTCCCCCGCTCACCAAAATTCCATATTTCGCGTGGAAGATCAGTTCCGTGAGAACGCATCATTGGACAAAAAGCACCGAACTGCATCCAGCGAACATACAATTCCTGAAATTCAGGATTTTTATTTCCACCATCTTTTTTCCAACCTCCTGCAAAGAATCCGCCAATATCGCTATTCCAGTTCGGAATTCCCATCAGAGTATAATTCAATGCTGCGGGAATTTGCTTCTCCAGCATGTCCCAAGAAGAAACTACGTCTCCGCTCCATGTATTGGAACCGTAAAGCTGCTGTCCTATAAATCCCGAACGCGTTAATATAACAGCTCTTTTATAGTCGTTGACTTTACGCTGGTTAACCGCAATACCGCGATTGTGTAAAAGACTGTATGCATTCTTTACACTTCTATAACTGCCCAGATGGGTTGGAAGATTATAATCTGAGTCCTTTCGGTTGATGTGGTCAGGCTCTGTCGAATCAAGCCACCAGCCATCGTTTCCAATATAGCTGAAGATGCCTTTGTTGAGATAACGCCAATAAATATCCAAAGCTTCCGGGTTATATACATCATAAGGTCTTGCACCGCTGTCTGGCGGCCAGGTATCAAAATTGATAATCATTTTTTTACTGTCAAATTCCTTACGCTGCTCTGTTTTGGGACCAAATCCAGGCCAGGTTACAATTAATAATTTTGCATTCAGCTTGTGAATTTCGTCGGCCCATTTCTTCGGATTTGGAAATCTCTGCCTGTCAAAACTTTGTGAATTCCATAAACTGTCACTCTTGTTGAATTCAGGCCAGTATCTCCAATCCTGGATAACCACATCTATGGGTATTTTGAGATCTCGGTATTTTTTTAAAACGTCCAGGCTCTCATCTTCTGTGTGATAACGTTCCTTACTTTGAAAAAAACCATAAGCCCATAAAGGAAGCATCGGTGCTTTACCAGTAAGATCACGAACTTGTGCTATAACACCGTCTGCGTTTTTACCATACATAAAATAATAATCTGCACAATGGCCCAGACCTTCAAAAGAAAGTTCCTGCGCATTATCGTTGAACTTAGAAATTGAATAATTATCCCAGAAAACAGCATAGCCTTTCACTGACATAAAATAAGGTGAATACGTCGACATGTTTTCATTCTGCATATGATGGGAGGAATTACGGCGGCTGAATTTATTATCCATGATTTGTCCTACACCATAAACGGCTTCATCACTATCTAGTAAAAAACCTTCCCGCACGGTGTAAGAAGGTGTTCCGGCATCATCTAAAGCTGAGAACTGCGTTCCGAAATCCTTATCTTTAAGAAGGAGCTTTCCGTTAGAGTCGTAGAAGCTTATACCGCCCGTTTCAGGGTTAACTTCAACTTGGATGGAACTGCTCTCTAATAAAGTTTTATTTCCTTTTTGTGTAGATTTAACCGATATCGTTTCGGGAGATTTAACTACAGAAAGACTTTTTTTATTGTATGGAAATCCTTGTGGAGTTTTAAACACACGCACAATATTGTTCGAATAGAATTCGATCTGAATATCCATATTCTGTGTCGCAAATTTTACACCCTGTCTTGTTTCTTCAATAGATTGGGCATTTAAATTTACTGTTATGAAGACTGCAAGAGTCAGCATAAAACTGGTTGTTTTAGAAAATTTCATGGTTGTTTTATATTTTGTTATCTACAACATCAAAAGTATCCCGGAACTGCCAAATTTAAATAGCAGTCATGTTGAAACAAATAACAATCATGTTGATTTCTTAATCATTTCTGCGTATTCAGAAGGTCGGCAGCTGTACATTTCCTGGAAGCATTTACTGAAATAGCTCGAGCTGCTGAAGCCTACTTTTTCTGTTATTTCTGAAATAGTGAGTTCGCCTTCAAGAATTAATCCTGCCGCTTTCTGCAGACGTATACTTCGAATAAACAAAGATGGCGGTTTATCTAGTAATACAATTAATTTACGATAAAGCCCTGTCCGATCCATACAAAGGTCACGGCTTAGATGTTCAACAGAATAGTCAGGTACATCCAGATTTTTTTCTACCAATTCTAAAGCTTTCGCTAAAAACATTTCGTCCGACCTGTTTTCATTCCTGCTTTCCCCGGATTGTACAGTTTGTAATTTTGTTTGCGCAATATAATTCTCCTTTTCTGTCTCCAGATATTGACATTGTTCTATTAGGTTCCGTATTCGAACTAATAAGATGTCCTCTCTGTGATTTTGTTCAAGTTTTTTACGGCTATAATAGAGAAAGGAATAAATTCCTGCACCAATCAATGCTGTGAAAAACAGTATAAATATTACATATGCCGAAGTAGTTTTCCACCATGGCGGCTTAATGCTAATCCTTAACTCAGAAACCAAACCATTCCATTTTCGATTATTGCCTGACGACATCACTAGAAATGTATATGTGCCATGAGGAAGATTAGTGTAGGAAGTTGTCAGAATACCATCATTTCTGTTTTTATTTCGTCCTCCCGTTGACGTTTCCCGCCAGTCATTGTCTATGCCCTTGAGCTGATACCTGTAATAAGTTTGAGAAGGGTTTTGATAGTTTAATGCTGAGAACTCGAAAGTCAGGAAATTCTGATCATGTGAAAGTTCTATTTCTTTTGTGTATGGCGCTGCTACAGGCATAATAATCCTCCCATCATACCGGGTACCTGGTACGATTTTTTCTCCTTTTAAGAATAAATTTGTAAAAACGGGTTTAAAAGGTAGTTTTTCCGACGATACAAGGTTTGTTTTTAATGTATTAAAACCGTTAATGCCTCCAAAATATAATGTTCCGTCTACAGCCTCAAATGCTGCTCCATTAGAATACTCTCCCTGTAACGTTCCTTCATCTGAACCGAAAGTAATGAAACTAATTTTTTTGTTTACAGTATCTATTTGCAGTTTTGTTATTCCATAACTTGTTGTTATCCAAATATTATGATAACGATCTTCTATTATAGCATGTACAAAATTATTGGACAACCCGTCTTTTGTATAAAAAATCCTTTCTTTTTTGTCTTCAGGGTAAAAAAGTTTTAACCCGTCCTGCGTTCCTCTCCATTCCCAGCCGCGTACATCCTTAAGAAATGCAGTTTCGTTATTGATTCCGGTAAAAGTACTTGCATTATGGAGCTTTTTTAATATTTCCAATGGTACTGACGACGGTTGTATGAGGGTCAATTTATCATTTTGACGCGAGGAAACATAATGATAAATAACCGCACCTGCTTTAATGTAAATATTTCCATTTTTGTCTTCTGCAAATGACTGCACCATAACATCTCCCCTTTCCTCTGACTGGAAACCGGATCGTCCAATATGTTTGAACTTGTAACGGGAAGGATGATAATACAGGAGCCCCTGATTCAAAGTCCCCAGCCACAAGCCACCTTGTTTATCATAAAAAAGCGTGCTTACCTCGGTCTTCAGAATACTTCCATCTACTTTTTTAAGTGTTGGAAAATATTGTTTTTGTTCGCTGTGGCAGTTAATTATCCAAATCCCATTAGTACAACTGATATAGGCAATATCATCTTTAGTAACCGCAAGAGTATTTAAAGTATAGGGGGTCTCAAGGATTTTTTTCCAAATTCTTTTTTGAGCATCAAAGAAGAAAAAACCACCTTTAGATCCGTTGCGTAATTGATAAAAACCATTCTTCCCTTTTACCACCATCGAAGTAAAATTAAAAAAATCACGCTGCGAAGAAGGATAAGCGGAACTGCTGTATAGCTTCTTTCCTGTTTTTAAATCATAACAAACCACTTCACCGCTGCTGAAGAATAGATATAAGATGTTATTTTGAGTATCCAGATCCTGCAATTGGCCATGATTCGCTTTTATATCTATAAAATCAGAAGAATTATATTTCCATAATCTGCCGGAAGACAGAAACCACAGCTGTTTGCCTGAATCCAGAAAAAGGTCCTCAGCAGATTTTTTAAATCCTTTTTTCTTAAAATAAATATCAAGGTCTGGTAAGTATTTTTCTGTACGAAGATCAACACACATTAATTTGTGTGTATCTTTTATCCACAGCAGAGAATCTTTTCCCTGATAAATACGATAGAAGCCATTATAACCTTTAAGAGGATAAATATGACGTGTATTATGGTGGATATACTTAAAGTGTTCTCCATCATAAAGATTTATATTACCGCTGGTTTTAAAAACCATCCTTCCGTCTGAAAGCTGTAGAATAAAACGTATTTGATTATCACTTAGTCCATCTGAAACGTTGATTGGAGAAAAAACCAAATCGTTGGTCTGGCCGATAGCAGAGCTTAAAAAAATCAGGCAAATTAGTATAATCTTAACTATATCATTCATTCTACTTATTGATTTCGCTTCTGTGCCAATTAGACTTTTAAATAATGTAACTTTCTACAAGGTAAATTTTTAATGAAACAATAAAGCATGAAAAAGTATTTTTCGTACTTAGTAATCATTAATATTCATTTTAATAATCAAAATTAAATTTAAAATTTTTAGCTGATAATTATTCATCTATCTGATATTTTTTATTAAAAAATGTTATTTGTGGTGTTATTGTAAGAGTTGAATTTTGTTGTTTAGTTGACGTTTTAAGTTTTGGCAAAATCGTGGCACATAGTATTTGGAGTTGATACCTTTATGCCATAAAAGCTATGGCAATTTTTCCAATACATACAGCAAAATTTTATGGCATAATCTCAGGACAAGAAACTAGTAAGAAGCATAAAAAAATCCTTATTCTTTTTTTGAATAAGGATTTTTAGTTTAATTTTTTTAATTTTTGATCCACCCTATTAAAAAAAAATCTTTAATAGGTAAAGCTAGCACAAATCAAATTGAGAAAAGCGCTAGTGCAGGCAGTCCTGGTCTATCTAGGCGATGGAATCACTAAGTTTTAGAAAAAGAAATAACCAACAGATATTTGAAATACGCTGTTTTTATTTTTACTGGAAGAATTCTCTAAATTATTAATATCAGTTAGTCCCAGATTATATCTTGCACCAAAATTAAGCCCGTTGTCAAGTTTATAGCCTAAGCCAAAATTAACGCCAAAATCAAAAATATTAAACGAATCTTTTACATCTGTCTTTTCATTTTTAGCAGCAAGTAAAAAACCTATTTGAGGTCCGGCTTCAACACTCAATCCTTTTGTTACATAATATTTTCCCATTAAAGGAACGTTCAGATAACTTAAGGCAATTGTATTATCATTGAAACTATATCCCTGACCAGAATACATTAATTCAGGTTGAAAAGAAAATTTATCTGAAATCGGAATTTCTGATAAAACACCAAAATTAAATGATGTTACGAGATCAATACCTTTGGCATTATCTCCACTAATAGTTGCAAAGTTTAAACCTCCTTTAGCACCAAATTGAATTTTCTGGGCATTAACATTTACAAATCCTAAAACTGTAACAACAGCTAGTAATAAAAAATTTTTCATAAAAAGTGATTTTAATTATTTATATGCAAAATTCACCTAAGAAAAATTAGAAAAGGTTTCAAAAGCTTAAAACTGTATAAATTGGTACTTATTTGCTGCTATTTTTATATTCATTTGGTGTCTGACCAGTAACTTTTTTAAAAGCTTTGTAAAAAGTCGTTTTTGAAGTAAAGCCAGATTCTAATCCCATCGTCAACAAATTATAGTTTTCATATTCAGAATTTGAGATCATTTCCTTGACAGCTTCAACCCGATATTGATTGATGTAATTGGCAAAATTGTCTCCTGTTATCGTGTTTATAATTTGTGAAACATATCCGGCGCTTATGCCTAATTTTTCAGCAATTTTTTCTCTGTTTAATGTACTGTCTGTATAAATGTGCTTCTCTTTGCAAAGAAGTTCCAGTTTTTGAAAATAAAGATTATCTGCCGTGATAGATTCCCTATATTCTTCTGGTGTACTATTTTCTACAATTTGCAGATTGCTGTACGAAATAGCTAAATCATTATTGAGAAAATTGTAAACAGCATCTTTGTCTTTGGCCAGTTTGTATTTGTAAATGCCTATATAAGCTGTCCAATGAATTATGAATGTTGCAGATAAGGCCAGAACGCTCATAGTAGAAGAAATGTCATATTGAAGAAATAAGCCTGCCAGAGCGGTAATAAGAAAAGCAAATACCAATGAAGAAATAATTGTTAATAAAGTAATTATCCATTTTTTTTCCTGTGAATCTTTTAAATGTCTTATCATAAAATAACTGTAAAATAGTAGGAATGGGATGAATGTGACGGCTAAAGCAAGATGGATCAGACCAAGTATATTGATTAGATCAATGCCTGACTCAGGAATAGTATAAATTCCTGCAACATGATCAAGATCTTGTGTAATATTAAGGACAGCGGAATAAGCAAATGGAATTAGACACAGATAATTTTTTTGTTTGCTTTTTACAGTATCGTCAATCCGGTTTATAACAAACAGGAATAGGAAGGCAGGTATTAAAAATACCCACTCGATGTGGTCAATAAAGCGTAGAAAAGGATAGGCAATAAATACTTCTTCAATCTCAAAAACATGATTCAGTAAAATAATTGAAAGTGTAAATAGTAAGTATGCCAGATATTTATTTGAATTACTATTGAATATGGAAGACTTTAAAATAATTAAACCTAAGACTATTCCCTGGAAAATCGCAATATTTAAAAGTGTTGTATAAATCAATTTTTTACTATAAGAGTTGTTTTTAAGATTTGTTTTGGGATATTATGGTAATTAGTCATTTTTAAAACATAACTTATTTTATGCGGGTTGATAAAGCGAATTTATATTAATACTGATGACTTTTTTAAGGGATTAAGAAATGATTAACTAAATCCCCTGAGTTCTCATTAAAGCTGTGCGAATGTGGCCGACTTCGCACCTGCTATCTGAATCATACATTGTTTTATAAGGCTAAATAAACGAAAAAGCTCCAGATTTCTCTGAAGCTTTGTTTTTAGTAGCGAGTGAGAACTAAATTCGAACTATCTGTGTTTAATAAATTATAAATATTCATAATTTTTTGAACCCTTCTTTCAAGCTCTTATCCTCTTTTTGCTATATAATTTTAGATAGGTCTTTTGTAAACCGTTACATCATCTACCCACATCATTACAGATGAAAATAAGTTAATTTTATTAGGGTCTATAAAATTAGAGTCTTTAGATCCAACATTCATATTGAAAATGATCGAATGTGTTCCAAAATTATTGAAATTTAGATTGGCCACACTACTGTTTGTATATGTTGCAACAGTTACATTGTCCACCTTTATGGTTACTGTTACAACATTGTCTTTCATTTTCCAGAAGGATTCATATAAGTGCCATCCGTTATTTCCGTTTAGATTAAAATTACCTGGATAGTTTCTTTCGGCAGAGTTTCCGAGTTGGTTTGTTCCGGAAGTAGTTCCATAAAAAATATTTGAAGTATAACGGCTTGCATTAGGGGCAAAAGAGTAGCCTTCCAGAATATCGATTTCTCCCTTAGTTGGCCATGCGTTTTGCTGTACAGACCAAAAGGCCGGCCATGCACCGTAAGTATCTGAGAAAGATTTGTAGGTTCCGCCCTCCATCGCTATTAATTTAATATTAGCAGAAAGCATATACTCTGTATTGTTTTCTGGTTTGTACTGATAATGAGAAGTAATGAAGCCAGATTGATATTTGTAGGTACTCAATTTGGTTGTTTTGATTTCTAAACATTGTCTTCCGTCCCTCAATTGCGTAGTTGGTACTGAACTATTATAGTCACAATACCAGGAATTATAATCCGCTCTTTGCTCTTTTGTCCATTGTGATAAATTAGAACCGACATTGAATGTGTCTTCAAATTGTTTCACCCAGGGTGCAGCGGCTATTTTACCTGTACTTTTAGAGTTATTTACACTTGCTAATTGTGCTTCTTCCAATACAGGAGTTGTACTATCTGAGCAGGATGCAAATCCTAAAACACAGGATAATACTAATGATAACAAATTTAATTTTTTCATATTTTTTTGTGGTTAATTAATAGTATAGTAAAGTATTATGCTTTAAAATTTAATCTAAACCTTCTAAGAATCCGGTATGCGAACTTTTAATTGTAAAATTGGAATCATACAGCAAAGGCCAGTCATTTCCAACGTGGTTCAGATCTGTACTATATGGAATCCAGGATTCATTGTCCTTCATTCCCCAAACCGTTAAAGCGTATTTATTTGCGGAGGGAAGTGCATTATAAATTTTTACCATTTCCTTGTATTTCTCTTTTTGAGCTAACCTCCTTTCATTTGTAAAAGTAGAAATGTCATTAAATTGATTTACTTGTATATCTAACTCCGAAACGTGAATTTTTAACCCTTTTGTCACCGCTCTGTTAAGATCAGTTTCTATTTGTGTTTTGGTTGGACTTAAATATGTATTATGCATTTGGAAACCAAGGCCATCAATAATATTGTTTGCTTTTAAATCATCGACAATGCTAAAAACTTTATCTTGTTTTGCGATATTAGTTGAAGTTGCATAATCATTATAAAACAATATTAAGTTTTTATCACCAGCAGCATTTGCAGCATTTCTTGCCCATTGAAAACAATCTTTTACATAATTTGGCCCCATTCGTTTCAGGAAAAGAGTATTTCTCATGTTACCGCCATTATCATCTACTGCTTCATTTACCACATCCCAGGATTTTACTTTTCCTGCATAATGGGTAACAACATCAGTAATGTATTTTTTTACTTCTGCCGCAAATTCAGCATCAGTACCAGAAAAATCTTTTAACCACGTTGGTACCGAATTATGCCATACTAAAGCATGACCGTGAACATTGATACCATTTGCATTTCCATAAGCCACAATTTTATCCGCTGTAGTCCAGTTATAAACACCACTTGCAGTAGAAATCTGATCCATTTTCATTTCGTATTCGGCAGAAATACTGCTAAATTCATTTTTTAGAATCAAATCATAAGGACTTCCGGTAGTTAACTGCGAAGCTTTTATTGCCATACCGACAAAAAATGGATTTGCTACTTTATTGGCTTTTACTTTTAAAAAAGTAGGATCCTCAGGAATATTGCTTGATCCGGTAGTTACCACACTAATAACATTTGAATAATCGGAGATTTGTGTCTCTGATTTGGCTCTAACTCTGTAATAATATTGCGTACCTCCCATTAAACCAACTACAACTTCATTTAAATCAGTAACTTCTTTTGAATTGTAGTTAGGTACAAACGTTGCAAAATTTTCGGTTGTAGAAACATCCAGAAGATAGCTTTTAGAATTGGAAACATAATTCCATTTCGCTTTAAAACCGACGTCGTTCACATCTTTTGGTGCGTTGGCTACGGGAGTTTCTAAATTATCAGCAACTTCGTTGTCGTCTTTAGAGCAGGCGCTTATAAAAAAGAAAAGGCTGGTGAGTACTAGTAAAAATTTAGTTTTCATACTGTTTTGTATTATAGAATATTCTCTTAGTTAGAGAGAATATGCTTATTTATGGTTTCTGTTTTATTATTTATTGTATGATTTACTTTTATAAAGAGGCTGCTTTTAACAACAACCTCTTTTTTTAATCAAAGCATACAACCCTCAATTATTGGTAACGAATCTTGATATTATCAAATTTAATTACACTAGGATTTGGGGTGTCTCCCTGAGCGATCCCTACTTTGATTTCATTAACTTTAGAAGCATCCAACGTAGCAGCTGAATTTGAACCAAACCCATAATTATCTTTAAAATCAGCTAAATTTATGGTCTTGGTAATCCAATTAACATCGGTTACTTTAAAATTATATCCATAATTTACCCCTTCAATCGTATTTAATTGTATGGCAAATTGAGCTCCAATTACGTTGGCACTTACATCAATATCTATAAAAGTTTTGGTTGCATCAGTATTGGTTGCACTTAGAAAATTAGTTCCGCCTCCACCGCTGCTTCCATTATAGCCATTAGCTGTTGAACCAGACCATGCAAGTGTTGCGTAACTTCCTGCTGGGCCGCCTGTGGTATTGGCGTTAAAACTATCGATATCACCATATGCACTCCAACTGGTTCTGGTGCCATTTCCGTCAAAATCAGATACAAGAATTAATGTGGCAAACTCTATTGTTTTTTTTGCCATACCTCCCGGTGTTGTGATTACCAACTCTGATCCGGAAACGGCATTTGCCGGTAAACCGATAATGATTGAAGAAGATGAATTGACAGAATAACTAACCGCCTTTCCTGCTAGTGTGATCGAAGAAACATTATAAAACCAGGTACCTTCAATTTCCAATGGGAAACCTGGAGTCGCTACAGCCGGAATTGTTTTTACAATAGTAGGGGTTGGTTGTAATATCTCAATATTTTTTGTAAACGAGCCAGCACCAGTTACAAATGTAATGGGTTGCACTCCAAATCTGCTCCCTAGTTTTTCATCAAAAGGAATAGTAAAAATAAACGCCCTATCTGAATTATAATTAGGATTGAAACTGATATTAATTTTATTATCCAGCGTAATTTTTTTTAGTCCCGTTAATCCCTGGCCTTCCACTCTAACTTTATTTAATGGAAAAGCCTGATTAAGTAAATCTCCAGGTTCAGCAACCATTGCATCTATATTTGCAGTAGCTACATTATCATCATTTTGACAAGCTGTAAAAGAAGCCAGTGCCAAAAGAATTATAATTCTATATTTTATTTTATTGATCATAGTATAAAAATTAATTGAAGTTAAAAGGAACCGGAGCCTCTAATAATGATGGATTGGTATCAATTGCAGATTGTGGTAATGGCAATTCAAAATAATTACTTCCAGGAGTTATTTTTCTGGAAACCAATTCCGTTCTGGCATCATCAGAATAAAAACCAACTTCCTGCTGTGAAATAATTGCTGTCGCTTCAGCCAGACCACGGCGTTTTAAATCAAAGAAATACTGTCCTTCAAGTGCAAATTCAATCCTTCTTTCATTAAACAGATCATTCCTTGTAAGTACCGTTTTAGCTGGTAATCCGGCTCTCGATCTCACTTCATTAAAAGCGCTTAAAGCAGCTGCAGAAGTAGTCGAACCTGCTCCGGCCAAAATCGCTTCGGCATGCATTAATAAAACATCAGAATATCTTAATATAATTGTGTTTTGTGATGTTCTCATGAAAAACACATCGTTTCTTTCGGCTGCAGAACCTACAATGTACTTTCTAAAATTAGCTCCTGTAGAAGAAAGGATTTTTTTGTATGTGAAACCTCCTTGATTTTTTAATAACTCAGGATAAAAATCACCATCAGTCATAATCGTGTTCTTTTTTCTTGTATCCTTTGGCTCAAATCCAGCTTGTAGTGAGACAGAAGGCAGGTAAACTCCCCAACCATCACCACCACCTGTTATTCCTGTACCTCCGGGAACTATATACGCCTGGTTTGTGTTTTGTGTTCCCCATTCTGTAGCAATCGCTTTCCATTGTAAGGCAAACATACTCTCAGCACTATTATTATTTTCAGGGCTGCTAAATAAGTTTCCGTAATCCTGAATTAAAGTATATTGGTTTCCAATAATTTTCTGGGTTAAAGCGGAACTTTCAGCATATTCATTTAAAGTTAAATGCACTTTTGCAAGAATACCCATAGCGACATATTTAGTGACATACCCTTTTTTTGCTGCTCTTTCAGGTAGATTTTGAACAGCATATTCTAAATCCAGTTTTATAAATTTATAAACATCTGAAATGAGATTTCTTTTTGGTTGTGCCGCAGAACCTGCTTTACTAATAATAGGTACAGCTCCAAAAGTTCTCACGAGATAGAAATAAGCATTGGCTCTCATAAATCTGGATATTGCAATAGCATTTTTATATGATGCTTCAGGCAATTCGCTCTTTCTTTCTTCCACTAAACTCATTAGGTTATTGGATTGATCGACAACAGAAAATAATGAAACATATCCCTCTGTCAGTATTGGGTTTTGGGAGGTTACCTGCGCATCCTTAAATTGCGCGTAAGCACCATCAAATGAAAAAGCGTTTCCCGCATACATATCTCCTACTGCAATCAGGAATTTATCATTAAAGGTAAACCACGGCTTAAAGTACAAACTCTCAGCTATTCCGTCAAAAGCGGTAACTCCTTCGGGTAAGTCGGCCGGGGTTAATTGGTTTTCAGATGGTGCATCCAAAAAATCATCTGAACAGGAAAATAAAGACAGCAATGGTATTAGCATTCCCATCATAAAAAGTTTAAAAAGTTTTTTCATAACTATTTTTTTTATGTTAACGATTATGAATCATTAAGTTAAATGTGTGTTTTATAAATCTTAGAACTCTAAATTCACTCCTATAGAAGTCGTTCTTGGCACAGGATATCGCCCTAAATCAATACCGCTTAGTGTTATATTTTGATCTAAATTTCCTAAAGCAGGGTCAAAACCTGAATATTTAGTAAACGTGTATAAATTTTGAACATTCGCATACAATCTGATTTTAGAGAAAATAGATTTTTCGAATATCTTCTCTGGCAAATCGTAGCTCAATGAAACATTCTGAATTCTTAAATAAGAGCCATCTTCAACAAATCGATTCGAAATTCTGCCATTACCATTTGGATCATTAAGTGTGATTCGGGGCACATCTGTATTTTCGTTTACTCCAGGTTCGAAAGCCTTCAGAGCCTCTGTACTAACATTTCCAAAACGGTCTCCAAATCCCGGATATATACCATCCGTATAATGGCGCGTAAAGTTGTAGATCTGGTTACCCTCGCTTCCTGTTAAAACAACAGATAAACTAACATTTTTGTATTTAAAGTTATTGGTGAATGCATACGTAAAATCAGGAATTGCATCTCCTATGGCTGCCTGGTCTTTACTATCGATTTTTCCATCGCTGTTAAGATCCTTAAAACGAATATCTCCAATTCCGGTTCCTGCTTCCTGAGTTGGTCCTGCAGCTAATTCGGCAGCATTTTTGAATAATCCATCGGTAACATAGCCATAAAATTGGCCTACTGGCTGTCCTTCTGTTGTTCTTGTCACGTTATATAAATCGAATTGTACTTTTCCTAACAAAGATTTGCCCTGGCCCTGAAAACTGGTCAGCTCATTGTTGTATTTAGATAAAATAATGGTGCTGTCCCATGTAAAATTAGGGGTAACAATATTTCTTGTATTCAATGTAAATTCAACTCCTTTAGTTACAATTTCGCCTGTATTCAGGTAGTAATTAAGTGCACTTTGATTTGATTCATCGTTGATTTGTTTGGTCAGGAAATCTGAAGAATTTTTAATATAATAGTCAAAATCTATTTTTACTCTGTTATTAAATAATCCTAGTTCAAAACCAGCATTGAAAGATTTAAGGGATTCCCATTTAATATCCGGATTACCTAAATTATCAATTGTTGGAGATACACCTCCAAACGGAGATGAAAGTAACGACAGGATCGTTTGATATCTGTTTGCCGGAATATTTTGATTTCCCACAAGACCGTAACCTGCCCTGAATTTTAAATAATTTATGCTGTTTGACAAAGGCTCAAAGAACTTCTCGTTACTTACTGTCCATCCTCCTGAAAATGACGGGAAATAGCCCCATTTGTTGTTAGGTCCAAAGTTTGATGAAGCATCTGCTCTTAAAGAAGCAGAAAAAGAATATCTGTCAGAAAAGCTATAGTTTAATCTCGAAATATAAGATGCCATAGACCATCTGCCAGAACCATTACCGTTTACTGCAGTATCAATATCACCTATGTTTAAGTTCGTAAAGTCTTTACTTAAAAACTCACCCGTTCTGTAACCACTTATATATTCATAACGGCTTTCCTGAGCTTCCTGACCTAATAAGAAAGTAAAACTGTGTTTATCGTTTATCGTTGTATTATAGGTAAGATAGTTTTTAATGTTCCAATAATAGCTTTGATCCTGTTGTTTGAATGATTTGTTTAAAAGTTCAGACACATTTCCTAAGGTATATTTAGGTGCAAAGGCACTGCTTTTTGAAAAATTCAGATCATATCCTAATTCAGATCTAAAAACCAATCCTTTGATAATTGTAAAATCAGCAAATAAATTACCATTAATTTTAAATCTTTCTGTAGTTGAATTATTGTATTCCGACAAAGCTATAGGGTTTGTTGCTTCATTTGCAGAAGACCCTAAACCAGTTATTGGTCCTGCATAAGAACCATCGGCGTATCTAACCGGTAATTCAGGAGATTGTCTTAAGGTATTCATGACTAAACCACCTCTGTCATCGTTTCTTACTACCTGTTGAGACGACTTACTTACGGATAAGTTATTACCAATCTTTAGCCACGATTTCACAGTAGAATCTACATTTAATCGCATCGATAATCTGTTAAAATCTGAATTTAAAACAATTCCTTCCTGATCGAAATAATTTAAAGAGGTGTAGTAACGTGTTCCTTCTTTTTCACCAGAGAATGACAGCTGATGATTATACATTGTAGCGGTTCTAAAAAGTTCATTCTGCCAGTTTGTTCCATTTCCTAATAAATCTGGTTTCTGATATTGAAAAGGAACTGGCTCACCGTTTAATTTAAAAATTTTTGCCTGATAGGCAGCATATTGTGGTAAGTTCAAAACATCAACCGTATTGGTTACTTCCTGGCTAGCTAAATAGGTTTCATACGTAAACTTTGATTTTCCTTTTTTTCCTTTTTTGGTTGTAATCAAAACGACACCATTTGCACCATTTGCACCGTATATTGCTGTTGCCGATGCGTCTTTTAAAATATCAATAGTTTCGATATCCGAAATATTCAAACCAGACAAAGCGGAATTTTTAGTTTGTCCGTTTCCTCCGCCTAATGCGCTGAATGAAAAGGAGTCGTTGTTTTTGTCAGCAAAAACTGGTGTTCCGTCAATAACGTATAAAGGTTCATTACCGTTAATAGAAGTAATTCCTCTAATTTGAACCGAGATTCCACCTCCGGGAGTACCTGAATTTTGAGTAACATTTACACCTGCGGCCTTACCTACAAGAGCCTGATCGATAGAAGTAAAGGGCTTGTCCTGAATTTCAGAAGCTTTAATTGAGGAAACAGCACCGTTTATATCTTTTCTTTTTGAAGTTCCGTATCCTATCACCACGACTTCATTTAATTTTTCAAGGTCATTTACCATGACCACCTGCATGACTGATTTTGTATCTGCTGGCAGTGTCAAATTTTTATATCCTACGTAAGTAAAAAGCAATGCCGTATTTGGTTCAACATTGCTTAAGACAAAACTACCGTCAAAATCCGTGACAGTTGCGTTTTTTGTTCCTTGTACTATTACACTAACACCTGGAAGGCTGGTTCCTCCTGATGTTACTTTACCTTTAACAGTTTGAGCAAAGAAAAAATTTCCCCACATACATACTGTTAAACACAATAGTTTTTTTAATGTTCTTTTCTGCATAAAATTTGGTTGTTAGTTTAAGTTAAATAATCAGTTGTTTTTAGTTTGTAAAAACATTTAATAAGTTGTTTTTGTCAAGCTCATTATGTGAGCTGTAATGCAAAAACTATTTCTTAAATATTTCTTAACGAAAGTAAAATCTAGAGTCGTGCGAGTGTAGAACAGATGAAGCAAATCATGCACCATTTGATGCAAAAACAACATCTCAACCTCCTGTATAAGTGAAAAAACAACTTAAACCATTAAAATCATCAATGAAGCATTACCAAAAAACTGGCAAGAAAAATATATTTTAAAAAAATATATTGTAGTAATTCTATTAAAAACGCAAGTTTTTAATAGAATTCAAAAACAAAAATTTTCAGGTAATAGTCTGACAAAAAAAAGCCCTGATTAAAAAATCGGGGCTTTCTAAAATTATATTGAGTCTTAATGACTCTCTTATCTATATTCTATATTCTATATTCTATATTCTATATTCTTTACTCTTTACTCTTTACTCTTTACTCTTTACTCTTTACTCTTTACTCTATAATCTTTATTCTATAGTCTTTATTCTTTCCCTGTTATTTCCTGCGTCGGAAGATGTCCGTATTTAATTTTATAACATTTGGCGAAATAGGAAGGCGTTGTAAATCCTACTTTATAACTAATTTCATTGATATTAACATTTTTATTGCCTTGTTCGAGCAATTGTTTTGCTTTTTCTAATCGTACATTTCTAATAAACTCATTTACTGACACACCAGTTAGTGTTTTTATTTTTCGATACAATTGACTCCTGCTCAGGAAAACTTTAGAAGAAAGCAACTCCACACTTAAGTCAGATTCACTCAGATTTTCATTAATAAAATGAAGAATTTTTTGAATGAAATCATTGTCTAATGAAGTTGTTTTTTCTTTCCCGTCTTTAGTGATACCTGTATAAAATTTCTTAAACATTATTTGTCTGCTTGTAATAAGCTGCGCGAGACTGGATTTTAAAATATCCAATTCAAATGGTTTGCTCAAATACATATCAGCACCAGAATCTATTCCTTCAAGCCTGTCATTTACCATTGCTTTTGCAGAGAGCATTAATAACGGAATATGACTTGTTTTTAGATCTCCTTTTATATTTTTACAGAATTGCAAACCGTCCATTACCGGCATAATAACATCGGTAATTATGATATCCGGTAATTTCTGAACGGCTAGTTCATATCCTTTTTTACCGTTTTCGGCTGTAATGACCTTATATAATTTACTTAGCTCCTGTTTCAGATAATTTCTTAACTCAAGATTATCCTCCACAATCAGAACGGTATATGCTTTTGCAGTATCTTCTACAATCTCTTTCGTTGACTCATTAGTAATATTTTCTTCATCTATTTGTTTTTTATTCGATTCAAACAAGAATTTATTTTTGTTTTTTTCTATTTCGAAAACCTCATCAACTATTTCATTTTCCTTATAAAAAGATTTGCCTAAAGGAAATGTTACCATGAATTTTGTTCCTTCTCCCGGTTTACTTTCAACATCAATCTTTCCTTTATGCAGCTCCACAAATTCTTTTACTACCTCTAAGCCAATTCCTGTGCTTCCGTAATAATCTTTATTCAGGTTATTGACCTGATAAAATCTATCAAAAATTCTTTTCAAATCCTCTTTTTGAATTCCTGAACCTGTATCTGTAATTGTTATTGAAAAGGATGGAATTTTACTTCCATTAATTATCAGTGAACTATCCTGATCTAATTTATCTACAGCAATAGCTATAAAGCCGTCATCAGGGGTAAATTTAAAGGCATTTGAAATGATATTAAATATTATTTTTTCCAGCATTTTAGGATCTAACCAATCTTCGAGCTCCTCAAGTGATGATTCAAAATCAATTGTTATGTTTCTCGCAGCAGCTTCCTCATCAAAATAGCCTATAATTTCATTAACAAATGCGATTACTTCAATTTTTTTAACCTGAAGGAAAACTTTGTTAAACTCCAATTTATTAAAATCCATGAGCTCATTGATAAGCCTTGAAAGCCTGTCTGAGCTTTTGTGTACGATTTTTAATTTATTATGTATTTCACGCGATACGTTCTTACTTCTTAAAATATCTTCCAGAGGATTAATAATTAGGGTGAGTGGTGTTCTGAATTCATGCGAAATATTAGTGAAAAACTGTAGTTTCTTATTATTTAGTTTCTCTAACTGAATCGTCTTTTCCCTTTCTAAAATTATGGATTGTCTGGCTTTAAAACGATTTTGATAAATCTTGTTGAAATATATAATCAGGAAAACTAAAATAGAGGCGTATATTAAATAGGACCAAAAAGTTTTCCACCAGGGTGGCAGGATTTTTATTTTTAATTCTAACTGAACATTGCTCCAGGAACCATCTGCATTGGCAGATTTTACTTTAAATACATAATTACCAGGCTCGAGGTTTGTATAGGTAGCTGTTCTGTTATTCCCAACATAATTCCAATCTTTTTCAAAACCTTCAAGGTAGTAGGCATATTTGTTTTTTTTAGAATAATTGTAATTTATCCCCACATATTCGATCGTAAAAACGGATTGTGCATGATTGAGAATAATTTCTTTTGTCTGAGAAATTACTTTGGTTAACGGCGAAGCCTCTTCATTTGGTTTTACGGATTTGTTGAATAATTTGAAATCACTGAAATATAAGCTCGGTGCTTTTTCTGCTTTTTTAATTTCATTCGGATTGAAATAATTTACTCCCTCGTAACCACCAAAATACAGCTCGCCATTTCCATCTTTAAAGACCGCATTATTATTAAAATCGTTATCAATAAGACCATCATCTTTATTAAAATTGGTACTTTGTTTATTTTTAAAATCGAGTTTTGTTAATCCGGATCCACCGCTTATCCATAAGGATCCATTATTGTCAGAAATTATAGCCCGGACTGATTTCTCTTCAAAACCTGGAAAATCATCGTAATTAGAAAATATCTTATTTTTTTTATTGTAACTAAACAGTCCTTCACCATCTGTACCTATCCATATTTTTTTATCATTGGATTCATAAATTGATAAAATGGTCTGAATACTGTTATACTTCGTCTTATCCCTGAACATTTCATCCCGCATATTTATCACTCTAAAACCGGAGTCGGCATTTAAGTTTACCTGATATAGTCCTAAAATTGTCCCGACCCACAAAATATTATCAGAGTCTACAAAAACTTTACGAATAAAAGCCTCATCCAGAGCGTTTTCTGCAAATTGTTTAGTGTTACAATGCACAAATGTGCTGTTTTTATTGTCAAAATAATGAAGTCCTTTTATGAAAGTTCCAATCCAAATTCGGCCTCCTGAATCTTCAGAAAAACTAAAAATTCGATTCGATTTTAATCCCGGTGTATTTGCTGTATTGTAGTTTGTGAATCTGGTAGTTCCATTTTTCAAAAAGTATATACCACGATCCCAGCTTCCTACCCAGATGTTTTGTTTGCTATCTATGAATATAGTCTGAATATCAACAGCATCCAGACCGGAATAGTAATTTTGGTTATTTTTGTTAACGTGAATATACCTTTTATCAGTAAGATTATAAATATCAAGCCCTCCGCCTTCATTACTTATTAAGAGATTACCTTTTTTATCTTTTATAACGGAAGTTACATAACTGGTCTGCAAGGAATTATCATTATTCACAAGCGACTCAAGTGAATTAAATTTGTTATCAGGCTTATCGAATACACCAAGCCCTTTATTAAAATAGCCTAACCAAAGTCTTTTGTCCTTGTCTTCGTATAATGACCAAACGGAATTCGATTTTAAGCTGAAATTATTGTATTTACTATGCAAATATTTTTGCAGTACTTCTCCTTTATAATTTACAACTAATAAACCATCATTTTCAGTACCGCAAAGTATATAATCGTGACTGCTTTGTATAATCGATAAGATTTTGTTTTTGGTGATAAAAAAATTCTCAAATTGATAGTTATCTGTTTCAGGTTTAATTTTTATCAGCCCGTTTTCAGTGGTTCCCAGCCATAAATATCCAAATTTATCTATAACAAGATTTTCTATATCGTCTAATAAAGGTTCTCTTTTAAACTTGTCTTTATAAACCTGCTTCACTTTTCCGTTCAGATCAATCTCTAAAAGGCCATAACTGGTTCCTAAATAAATAATTCCCTGCTTACTTTTTACCGAACATTTTATTAAAAAATTTGGTTTTTCCAGCACCTTTGAATGAACTAAAGATGCTTTTAAGTTTTTTGTATTAAGTTTAAATATTCCAAAACCATAGGCACCTAAGATGAGATTGCCGTTATTATCCTCAATAATTGTTTTTACAGTAATTGGCTGTTGATAACCTTTTACGATTGCATCCTGAATATTAATTTTAGTGAAATTATCGAGATCCCTATTGTATAAACACAAACCTTCATCTGTACCAATCCATAAGTTATTTTTAGAATCAATAAAAGTGGCATAAATAAAGTTACTGTTTACTGAACCTGGTTTTTTATCATGTTTGTATCCAAAATAATTTACCCCGTCATATCGATATAGACCTGCGCCGTTTGTACCTATCCAAATAAAACCATTGTGATCCTGAATAATAGAAGAAATAGCCCTTTTTGAAGTAGTTTCCTGTATGCTTCTAAATTGGTAGTTTTCAAATTTATCCTGAGAAAACAAACAATTTATAAGCCCAAAGCAGCATAGAAGAATATATCTGATATTTTTCATTTACATTTTAATATTTTTTATCAAATTTATTTGAATAAAATTTATAATTGGTTATTTAATCTCTAAAACAATATTAATAAAACTAAACAGAACACTTACTTTTTTTCTCCACATTTACCATATTGCTAAAAACCTGAGCAGATTAAGGACCACATAAGGATTAATCGTACTCAGGCTGTAAATTGCTTACTGATAAACTAAAATTATGAAGCGTATCTTCTTGTTTTTAAGTTCTTCAGCATTTATTTTAGTTCAAATTTACTGGTAAGTCCTTCATTAGAATTCCAGCCGACCATAACATTAAACAGACCGGATTCTGTTAAAAATTTACCATTGTTGTCATAAAATCCAAGCTCCTTATCTGTTAGAGTAAACTGAACAGTTTTAGTTTCTCCTTTTTTTAATTCTATAAGCTCAAAACCTTTTAGTTCTTTAACTGGCCTTACTACACTGGCAGCAACATCATTTACATACAATTGAACTACTTCTTTTCCATCAACATTTCCGGTATTGGTAACATCTACAGTTATTTCAATTTTTTCTCCTTTCTGGAAAGAGGTTTTTGCTATTTTCAGATTTTTATATTCGAAAGAAGTATAACTTAATCCATAGCCAAATGGATATAATGGTGTTTTTTCGACATCAATATAATGCGACCAAAAAGCGTTTTGGTCTTTATTGGTTGGTCGTCCGGTATTGTACAAGTTGTAATAAATTGGGCATTGCCCTACGTTTCTTGGGAATGACATTGTCAGCTTACCACTTGGATTATAATCTCCGTACAAAACCTGTGCAATTGCATTTCCGGATTGGGTTCCTAATTGCCATCCTTCAACGATAGCAGGAATATTTTCTGCTGCCCACGGTAATGCCAGCGGACGCCCATTATTTAAAACCAAAATAATATTAGGATTTACTTTGTAAACTTCCTCTAATAATTGCTGCTGATTACCAGGCAGTCCTAATTCTGTTCTACTGCGTCCTTCACCACTTTGAAAACCAATTTCTCCTAAAACCATTACCACAACATCCGCTTGTTTTGCTGCTTTTTTAGCGGCTTCAAATCCAGAAAAATCAGTTGTGTTAATTTTTACTTCATCAACAAATGCCTGTTTATTTAAAGCCACATCAGTTCCTTTTTCATAAACTAACGTATTGTTCTTATATTGCTGCATTCCTTCAAGAACTGATATGGCACTATTATCATCAGCCGCAATTCTCCAGCTTCCAAGAGGACTGTTTTTATCATTGGCCAAAGCACCAATTAAGACGATTTTCATTCCTTCTTTTTTTAATGGCAACAGGTTTTTATTATTTTTCAATAAAACAATTGATTTTTTGGCCATATCCAGAACTGCATCATTATTTGCCTTGTTTCCAATACTTGATTTTTCACGGGCTTCATCACAGTATTTGTATGGATTGTCAAATAAACCTAACTCAAATTTTACTCTAAGAATTCTGCGAACGGCATCGTCGATCACACTTTCTTTTACTATTCCTTTTTTTACCAACTGAGCTAATTCTGTTACATACACATTTGATTCCATATCCATATCAGAACCAGCAATAGCGGCTTTTTGAGCTGCATCGGCTCCATCAGCTGCATAACCGTGGGTAATCATTTCGGCTATAGAAGCCCAATCAGAAACCACAAAACCATTAAATCTCCAGGCTCCTTTTAAAATGTCCCTTTGCAAAAAGCTATTTCCGGTTGCAGGCACACCGTTTAATGTATTAAATGAATTCATGAAGGTACGAATTCCGGCATCGACTGCCGCTTTAAAAGGTGGTAATACACTATTGTACAACTTAGAATTACTCATATCGACACTATTGTATTCCCTGCCTGCTTCTACAAAACCATAACCTGCAAAATGTTTGGCACAAGCAATAATAGAGGTGTTAGCACTTAAGCTCTCGCCCTGAAAACCTTTAACCCGGGCAGTAGCAATTTTGCTGCCCAGATAAGGATCTTCTCCGGCACCTTCCATTACTCTTCCCCATCTTGCATCATTGGAGACATCAACATTAGGCGCAAAAGTCCAGTTTAATCCGGAAGCAGAAGCTTCAACAGCAGCAATATGCGCCGAATTTTTAATGGCTTCTAAATCCCAACTTGCTGCTTCTGCCAATGGAATAGGGCTAAGAGTCTTGTAACCATGTATAACATCAAAACCAAAAATTAACGGAATCCCAAGACGGGTTTCTTCAACTGCCATTTTTTGTACGGCTCTTACTTCTTTTACGCCTCTTATGCTCAGCATAGAACCTACCAACCCTTTCTTTATATTATTGTATTTCTCTTCATTTGTCCCTGATTCTGGTTTTGGTCCTGTAACATCCCATGAACCATTATATTGATTCATTTGCCCCACCTTTTCTTCTAATGTCATTTCTTTCATCAAAAGCGAAATTCGGTCTTCAATTGGTTTACTGGCATCCAGATGTTTTTTTGATTGTGCATATCCATTTCCAAAAACGATTAGCAGTAAAAATGCATAATTCTTAATTTTTCTTTTCATCATAGTTTTTTAGTTTTTTGTAGTGTTGCTGAATCATGTAGTTGCCAGTAGATTATAATTTACTTTGCATACTATAATTTTACAGGTTCATTTACATGAAATCAGTAAATTCAAGATTGTAAATGTAGTTTTCCCCTGAACTATCAGGATAGAACATTTGAAGCATTATGTACGACAAATGATGTATTTACATATTTCTACAATCCATAAATCAAAACCATTACTTCTATTAAAAAAAATGGAGAATGCTCCAGATCAACCGCTTTATGAAGTCGTAGTGTAATTCTGAAAAAAAACAATATTAAAATAAATGCTACAGAAAAGCATATTTAAGAAGAGATTCTTGAAATTTAAAAAATGACAGATTTTTTTTCCATTGCTAACTTTTCATACTCCTTTTCATTAAATTTATATCGTCTTTTCGTTTCAATTTCACTACCTTTTTGCTCATCACCAAGAGGTACTATGATTTTTTTCTGCATAATTTTTTTGCAAAAACTCGATTCACTAGCCTCAACACTCAGGATTTCTCTATAAAGATTTGTAAGCTCAGTTAGTGTAAATTCCTCTGGCAGAAGTTCAAAACCAACTGCTGAGTCGCGTAAGACATTCCCTATTTGATACAGACTTAAATCTATAATTTTCTTATGATTAAATAATAAATCTGGTACATCTGTAACTTTCCACCATCTTTTATAAGAGGGGCTGCTGCCAAAAATCGTTTTATATTTATCAATATTTATCAATCCATAATATCCAATCGTTATATCTCGTTGTGAGTCCTGCTGATTTGGATCAGTAAAAGTCTTTAATTGTCTTAGCAATATATTTTTTTCCGCTCCATACTCCTGCGCCAGACGAAATGCGGCATCATCGGCACTTTCATTGTCCTCAAGCATGCCACTTAAAATACCCCATTTGGCATTTGCATAATTGCTTTTCTTTGATAACAGAACTTTAAGAGTACCGTGATCATAACAAAAAACAGCACAGTCTATAGCAATTTTAATCATAACATGTATTTAGTTCATTTTATTTTTAATAATTCATCATTCACTCCAAACCAACACACCAGCAGGTTTCAGCGTTTTCTCCCCAACCAGTACTTTAGCATTTACAGGTACATTCATTGTATAATCGTTTGAAGAATAATTTACCGCCATATAAAATCCATCGCGCCAGTAAACATATATTCCTTCAGGATAATCTTCGGTGGTAGTGCCAGCCTTGGCGTAGATTTCACGTAAAATATCCTTTTCAAGTTTTGAGTCATCGGTATCCACACCTATGTAGGTAACTGTTCCTTTTCCTAGCTTGCGTTGCACCACAGCAGCTTTACCTTTATAAAACTGGTTATCATAAGTGGCAAGTACTTCAGTGCCTTTATTTGCTTCGAGAAGATCAGCCCAGTTGTTCCAATTGTAGTGTGATGATTTCATCGAAACATCTCCTTTGGCAGACCCCGAAAGCATATCAGTGGATTTGATATGAGCACCGATAAGATCCGAAATCGGAGCAGCCCACTCGCCTTCCCAGAAATGTCCTGCTCTATTTTTGGTGGCCGTACGACAGGTAATGATCAGATGACCGCCATTTGCTGTATAGTCGTTCCATTTCTTTACTAATGCCGAATCGGCCAATTCGTAAGCCGGAACAATAAGAAATTTATATTTGGAAAAATCTGCCGTTTCCGGAATCACAGCTGTAGGTGCTCCCAGAGATTTTGTCATTTCAAGAAACTTTACAGGATAATTCCATGTATCCCACTGAAAAGTTTGTTTTTGTCGCTCTATAGACCAGAAATTCTCTAGATTCCAAAGGATAGCTGTTGACCTTTCAGCCAATTTTTCAGGCAGCTTTGCATTGGGTTTATATTGTTTTCTGAGCTCTTTGATTTCTTTTATGAATTGAATATAATCCTCTCCTCCCGCTGATGGAGTCACACCGTCGGTCTGCATAACTCCGGCATGGTACTGCTCAGAGCTGTACAAAACCTGACGAAAACGATAGGAACAGGCAAGTTTTCCACCAGCGGCAAAACTATGATACAACCACATACGTACCGTACCCGGCATCAAAAGAGGATTATAAGATCCCCAGTTAACGGGTCCGGGCTGCATTTCCATTACTCCGGAAACACCTCCGACAGATTTGTAATATTCGGCCGCAAAAAGAACGACCTTACTATTGCCCAATCGAAAACCCAGGTCGCCAATATTATCAGTACCTCCATTCGGATAGGCAGTGTAGGTCGCAAAATCCATTTTTGTTGTTCGTCTTGGATCTGCACCGGTACAAATGGCGGTGTAATTTGTAGTAATGTATTGTCCTTCCAGGATAGACTTTCGTAAAATAGTGGCCTGTAAATCGAGAAACTCGGCCTGTGCATCGGCCTGATAACGTTTAAAATCGAGCAATGCATGAGGGTTGTTACCCCACCAGCCTACTAAGTTGGGATTGGGAATAATAACCTGATCAAAACTGTTGAACCACTGGCTCCAGAATGCGGTTCCCCAAACAGCATTTAAAGTATCAACTGTTTTATATTTGTTTTTTAACCATTGTCTGAAAGCCTCCTGAGAAGAAGGGCTGTAATCTGAGATTGCAGGAGGCTCGTTATCAAGCTGCCATCCAATCACATTTTTATTCTTCCCGTATCGCTTCGCCATTTCGGTCACAATTCTTTCAACAAATTCGCGGTATTTAGCATTGGTGATTGAGCCTAATCCTCGTGTCCCATTCTCAGCACGGATGTAATGGTTCTCCATAATAAAAGTTTCAGGATAATTCACACGCATCCATGTAGGTGTAGTTGCTGACGGCGTACACATTAGTACTTTAAGATTATTTTTTACACATAGCTCAACAACTTTATCCAGCCATGCAAAATCAAATTTTCCTTCTTCAGGCTCCATTTTATACCAGGCAAATTCCGCCAAATGAACAAATTCGAAACCCATATCGGCAATTTTCTTAATATCCCTCTCCCATTGGTTTTCGTTCCACTGTTCAGGATAATAATAGATACCGGTTGTTACCAGATTTTTATCCGGAAAATACGAACTGGCATTTTGTGCTTTCACGGTTATTTGGGAAATCGTTATTATCACTAATGCTATTAAATACTTCTTCATCATCTTATTATTATTATACTTATTCTACGTGAGGTGAATATTGTTTAATTCCTCTTTTTATTTTACTGCTAATCTATATTCCATAGATTATTTTTTGCCTGTGAATTCAACCCACTTCTTTACTTCTTTCTGATTTCGGAAAATGACCACTTCGGTTTTATCTCCAATAACCGACTTTTGAGCTTCAGACAAATCATTAAGATTATTGGTCTTTCGAGAGTTGTAATTCAGGATCACATCGTTGGCCTGCAAAAACTTAGCTGCGTTTGAATTAGACGTTACTTCTACTACCAATATTCCACGAATATCATCCATACCTGTTGCCGACTGTTCTCCCAAAGTTGTCAGGTTCTTTACTTTTGCACCCATAAAATCCATAATTTCATTGGTGTCTTCATTGTTGGGATTAATAACGGAGGGTATTAATACTTTTTTTGACAAAGCTTTTAATCGTGGCGAAACAACACCAAAACTATTCATATCGAAATTTTTGAAACCAACAGTAAAGGCAATTGAACCATCCTTTATCCGAAAATCACCCGCTTGCGGATTTATAAAATTTAAGCCTCCGTAAACAGAATTTTTATCTGTTCCCCTTTCCTGCGCATCTCTAAGTGAAATCAAATCAGGAAAAACATTATAATCTGTTTCTTTACCCCATGAATTAATATGTATTGGTGCATATTTTGCAAAAACAATATTATAACGAAATACGTCATTACTATTTTTAAACCAGACATGTGGATGAAAAGTATTGTTTATGAGAATGTTGTTTTCTACCACCCGATTAACTCCTTCACGAAGCTTGATGCCTCCATTCAAACACAGGTTGTTCCTGATAATATAATTACTGGATCCATCATCCAGATCGATATCCCAGCCATGGTCGCATCGCATACGGTTATTCTGGATGACAATAGGCTTTACAACATCAGCCAGAGCCAGATTGTAATTATTTTCAACAATCGAATCAAGAAGTTTTTTATCAGGGTGCCAATAACGATCACGTCCCCATGAGTTAAAAGATCCATGATCACCACTTTCCTTAACAGTATTAAACACATCGTTATACTCGATAATATGGCCTCCCCAGGTTCCTTCACTTATATTAATTCCTGCACGTGGAACATCGTAAATGGTATTATGGCTTACCGTAATGCTTTGACACATGGATAACTCCACTCCAGCCGATTGTTTTTCAACAATCCCCAGATTAAACATCAGGTTATCAAACACTCTACAATCCGCAGGATAATTATTTGTTTTTGGACCCGGAGTACGATCTATCTGCTCCAGTGGTACAAACTGATTATACTCAAAACTTGGAGATCGTACAGCAGCAGGATCTCCTACAAAGCAAAAGGCACTGGCACCAATATCCGAAATCAAACATCCGGACACTTCACAATTGCGATTATAATTATTAAAAAATACGGCATTACCTCCCAGGTCATTTAGGGAACAGTTTTTAAGGGAACAATTTTCTGCTCCATCATAAAACACAGCTGCACCACGATAAATAGTCCAGTCACTACGCAACAACGGCTCTTTATTTTGCATGAAGGTTCGCAGAGTTTGTGTGAAGCTAAGACCTTCGATTATAATATTTTTTACCGGCTTTGTTTCCGAACCTTTAAATTCAAATAAGTGAGCTATTTGCGGTGTTTCAAATTTTGCCTTTTTGATATCTAAACTCTTTGATGGATAATAATACAGCGTTTTGTTTTTCTTATCGTAAAACCATTCATTTATAGTGTCTAATTCTTCGAAAATATTTTCCACAAAACGGTATTTGTCATGCATCGGCATACGGCGATTGTTTTGCCAGCCTCCTTCAAGAGCCAGTTCATCCTTGTCGTCTTTTCCGTTAATTCTATAATGAAAGCCACCCCACATTGAAGAATGTAATGCATGCACATAGCCTCCTTCTGGAAATTTCCAGGATGCTATCCGTTCTTTTGAAAGAGCATCTTCTGCTGTTCCTCCATAATATTGAGCGGTTGAATTGAAGTTTGGATATCGGGCCATTCGCTGCAATTTCCCATTTACAAACAGTTGATCAAAAATGAGGTCCTGCGTTACTTTTGCCTGCCAAATTCCATTTTTATACGCTTCCCATTTCAAATTCAGAATTTTACTTCCACTAATAATCACTTTCTGATTATCAAAACTTTTAATGGTGAGTTTTTCATTTTCTTTTCGGGAATCTTCCGATGTAAATATCACGGGCTGCTCTAAATAATAAGTCCCTCCTGTTAGGCATATATCCACGTTTCCCTTGATTTTACGAGCTTCTGTTAAAGCCTTTCCTATAGACGCAAAAGGCTTTTTTTTTGTTCCCTGTCCTGCATCATTTCCTTTCGGAGCCACATACAAACTTGTCTGGGCAAACAAACTTGCCGAACATAAAAGAATTAATACTATAATTATTTTTTGAGGTTTATTCATCTTAATCTACATATAATTTTAAAAAAGCCAAACGATTACTAACCTGTTTAATCCACTCACGAGCCATCAGTTCATGACCAAATGCAGTTGGATGTACACCATCCCAAATCCAATAATCAATTGGAGCTAACTGTTGTGCAGTATCGAAAACCTTTGGATAATCAACCAAAACAGCATTAAAATCGACAGCAATTCGTCTTACAATATCAGCTCTTTCGATTGTCAATGGATGCCACTTTTGATACTGGTCTTTACGCCAGCCGGAAGCAAAAAAGAACGGTAATCCCAATACTATCAAAAGATTTGGATTTTGTTCTACACATGAAGTCAGCAGCTTACGGTAAGTACTTTCAAACATTTTTGCATCCATTGCCTCTTCTTTTCCTTCTATTAATGCGTTCACATCATTTATGCCAGCCAATAAACTTAATATATCCGGTTTTAACTCTAATGTATCTGTTTGCCATCTTTCCTCAAGATTTTTAACCGAATTGCCACTAATACCCCTGTTTATAAACTTAAACCCGTACTGCGGAAAATCAGTACCAATTCTACTGGAAACAGCAAAACAATAACCATGTCCCAAAATATGATTCGGATCTTCACTCCTTCCCCGGTTGCCATCAGTTATAGAATCTCCCTGAAACAAGAATACCAAGTTCTTCTTTTTTGGTTTTTCAATTACTGATTTTGTACCTAAACATGCAGCAGGCAATCCTGTTACAGCCAACCCTGTCACAGCCAATCCGGCTACTGACATGAATTTAATAAAATCTCTTCGGGAAGAATCTTCTGTTACCATTCTATTTTGTTTTTTGATGCTGAATTTTTTATTTCACCTGTAACAGACCTCTTGCTTCAAGCCATTTACGGCAGGCTTCTGGCCATGTGGATTCCGTATTTTTCGACCTTCCAAGTCCATATCCATGACCACCTGATTGATAAATATGAAGTTCACAAGGAACATGATACTTTTTCATAGCCAATGCATAATCAATACTGTTTTGTACCGGAACGGCGCCATCGTCTATTGAATGAATTAAAAAAGCTGGCGGTGTTTCCTTGCTTACCTGTAACTCATTTGAAAAATGTTTCACCAATTCTGGTGCTGGATGCTTTCCTAATAAATTCTCACGAGATCCGGTATGTGTAATCGCGGAATCCATAGAAATTACAGGATAAATTAATACCGAAAAGTCCGGACGGGCACTGGTAGTATCAATCGGATCGTATATTTTTTCATTGAAATGAGTTGAAACAGCTGACGCCAAATGTCCTCCTGCCGAAAAACCTATTATTCCTATTTTATGTGGATCGATACCCCATTCTTTTGCGTTTCGTCTTACGATACGAATTGCCTCTTGTCCATCCTGCAGGGGCGCTATGGATTTGTTTTCCATAATGGCATCATTAGGCAAGCGATAATGTAATACAGCAGCTGTAATCCCCAGCTGATTTAGCCATTTTGCTATTTCAACTCCTTCACTTAAAAATGATACACCGTAATAACCGCCTCCAGGACATACCACCATAGCGGTTCCGGAGTTATTATTGGCAGAAGCGGGATAAACTTCAATAGTGGGTTTTGAAATATTCCTTAGTTTTATGTAATGTGCAGAATCTACTATTTGCTTATAATTTGGATCTTTAATTTCACCCGGCACTTTCCCATTCCATACTTCAATAATTTTATTTTGACCAGAAAGAGTAGCAGTTGCAGTAATCAGAAAAATTAATGCTAAAATTGTTTCTTCTAAAACTGAATTTCTCATCTTCTTTTGTAATAGTCATTCATAATATACCACGCCTTCTTCTTTTCTCCTTTTTCAGATAACAATCCTTTTCTATTGTATCCCTTTTGATAGACCTGATTCATTCTTCCCAATGATTTATAATCAAATAACAGCCACGGCGAGATGCCGCATAAATTTGGAATCGTCTTAAACATTTCCAGCTGATCGATATAAACTTGTTTCTGATATTCTTCTGTCCAGCCAGAAGCTTCATCTGCAGGGCCTGCATTACTTCCGTAAAGGGCTTCCGCTCCAAACTCTGAAATAAATACCGGTTTATCCGGATAAGCGAAGCTCCATTTTACATTTGATGATTTACCTTGCCAGGGAATATACCAACCGATGTATTCATTAATACAAATCAGATCAGAATATTCATAGAGCGGATCTGAAACGTTGAATGCGTTATTGGTGTAAGATTGTGTATTGATAACATGGTTAATTAACCGTGTTGAATCAATGGCCCTACATTTTTGGGTTAGCTCAATAAGGGCATTAGTTCGATTTGGTGTACCCGAATAGGTTTCGTTTGAAAGACTCCAGATGACAACCCCACAGCGATTTTTGTCCCGATGAATCATTTCTTTTAACATCGTTTCCATTTTTTTTGGAACAAGACTGTCTGAAAATTGGATATGCTGATAGGTGGGAAGTTCGCTCCATACCATTAACCCCAATTTTTCAGCTTCTTTAATCATGTTTTCGTTATGAGGATAATGCGCCAGACGAACAAGGTTACAACCTAATTCTTTTGCGGAATTCAATAACACTAAGGCATCTTCTTTTGAATATGCCCTGGTTCCTTTATATGGATTCTCTTCGTGGATATTTACTCCTTTAAAAAAGATTTCTTTTTTATTAAGCAGTACTTTACTCCCTTGTACTTCAATACATCTGAAGCCAATTGTATCAACAATGGTATCTGTTTCACTTTCAATTATTACTTTATAAAGCTTAGGATTTTCCGGAGACCAAAGCTTTAGATTCGAATCAAACGCTATATTGGCATGCCCTTTACTATCTGATTCCGTTTTGTACGTTTTGTTGAGTTCAGGAATTTTTAGTTTAATCTTTTGTTTTGCGTTGCTCCCATTTAGCTGAACCCATCCCAGTACCTTATTCAGGCTTCCTTTTTTTAGCTGAACAGCATAATCTTCTATAAATGTTTTACCGGTTTCAATTAAATTAACCTCACGGGTAATACCTCCAAAATTAAACCAGTCGTATCCAACGCCGGGCAAACCATTCTGCAAACGCTGATTATCTGCTTTAACGATTAGGGAATTTTCTCCTTCTTTTACTTTGTTCGTAATTTCGAATTGAAAAGGAGTAAACCCACCTTCATGACTTCCTATTTTTTCACCGTTAAGATAGATGTCCGCCAAATAATTTACCGATCCGAAGTGCAGAAATAACCTTTTTCCATTATTAGATTTGTAATGAAATACCTTTTTGTACCAAACGATACCTTCTAAATAAGTCAGTTCGGGTAATTGCGAATTAAAGTCGCCAGGTACTTTTAGCATTGGCCCGCCATCAAAGGAATACTCCACAAAGTCGGTTTTCTTTTGCGGTTTTTTTTCCAGCCAGACCTGTTTCCACTCTCCTATTCTGGTTGGATCAAGAATAACCTGCCACTCACCATTCAAACCAGATAAGTGTCGGGACTCAATATTCGACATTGCTGTTTGGGCCTGTAAATAATTGCTTAACAACAGCATGATTACAGCCAGTAATCTCCCTTTTTTAAACCCTGTTTTCTGCGCTTCTATATTCATAATTTAATTGCTTTAGTACATCATGTAATTCGTCAAACCTGATGTAAGTGTTTAGAAATTAAAAAATTACAACTATTCTCTATTTTCTGCAATCTTTTATTGTACTACTGTAATAAATACATTAAACATTTATTTTAATATACCAACAAAACCTCCGTCTGGAAGACATTCAATTTTTACATTACTTCCTTTTTTGATCTTTATTATTTCTGAAGAAAAAGATTTACCATCCTTCCCGTCTTTGATAAGCTGAAAACTATATTCTCCTTTATCAATAAAATCAAACTTTACCAGTAAAGTCTGAGGTACATTTTTTCCGTTTAGTCCTGCTATATACCACTCCTTTCCTTTTTTACGGGCCATAATAACTTTTTCCCCCGGATAACCATCGATTAATTTTGTATCGTCCCAGGCAACCGGAACATGTTTTAAAAAGTCTTTTGGTTCTGTTGGTAACGATTCATAGGCTGAAGGTCTGTCGGCAAAGTGCTGTAACCCTGATTCAAATACAACAGACAAAGCCAGCTCGTGAGCATAAGATGTTATATGTGGATGTTGTGAATCTGAAAAGGTAACAGGAGTATAATCCATTGAACCAATTACATTTCGTGTAAACGGAAGCGTCGTATTATGAGCTGCAGCTTTATTAGTCAATACCTGATCATTATTGTACCATTCTGCACCATATACCGCCTCTGTTGTCATGAGGTTGGGAAAAGTACGAGCCCAGCCACGCGGCACTGTTGCGCCATGAAAGTTTACTAATAAATGATATTTGGCCGCATCTTTAAGAATGTCAATGTAATAAGTCATCATATCCTGATGGTCACCGGCAAAAAAATCAACCTTAATTCCATAGACACCTATTTTATTGAGCCATGAAAATTCTTTGGCACGTTTTTCTGCTGTAAGTAAACGATCATTTGGTGTCGGGTCAAGCCATATTGTTCCTGAATTGTACCACATCAATGGTTTTATTCCTTTGCTTTTTGCATAATTTACGGCATCGGTTATATTTCCTCCATTACTCATTACATCCCATTCCCAATCAATTAACACATAAGGCCAATTCATTTCCACGGCTAAATCAACGTATTCAACTACCTTTTTATAATCTTTAGAACCGTGATTGTTTGCCCAATAAATCCACGAAACTGCACCTGGTTTAATCCAATCAGTATCTTTTAATTGGCTTGGTTCGCTAACATCGCTAATCAACGTTGATTCGACAATATCTGATAATTTACCAATGATAAGTGTGTGCCACTGAGAATTCCAGGGTAATGTAGTCATAACACCTGTCTGCTGAAAATTATCACGGGCTGAAGGGTATGTAACCTGATATTCATTTGTATTTTTTAAATCACTTAGCTTTGCTCCGCAATTATTTTCTGTTATATCTGCCTCCGAAATTAATCCCCAAATTGGCTGATTATTCACTTTGTATAAAGCCGGAAAACCCCATTCCTGGTATTTATCAATGTTCAAACCCGTTTTGCCCAATGGATAAAAACCTTCATAAGCAAGATTGAAAGGCTGCATCCAACGGGATGTGCTATCAGGCAAAACATACGTTGTAGCCTCACCTATGACATTAACTTTTGAGTCTGATTGATTTGGAAAAGTATAACGAAATGCAATCCCATCATTATAAACCCTGAAAACAATATCCAATGGCTGATGATTGGAATTTTGAAAACTGAATGTCTTTTCAGTCCCTAAATTCTCGCACAGCTGGCGTTTACCACAAACCATTTTATAAGAATCGTGTATTGAGACAGGTTTTGATGTGGCAATCAAATGCAAGTTATCTGCAAATTGTTCATCGCTACGATTAATGCCTAATTTAGAATCAGGTAATACTTCTGTAAACTTGTTTTCAATTTTATACAATACCTTAAAAAAAACATGGTGTGCAGTATTTTTTTCAGACAAATTCAAAACAACTTTTACTTTCCCATTAGGCGAAATTATTTCCTGCGCATTTATATTTAAACTTAAAATAACAAATAGTAAAGAAATACCATGTTTTATTGATACTCTCATATGTTAATTTTGTATTGATTTAATGACTATACTTTTTCCTTCCAGTCCATTGGATGATACCGATAATTTAATTTCACCAGCCTGATGATTGCTTTTTATCACTATTAAAGCTCTGCCTTTCCATGCTTTACGTGTATCGCCTACATATTGTTGGAAGTCTTTCAAATCAGCATTATCTACTCCGGCAATGACACCCGGTCCATCAATTTTAAAATTCAAACGGTTGGTAGCGTTAGGTTGAAATATTCCATCCTTATCTGTTATTTCAATAGTTATGAATGATAAATCCTGTCCGTTGGCCAGTATTTCTTTTCGATCGGCTGTCAATTTTATTTTTGAGGCATCACCGGCAGTTTGAAGAATTGTTGATTCCATTTCCTTATCATTTTCTACTCCGACAGCTTTAAGCAAACCAGTAGCATATGGAATCGAAAAAGTAGCCTTAAATTGCTCCTCTTTACTCGTTTTTTGCTCACCAATCAGTTTTCCATTTAGATATAGTCTCACTTTTGGATATTTTGAATATACCTCAACCTCAACTTTTTTTCCTTCAAAACCCGGCCAGGTCCAGCTTTCCCATGTTGGATAAACTGACCACCATGTTTCTTTGATTTCTAACGGTTCCGGGGCTGGTTCGCGAACTGCCAAGTATAATTTTTCGTTATTATTATAGAGCATACTTCTGTAATGCGAAATAGGTTTTCTCCAGCCAATCAAATCTATATCACCACAATAAGCACCATGATAAGGGAAGAAATCATTTTCCCAATGCTGGCCGGGAACTTCTCCCGAATAATAATAACGACCAATTCCTGACTCCCCTAAATAATCCATGGCTGTCCAAACGAAATCCCCGATTACATAATTGTTTTCCTGCACCAGTTTCCAGTTATTAAAAGCATCTTTAGGATAGGATTCCGTTTGAACGATGATACGCGAAGGCACTCTTTTATGATCATCCGGAGCTGTATGCAGATTGTAATTATAACCGGCGACATCGTGTACCGCCATCAACGGATCGAACACTTCCCAATTCTTACCACTATTTACAATTGCAGAGGTAACAGGACGGGTATTGTCTATTTTCTTTAATGCGTCTGAAAGCATTTGGGCTGTTTTCACAGCTTCAGGATCTGCCCTCTCAGGTATTTCGTTACCTATACTCCACATAAAAACGGAAGGATGATTGCGATCACGCAATACCATTGCTTCCAAATCACGTTGCCACCACTCCTTGAAATACTTAGAATAATCGTTACTATTTTTTCCAATTTTCCAGCAATCGAAAGATTCATCCATTACAAGTAAACCTAATCTGTCACAGGCATCAAGAAACGCTTCAGAAGGCGGATTGTGAGAAGTTCTCACGGCATTGAATCCACCGGCTTTAAGCAATTCTATTTTACGCTCTTCGGCACGGTCAAAAGCAGCAGCGCCTAAGCAACCGTTATCATGGTGTACGCATCCGCCGTTTATTTTTACTGTTTTTCCGTTCAATTGAAATCCATTTTCAGCAGTAAATTTTAGGGAACGGATACCAAAATTTGTTTTAGTATCGTCCAGCACTTTTTTATCTTTTACTACCTGAGTCTGAGCCTGATATAAATTGGGTGTTTCCGGTGTCCAAAGCATCGGGCTTGACACTTGTATGGTTTGCGTTATTTCCTTCTCGCCATTGGCAGGAACCTCAACTTGTGTCTGATTGTTTCCTACACTTTTAGAACTTTTATTCAAAAGATCGGTTTTAACAACAATTCTCTGGGCAGTTGCTGTTTCATTTTTAACCTTAGTTTTTACCAGTACAGTAGCCTTTTTTGAAGATACTTCAGGAGTTGAAATAGCAACACCCCAATTTGCAACATGTACAGGATCGGTAATCATCATCCAGACATGGCGATAGATTCCTGATCCACTGTACCATCTACTATTCATCTGTTGTGAATTGTCGACACGTACCGCAATGACGTTTTCTTTTCCAAAATTCAGATAAGGTGTAAGGTCATAACTAAATGAGGAATAACCATAAGGATAAACACCAAGTGATTTTCCGTTGATAAAAACTTCAGAGTTCATATAAACACCTTCAAAATAAATAGAAGCTTTTTTTGCTTTCCAATTATCAGGTACCAGAAAGGTTTTGCGATACCAGCCAATTCCTGACGGAAAATATCCTCCACCTCCACCAGTAGCATTTTTAGGATGAATTTTTCCTTCAATACTCCAATCGTGTGGCAAATCGAGTTTACGCCAGCCCGAGTCATTGAAATCGTTTGCTTTGGCTTCAGCCGCATCTCCTAAAAAGAATTTCCAGTCATAATCAAATAACTGTTTTCTTTCCATGCCATTTTGCGCATATCCTGAAAAACTTATAAATAGTATAAATAAGAATACTAGCTGTTTTGCAAAATATTGTCTTTTGTATGAATTTAAGCGCTTCATTTTGTTGTGTTTATATTTCTAATTTGTATTATTGAATATTCATTCATCGGTATTTATAACATAGGTTTTAGAGCAATAAAGCCTTGCAGAGATTATTATCTTATCGCAAAGGAGTTATCCTATACAATCCTGCACCATGTTGTGGTAATTCACGCTCAAAGCTTCCATCAAAAGTTCCGAGATCTTTGTGATTCCACAAATCACGCACTTTTACTTTGCCTTTTATATTAATAGCTTCAAAGTTTACTTTTACATTGGCCTTGTCGGGAAAATCTAATGTTCCTTTATCAACCAAAACTCCAAAATTCACTGAGCCTATTTCCTGTGTTACATAACCGGTTGCGGTAAAAGAATCATATCCTTCAGGCAATTGATAAACGATCACAGACTCTGCATGAGCACCAATTCCCTCTCGTGTTTCATTATTTATAATAATTGGGTTATTGTCGCAGGTACGATTGACATTCGCTTCTCCCCAGCCCGAGGTTGCGCTCAGCCATTTGAGGTCAGTCAGTTTCAAATCGCCTTTGGATCCGTGAAGTACTGGATCGACCCAAACGATATGATCCCAATCAGAACTGTTTCCACCATCTTTCACAAAGAGAACAAGTTTTTTACCCTCTTTTACCGATACTTCTACCTTTTGCAAACTTCCTTTGCCGGCAATTATCGGACTGACATAATCGGCATTATTGAAATCAAGATTCTCTCCCTTGCTTTGCGCGTTGAAAAGAGCCACATACTTGTCTTTGCTATTAGGCACATCGGCCGTCCACACAATCAGATTCTTTTCGCGTGAGACCTGACGGTTATTTAAACTGTGTTGATTTACTTTGAGCATTTCGGGATTGGTGAGCATTTCCCTGGTAAAATCGTCAAGCCTGGTCATATCTCCACCAAAAATAAGTGGTGAACGACCAATAGCCCAAAGGCTCATAAGCGTATATTGTTCGTTTTTGGTGAAATTGGTTGGGCGTTTGAATTCAACAATTCCAATGGGTAACATATCAGCATCGGGGAAATGTCCGGGTCCACGAAAAGGTGTCCACACATCCATTCGCTCAAACATGCCTTGCAGCAAACCCCAGCGATCCCAAAAATCATCGGTGATACGCCACATATTGGCATGATTCATAACATGCTCACCCATTTTAACCGGCGTTGCTCCCGGAGATAAACTTAGCAGAATATGACGCCCGGTTTTGTCTATTGCTTTGCGAAGCGCTTCAATTTCTGCTTTTTGCACATCATCGTAAGGACGTGAAATATCGTCACACTTGATAAAATCCACTCCCCAGTCGGCATACAGCTGCACAATGGAATTATAGTAAGCCTGACCTTCAGGGCTATTGGCATTAACGCCGTACATATCAGGATTCCATCCACAGGTAGAGCTTTTAATGACAATATCCTGAGCTTTTACGTTTGTCCCGAGTACGGGAGTATTTTTTTCGACAGCCTGACGAGGAATTCCGCGCATAATATGAATACCAAATTTCAGTCCTTTGGAGTGCACATAGTCTGCAAGGTGTTTGAAACCTTTTCCATCTGCAGCCGAAGGAAATTTTTTCAGACCTGGCGTTAAGCGGCCATATTCATCCATGGTGAGCATCGCCTTCGGGTCGTAAGCATGTCCTTTTGATTCAGGCTCATACCATTGAATATCCACTGTGAGATAGTTGTATCCGCTTGGTAAAAGGTATTTTGCCATCGCATCTGCCTGTTCTTTGATCTGCTGTTCGGTAACGGTTGTTCCAAAACAATCCCAGCTGTTCCACCCAAGAGGTGGCGTTAACGCCCATTGATGGTATTTTTTTGAGGTTGTTTGTGCATTTATAACACTAAAAACAAGTACCAAAACGAAGGTCAGTTTATATTTCATTTTATTTTAATTAGGTTAAAAAACAAAAAAGTATAGTTTTTCTGTTTTAGTTTATAGTTATCCGGTGTTAGGAGTGCAAGCTGATACTAATACTCATTTCGGATAGTCGCATACACTCCGTACGACTCATTAGCTACTTTGTAAAAAGGCAGAAGTGTATATTCTTTTCCATTATTTTTCAATGTAAATGACATAGAATTCTCTCGTTTAGAGATATTTTTCAAAATATCTGCCTCATTTCCTTTTAATATTGTTTCTTCATTAACTTGAAATGCTAATAAAACCGGCCCATAAAACAGTGCAACTACTTTTGGATTATCAGGCATTTTTTTTAAATTAAAATGATAATTAAAACGTATTTCTATCTTATCCCCATTTTTCCACTTTCTGTCAATTATAAAATAAGACATCGGAGTTACATTAGTTGTAATTGGTTCTCCGTTTACCAAAACCTGAGTTTGTTCGTCAACCCAGGATGGGATAAATAATTTCAATGCAAATGGCGTAGTTTTATTAGCCGTTACGTTAAATTTTACAATAGAATTATCCGGAAAATCGGACGATTGTGACAAAGTAATTCCTTTAGATTTCCATTTCACAGTCGAAGGAACATACAAATTGACCCAAAGATTATCATTGTTATGAAAATAAATATTAGCATTTAAGTTGGTAAACGCTTCAATAGTTGTTCCGTTACAACAAAAAAACTCACTGGGGCTCGCAAAGCTCTTTTTATTTGGAGAACCCAATGGCAAAGAATAAACATTCCATCCAGTTTCGGCATTTTGTAGTGCAAAAACGGAATTATAAAGCGTATTCATATATACATCAGCATATTCTGGTTGGGCAGTCCAACGAAACAAAATACTTGTAATTTTTTGAGTGTTATGTGAAACGCATGACTCAGATGTTCTGTCAGTAAGAGTTGTACTTAAACAATCTGTTTTTCCCCAATGTTCTGAAGTTTGAGCAGTTGGAGTTGTAGCAATAGGCCTTGGACCACTACTGGAACCATTCACATAACAATGATGGTGTTCCAGCATATCCCAAAAATGAGAAACAACATCACGATAATAGCTGTCTCCGGTATTTTCATACCTTTTGGCAAAACCAATTATCAAAGGCAAATGAGTATTAGAATGCAACCCTGACAAAATATCTTTCCCCTCATACAATGGTTGGCTGAACCACTTACGATCGAAAAGACAAGCCAATTTGTAATGCGTTGAATCTTTGGAAATTTCAAATAAATTCTGTAATACATCATTCATTCCTCCCGCTTCATTTGCGGGATTTGCCTGAGGAGTATATAGCATTTTTTCAATAGTTTCAGGCGAAAGTTTATCCATACGCTCTTTTACATAAGCAGCCATATTAACCACTATTGCATAGGCTTTTTTATTTCCTGTATGCTGATAAACATCGAGCATTCCCTGCATAATTTTATGATAGGTATAGTATGGAGCCCAAACCCCACTAAATTGTGTTTCCAGTGTAGTAAAATCTTTTTCGGGGAATGCGCTCAGGTATTTACCACCAAGTTTTTGCTGACAATCACCCAGCACATCAACCATATATTTCACACGTTTTTGAAGCAAAGTATCACCCGTTTTTTCAATCAAAGAAGCACAAGCCGACAAATAATGACCTACAAAATGCCCACGCAATCCGACTTTAGGCGACTCCCAACCTTCAAGCGGTTTCGCTTTCGATTCAATTCCTGCATTTATCCTAAAATTGTGTAGTAGCCTATCCGTATCAAACTGATAAATATACTTTGTATTAGCAGTCTCCCGCTGCCTTATCCAGGACTCAGACAAAACAACTTCTTCATTTAAAAATGCAATGGGCTGCTTCGCCTTGTCAAGAAATGATTGTCCAAAAACCGTCTGACAAGCAAATAAAATCAACCCAACATATTTTATTTTATTTTTCATATTGAAAATTGAATATTAGAAAAATTGCATTACAATATTGAAACTATCATTCTAAATTAGAAACAATTACTTCATAGTTATTTTAAAAACAATCGCAATATTATTCGGAATAGATTTTGGTTTTATAATTACCAAGGAATCTGCTTCTTGTTTCCAGGAAATTTTTTCTTTACTACCAAGAAGTTCAATTTTTTTGATTTTTCCTGTTCCTTCTTTTTTTGCCAGCGACTTCAATAAAATATTTTCTGTTGGTTTACCCATCACTGTAGCATACAATACATTTCCTTTCTGATTGTATCGAATATCTTTTGCTGAGTATTGTATTTTTCCTTCATTAAATCCCTGGCTATTAATAGGGTTCGATAGATCAACGGATGGCCCTTCACCGTATAGTTTCCACGGGCGGGTGTCGAAGATGCTTTCTTTGTTTATGTCCATCCAGGCTGCAATACCTTCAAGAACAGCAACCTCTTTGTCATCAATTGTACCATCTCCACGCACAGGAATATTAAGTAATAAATTTCCATTTTTACTGACAATATCCACTAGAGTACGAATGACACTCTCAGCCGATTTATAACGGTTTTCATCATACACCTTTCTATTATAATGCCAATCACCTATACAAGTGCAGGTTTGCCATGCTTTGGCTTGTGGTTTGTCAGGTGCTCCACGTTCTACATCCCACACCATACATTCCTTTTGCTGTTCAGTGAGTATTTTACCAAACAAAACCGCTTCAAGTTTACCTTTGTGGCTTGCCATATTATGGTTGTAATAGTGAGCTGCTATTTTTAAACCAGCATCGCTAACCGGATACAAGGGGAGTGCTGTATCATCAAAATATAGCAGGTCGGGGTTGTACAAATTAATAAGATCCATAGTGCGGTTATAAAAATTTTCGCAGTACGCTTGGGAAGGCCATGAGCTTTTATCCTGCCATTCCCAATTCCATCCCTTTCCCTTGCTTACTTCATGATTTTGTGCATACAATTCCTGAGGATCCAATCCTTCCCACCAAGTGCCTCTTCCAGCTGCTTTTGTAAGTTTTCCATCGTATGGAATACCGATAAATTCTCCAGATTTATCAGCGCCCTGTGCCGTTTCGTACCACATCCATGCATGGGCAGCATGTACACTCAATCCAAAAGGAAGCCCCTCTTTTTTAGCGGCTTTTGACCAACCATTTATAATATCCTTTTTAGGACCAACACGAACAGAATTCCATTCCTGGTACTTGCTGTTCCATAAATCCAGGTTGTCGTGGTGATTGGCCATCGCAAAGAAATATTGAGCACCCGCACGTTTGTATAACTTTACCAATTTTTCAGGATCCCAATTCTGGGCTTTCCAATCATGAATTACATCTTTAAAGCCAACTTTTGAAGGATGACCGTAATGTTCCACATGCCATTTATAGTAATCAGAACCTTCTTCATACATGCCACGTGCATACCAGTCGCCCTGTTCAGGCTGACACTGTGGTCCCCAATGTGCCCAGATACCAAATTTTGCATTGCGAAACCAATCAGGAACTTTGTATTGGCTAAGAGATTGCCAAGTTGGTTCAAACTTGCCTGAGGCAATGGGTTGGTTGTTGGTGTTAACTACCACTTTTTTATTATCCTGTGCCAATATTGTAAAACTGTACAGAAGAAAAATTACTGCTGACGAAATGATTTTCATAAAGAAATATTTTTTTACAAAATTTGTTTATACTTTTTTTTTAATATTACTATACCATCGCCTATAGGACACAATCCAATTCTTTTTTGCACGATTGGGTGATACTGTGCTTCTGTAAAAAAAATTAATATAAATAACCTCAACATTTATTAATTTCCTATTAAGATTAAGCATCTTTAAATTATCAATCTAATTTATAAATCCGTTCCATTAATTGCCATTTTTGGTTAGCGGTTGCCTCGGCATCACTATCCTGAAATTGTGACATATGCGCTTCCCATTCGCTTTGACGCGGTTTTAGTGCTAATTTGATCATCGCCTTATCGTGATCAAAATCAGCTACGGTATCCATAATCATGAAAAGCTTTGTTCCAAGAAGGTAAATTTCCATATCAACAATCCCTACCTCTTTCATTCCCTGTGTTATCTCAGGCCAGGCAGCTCCTTTAGCATGCGCTTTTTTATAGGCTTCGATTAATAGAGGGTCATTAATCAAATCCATGGTTTTACAGTAACGTTTAAATGAATTTTGCATTTTTTACAATTGTTATTCTATTGATTAGCGAATAGTATTTTTTTGTTGTTTTCAGATTCTTGTTATTACATAGAAGCTTTAATATCCATTATAAAACATCTAATTCTTTAAAATTCTTTTCTCATTAAAACCGATTAAAACTAGGAAGTCTACATATATTCTTTATTTATTTTAAGCACTAGTGCGATATCATTCGGAATAATCTTCGGTTTTACAATTACCAATGAATCTGCATATTGTTTCCACGAAAGTTTCTCTTTACTTCCAAGTATCTGAATACTTTTAATTTTATCCTTATTTTTATTTTTGCCAAGTGCTTTTAACCAAATATTACCAGTAGGTACTCCTAAAAGAGTCGCGTAAAGAGTTCTTCCATTTTGGTTATAGCGGATGTCATTAGCTGACAACTTTACTTTTCCTTCATTGAAACTTTGGTTGTTAACGGGCTTTATCGCTTCAGAAGCAGGTCCCTCACCATAGAGCTTCCAAGGGCGTGTATCAAAAATACTTTCTTTGTTTACCTCCATCCAGACCGCAATTTTTTCAAGAATTGCTACTTCCTTATCATCGATCGTGCCGTCTCCCTTAACAGGAATATTAAGCAGCAGGTTTCCGTTTTTACTGACAATATCAACCAACATGTGGATTACTGTAGCTGCAGATTTGTATCCATTATTTTCATAAACTGATTTACTGTAATGCCAATCTCCTATGCACGTACAAGTTTGCCATGAAAGATCCTGGATTTTATCCGGAGCACCTCTTTCTACATCCCATACCATGCATTTTTTTTGTTCTTCGTTTAGCATTTTCCCGAACAGGACAGCCTCCAGCTTGTTATTGTGGGTTGCCATATTATGGTTATAGAAATCAGCCGCAATTTTTAATCCCGCATCGCTTACCGGGTAAAGCGGCAATACGCTATCATCAAAATAAAGCAAATCGGGATTGTACTTATTGATAAGGTCTATGGTACGATTATAGAATTTCTCACAGTACTCCTGTGAAGGTATTGATGCGCCATTACCCCAATCCCACTGATTCCAAAGAGCAAATATATCTTTGTCACTTTTTTCGCTCAAAGGATGATTTTGGGCATAAAGCTCCTTCGGATCAAGTCCTTCCCACCATGTGCCTTTACCATCATCTTTCGTAAACTTTCCGTCGTACGGAACACCTGCCAGCGCTCCGTTTTTATCTGATCGCTGGGATGTTTCAAACCAGGTCCATGTATGCGAAGCGTGTACACTAAGTCCGAATGGTAGATTATATTTTTTGGCTGCTTTTGACCAACCGGTGATAATATCTTTCTTTGGCCCCACACGTACAGAGTTCCATTCCTGATATTTGCTATCCCATAAATCCAGATTGTCATGATGATTTGCCATGGCAAAGAAATATTGGGCTCCAGCACGTTTGTACAATGCTACAAGTTTTTCAGTATCCCAATTTTGGGCTTTCCAATCATTAATAACTTCTTTAAACCCAACTTTTGATGGATGTCCGTAATGTTCAACAAACCATTTGTATTGGTCACTGCCTTCGTTATACATAAATCTCCCAAACCAGTCTCCTTGTTCCGGCTGGCATTGAGGCCCCCAATGTGCCCATATGCCAAACTTGGCATTTCGGAACCAGTCCGGAGTTTTATATTGCTGCAGTGATTGCCAGGTTGGTGCAAACTTTCCGGCAGTAACAGGTTCATTACCTTCCCTGATTGGGGATACATACTTTTCCTGAGCTGCCAAAAACTGTGAAAACAGGATACAAACCACTATAAATCGGTTCATTTTCATATACCTTTATTCTTTTATATTTATAATTTTTTCAATCACAACAAATAGATCTATTTTTTAAGAATCTTAAATGATTTTGAGAAATTTGAGTTTACCCCTTCAACCTGCACTATGTATAATCCGGGTTGCAATGAAGCCCCCATTAACAATTGCGCAGATTCAGGAGAGGATTCTGCTGCTTCTACTTTTTTACCCATCAGATCAAAAATTCTAACACGAATTGGTTCATTCAATTTTTTAGCTTCAATCTTAAAACCATTAACAAATGGATTTGGATAAAAATCTATCGAAAAGTTTGAATCCCCTGAAATATCATCTATAGACAAGGTAGTGTTATCCCAATAAATTAAACCTCTTCCTCCGCTAGCACTCATGTATACTCTTCCGTCAACATTCATATCTCCGATCAGCATTGGCGCTCCTCCAAACTCATGGGCATCATCATTCATTCTGAGCCATGTAGCACCCTGATCAGTTGATCTGAAAAGACCCGTAACGCCTGACACGGTTCCCCAGATAAAAATGGTAGGATAGCTGGCTCCGGTTATTGCTTTTCCTATCCCAACCGTTGTGCAGTAAGGTACATTGGAAAGAGTAGTATAAGTCGCTCCATGGTCGATAGAATATTTTAAACCATTGCCACCAAGAGGCACCCAAATATGTCCTTCAAAGCCAGGCACCGAGCGGATCAAGGTTGTTGCTACCCAGGGCTCAAATGTATTAGTACCAGGAGTACCTGCTACTGAAAAGCTGACCCCCTTATTGGAACTTGAAAGCATCTGCCCGTTCGTTGGATTATAGATATAGAAGTAATTTGAGTTTACCTGGTCGGCCACCGGAACGGCGTCTGGAGACGATACACCCGAACAACTGGACCAGCTTGCTCCATTATTGGTCGTGTAGTAGGTAGTTGTGGAACCTCCAGGGCGGTGCAGAATCGTTCCTCCATCGGCGCTGATGGTAACCCTACCGTCCTTACCCATATTAGTAGCGGAAGCCATCCATGTTGCCCCCTTGTTGGTAGAATAGTAAATAACGCTTCCTCCACTAGAAGCTCTTACTACTTTGTTTGTGTTGCCAGCTGCGTAAGCAATGCTCTGGTTATTCCCATCTGTAGGAGAAAGTTTTGCTGATGGAAAAGAAGTCAACGGATCATGTACAAAACCACATACGTCTCCGAAAGAGGAAATAAACGGTCCTCCGGGTATACTTATCCCGTCTAGGAATGCGGTCTCTTCAATTCCAATCACATCACACTTCCAAGAAGGATTCGTAGCTGTAATATCAGAACAGGTATATACGCCACCGCCACCTATTACCCGTACTTTTGAAGGATTGGACTGGTCAAACTCGATACAGTCCATCCAGTTAACCGGGCCATCACCTGTCCATGCCATGCCATTATTGTTATAAGTAGCGTTAGTACCATTCTTAAGGGTCCAGGTCGATCCTCCATCAGTAGAGAGGAAAATAAAGTCTCCCCAGCCACCACCGTACTGGTTATTGCTATAACTACCACAAGAAGAAACTATTACCCGGTTTACATTAGTTGGGTCTATACTTACCCCGCCGTATGAATGGTCCTTCCAACTAACAGGGGTAACGTTTGTCCACACTCCTGTAGACGTGTTGAGCTTATATAACTTCCCATCACCATTGGTGGCCGGACCTGCACCATCCGCATAAGTGGCATACATGGTAGTTCCCTGCAAAGCAACCCGATGCGGCATAAAACCAGTGGTTGCGGAAATGTCTGTAAAGGTAGCACCTCCGTCTGTACTTTTATAAATGTTTCCTCCCTCGGTCCGGGAAACACCAATGTAAATGGTTTGGGTCGCCCCACTTACTACGCTGCCTGAAGGATCAAATTGGACAAAACATATTCCGTTCCCACTGGAAGTGGTAGTTACGCCGTTCCATGCTTGGTTCCAGGTAACGCCGGCATCTGTACTTTTCCATAATCCGTTAGCCCTGCTTCCACAGAATAAAATATTACTGTTTTTGGGATCTACCGCAAGACGTTCCCCGTTCCCGCGTCCGTTCCCATTTCCATGTGTTTTAAATTTAGCCGTAACATCTGTATACGTGAAGGTATTTCCTTTGTCGGTGGATTTCAATATTGCCGTTCTTCCACCCTTCATATACTCGGTGCCGCAGAGCATATAAACGTTATTGGAGTTCTGCGGATCCAGAGCCAAAGCATCCACGCCAATAAATCCACTTTCCGACTCGTTTAGCCAGTCTAACAATTGAACCCATTTATTGTTGGCTTCATCCCAGCGGTAAGCTCCGCCTACATCCGTGCGGCAATACCTATCACCAGATGTTTTATGGGTAACAATCCCTGTCACAAATCCGCCCCCCCCAATGGGTGCATTCTGCCATGTATAAGTCTGGGCGTTTGTTAAAACCGAGCTAAATACTAAAACAAGGTATAAAAAGAAAATTTTTAGATTATGTATGTATTTTTTCATATTTAATATTTTGATATTATTATTTTATCTTTTCTGTTTCAAATTCTGAATCATCTGAACTAAAAAAAAACTTTATTCCCTTTTCGCCCTTGTGGTTATCACCAACAAGAAAGCATGGGGATAAATGTGACGTAATGTTATGGCCAGTTTTCTTATATAAAATCCGTTTTTATCAGAACTTAAGTTTAATACTAAATTCGTTTCCTTTTTTAAGAATTAATAATTCCTGCTTAGTTTCATTGTACTTCCATTCATCAGCGTTAACCACTTCAATGGGTTTAGCAACCTGTTGAATTAAAAATGCATACGGGAGTTTATTGTTACCTTGTACAATTAATTCATTTAATTGACCATCATGAGTAATCTGTATAGAATCAAACTCTATCCCATCTCCTAACGGTCGATAATATTGATATACGGTTTTCTCTCTGTTTGGAACAATGTATATGGTTTGTTTGCCAGCTAAAGTTGAATCACCGATACCCGAATAGCTATTCGTAATATTCATTGGAATAATTGCTCCTACTTTAATGAATAAAGGAAATTGGTTAAGTGGATATGTTTTAGTAATATTTGCACCTCCGTCAAAAATAGTTCTTGACCAAAAATCCATCCATTTACCTTCCTTTGGAAGACTAAAATTTACAGAATCGTCTGCCGACGTAACAGCTTTTGTAAATAAATAATTACCAACCATGTGGCTTTCTTCTTTGTACGATACATTTTTAATTAACGAACCACTTGTTTTATGTACATCCACTATGGTGCTGAATAAATAAGGAATTAACTGACTATGCAACCACACGGCCTGCTGGTAACATAATGTTGCCTCGTTGCCATGATACCAGGGTAAATGATTTGTAAATGCACCATTTTCGCCTCCATTTATCATGCTGGCAGTTAAAGCACCAAACTGGGCATAACGTATCAATTCTTTTTTACTCGCACGAGCTCCAAAAAAGCCTCCTATTTCGCATCCGGGAGCACCGTATCCAAGTTCTGCACTTTTATATATATTGTTTATCTGAAGTTTCAAACCACTCCATGAACCTTCGAAATCGCCACACCATCCAAGGCTTAATTTTTCTACCGATGCTTCTACACCTCCCTGATGTGAGAATGGTCGTCCAACTATTGCACCTTCAGCTTTGCGACTAGTAATGTATTGAAACATACTATTGTAATAATATGGCCGAAATTCAGTGTTCGTTAATTTCCCGATTGATGTTTGAATGGTATCACCAAAATATATTTCACCTTGGTCTACTTTAAATCCATACACTCCATCAATTAAAACTTTATCGAGTTGCGAATTCCACCATTTTACGGCATCCTTGTTTGTAAAATCTATATGCAAGCCATCTCCTTTCCACCAATGCGATGTTTTTCCATTGTTTACTGCATATTTTTTTGCAACAACCTCATCAAATGAAGGGTGTTTTTGAATCGCCATATCTGTAGCTGTACTATTTACACATCCGGTTAGCCACAATATCACTTTTACATTTCGTTTTTTGAAGCTATGGATCATTTTTGTTGAATTTGGATAACGTTTTGTATCCCAATCAAAGTTATTATATGCTGTTGACCACGGACTATCAATAATAATAGACCCCACAGGTATTTTATGCTTTAAATATAAGTCTACAAGTCTTAGCGAGGAAACCTGGTTGTTGGCACTGTCCTCCCAAACAATATGTTCTAATGCCCACCTTGGAGTAATAGGCGCAAATTTTGAGTTTTGTGAAAATAAATTTAATTGGATAAAAAGACAAACACTAAAACACGCAATGATTTTTTTCATAAAATAATAATCGTTAATTAAAAATTATTTATCAAATAAGAGAAAGACTATAGTAGCCATTCAATCCGTTTTTCAAAAATTAACAATACTAACATTTACTATTTACCACTATTCGGAGCGATTTCAAAATTGGCTATAACTAGTTATAATTAGCATCAAAAACCGGCAAGCTGAATTAATCAATGAATTTCCATTCATCAAACAAAAAATCTTCTCCATTGAATACAAAATAGATATTCGCTGTTCCTTTATCTATTTTCTGTTCTATTTTCTTTGAGAGCGTAGTCCAGTCCTTTCCATCAGATATAATGGAAACAACAGCTTTATCTTTAAGATTATTTAGATAAACATCGATTCTGCCTTTACCTTTCACTCTGGCTTCAAATTTGGCAGGAAGCTGTTTGCTAAAATCGGCTCCACGGACCATCAGACATTGTTTATCTGCTTTTCCTTTGGCAACCATATTACCAACATTACCAGCAGCTTCAAACTGAACCCGACCCGAAGTACCTCCGGTAGTTTCTGCCTGCTGAAGAACGAATGGATTTAAGAGGTTAATTTGTGACGGACCTTTAAAAGTTGCTTTGCCCATTTGGATATTCACATTCTCTTCATCCACCTGCATTTCTTCGATACCTACATTACGAAAACCGCCCTTGGTGCCAAAATAATCCTGCAAATACATGGCATGGTAAGCAATATAATATTTCCCTTTAAACTGGAACAGATGAGTATGATTGTTTGTTAAAGGCCCCACGCCAACGTCCCCGGTATTTTTAAAGTAATTATCGCGATACGTCCAACTATCCGGATTTAATGGTGTTTTAGTCGTCATATAGGACATACTGCATTGGGTTGGTTTATCTTTATTCGTATAAGGCCATTCAGTACGCTGTTCCCAACTTGTATTATAGGTATAGGCCCAGGTTCCATTGATAAAATTAAGGTCGCTGGCCTCAAAAAAATAAGGAGCGGGTATCTTGGCAACGTCACTTGCCAAACTGATCATATCTGATCCTAATTTGACGATTCTGGAATTGTCCGGCATATATTTCGTTTTAGGCGTTCCGCCTCCAAAAGTCAGCCAGCCTGTACCCTTGTCGTCTATCACAACTCCCGGATCGAACGGAGCTTCGCAATCTACTCCCGAAACAGAGCGGTCGACTATATTCTTTCCTAATGGGTCACTCCACGGACCAACTGGAGAAGTGGAAGTAAGGACGGCTGAACCAACACCGCTATTGGAGTAATATAAATAGAAGTGCGTTTTACCATCTGCTTCCAGTCTGGATGTAATGGAAGGCGCCCAGGAATTCTGACTCCATGGTGCCAGCTTTGCAGTATCTATGAGACCATGATACGTCCAGTTGACCATATCATCGGTAGACATCATGACCAGTGTATGGATATGCTCGTATGAATTTTTCCCATCCTTTCCTACATGCTCATACTGTTGATGATCATTTGTGGCATACACATAAATTCTTCCATTGTATTCTACAGCAGTCGGGTCGGCCGTAAACATAAAATCTAATAATGGATTCGCATTATCCGAGGTAAGTTTCGGCGAAACATTTGCAAATTTTTCCGTCAGGTTTTCTTTTTCTTTTTTTGGTTTACCTGCTTTAGTCTGCGCTTCTGTGCATTCTCTTCCTCCCATAAAAGCCATAACAATGACTGTACTTAACAATACTTTTTTTCTAAACATGCTTTTTTATTTTTACCCAAAAAACGGATACTCGTTAAGGGTTAATTTCAATTAATTAATTATCGTATCACTGGAATCTCTGTGTCAATTCCCAGTACCCTTTTTTACTTATAAAAGGGGGGCGGTTAAGAAATTTTATCCTGCTATTTAACCGGCATAAATTTGTACAGAGCCACTCCATGCACCGGAACCTTCAGCGAAAGAGCCTCTTTGTCTGCATGGATTGTTATAATATCTTTCTGGCGCCAAAGATCACGCACCTTTTGCTTTCCTGAAATACCAAGTTTTTTCAGATCCTTGTACGAGATATCTACTTTCTCCAGACCGAAATTGCAAAAGCCGACTGTACGACTGCCATCCTCTAAATCTTTTACGTAAATACGTAAATCACCTATAGTCTGAACACAGGTAGCCTGTTTGCCAAGAGCATCCTGATTAACAGCAATTACTTCATCGTTTGTCAATAAATTCAGGGTAAAGGCATCCAGTTTTTCCAAATCGCAACCCAGTAGCAGCGGAGTAGAGAAAAGGCTCCAAAGGCTGACGTGAAGATATTGCTCATCTGGTTTAAGTTTGGTCGGATGCAGGTTACCCCATCCTACGGTTCCTACGACCAGCATGTCTGCATCGTTCCAGTTACCGGGTTTAGCGAAGGCTGCAGACTGATCCTGCGCTAATGCAATGCCTTTAACGTTGGACCAGGTATCCAATATATCATTGGTTGTACGCCAGCTGTTTCCTCCTACCGAATCACCCCATTTCCAAACATCCGACATTCCGTATTGACACAGGCTGAAAACAATGTCACGAGGTTGCTGACGGATATACTCTCCCATTAATTTGTATGGTTTAACTGCGGTAGACAATTGATAACCTCCATTATACGATATGGAGATTACTTTATTCGGGTCGTTATCGGGTAGTCCATTTAGCGCCCCTCCGTAGCTACACCAATCGTATTTCAGATAATCAAAACCCCATTTGGCATAGGTTTCAGCGTCTTGCTTTTCATGACCATAACTACCAGCACAGCCACCACAGGTCCAAGGGCCAGGACTGGAATAGATACCGATCTTCAAACCGAGACCGTGCACATAATCTGTCAGGGCTTTCATATCTCCAAACTTTTTATTAGGAACTATAGTACCAGACTCGTCCCGCAGCTTGCCTTGCAGGGAAGGATCTGTCGAATCGCGGTTATTTTGCCAGTAGTCGTCAATATTTACATAATTCCATCCGTAATTTATAAGTCCGCTTTTCACCATTACTTCCGCAGCGCGTTTAATTTTTTCACCAGAAACTTCATGGGCAAAACAATTCCAGCTATTCCATCCCATTGGCGGGGTAAGTGCAATTTTATCACCACAGCTAATACGCAAACTTTTTTGGGCTATACCTTTCGCATTCTTTGCCTTCAATTGAATAACGTAAGTGCCGGCTTTTGCAAGCTTGCCCGTGATAAGTCCTGTTTTTTGATCCAGCTCCAGTCCCTGAGGCAACCCGGTAACCTGAAAGGTCATTGGCCGTTCGCCGGTAGCCGGTATCCTGAACTGAAACGGCGAGCCCGGACGGACACCGAAAACACTTGCACTATTAATCTTCGGTTTTGCCGATGGCTTAGGGGTAAGAATGCAGGGTTCACTTGGGACAGGATAATAAGTAGCAAAAGTTGATACGCCTGCCGCCTCAAATTTAGCATCAGCCCAATTGGCATGATCGCTGCCACCATCTCCTGCGTCTGTTACCCGCAGCTCAACTTGTTTCACACCCGAAAGTTTAACACTACAAAGCCGGGCAGCATCACCTTCATGCATTACACCGCTCGCCCAAAGCTTCTCTCCATCACCGAATACTATAAACTCTACGGCGGGCTGACGTCCTTTCACTTCATCATCAATGCCAACCTGTGCGGTAAACGAATTTGCCTTACCATTAAGTTGGATAAAAAGAGAACTTTCTGCGTGTGTGCCGAAGCCACGCTCAAAGGTTTTGCCTGCAATGGTCATGATGTTGTCATCAACCGTCCTGTTTTTTTTAGGTAAACCCCAGCCCTGTGAAGTTACGCTGAGATCCAGTTCATCTAACCAAACCGTTTGTGCGGAAAGAGTACCGCTAACGATCAGCAGTAAAATAATTTTATAAAAATGTTTATGTTTCATTTTTTGTTTATTTTTAGAATCAATAAATTTTAAATTCATTGTTTCATTGAGAATTCTTTATAAGTAAATCTGTGACTCCTAAAAGTCACAGATTTTTTAAATTCAGTCCTTGCTTAATGGTACCAATACCTGATACCCTGCGAAACTGTATTTTATTTAGTTGTAGTGTCTTACTTTTTACTTACCTCCTTTAATGATGGCATCTAACATAGCCTGGTCTTTTACCTTATTATTAGCTCTGTCTAACATAAAACCTATCTCCCACCAGAATGGCACAATACCATTCGCTTTAGCCTGTTTCGTCACATAATAGGACCAATAATCCACAGATTTGTTGTGCATTTCCATATCCTTAGGAACAGGCTTGCCCAGGCCTGGAGTTCTTCTCCAGGTTGCATACTCGCCCAGCATCACAGGGATACCTTTATCAACAAATTTTTGTTTCATCTTTTGGAATTCAGAATCAATCACATCCTCTTCTCCAAAGGTGGCATTGCGTTCCGGCTCAATAGTAGAATGATTCCCAGCTCCCCAGTAATAAATCATCTTACCCCAACTTACATCTGCATCTGTTACTATCGTAAATAAAGATGGCGTGTAGTTATGTACCTCAACCATCAATTTGTTAGGAATGTTGTCTGTTGGCATCGTATTCATCAGATCAAAAGTTAAAGTGGCATCAGTTCTGGGGCCCTGTACAATCAGCACCCTGTAACTGTTTCTGCCTCCGGTGGCACGAACTGCTTTGATGAATGTTTCGTAGTAACCATTAAGTATGGCCATCTGCTCGGCATTTTCAGCCGGAGGTTCATTTGCACCGGCAAATATAAGGTGCTCATCAAAATCACGCATGGTTGTAGCAATCTGTTCCCAAATCGCCTTTTGCATTGCATTAATGGACTCTTGCTTTGCCTTAGTGATATTATTATCAAGCCAGCCATTATCCGCGTGAGCATTTAGTATCACATACATATCATTATCCACACACAATTTAACAACTTCTCTCACGCGGTTAAGCCACGCAGGGTCAATTTTTGCTTTTGTCGGATCGCTTAAATGGGTCCAAACCCAGCCACATGGAATCCTTACAGAATTGAAACCTAATTCTTTTACAAATTTCACATACGATTCGGTAATTTTACTATTCACCCACTCAGCTTCGGTTGGTGCTTCCATGGTATTGCCAAAATTTATTCCCAAATGCATTTTTGCAGACAATTGCATCGCCGTACTACTCATTCCTGTTTCGTCGGGAGCTTTAGGTGATAAATTATAGGTTGGATATAAATTACCTCTTTGTGTAATCGTAATTCTTCGGGCCTGACCATTTTCCGCTTCAATAGTTAGAACAATAGAGCGGGTAAATCCGGTTTCATTACTTAAAACTGTAAATTTTGTTGCAGTAGTTCCACTGCTGCCGCTAGCTTTGGTTAATTGCAACCAGGATGCTGCCGAATTGCTAACACTCCATGCACTGTTGGCTTCAATGGTGATGTCTTCTGATGTACCTCCAGCTGGCTCAAAAGAAACCGTTTTTGCTGAAACCGTTAATTGTGGGGCTTCGTCCTCATTTTTTGAACAGGAGACCGAAAATGCTATAATGATCAGCAGCAGTACAATTTTATAAAAATGTTTAAGTTTCATTTTTTGCTTTTTAGAATTAATAAATTTTTATTTAAGACCTGCAGAAAAGTGTAACTTTCATGAAATAGCTGCAGGTCTTTATTATTACTATTAATTTGTTATTGAATTAAAAGATTTTTGTTATTTGATTTTCACAATCCTGATATTATCAATCCCTGCACGAAGACCGGTTGTGCTTGATTTGTCTGAGGTATTGACAGCAAAGAAATTTATAGTCTTCTTTTTTGAACCAAATAATTCTGAAAGGCTTGCTGCCGAATTACCCGTACCGTCTATTCCATCCTTTTTTGTGCGGAACTCAGTCAATGGGATTGTTACTGTTACCCATTTTCCTTTTGTAGTGAAATTAGCTGTTTTAGTTACTGAAAGTTTCCATGGTTCAAAACGCGCTAAAAAATCCCAATTGTAATCTCTAACAATAAACATCGATATGCCATTCCAGTCTCCGGGAACATTAAGTTCAAACTTAAGTACAAATTGATCTATATTTAAACCTAAATCAGCAGCTGAAACCCATTCTGATCCATTTTCGATGTTAATGCTTCGACCACCTTCCCACCAGGCTCCGTTACCAGCATTAAGAACAGGAGTGTCTAAAATAGGATACCATCCATGGTTACCAGGGAAAGCGGGATCATTATTACTAGTCGATGTACCCCATGCCATGCTGCCAATAGTATCAAAATTACAAAGCATACCTGTCGTAAGATCATTAACATTAAATGTTGTTAGAATTTCACCTGATGCTGTAATTATTTTTAAGGGACCGCTTGTAATAGTAGATACTGGAAAGCTAATTGCAGTTCCATCCTCTTTTGTTACATAATCAGTTATTGCCACCCCTCCAAAACTGAGTTCGCTTATAAGGAATAAATTGGTTCCAAATACAGTAACAATCTCACCTTCAACCGGATTTTCGTTTGAAATAGCAGCAAGCGAAGGTGGTCCGGCAACGATATCGATATTGAAAATTGTAGAACCACTTGCAGTAGCCACCTCAATAGTATTTAATAGATTTTCAGGAACTGAAGGAAATGGAATTACATAAGGCAGCTGTACAACAGCATAAGTATCTGAAAACAGTCCTATATCGAATGGGATTGATACACCATTGAAAGCAATTTTAACTGCACTTTTAAAATTTGATCCTTTTAAAACTACCCACTGACCAGGCACCAATTTATTTACAAGAGTATCATTGGGAGCGGCAGCATAATTCCTAACCTCTGTAATAACAGGCGCACCATTTAAATTATCATCATTATTACAAGATGTTAACATTATAATAATCAACATCATGCTTAAAAAAAGCAAATGAGTAACACGGTTAATTAATAATTTTTTCATGTTTATATATTTTTTATCACTATTCATAATAAGATACTGATGGTTCGTTCAATTTAGGATTAGCAATCACCTCTACTGCAGGCAGCTGTAAAGTAAAAGTCGCGAAGGTAGCAGGGGAAATGGGTCCAATAGGATCAGTAGGCGTAGCTACCTCAGTATCACTATTATATTCAAATCTTACTCTTTGCTGATTACTAAGAAGACCAACTGCTTTTTGAGGATTATAATAAGAAAGTCTTACCAGATCAAACCAATATTGTCCTTCGCAAGCAAATTCAAGCCTTCTCTCATTCAGGATAACATCTGTATTAAGTACAGTTACCGGATCAACACCAGCTCTTGTTCTTACCTTATTAAAATACAATAAAGCATTGACATCACTTGTAGTGGCATTATTACCAAGGATAGCCTCAGCATATATTAAATAAATATCTGCCAATCTTAATAATGAATTATGCTGTATGGACCCCAAAAACGTCATTGCAGGAGAATTGTTATCTGCCTCATTACCAATAATATGTTTTTTCATACCTGGGCCTGTGGCCGTATAACCACCACCAGCAGCGTTCAATTCGGGATAGTGGTCTCCAGTAAGCATAAAAGTCGCTTTACGTCTTATAGAATCCTGCTTAGAATAAGCTACATACAGATCATAACTAGGTGAAGGAGCTCCCCACGCGCCATCTTTTTGAGGATTAATATCTTTGCTCGGAGAGTAGGTCAATAATTGATTCCCTTCCATCCAGCCACTAGTAACAGACCATTGCAGTGCAAATAATGATTCCGGGTTATCATTGAATTGTGTTCTAAAAAGATCTGGATAGCTTGGAAGCAAAGTTAAACCACTGTTTTCGATTACATCCTGTGCATACAGTTTTGCCTTGTTTAAATATTCCTGATTACGATTACCTCCCAGCTCTCCTAATCCGGACATTGTTAAATATACTTTACTTAACATTCCCTTTGCTGACCAGCTGGTAACTCTGCCTTTACTATCAGTTGCAGGAAGATTCTCGACAGCAAAAGTTAAATCTTCTGTAATAAATCGGTATACATCTGCTGTTCTATTTTTATTTACCAAAGGCGATTGTATCAACTTTGTATTATCTTCAATAATAGGTACTTCTCCCCACAGCATTACAAGATGATAGTAGGCCATCGCACGTATAAATCTTGCTTCAGCCAGACCGGCATTTTTATCTGTGGCAGTAACTGTTGCCGGCGTATTTTCATTGATAGCCTTAATTGTACCATTACAGTGTGCAACTATAGTATATAGTCCTGTCCAGCCGTCTGTTAAACGTTGGTTAGATCCTGAAAGGGTAAAAGTATTAAGCTGTACTAAATCTGCACCTTGCCACGGTATTACAAGGTTTCCGCTTAAAATATCTCCTAATGGAATGTATGCTATATTATTCCATTGTGCCCATACTCTGCTATAAAGTGCTGCCGTAGCTAATCTGATCTCTTCTTTTGTCTGATAAAAATTTTCAGTACTTATCTCTGACTGAGCAGGGCGATCCAGAAAATCATCCTGACAACCAGTCAAAACCATTATTCCTAAAAGGGCTGAAACAGTTATTTTATATATTGACTTCATATCTCTCTATTCTATTAAGTTTATTTTTATTTAGTTAATCCAATATTAACTCCCAAAGTAAATGTTCGGGCTTGTGGATAAAAGCCATAATCAATTCCTGCCTCTAGCGGATTCCATGAACCCACTTCCGGATCCATTCCTTTATAATTTGTAATAACAAAAGGATTACTGACATTAACATACACACGTAGAGAACTTATATGTATTTTTTTCATCCAGTCGTTTGGCATCGTGTACCCCATAGTCATGTTCTTACATCTAAGAAAAGATCCGTTTTCGACGTACTTGTCAGAGAATCGATGATTTCTATTACTATCGTTATTTTTAAGCCCTACGATTGTAGTATTTGGATTGGTAACATATACGTTATTGACATCTGAAGCCGAACCATTTGGATCAATTAAAGCCAAATTAGCATGATCATTTAATGCTTGCAGGAAGCCAAATTGTGTTGAAGGATTTTCTCCGTTAATCCTTAATCCATTTATTACTTCATTACCTATATTGGCACTAAAGAAAATGTTCAGATCAAAACCTTTATAGGTAAAAGTATTACCAAGCCCTAATTGGCAAACCGGAATAGGAGAGCCTAAATAGGTTCTGTCCTTTTCTGTAATTACACCATCACCATTTAAATCTTTAAATTTCATGTCTCCATACCATACCCCACCAGCGTTTGGTGTAATTGGCAAAACTGCCCCATTTGTATCTGTAGGCAAAGCATGCGTTTCAAAATCCTTTGCTGTTGCAAATATCCCATCTACTTTATAGCCGTAAAAGTCACCAATAGAGCCACCTACACGAGTTTCAGCAACTACTTCATTACCACCATATTTTCCAAGCAATGAAGCGCCGTCTGTATTTAATTTTAATACTTTATTTTGATTATGTGATAAAGTAAAATCAGTGCTCCAGCTAAATTCATCTCCGTTTCCGATTATATTTCTTGAATTCAAATGAAGGTCTATCCCTCTGTTTCTAACAACCCCAACATTTACAAACGGAGGATTAATTATTCCTGACCCACCAATTGTTCCGGAATACAATGGTAAAGGAAGTTGCAGCAAGAGTCCATCTGTCAGACGATTATAAACATCAACTGAAAGATTAAGTTTCCAACCAAAAAGTGATGCATCGATTCCGGCATTACTATATTCTGTTTTTTCCCATGAAACTTCACGGTTTCCTAAATTATTAATAATTTGTGCATTACCTGCCAAAGCAGTTGAAGTTGTCCTTAATGTAGTTATATAAGCATTGTCCCTAACATTTTGGTTATTGGTAGAACCATAACCTACCCTAAACTTTAATTCATTGACAGTTTTTGAACCTTTTAAAAATTTCTCATTATTTAATTTCCAGGCAAATGCTCCTGAATAAGTGGTTACCCAGCGATTTTCTGGCGCAAATTTTGAAGAACCATCTGCACGCGCATTTACGGTAAACAAATATTTATCATCGTAAATAAAATTAACACGCCCAAAAAAAGATTCCTGTGCATTGTCTCCTCTGGTTCCACCATTGGTTGCTGTTGCGGGATCGCCGCTGCCTATATTAGTAACACTGTTTGAAATGAAATTTTTTCTTGCTGCAGAAACATTTTCAAACTGGAACAACTGTGCCTCATGTCCTCCCAGTATGTTAACATTATACTTGCTTTTAAACACTTTAGCATAAGTCAGGAAACTTCTAAAAGTGGTAAAATACTCCTGACTATAAGAATAAAAAGCATCATTTACTAATCTCTCCGCTAACCCAAACTTATAAGTAGGGCTGAATCGGTCTTCTGTCCTAAATGAAAAATTCCCTGACACTTCATTTCTAAAGGATAAATCCTTTGTAAATGCTATATCTGCATAAAAATTACCAAACATCTGATTTCTTTTGGGAGTATTTACATTAGTAAGTGCTAGAGCATATGGATTTACACGTTTATTAATCCATCCTTCACTGCTTTCTTCTCCTGCATAACTACCATCAGGATTTTTTACAGGGATATCTGGCGTCTGACTTAATGCCTCTGCAATAACATTTGAACCTGTTGAATTTACATTCTCATCAATATGGGTCAACTGTAAACTAGTTCCTATTTTTAACCAGTCAGTAGTTTTGTTGTCTAAATTTAATCGTATCGAAGCCCTTGTAAACTCAGATCCCAGTGCTATACCTTCCTGATTAAATAAAGATCCGGACAATAAATACTGCGTTTTATCATTACCTCCACTTAAAGTTAGGTTATGACTTACTACAGGAGCCTTTCTGAACAATTCATCTTGCCAGTTTGTACCCTCACCTAAATAATTTGGATTAGCAAATTCTGCTCTTTTATCAAACCCCCAAACAGCTGCCCTGTCGTTAATAAACTTAGCATACTCTCTTAAATTCATAGTTGGATATTGCTTAATCAGCTCCTGATATCCTGTTGAAAATTCATAAGTAATTTTTGGAGCTCCTTCTTTACCTCTCTTGGTCGTAATAACAATTACACCATTAGTGGCCTGCGAACCATAAATTGCTGTTGCTGATGCATCCTTTAAAACGTCAATAGACTGAATATCTGAAGGGTTAATTGTGGATAAGGGGTTTGTACCATTAGCTCCACCATAACTTTGGCCAATTATAACGCCATCAATTACATACAAAGGAGAGCTGCCACCAAAAGAAGACAAGCCTCGTATCTGGATATTAACTCCTCCTCCCGGTTGACCGGAAGTCTGCTGCACTACTACCCCGGCAACTTTACCCTGTAAAGCCTGGTCAATTGTTGTAGGACGCGTTTTCATAAGGTCTTCTCCCGATATTGAAGATATTGCTCCGGTAAGATCTTTCCTTTTTGCCTTGCCATAACCAATTACGACTACCTCATCAAGTGCTTTACGGTCTTCTTTAAGGCTAATCTTTAATTTGCTCCCTGTAATCTTTACTTCCCGGCTTACATAACCCAGATAACTTATAACAAGTGTTTCTCCGATTTTAGCATCAATAGAAAATGAACCGTCCAAATCAGTAGATACACCAGCCTTAGCTCCTTTGAGATTAACATTGACACCAAAAATTGGTTTGCTCTCTGACTCATCTAATACAGTACCTGTAATTTTCATATTAGAGTTTTGAGCTGATGCCATGCTAAAAGAACAAAGCAGAACCAGTACTGCATATTTTTTAAAGAGTTTCTTTGCTTTTACAAAGCGTTGAATTACATGTTTTTCATTCATAATTAAGTGGTTTTAGTTAGTTAGTCAAGTGGTTTTTTTCAAATAAAAATGTATTGGACAGAAATAATGGCATCACTATTTCATTTGATACATTTTCGATCTATTGGGAACAAATTAACAATAATGCAATCCCAAACGACGGTTCATTTTGTATCTAAAAACGGTATCAATTGTTGCAATGTTTATGTTTGTAATAAAAAAATGACTTTATTTATTCTGTTTTAATATTTTATATCATAATAAATTATCATTTCAACAAGAAGATGTTTTGTACAGAAATCCAGATTAAGACTCGTCTTTAACATTAAGTTCACACATGATAATTCTTTCGCGTGAAGGCAATGTCACTAGATTTTTGAAGGAAGAACAATTTAAAGAACTGTAGATTATTACAAACAAGCGAAACTCTTATTTGCTATCAGATTAGTTGTAACCGCAGCGATATAGTTAACGACGTTTGATTCCTCAAACCAACGATGTAACAGGATGGAATTTGTCGACAATACAATTGCTGAAGGCTTCCTTAAATTTTAAAAACGAAATTGATTTATGGGAAGATAGTAATGCACAAAGTGAAAATGAAGCTAAAAATCTTTGAATACTTCTGCAATAGAAAAAGAGAAATTTAAATTAGTAAAGCATTGAGAAATTACTTTGACTAAAGTCTAAAACGGGGTAGAATCAATCCAGAAATCAATATCAAATACCGAATTCTATTTGATTATTTTTATGATCAGGATGCGTTAATCTATATTGCTGTTCAATCTTAAAAAATCCTGATTTAGATTTTTTAAGATTGAACAGCTTGCTTTTTTGTGAAAAATTATTTTAAGAATTTCCAATAATCAAAATACAGTATATCAGTCTTGGCTTTTCCTTTAAAAACAAAATATAAATCGTGAATTCCCGAAACTTTTTTAACATCAATTGTTTGCAATGTCCATTTGTCATTGCCTCCCTTCATTGGTACATTTACGGTTCCAAGTAACTCACCGTCTTTAGTATTCAATCGTATTTCCATTGAAACATTTTCGTTTTGCGTTGTGCCAATTCTTGTAGTGAATTTCGAAGCACCCTTTTTACCGAAATCCACCTCTTTTACTTTGACAAAAGCGTCATTGTATTTTGCCGTAACAAAATTACCAAACCCATTATCATTCATTGACTTCACTCCTTCAGACCAGGCAATGGTTTCGGCTTCAGTTTTATCATAAGGATTTAATGGACTTAAACTCTGTTTAATACCTTCTGTCATATTCATTTGCACGATCGAACCATCTTTATTAAACCTGGCTTCTTCTACACAAACTGAACGGGTAAAACCACCACCTCCGGGCAATGCACCATTGTGATAGAAAAAATAACTCTTTCCCTTAAAATCAATTATGCCGGGATGATTGGTAAAAGAACCTCCTTGTGTAGGCATGACAACGCCTTGATATTTCCACGGTCCCGTTATACTTTTACTTGTTGAATAACCAATATGTTCCGGTATTGGTCCAGCGGCAAAAAATAAATAATACAGACTATTGCGTTTGTACAGCCATGGCCCTTCCTCATAAGTGGTAGGTCTTTCATCATTTTTTTCTCCTTCACGTTTACCAAAAGATTCCAGAGTGTTGGGCATTTGTTTCACTTCACCCGAACAGGATATCATGTCCTTATTCAGTTTTACGTAATACAAGCCGGGATTTCCCCAATATAAATACGCCTGTCCATCCTTATCAATAAATGGAGTAGGATCAATATCATTCCAGGGATGATGATTGATCAGTTTCTTGCCAATAGGATCTTTAAATGGACCATAAGGACTATCTGAAACCAAAACTCCTATGCCTCCGCCATGCGTAGGACAATATAAATAAAATTTACCATTTCGTTCAATACACTGAACTGCCCAGGCGCCATTATCCTGCTTTGCCCAACTAAAATCTTTTAGAGAAGCAACTATTCCATGGTCTGTCCAATTGACCATGTCGGTTGAGGTATAAAGTGACCAATTGAGCATTTTAAAACCCTTGCCGTCAGCATTGGCATCGTCTTCATCATGGCTTGTATACAGATACACTGTGCCGTTATGTACCATTGGTGCAGGATCTGCAGTATAATTGGTCTGCACAATAGGATTCTGTGCTTCACCAATCGAACAATTTAAAATCGTTATAAGTGTTACTATAAGTTTATAGGTATGTTTCATTTTAGTTATTTAGTTAATACAAATCCTGCATTTGGTTGGATAGTTATTCATGATTTATCTTAGTTTTTAATCCTGAACCAGTCAAAATCAGCATAACCGCCTATTTCTTTTGTAGCATAATTAAACAAACTAAAACGATAGCCCATAAAATGCGGAATACTATATTTCATCTTCAAAGGTCGACCTATCGGTTTCCAAACTTTTCCATCAAGACTGTAAAAGAAACTAGCTTCATCTTTCCCATTAAGAGCGTAAAGGCTCTTAGCTTCATCATTCATGCCAGTAAAATCGCAATCGATTCTGAAGTAAATTTGGTCTTGATCCAATGGAATTCGCTGTACTTCGACAGGCTTATCATTATCAGTAGTGATCATTACTATTGACTTTTGACCTGCGTCAATTTTAACCCCCACTGATCCATACTCTTTTTGGAAAGCTGATAATCCGGCAAAATCGCCATCTTTCATTTTGGAAACATCCAGAGCAACAGAAGCTGAGCTGGTTGGACCAATAGTACGTTGTGTAAGTGTGTTTCTGGCCTGAAGAAAATCAGTGTCGATTCTTCCTGTTTTGAGGCGCAGGAATCCTTTTCTTTCCCTTACAGACCACAGCGCATTATCCGGATTATGATTCCATTGCCATACTAAAGGCAGTGCCGCCTGTCCTTTTTTTCGATTGAATTCATCAGAAGCAACCAAATTCGGAATCAAACCTTTACTGGCTGGCAGGTCTACTATTTCCGGGACTTTTCCGTTTTCTCCCAATACAGGCCAACCGTCTTCCCACTTAACAGGAACGAGATAAGGAACGCGGCCAACAGCAGCATAATCCCGGAAAAGATAAGAGAACCAACGTCCATCGGGAGTGTCTATCAATCCGCCCTGAGCAATTCCTCTATCCTGTAAGCCAACTTTTCCTTCCCAGGGACCGTTGATATTATCTGCCCTGTGTATAATTACAGTTCGCATTTCACCGCGTGGCGCACAAATATTAAATAGATAATATTTCCCATTTACTTTAAACAATTGCGATCCTTCAGCTGCAAGACCTACTTCTTTTCCTGTTGGTGCACTGGCGTTTTCGATGAGCACTCGCTCCAGAACGTCTTGTTTAATTCCTGTCAGATCATCATTTAATTCAACAATTTTAAGTTTGTCTGCGCCATAAATTAAATACACCTTGCCATCATCATCAAAAAACAAAGAATGGTCGTGGAGGGATGGCTTAAAAGAAACTCTTTCCCAGTTTCCTTTTTCTATATCTTTTGTTTTAAAAATATAGGTTTCACCTGGTATGTCATGTGCAAAAGTGGATACGTAATACATACCGTTGTGGTAACGCAAACTACTTGCCCATGAACCTCTGCTATAGATGTTTTTTCCTTCTGTTAAATTTAGCGCCGGCAAGTCTGCCAAAGTATCATAAGCATAGTTGATGATTTTCCAATTGACAAGATCAGTCGATTTCATAATGGGCACACCCGGATTCATATGCATCGTTGTACTGCTCATATAATAATTTTTACCAACCCTGATCATAGACATATCAGGCACATCGGCAAAAATTATTGGATTTTTGGCTTGCGCCAAGGCAACGGCCTGAACAAGCAAAACAAGGAAGGCTAAAATGAGCCTAATTTTTTTTTTCATGGGATAAAAGAATAATGGAGACTAAAACTTACTTGATTTTGCTGATAGCTTCAACAAATGAATAGCCGAAAGCGACGAGTAGTTTTTTTCTCATGGTTTAAAAATGGGTTGATAGTTAATAAATGATTTCTTAAGCAAACAAAGTAATAAGAAAACCATGCCACACAACGTTTCCTTTTGTATCGCAAGAGTGCACAAATTGTATTAAATAAAAAACCTGTACTATCAAATACATTTATAAATCAATTTGAAATTGTATGAAAGTATGTCAATAAGATTTGGAAATAGTATAATTCATTGACCTTTTGTTTTGTTTGTAAATTGAATAGCCTCCTGCTTTAGCTGGAAGTCGAAGTAGAAAGCAAAAAGAATGGCTTTAACCAAATTTCTGTAAAGATGTTTAAACTTACAGCTTATTTGGCTAAAGCCTTCAATGTAATGTAATTCGGTTGACCTCCGGCTAAAGCAGGAGGCTATTCATATTTTTAGGCATTTAATAATTCATCTCCAACAGCCATTATTGCTGTTGTTTATAAATACGTAAGTATTCCGAAGGTAAAAAACCAAATTCTTCCTTAAAGTACTTAGCGAATCTTTTCGGCGAATTAAAACCTACTTCGTATGCTATTTCGGCAATTTGCATTTGGCTTTTTTCGAGAAGCTGACGTCCGCGTTTCAATCGTATCGTTCGAATAAATTCTATTGGACCTTTACCCGTAATGGCAACTAACTTTTTGTATAAATGACCACGACTTAGACCTAAAGCCATACTAAAGGATTCAACAGAAAATTCAATATCGCTTATATGTTCTTCGACAACCTTAATAGCCTTTGCTATCAGGGCTTCATCTAAAGAGGTAATGGTAATTTCTGAAGGAGAAACATCTAACTTTTGACTAAACGAGGCATGACTTTTCTCTGTCCATTCTACAAATTTTTGAATACGTAGTTTTAGCAAATTAAAATTAAAGGGTTTAGTGATATAATCATCCGCGCCCAGTTCCAGACCTTCTACTATATGCTCTTCAGCGGTACGTGCCGTCAATAGAATAACGGGAATATGAGACCAGTGGATATTTGTTTTGATCTTTTTACAAAGTTCTATTCCATTCATAACAGGCATCATTACATCGCTCACAATAATGGTCACATTAAACTTTTGCAGCAATTGCAGTGCCTCTTCTCCATTATTAGCAGTTATTACAGTATAGGAGTCTTCAAGATTATCTTTAATAAATTCACAAAAATCATTGTTGTCGTCTACAAATAATAATATTTTTTTATTTGTAACTCCATAAGCTTCCTCCTCTTGCTCAGTAGTAAATTCTTCCAAAATATTTTCTGATGAATATTCTTCGTCCGTATCTAAATCAGCCATTCTGACTGGAATTTGGAAGGTAAAAATACTACCCTGAGGAACATTATCTGTAACTGTTACCGTTCCTCCATGAAGACTGATATATTCAGCTACAATATGTAATCCTATACCGGTTCCAGTTTTCTCCTGTTCTTGCTGAGCCTGATAAAAGCGTTCAAAAATATGTTCTTTTTCTTTATTACTAATACCACGGCCTGTATCAGAAACACTAACACAAACATTATCTCCCGCTTTTTTTATATGGATCTTTATAGTACCTCCATCTAAAGTATATTTGAATGCATTTGAAAGTAAATTTGAAAATATTTTCTGAATCTTATCGCGATCAAAGGACATTTCTAAACTCTCAATATCACTCTTTAACAGCAAACTAATATTACGTTCTTCGGCATAAACACAAAATAAAAGGTAAATTTCATTGATAAAAGGAACAAAATCACCTGATTTTAAATTTAGTCGCTCTACTCCAACGTCCAGTTTATGAAAATCAAGCAATGAGTTTATTAATGTCATAAGCTGTTGTGCATTTTTATACATAACACTTAATTTCTTTCTCATACTTTCACTTGTTGCATCATTCAATAAAATCTGCAAAGGAGTTATAATGAGGGTAAGCGGGGTACGCAAATCATGACTAATATTGGTAAAAAATCGTAGCTTGATCTCATTAATATGCATTTCTTTCTCATGATCCATTTGTAAACGATGCTGCACGAGTTTTATCAGATGTTTTTCTTTCGTTTTACGAACAAAAAATATTAGTGCACCAATAATCAAAATGGCATAAATAATAAAAGCCCAAATTGAAAAATAGAAAGGAGGCATTACATTAATAGATAATTCTGTAGGGATGTTGTTCCAAACACCATCGCTATTACGTGCTTTTATTAAAAGTTTGTAATTACCCGTTGGAAGTGAAGATATTACTATTTTATTTTTTTGAGTTGGCAGCCATTGTGTTGTAAAACCTTCTATCTGATAAACATATTTCACCTTATCTGCATTCAATAAATTCCCTGTTGTAAACTGTAAGGAAATAAGTTTATCATCATGCCTGAAATTTAATTCTGAAGTTAATTGCATTGAATGCTCGAGCAGCCTTCGGCCATCATAGTAGGAGTCTACCTGAATAGTATTATTACCTACTGTCAATTCAGTAAATATAACTTTTGATGTAGACGGGTCTTTTTCATGCATTTTATTCGGGTTCAAAACTGTATATCCTTCTACATTACCAAGGACAATATCATTATTTTGTAATTTGTAAAAAGCGCGGTCATTAAAATAATTATTGGCAAGGCCATCTTTTACAGAGTAATTTTTACTTGAAAAAGTAAATTCTCCGTTTGTGGCCGGCCTCACGGTAAGTATTGAAAGTCCGTTGCTTGTTGTTACCCAGATATTATTGAAATTATCTTCTGTTATACCTTTAATTAGGTTATCGCATAAACCGTTCTCTTTATTAAAATAATACAGCGTATCCTTTTTTTGATTCCAGATAATCAGTCCATCATTATTACCTAACCATAACAGACCGCGTTTATCTTTATAGACATTTGAAATTTGATCCTGAGCGAAAGCTTGATTTCCTCTCTTATTGCCATGATATGAAATCTTTTTGTAATTGGTAATATCAATTACTAATAATCCACTTACAGTTCCAAAATACATTTTGTCACCACCGTCATAAAACATATCCAGCGCATAGACAATATCATCAAATGGATTAATTACAGAATTAAAACTATCCGAGTCTTGTGTTAATACCTGAATTTTTCCACCCAGTGGTCCTATCCATACATTTCCATAGCGGTCTTCTTTTAAATTCCAAATACTGTTACTAGTTAATTTGCTGTTCTTTGTTGTATACTGAATCATTTTGCCATTTTCATAACAAAAAAGCCCTTTTTGGTAGGTACCAATCCAAACACGATTCTTCCTGTCTTCCAGTATAGATATTATGGCAATGTTCGGAACCGGGAGTTTCCTGACCGCTTCTGATTTTTGATCTTTTATATATAGTCCGTTTCCATCGGTTCCCAGCCAAATATTTCCCTGATGATCTTCCATTATAGACATGATATCGGAACATTGGGGATGTCTGAAATTGATAAAATTCCGAAAACTTTCATGATAATAGGATAGTCCCTTTTTAGTATATCCAACCCAAATAGTCTCGCTGTTGTCTTTGTAAAGACACTTTACAGTATTCGATGATAGGCCTGTCTCGACCCATGGATCAGATACGAGATTTTCAAACCCATCTTTTCCCTTGTCATAGATAAACAATCCTTTGTGGTCTGTTCCTATCCAGATCTGTCCCGGTTGATTTTCGATAATACTGGTTATATGATTGGCCTGCGTTTTTAATCCCGAAGACAATTCAAATCTTTTCCAGGGTTCGGCTGCATTCTTTTTGTAAAAAACCTGTTCGCTTTTATCCGAACAAATCCACAAACCTTTATTGCTGTCTATGTAAATTATATTGAAAGCACTAATAGCATTTTGTTTAATATAGTCCGGTAGTTCGATAAATGTCACAACTCCTGATTTTTTGTTCAGCTTAAAACAAACCCCTGAATCATACTGAATTGCATATAGAAATTCACCATTATCAGCAAAAGAAAATTCACCTTCTAAAGTTGTTTTTAATTGGAATACAGACGTTTTCTTTTTCCTGAAATCGTGAAAGAATATTTTCTTTTTATTGGTCACCCAGAGATTACGGTTTTTGTCGACAAAAACTTTAGGATTAAAATCCGTTTCTATACCCAGATTAAGCAAGAATAATTTTGGGTCTGAAAAAGAATCTTTATCTCTTTTATAAACCATATAAGAATATCCGAAGTCAATCCAGATATTACCGAGACCATCTTCCTGTAATTCAAGTATATTATTTGAAAACAATGCATTAGACACACCGGAATGCATCTTATAAACCTTAAATTCATATCCGTCATATCTGTTTAATCCAGACTCTGTGCCAATCCAAAGAAAACCGTAACTATCTCTTAGAAATGCTTTCACATTATTATTGGAAAGACCTTGTGTAGTTTCTAAATGATGAAAAACATAGGACTGCTGCCCCATAATATTTTGGAAAGAAACAATCCAAAATAATATCAGTATTGGTACGCAGATTTGTCTTATGTTTTTTTTCATATTAAAATAGTCAAACCGAAAATAATTATAAATAGCTAGTTTTTTAGACTAATAGTATGTATTTTATTAAATCAATAAAACTCCTGATAAAATTTTTATTTTCTTATCAGGAGTGTTTTAAGTAGATTTATTTAATAGAATTCATTAGGAAGCAATGGTACTTTTTATGATTTCATCAAAGGAAACTCCGGATTTCAATTTGTTTAGATGTCTTTTAATTAGCCGCTAACATTCAAATATAGCAAATAGTTTTATTCAATCTATCTTAAGCTTATTTCCAGTAGTTACAGGCAATCCCTTTTAATTACTGGCCGGTTTATTTTCCTTCCAGAACCACAACAGAAAAAGGCGGAATTGTTACTTCTAATTGACCTGCTTTTATAGAAAATTTATTAAAGACAACCGGGGCTATCTTGTTTGGATCTTCAAAAGTATTATAGTCCTGAATCTTTGACGAAGACAATACGTATCCTTTAATATCTTTGATTCCCAGTTCTTTTAAATCTATTTTGATTTTATTTTCATTTTTCAAATCAATATTCACAATTGAAATATGAGTCAAATTGGCTTTATCTTTTGAAGCTGAAACAGAAACAGCCGGCAATTCTTTTTTATCAAAAATGTATTTTGGCGACTCTATTTTTAAAGGAATAAGTTGAGCATCCTGATGCACGTTATACATTTTCATTACGTGATAAGTGGGAGTAAGTAACATCTTCTCTTTATTGGTCAGGATAACCGCTTGTAAAACATTTACTATCTGAGCCAAATTTGCTCCTCGTACCCTATCTGCATGATTGTTGAATGTGTTTAATGTTACTCCTGCAATCATAGCATCTCTCATTGTATTTTGCTGGTACAAAACGCCTCCTTCATCACCTCCATCGCTATCAAACCATCCTCCCCACTCGTCTACGATCAAAGCAATTTTCTTTTCCGGATCATATTTGTCCATGACGGCAGCATGTTTTTGAACCAATTCTTCCATTTTAAGAGCCGAATGCATCGTTTCAAAATACTGATTTTCATCAAATTTGATCGATGATCCTTTCTTTTCCCAATTTATAACGGAATACCAGTGTAAGGCCACCGCTTCTACCAATCCCTTTGGAATATCGCGCATTAAAACTTCTGTCCAGTGATAATCTTCTCCATTAGCTCCTGAAGCTATCCTAAATGGTTTAACAGCACCATCTGGCATAAAAGTGGCAAATTGTCGATATAAATTAGAATAATATTCGGCAGTCATATTTCCACCACATCCCCACATTTCATTTCCTACTCCCCAAAAAGTAACTTTCCATGGTTTTTCCCTATTATTTTTCTTTCTTAAATCAGACATGGGAGTTCCTGATTCATAGTTGACATACTGAACCCATTCTTCTAATTCACGAGGAGAACCGCTGCCCACATTTCCGGCCAAATAAGGCTCTGCTCCCAAAACTTCACACATATCCAAAAAATCATGGGTACCAAAACTATTGTCTTCAACAGCTCCTCCCCACCAACGATTCACAATACTTGGTCGGTCTTTTTTTGGTCCAATTCCATCTTTCCAGTGATAGGTATCAGCAAAACACCCACCCGGCCAGCGAAGATTAGGTACTTTTAGTTCTTTTAACGCCTTAATTATGTCATTACGAACTCCTTTTGTATTTGCAATATTACTGTCTTCTCCCACATAAAGACCTCCATAAATACATCGCCCCAGATGTTCTGCAAAATGACCGTAAATATGTTTATTAATGATGGTTTTATTTTCTGTTTTCTCAATTGTTATCTCTGTAACCTTATTTTGCGAATTAACATTTTGAAAAATGACAGCAATACAGGTTAATAAAAAGAGTTTTTTCATTTTTTGGTTGTTTGTTAGTATGTAGAGTTATTATTTTATCCTGCAGATTTTTATAAAAGCTTTTTGAAACGAATGGCTGCACCACCCGCACCTCCTAAATGTAATTTTAGAACATCTGAAGCTTTAACCGTCTTCTTAGAAATGGCAATTTCAGCCGGATTATGTGTTTCATCTGTTCCTTCTGCGTCAGCATAAATCTGAGCTTCATATGTTGCCGCTGGATCTAAAAAAGACAAAGCAACGTTTACG
>NZ_JCAXEB010000016.1:0-128577 GCF_059758655.1 Flavobacterium sp. GQ95
TAAGTATACAGATCCTAGTGGAGAATTTTGGCATATTGTCATTGGCGCGGTAGTAGGTGGTGTTATAAACTGGGGAACTCATGGTTTTCAGTTTAATATGGAAGGCCTTAAAGCCTTTGGTATCGGAGCGGGAGCGGGTGCTTTGGCAACGGTAACAGGCGGGGCGGCTTTTGGACTGGCTGGCGGAGCCGCAGCAGGAGCAGGAGGTTTTGCTGCCGGAGCATTTGGAGCAGGGGTTGGTACGATGTATTCCTCCATGTTTTTAAGTCTGGGAAATAATGCTGCTTTTGGCGATCCTATAATCTCCGGAAGAGAGTTTATTACCGGAATTGGTTTGAGTGCAGTTACTGGAGGCGTATTTAATGGAATTTCAGCACATATAAACGGCAAGACTTTCTGGACTGGAAGCACTCCCAAAATAGCTGTACAGCCTATAACATTATCAAATACGGCTGGACTTGCAGAGGCAAAAGGAGGAGCGAAAATCGAAGCCAAATCAGACCTTAAAATTGCTAACTCTGCTAAAACCACAACTGCCCCGACAACCGAGGGTAATTTGTCAAATAATATTAACATTGATAATGGATATGTAGATACTCGTAAGATTGAAGGGTTTAATAAGATTGTCAATCAAGGGGCAACAAATCTGGATGAAGTTGTAGTACATGGAAATTCATTAAAAAGCCTAAAACCAACTTGGGGATATAAATTATTTAATAATGATGGAACTTTTTTGAAAAATGGGATTACAAATAAGACAGTTCCACAAACGAGATATACAAAAGATTTTATGTCCGATAAGTTTATGGTACCTGTTAAGCAATTCTCAAATAGACTTGAAGCTTGGCAATGGGAGTATCAGCAAAACATAATTCAAAGAGGGCCGTTAAACTTAAATATGCACTAAGATATGAATGATAATATTTTTGGTTGTTTTTTTAAAATAGGATTTGATCCAAATTTAAGCGAGGATGAAGCAATGTTAACAGCAAACACCTTTAGAAGATACATTTGGGGTGATAAAGGCATTAGTGATAATTTAAAAAAGTTAAAATATGGATATTATGGCAAGGATATAGTATTGGCTTTATTTGAATTTAATGTAAAACCAACGCTGATTGAATTACAACATTTAAAAGAAATAGGAAATTATAGGAAGAAAGAAAAATCTATAGGTATACCAATAATAGTAAACGATGAGAATTTTTTTAGCAAAAGCGAATCAGAACGGTATGATTTTTTGAAAAAATCTATTCTTCAAAAACTGGATTTACTTACGGAAGTAGTAAAGCGAAAAAAATTAGATACTAATGTGGAGTTATTAAAATCAGATTTAGTGAATATATTTAATTCATTATGAAAACTTTATTGATAGAGATTTATTTGGATAATCCCCCAGCTAGTCTGAGCATTATATAACATTGGGCTAGCGAGATGCCTCTGGCTCGTGCCCCAGACATTATATTTTGTAAAAATAGATGCAGTAAAATGTTTAGATATGGATTGAGAATGACTAATTCTTAATAAGCGATTTTGCTATCATCTATCTCTATTTGTAAAGGCTGAGTTCTTTTATGGACATAATAGAAAAAAAGCTCCATAGCATTCAAAGTTGGATTCTTAGAAATGTTGTCACAACTGAATATTTTCCTGATCGAGCTTAATTTTAATACCAAAGCTATAGCAGCAGAAAATTATGCGTCAGCTAAAAACTACATCCTGAAAAACAAAACAGAAATTTAATAAACTATGCTTAAATTGTATAAACTAACGGATAATCAACTTCACTATTGGGAAACTTGGGATAAAGACGAAAAAACTGTAATTGTGCATTGGGGTGTTGTTGGACAACGTGGACAAGACAAAGAAGTTAAAGGCGGACTTTTCATAAATTTAAGAAAGATTGTTCAGAAAGAAATTAACGAAAGGCTAAAAGATGGCTACACTGAATTTGACGAAGACAAAGTTTCTTTTTTAGAAATTGAATATAAGATTAACGGTTTTGGGACAGAGCAAGACCTTGAAAAACGACACAGACTTGAAAGTAAACTGGACGGAATATTAGGATGGGCAGGACTTGGTCACACAGACGGGGGAAGTATTGGAAGTGGGACAATGGAAATTGGCTGTATGGTAGTTGATTTTGAAATTGCAAAAAAAGTAATAGAAGTAAATTTAAGAAACACAGAATTTGTCGATTATACAAGAATTTACGAAATGGATAATGAATAAAAAGCCGAACTATAACCCCAGGCTGGTGCGAGCAGAAATAAGTCCAACGACTAGCGCGATGCCTCTGGCTCCCCACAAACGAGGGCAAAGAAGAACAATGTACACTGTACCGTTAAAGTTGACTCTAAGCTGCATTATTGGAAAAGGTAGTGAATACAACCGATGTAGAAATTTTTGATCATATTTTGTTTCGAGACATAAATGCTTATATTAGATCAAAAGGAGAATAACCAATAAAAATTTCAAATAACTGGCATGTATGAAAAATAAGTACATCAAACGAGATCTAAAAGAGGAAAATAAAAAAATACAGTAATGGAAATATTTAATAGCATATTTGGTAAAAAAACGAGAAATAATTCTAACGAAATAATTACAATAATCCCTGAAAATTGGAGTGTCTTAAGTGGAAAAAATGATAAAAATCCAATGTTAATAAGAAAAAATACAGGATTAGAAAAAATATCAGGAAATAAAAACTATTCTCTGAGCTGTGGAATCGCATTTAAACTACTATTTCCTGATCAAAATGGATTACCAAATATTGAAAACGAAACAGAATTAAATGATTTAGAAGATGACATTTTTGAAATGTATGAAACTGATTTAAATTCAATTGTTGCATTAATAATTGCAACTTCTGGATTTAGAGAATTTGTTTTATATTCACAAAATGTGGAAGAGTTTAATTTAAGACTAGAAAAATTAAAAGCTAAATATCCTAAATACGAATTAACAAGCTATAACAAAAACGATGAAAATTGGGAAACCTATAAGTCGTTTAAATAAAACAGCATTGCTAATAAAGTTTTTGGGTTCTCGGAGCGAAGTGCAAAATTTATTAGAAGTTTTTCAACTGAAATTGCGTTTTAACTAAACGTTTTGACTTCGAAAGCAGACCAGAACATAAAATCGGAAACATTTTTAGCATGCCTGCTTTTGGATTGGCTGGAGGAGCTGCCTCAGGAACAGGAGGTTGCTGCCGAGCATTCGGTGCCGGCTTGGGTACCTATATTCTTCCATGTTTTTGAGTTTGGCAAATAATCTTGCCTTTGGAGATCCTATAATATCCGGAAGAGATTTTATTACTGGAATTGCCTTTGGATCAATTACCGGAGGAATAATAAATGGAATTTCAGCAAATATAAACGATAAGACTTTCTGGTCAGGAAGTACTCCTAGAATCTCTGTACAGCCCATGACATTAAACAGCACGGCTGGGCTGGCAGAAACCAAAGGGGGGCTAAGATAGAAACCAAAACAGACCTTAAAATTGCGAACTCTGCTAAAACCACGACTGCCCCGACAACTGAAGGCAATTTATCAAAAAACATTAATATTGATAGTGGATATGTAGATACTCGTAAAATTGAAGGGTTTAATAAAATTGCTAATTCAAAAATAGAAGTTTATGAAACCTTGCAAGAAAAATTTGGAGATAGTTATAAATCCTTTATTGCTGCAAAAGGTGAATATATAGATATCAAATATGGTCAGAATTTAAATACTGCTTCTGAAGGCGTATGGACTAAAGTTTATGAAGCTGGTTTTTTAAATGGGAATTAAGGTAGAGGTTCATTACTTCTATAATAGTACAACATAGCAATATGGGAACCCATATATTCAATCTGGTAAATGGTCATCGAGCGTTTTGAAAATAAAATAGTAGTATATGAATATAGAAATTTTAGAAAATAAACTTGAGAATGTTAAAAATAAACAAATTTTTAACATTCTCAAGTTTATAATAGAAGCTATAAGAGATTATCCTGTTTATGAACTTGATGATACTGAATTATATTTTTGCACTGTGAAAAAGCTTTTAGATGTAGATGAAATAACTCTAGATGACATAGATAAATTTTTAAGGTATAACCGAGAAGTAATTGAAAATAAAATTTGGATTAATACTTCTTTATCTTCTTTATGTGAGGCTTTTGAATTGATGAAACTTAATGGTATTGCTTTTAGCGAAATTGTCGACATAATTAACAATTTAAACAAAGATAGACGCGAATCATTAGATTACTAGCGGGGAGGAATGTAACCAGTCAATAAATTTAATGTTAAAATTGCTACCACGTTAAACGACAACAGTCTAGACAACAGAGGGTAATTTAATAAAAAACATTAATATTGATAACGGTTATGTAGATACTAGTAAAATTGAAGGGTTTAATAAAATTGTAGATCAGGGAGTTAATATTCTGGATGCAGTTGTTGTCCATGGAAATTCATTAAAAAGTCTATAACCAACTTGGGGGTACAAATTATTTAACAATGATGGAACTTTTTTGAAAAATGGGATTACAAATAAACTAATTCCTGAAACGAGGTATTCTAGGACTTTTATGTCGGACAAAACAATGGATGCTTTTCCATTTCCTAATAGACTTGAAGCTTATCGATGGGAATACCAACAAAATTTAATTCAACGAGGTCCATTAAATCTAAATATGCATTAAAAATGATAAATAATAATGAAAATATACTAGGCTGCTATGTTTCGGTTACACAGGCATCTCCAAGCTCTGATCAACAAATAAAGGATTTAGCTACTGAACAAGGAAAATTGTTTAGAGAATATATATGGGGTGAAGAAGGCATTTGTAATGTTGCTAAACAGCTAAAGCATAAAAATTACGGAGAGGATGTAGTATTGGCTTTATTTCAATTCTATGTAAATCCTATACCAATTATGGAGCAAAATTTGAAAGAAGTAGAATCTTATCGAAAAAATGAAAAGTCAATTGGTATACCAATAATTGTAAACCATGAGAATTTCTTTAGTAAAAGCGAATCAGAGCGTTATGATTTTTTAAAAGTCTCTATTTTGCAAAAACTAGATTTGCTTGCAGAGGTAGTAAAAAAGAAAAAACTGGATACTAACATGGATTTGTTGAAATCTGATTTAAATTATATTTTCAAAGAAATATGAAAACGTTATTGATAGAAATTTATTTAAATGATATTATAGAAAAATCTGATTTAGAGCTTCGTCAAATTATCGTAGGTACAATAGAGCAAAGGGGTTTAGGAGAAGTTGTAGAAGAAACCTCTTCTCCCCTTATGTTGGAAATTGTTATTGAGGTACAAGAAAATAAAGGAATTAATGACGATTTAATAAGTTTACTATTGTCTTTAGGATTTGTTAATTTTAAAGTACAGGATATTTCGATAGATCAGGAATAATGGTAAGTATAAAGAGTCCTAATCCAAACGGTACAGTTGTAAATAGAATTTTGATGACACTGGAGCTATTTAAAAGTTAAATAATTTTACTGTTCTTGACAGTGTATGACATGAAAGTTTGCAAAGCGTCGGACTTATCAAAATAAATGGTTGCTTGTATTATGCCAAATTGTACCGTTTTTCAGCCAATAATTTACTATTTGATTAGGGATCCTTGGCTTTCCTTTAACAGGACCTTAAGACCTTTGGTATCGGAGCGGAAGCTGGTGCTTTGGCAACGGTAACAGGCGGGGCGGCTTTTGGACTGGCCGGTGGAGCTGCTGCAGATGCAGGAGGTTTTGCTGCGGGGCATTTAGAGCCGGTGTGGGTACGATGTATCTTCCATGTTTTTGAATTTAGCAAATAATGCTGCCTTTGGAGATCCTATAATATCCGGAAGAGATTTTATTGCTGGAATTGCTATTGCCTCATTAACAGGAGGAATAACAAACGGAATCTCAGTAATTATAAATGGCAAGACTTTCTGGTCAGGAAACACTCCTAAAATCTCTGTACAACCGTAACATTAAACAGCACGGCTGGGCTGGCAGAAACCAAAGGAGGGGCTAAGATAGAAACCAAAACAGACCTTAAAATTGCCAATACTGCTAAAACCACAACTGCCCCGACATCTGAAGCTAACTCAATAGCGGCACAAACATCCACTGGCCATGCTGCGTCTGTCCTGGGACTCAATATTACCTACAATGCGTTTAAAAGTCCGGTGACCATTGAGGAGAAAGGAAACGATGATAATTATATAGATAAAATAAGTTTTACCTATAACGAAGACAATTACCGTAGTGTCATGTTTTATGGCGGGACACAGAGCGAAAAAGAAAAGCGCCCTTTGCGAAAATTCTATTCTGGTGATGGCACCATGGAGATTAAGCAAAACATCGAAACAGGAAAAACAGAATTTTTGACCTACATTGGCGGTGACGGATACTCGGCGCCATTAGTATTAAAAAGCGATGGCACATCCCAAAATTATTTATATTTACACTGGGATTACCAGGGTTCGATCCTGGCTGTTACCGATGAGAAGGGAGCCGTTCTGGAAACGCGTCTTTTTGATGCCTGGGGAGCGATTGTAGAAGTGCGGGATGGTGCTGGTAAAACCCTGAGCGGTCTTACTATTCTTGACAGGGGCTACACGGGGCATGAACATTTGCAGAGCGTAGGGCTTATCAACATGAATGGCCGTTTATATGACCCCAAACTGCATCGTTTTTTGCAGCCGGATAACTTTGTACAGGAACCCTTTAATGCCCAAAATTATAACAGGTATGGGTATGTTTTAAATAATCCATTTAAGTACACCGATTATAGTGGTGAATGGGCTGGATGGGCTGATTTGTTTGCAGCAGCTATAGGAGGCTTGGTTAATTGGGGAACTCATGGTTTTCAATTTAATGGAAAAGGTCTTTCTTACTTTGGTACTGGAGCAGCTGCCGGAGTGGCAACCTTGTATGGCGGACCTTATGCTGGTGCGGCTGTGCTTGGTGTAGGAAACAGTGTCATTGATCAGGTATCGACAACTGGAAGGATAGAACTAGGGCAGCTTATAGGTGATACCGCAATAAGTGTAGGAACTACCTACCTTGGAGGCCAACTCACACAAGGATTATCGCCCTATATAGATAATACTGTTGGTCAGGTCGTCAAAAATTCAATATTAAAAGAATCCATTAGCCAGGGTGTAACAAACTCTGTTGGAGGTTTTGTTTTGGGTACGACAATTGCCGGAGCAAGCGGCGCCTCTGTTAATGATGCCCTAAGCAGTGGCTGGACACAGGCAAAAATTGGTTTTGCCATGGGGTCAGTGAATGGGTTTATTAGTGGTTATGTTGCTGTAAAGGCAAAAACGGTGGCTAACCCGAATAATGCTACACAAACACAGGCAGAGTCGACAGCTCCAAAAAATATGGAAGCTGTCAGAGCAGCAGGAGTCGCAGGCGAGAATGCGGCGGGGATAGATCCAAATGTACAAAAAACACCTATTACAGTTAATGGAAATACTAGAATCCCTGATGCTTTGGATCATCGAACTCAAATTTTAACAGAAGTAAAAAATGTAAAACAGCAAAGTTTTACTAGACAATTAAGAGATTTTCATCAATATTCTATAGATAATGGATATAAAATGCATTTGTATCTACCTATCAATACACCTGTTACAGGTCCATTGCAACAGCAATTTAATAACGGAACAATAATTCGAATCAATCTCAATTTAAAATAAAATCAAAGTTATGACAGAATTAGAAAAATTGCAAAAAAGGTTTGCTGAATTAGTAAATAGACCTAGAACAGAAGCTGAAACAGAAGAACTAGAATTGCTATCTGAGAAAATGAAACTGGAATGGGCTAAATTTGAGATTGAATTAGTATTGGAATTGAAAGAGAAAGGGAATTCTATTATGTCTGTCTGGGACTTAGTGAATACCAAAACGACATATCCTGCTGGAACGGTAGATATTTTAATCAAGCACATGGCTATAGATTATCATGATACTATAAAAGAGGGTATAGTAAGGGCATTAATCGTTAAAGAAGCCAAAGGTATTGCAGTACCCTCCTTAATAAAACAATATGAAAGAACACCTGAGAGTAAATTTAATTTTCGATGGATAATTGGTTATGCAATCGGAGTATTAATAACTAAAGAATATGTTGATTGGGTTATTGCCACAGTTCTGGACAAAAGTAACGGAGGGAGTCGTAGCGGTATGTTAGTTCCTCTTGTAAAGGTGAAAACAGAGAAGGCAGAGGCTGTTTTGTTACAAGTACTGGATGAAGAAAACCCTGGTCCAGGTATGGTTTATCAAGCCATGGAGGGTTTAGGCAAATTAAAGTCTTATCTGGCAAAAGAGAAGCTAAGCACTTTTTTAAATCATCCTAACAAAGAATATCGGAAAAACGCTCAAAAGGCATTGCAGAAAATTGGATAATGGAATTCACTTCTGGCTGAGCCACCAATTACAAATATAGTATCAATGGAAAATCCATTGATTGGTCTGGTTATCCAGAAGGAGAGTTGAAACCTACAGGAAGTTTGAAAATATTAGAAGGAGATGAATATTCAACTTCAAGAAATTCTGCAAATTTAATTAATACATCATTAAGACGTTCCAATCCAGAGTTTTTTAAAGGACTTGAGATTCATGAGATACAACCAGTAAATTTAATGGGAGTCCTACAGATTTTTTAAATAAATTGTTTCTAACTCCGCAAGAGCATCGAGTATTTAACTCTTTTTGGCTTAAGCAACAATATAAAAATAGATAGATTATGGACAATGAAATAGAAAGAATTATTCAAAAATTGAATAGAAATATAAAAACAAGTTTAAAGGAGTATGAAAGCTTTATTAAATCACTCAATTTTGATGTTGATAAAGATTTTATAGAATTTTATAAATTATATGATGGAGGAGAAGGATTTCTCGGATCAGATAATTATTTACAATTGTGGACAATAAATGATATTGTTGCTTTAAATCCTTATTATGTAGATATGAAAGAGTGCGAAAAATTATATTTCTTCGGATCGGATGGTTCTAATCTTGGTTTCGCTTTCAATATAGAAAATCATGAAATTGTATGTATTGATTTTTTAGAAATATCATTAATAGATCCAAAATATATTTCAGACACTTTTTTTGGTTTTTTAAAGAAAATGAATAATGATTAAAATATATACAAATAATTTTGCTCTTTATTAGTTTTAATGCTGGAGCCAGTTTAAATGTTGATGGTAAAGTTGGTGATGTTGCTTTTGGTGCAAGTTTTAGATTTGGATACAATTCTGGAACCAGTTACGGTTGCACCGGTTTTTTCGGCTTATCCAACTATTTCTGAAAATCCAAATATAGTTTTATTGGCATTAAATGTTATTTAAAACAAAATCAACAGTCTCTTTTTTATGGTCAGGAGAAGTTGAAAAAGAATTCAGATAAAAATCCTTATTTTCATCTGTAATATGAATGATTTCAGTAAAACCTTTAGTAATTAAACTTCCTTTTAGGTTTAATATTTAAGCTCATTAGTTCTGTCAATTTCCTTTTTCATTCTGAGTTTTATAGGTTTATCCATTGTATCAGTTTTTTAGCAATGTTATGCTTTAAAATAATAATGCTCTAAAACAAGAAAGAGACTCATAAAGAGCCTCTTTTTTGGAATTAATATATCTTTTAAAGGTTATTTTCCGTTTAATAATTTTTCCAAATACTCTACTTTTTCTTTTTCGGCTTTTAATAAACGTTCGTATAATTCAAGAATTTTATCTAATGGATTAATTGAGCATAAATAATTATTGTTATTTGAACTACTATCAGTAAATGTGTTGTTAATAATATTAAACACTGCTTCTTCATTAAATTGTTTAATTCCTTCTGAAGTCACATTTAATGCATTAGAAATTTTTTCTAAAAGAGCTTCCTCTATTGTCTCGCTTCCTTCAATATTAGAAACAGACTGTTGGCTTACACCAATAGCAATTGCTAAAGCTTCCTGCTTCATTCCTCTAAGTTCTCTGATTCGGCTTATATTTCTTCCAATATGTTTTGGTTTTGTATCTGTGTTCATAGTTCAAAGATATTTAAAATTCCTTAAATTTTTATGTTTTGGTAAAATACAATCCTCATTTGTATTATACAATTCCCTTTAGTTCGGTACGGTACAATCAATTGTTTACTTGCTGTGTATTAAACAAAAATACAATTTTTCAGACAAGTATTAATTAAAAAAGTAAAATTATGAAAACAATTGACAGTGCAGGATTGCAATTAATCACGAGCGTTATTATCGAAAGAATCTCAACAAGCGGTATTTACTGCTTTGGAGAAAAAAAGAAAACTCAGGCAGTTCAGAATCCATTTCAGGAATCTTTGTCCAAATACAAAGAGCACACACATTTTTATTTATTGGTCATTACTAATGAAATTATTGAAAATGCTTCATGTGATATAGCCGATACAATTAAGACAAAAACAGACGGACGTTATACTGTTACTCTATTTCTTCATAAAACTACGTCAGTAAGATTTTTAGCACCCCATAAAATGTTTTTCTTTCATGAAGTATTAACTAAAAGCCAGATGGTTTATAAACATGTCAATGTTCCTCCGAATATTGCCTTTGATGAAATACCTATACGCAATCTGGAATCCATGCGCTCACATTGGAATAACCGCAAAAGAATTGCTGAGGTTTATCTTGAAAGTGAAAATCAGATTGACGGGCATGATACGGAACTTATTCAGGAAGCAATGATGCACACTGCTGTTGAGCAATTATGTTTAGGGTTGATTGATATTTTTCTTGGGTATAATCCCAATCATTTCTCTATTGCATATTTATTTGACCTGTGTGAAATTTTCACAGACTTAACTTCTGAGATATTTCCCCGAAATACACAGGAAGATAAAAAGCTATTTGATCTTATAAAAGCACATCCAAGCAAACTACGTTGGGCTAACCTAAAAACTATTAACTTTCTTCATGCAGAATTGTTAAAGAAAAGATGTAATCTCTTTCAACAGAAAGCAGTTGAGCTGGGAGAAACAGAGCTAAAACGCTTGGAAAGTTTATAACTCAAAACCTAAAGCTATGGAAACAGAAGAAAAAGAATTACAGGAAGCTTTTTTTGAGCATATTGGTAAAATTCGGTATTTCAACAAACTTAAAGAAGTTGAAGGAAAAGACAATCAGTTTACTGTTGATGTGAAGGTGTCTGGTTTTACCGAACTGAATTTAATGGTTTGTGATATACTTAAAGTTTGTGTACTGGCACTAGAGAATGAACCTCCTTATGTCTCATCTTTGATTCTCAATCCTGAGATAAATGTTTTAGGGCTTCTTGAACTGGCGCTTCAGTTAATGCCAGACGAGCTTGAACTTCTTGACGAACTTCATCAGGCACATCTGAAAATAAAAATGCTAAAGAGTGAAGAGGTATCATAGGTATATTTTGCGTATGTAAAAGAGAAAATTACCATCTATCTTTATTGTTTTTCGCATCAAATTTTGACAAGGATAAAATGAAAAGTACAATTTAACTTTATGATAGTGAATGGATGTTGAACAAAAAGACCGATATCGGTCTTTTTTTAATGGAAAGGATTTGTAAAATGGGAAATGAAGATGAGAATGAAAGAGGGAAATTAACGGCAAAGCAAGCATTAAAAATGCTAAAGGATGAGAATTTAGAGGTAACTCTGGAACAAGGCGATAAAATATTAGAATTTTTACGAATGCTTGCCAGAATTACAGTTTCAAATTATTTAAACAAAAAAGATGAAAAAGATTGCGGATTTATACGTGAGAGTGAGTACAGACGAGCAGGCAGACAGAGGTTATTCACAAAGAAACCAAGAAGAGGTTTTAAGAAAATATTGTCAAATCAATGACATTGTAATAAGGGATGTTATTTATGAAGATCATTCCGCTAAAACATTTATTAGGCCCCAATGGAATAAGCTACTAGATAAATTGAGAAAAAATAAAAACAAAACAGATTTGGTTTTATTTACAAAATGGGATCGTTTTAGCAGAAATGCAGGTGATGCATATCAAATGATAAATGTACTAAGAAAACTTGGCGTCGAGCCACAAGGAATTGAACAGCCTTTGGATTTATCTATTCCTGAAAATAAGATGATGCTTGCTTTTTATTTAGCGGCACCAGAAGTTGAGAATGATAGAAGGGCTTTAAATACATTTCATGGAATGAGAAGAGCGAGAAAAGAAGGACGATATATGGGGCTTGCTCCATCAGGGTATATTAATAGAATTCGTGAGGATGGTACAAAATATATTGCTTTCGACGAACCAGAAGCTTCCATTATTAAATGGGCATTTGTAGAACTTGCAAAAGGAGTGTTTAATACGGAGCAGATATTTTATAAAGCAAAAAAAAGAGGTCTGAAATGTTCAAGGAATAATTTTTGGAGGTTGATCCGTAATCCAGTTTACTGCGGGAAAATTGCGGTGCCAAAATATAAAGATGAAGAAGCTAGATGTGTAGCTGGGCAACATAAGGCTTTAATTACAGAAGCTCTTTTTAATGAAGTTCAAGAGGTGCTTGACGGAAGAGGAAGAAACTTTCGTCCTAAGATTGTTACGAAGGAACCCTTTCCTTTGAGAGGATTTTTTATGTGCCCTGAATGTAATAAGATTCTAACAGGAAGTATTTCCAAAGGAAGAAATAGTTATTATGCTTATTATCATTGTTCTGCTGGATGTAAGTTTAGGATTAATGCAGATAATGCGAATGCAGTTTTTATGGACAATCTTAAAATGTATATTCCAATTACCGAAATAGGTAATGTGTATAATAAATTAATTATTGAAGCATACAAAGAGAGTGATAAAACGAATGCGGATTATAAACTAAAGATAGTTGAAGAAATAAATGATTATAAAAAGAGGATCGCCTATATCAGAGATTTATTGTCAAAAAAACAAATAGAAGTGTCAGATTACACCGAAATGAACTCAAATTATAAAAATGAAATCATCAAACTGGAGCAAAAATTATCAAACTTAAATGAAAGTGGTCAGGATGTAAAGGATTTATTGAGTAGAGGTGTATTAAAGCTTCTTGAGCTTAATCAATGCTTTAAAGACGGGGGATGGATAGGGTGTCGGGAACTAATTGGTTCGATATTTCCAGAAAATTTCACTATCGTTAAAAACACGTTTCGAACCGCTCGAGTAAATGAAGTTTTGGAGCTAATCTATGTGATTAACAGTGTGTTATTTGAAAATAAAAACGGGATAAAGGAAGATTTTACTTCTTTATCCCGTCAAGTAGCGAGGACGGGAGTTGAACCCGTGACCTCAGGGTTATGAATCCTGCGCTCTAACCAACTGAGCTACCTCGCCAAGATTGCAAGCGAACCGTGTTCCTCATTGCGGGTGCAAATATAAAAATATTATTAGAGCTTACAAGCATAAAATGAAGAAAAAAAAATATTTTTAAAAATGCATTGTTTTTGGACATATATTCTTATATTTCGAAAAAATTAAAAGTAGCACATGGATCCAAAAATACGTTACGAAATCGAGTTTCCTATAAATTCTTCGCCGCAATTATTATATCAATATATATCAACACCTTCAGGTTTGTCAGAATGGTTTGCAGACAATGTAAATTCAAGAGGCGAATTCTTTACCTTCATCTGGAATGACTCGCAGGAAAAAGCGCGTTTGGCTTCTAAAAAAACGGGAGAAAAAGTCAAATTCAAATGGGTTGACGAAAGCAGTAAGGATACTGAGTATTTTTTTGAATTGCATATTTTAGTTGATGAATTAACTAAAGATGTATCATTAATGGTAGTTGATTTCGCTGAAAAAGAAGAAGTAGGAGAAGCTAAACAATTGTGGGAGAATCAGATTTCAGACCTGAAACATCTTATAGGTTCTGTTTAGTAAAAGTCTATTTTATACCTTATATTTGCCCTGAACAAAATTCAGGGCTTTTTTTATGATCAATTTTAATGGAAACATAGCAGCGGAAAACGATAATGTATTAACTCAAAATCGCGCTTTTTTGTATGGTGATGGTGTTTTTGAAACACTGAAAATAATCAATAACAAAATTCTGTTTCTGGAAGATCATTATTTCCGATTAATGGCTTCGATGCGTGTAGTTAGAATGGAAATTCCAATGAACTTTACAATGGAGTTCTTCGAAGAACAAGTTTTAAAATTAGTTCAGGAAAAAGAAATTTTCGCTTCTGCCAGAGCCCGAATTACTGTTTTTAGAAACGATGGCGGTTTATATTTGCCAAAAACTAATGAAGTCTCCTATTTAATTCATGCAATCCCGCTTGATAATACTTCTTATACATTAAATACGGCTGAATATGAAGTCGATTTGTATAAAGATTTCTACGTGACCAAACAATTATTATCGTCGATTAAAACGACGAATAAAATGATAAACGTGACTGGAAGTATTTTTGCTCACGAAAATGGTTTGGCAAATTGTCTTTTAGTAAACGACACGAAAAATGTGGTTGAAGGTTTACAGGGTAATTTATTTATGCTGATAGGTAAAAAACTAATAACACCTCCAATTTCTGAAGGATGTCTGAATGGAATAATGCGTAAACAAATTTTAGCTTTAGCTAAGAAGCTTGAAGACATAGAAGTACTGGAAGAAATAATTTCGCCATTTGATCTTCAAAAAGCTGACGAATTATTTCTCACGAATGTAATCACAGGAATACAACCGATAACCAAATATCGGAAAAAGGAGTTTACAAATGATCTGGCGCATTTATTAGTGCAAAAACTAAATGAATCCATTTCTGAAAATTAATTCAGATACGGATTCTCTGGTGCATTTGACCATATAAGGTAATCACCGCCAAGCTCAATAATTTGCTCTTTCCAGAAATGTGTGGTAGACTTACCAATAATTTTGTTTTTATAACTATTATCAGTAATGATCCAGGAGTTTCCCTGCATTTCACTCTCGAGCTGATTTTCGTCCCAACCGGTATATCCTAAGAAAAAACGAATATTATTTTTGCTAATAGATCCGTCGTTTATTAAGTCTTTAGTAGATTCGAAATCACCTCCCCAATAAATTCCATTAGAAATCTCAACACTATTCGGGATTAACTCTGGAATATTGTGAATGAAATAAAGGTTGTCTTGTTCTACAGGGCCTCCGTTATATATCTTGAAAGTGGCGTCAATTTCAGGTATTAGATCATTAATAGTGTATTTTAATGGTTTATTAATGATAAAACCTATTGATCCTTCTTTGTTATGGTCTGCTAATAAAATTACCGATCTATTAAATGATAAATCTCCAATTATAGAAGGTTCGGCAATAAGCAGGTGTCCTTTTTTTAATTTTTCTGAAATCATACGGCTACAATTTTTATTAAATTTAGTCATAAAATTTTTAAAAACCCAAATAAAATCGATAAACCGCACAAAAAAACCCTCCATGGGAGGGTTTTAATTATATTATAAGTTTAGAGAACTTTTCTTACTTAGTTCACTGCACCTTCTAATTCAGCTCCAGCTTTGAATTTTACAACATTCTTAGCAGCGATTTGAATAGTTTTTCCTGTTTGAGGGTTTCTACCGTCTCTAGCAGCTCTAGCAGATACTGACCAAGATCCAAAACCTACTAATGAAACTCTACCACCTTTTTTCAAAGTAGCTCCTACGTTTCCTAAAAATGATTCTAAAGCCAATTTTGCCGCAGCTTTTGTGATTCCTGCATCAGCAGCGATAGCATCGATTAATTCTGATTTGTTCATAATAATTAGTTATTAATTGTTGGTTAAAAAAAATTGTTAATACACAAATTTAGTAGGAAATCCGTTCCTTGCAAGTGTTTTCTTTAATTTTAGCAAAAATTGTTGATAACTTGCTTTTTTTGTTCATAACGCAAGTTGTTCATCGATCAAAAACAGGTAGAAACCCCTGTTTTACTGACGTTAATATACCTTTGCAGTATCAGAAAAAGTTATCCCATTTAGCAATTCTGCCACCTGCATTCTCTTTTTTCCGGGTAATTGCAAACTTAATAGCTGTAAAAAGCCGTCCTGAACCGCAACTTTGATTTCTTTTTTGCTACAAATCAAACTTCCAACTTCGTAAGAATGTGCTTCTGAAACCAATTTTGCTTCATATATTTTAATAGCTTGCTCTTCCTCTTTATCTTTCAAAAAACACCACGAAGCTGGATACGGACTTAAACCGCGAATCAAATTATTGATTTCTGCCCCGGATTTTGTCCAGTCAATCTTGCAGTTTTCTTTGTTTAATTTGTAAGCAGTTTTAATTTCTTCGTTATCTTCCTGAATCGTTGTGGTTACATTTCCGTTTTCGATCACTTTTAAAGTGTTAATAACAGTTTCGCTTCCTAATAACATTAATCGATCATGTAATTGTCCGGCACTTTCTTCTGGTTCAATTGCAATTTCCGAATTTAAAATCATTGCTCCGGTGTCAATTTTATCATCGATGAAGAAAGTGGTAACACCGGTTTTGGTCTCTCCATTAATAATGGCCCAGTTAATTGGTGCTGCACCACGATAATTTGGCAATAAAGATGCATGAAGATTGAATGTTCCTAAGCCTGGCATTTCCCAAACTACTTTTGGTAACATTCTAAAAGCAACCACAATTTGTAGATTAGCATTCAGAGCTTTTAACTCTGCTAAAAATGCTTCGTCTTTTAAACTCGTTGGCTGTAGTAAAGTAAGGTTGTTCGCCAGTGCGTATTCTTTTACTGCCGAATATTTTATTTTTTGTCCGCGTCCTGCTGGTTTATCCGCAGCCGTAATAACGCCAACAACATCGTAATTGTTTTTAATAATGGTATCCAAAATGCCGACAGCAAATTCCGGAGTTCCCATGAATATAATTCTCAATTTTTCCATTATGATTTTAAAGTGTATTTATTATTCGCTTGTATGGTAATATGATTGTTTTCTAATAATTCCTGAAGTACCAAAATAATATCGTTTGCATCCAGTTTTATTTGAGTCTGAATTTCTCTCGAAGTTAAAGCGGCCGACTTTAATAAATGCAGAATTTTATCAGCAATCGAATCGGCTTCAGTAATTTTTCCTTTTTGAGTAATACAATAGGAGCAGACACCACAGTTCTCCGTTGTTTCTTCTCCAAAATAATCCAAAACCAATCGATTTTTGCAGGTTTTGTTTTCCTTTATGTAATATAAGACTGACATCAACTGTTCTTTTTTCAGCTGATTTTGTTTTTCGAGATATTTAGAAACTCGATTAATGGTTAAATCATCTTCACGAACTTCATTAAATAAAATAGTCGCGTCATTGTTTTTTGATTTGTATTCGATGATTTCCTTTTCTCTAAGTTTTTCCAAAACAGCCGAAACTTGTTCTTCTGTATGATGCGATTTTTTTGCAATTAACGAAAGATTAAAAGGTGTTTTCATTTCGTAAACTCCGGGATAAGTTCTTAAAATCGCCAAAATGATTTCTTCGTCATTCGGATTTAGACTCATATACCGAATCACTTCTTTTGATTCGATTAAAAACTGCATCGTAATCTTCTCTGAAAATTCCTGAGACATCGTAATAATTCCCTGTTGATTCAGAAATTGTAATGCATTATACGTTTTTAAAGTAGGGAAGTCGTATTTATTACAAAAATGATTTAGTTTAAAAGAGAAAGAATCGTCTAAACCTTCACCGTAAGCAATCTGAAAATAATTGCAAAGTTTAACATACATGGTTTTCAAAAACTTTTTATCAGGTAAAACACTTAAAAATTGTTGTTCTGTCTGATTCGCATCTGCATTATTAAAAAGCAATACCGAAAAAGCTTTTTCGCCATTTCGTCCCGCTCTCCCGGATTCCTGATAATAATTTTCCAGATTTTCAGGTAGCTGTGTATGAATAACTGTTTTTACATTGTCTTTGTCAATTCCCATTCCAAACGCATTCGTCGCCACAATAACCTGCGCTTGCTCAGACATCCACAATTGCATGTTTTTGTCTTTTTCTTTTGCCGAAAGTCCACCGTGATAATAAGTCGCTTTAAATCCTAACGATTGAAGTTGCGTCGACATATTTAAACACGATTTTCGATTTCGTACATATATAATAGAAGGCTGTGGATTTTTCTTTAGTATTTGTTCGGTGCGATACAATTTGTCTTCGATTTCAAAAACCATGTACGCGATATTTTTTCTTTCAAAAGATTGTTGGAAAAAATTAGGGTCTTTCAATCCTAATTCGGTTTTAATATCCTCAATAACTCTCGGAGTCGCGGTAGCGGTCAAGGCTAAAAATGGAATCTTCGGAAAATATTTTTTAAGTTCTGAAATCTTCAAATAAGCCGGACGAAAATCGTGTCCCCATTGCGAAACACAATGTGCTTCATCAATAGCAATTAAATTTATAGGAAGATCTTTGATACGTTCTAAAATCCAGTCTGATTGTAAGCGCTCTGGCGAAAGGTATAAAAACTTGTAATTTCCGTGTTGGCAATTGTCGAGAAGATCAATGATTTCTTCCGTATGAATTCCGCCTGTAAGTGCAATCGCTTTAATATCCCGCTTTTGCAAATTAGCCACCTGATCTTTCATCAGGGCAATTAAAGGTGAAACTACCAAACAAATACCTTCCTGCATCATGGCCGGAACCTGAAAACAAATCGATTTTCCTCCACCCGTTGGTAAAAGGGCAAAAGTATCCTGACCATCCAAAACCGAGTCAATAATCTCCTTTTGCAACGGTCTAAAACTGTCGTGTTTCCAGTATTTTAAAAGAATTTCTTGCGCTTCTGGCATTGGTCTTGTTTTAAAGTTAAAAAATTTAGAAATCAGTTTCTAGTTTTGCAACTTTAACCAAATGCCTAAATTTTATCTAAGATATAAAGAATTCTGTTCTCCACCGTATCTTTAGGCACTTCAATTAAATCGTAACCGTATTTCTTGTACGTTTCAACAAGGTGCTTTTGTATCGTTAAGGCCTGTTCGAAATTCTCGTAACGCTCGGTGTCGCTTTCGTAAATTTCCTCCCAAGGCGGTAAAATAAATGTTTTTGAATATTTAAAATCTTCGCAGGCTTTTTTAAAATGCGTCGGATATTCATCGCCAATATAATCCATGTAAGCGACAACATCCGGAATTCCGCGATCGATAAAAACTACATTGTCCGGTTCTTTAAGGGCATTTTCGAATTGTTTAATTCTGCCTTCCAACAACATTTCGCTAAACAATAAAGGTTGTTCCAGGAACAATTGTTCGATCCCGCGCTCTTGTGCTTCGAGTGTAACTTGTCTTGAAATTTCAGGGTAACAGCAGTAGCCACGAGCTACCAATTCGTTGATCAGAGTAGATTTTCCCGTTCCCGGGCCACCAATTAGAACTATGATTTCTTTTTGCACTTTCTTAAAATAAAGCGCAAATTTACCTAAACTTATTGGTATTTAAAAAGATTATTTTACCTGAAGCGGATGATTTCGCAATTTTGGAGATATGGGTTCCTGCTTTCGGCTTTATCTTTTATGGTCTCGTTCCTAAAAAACGAGACCATAAAAGGATACCACCTCAATCAGGGCTAGCTAGGAAATATGGTTTTGTTTTTGGAAAGATTTACAATATTGCGTTCTCCTGCAAGGTTTCAAAACCTTGTAGGTATTTAAAAGACTGGAATAGAAAAAAACAAATCTCTAAAATGTTATTAGGCTGGACTGAAGTCCCACTCTACAAAACAAAAGGTTCCTCCAGAACTAATAAAAAGAGCCGAAGGTTCTAAGAATATTGTAGGGCTGGACTTCAGCCAGTTTAAGTCAAAATATATGAAATTTAGTTAGTCCCAGCGGGACATTATGTTTATAGAAAAAATTATAGGTCATTTCATAAAACCCCTTCGGGGTGACATGTTTGAAATCGATATATTGCTCCGCCAGAGCTTTTAAATGACAAACATGAAAATTAGCTATAAACATTTTGCTCCGCTGGAGCTTTTTGATATTGAATGATCATTCTTTTTAAGCAACGGATTTATGATTGATTTATCTTCCTTTTTTTGTGTTTGAAGACAAGTTTTAAATCAGAATATAAATAGACTCCAATAATACCTAATGTTGGAATTGCTAAAAAAAATCTTCCTTCTGGAATAATAAGAAAGATATTTAATAATATTAATGCAAAGCAAAATGGATATGTAAATAATCTGGTTGCTATTTTGCTTTTACTCCATTCATTTTCTGGTTCATCTTGTAATTCAATACCAAGTTTTTTGTAAAAATCGTTTAATTGCTCCTGTTTTTCATATTGATATATTTTATTACTGACTAAATAACAAATAAAAGTTAAGAGTAGAAAAATAATTGATACTGTTAAAAAACGCTTAAGCTCGAAATCGGTGCAAGTGTCTGAAATTAAAGGAAAGAAGTAAATGCATGGAAATAATAATCTTAAAAGTTGAGCAAAAGGATTTAATTTATCTGTTATTTTTATGAGTTCGTTTTCGGAGTTAAATTCAAAAGTATAAACAGGATAAAATGCTCCTGTCATAATTACTTTCTGCCAAATCTTAATTGTGTTATCTTGGATTTCACCATGTAATTTATAGTCTTTTTTAGATGCATAAACAAAATGATTCCAAAGAGTGTCAGCTTTTTTAGCTTTTACTAATTTTTGAATATCTGATCGCGTTAATTCCATATTGAAAATAAAAATTTATTCACAAAACAAATACTTCCCAGAATCAACCCCTTTTTTCTTAGAAGGCACAATTAAATGCGATTCGAATTTCTTTCCCTTCAAAACATCATTCACAAAATCCAGAACATATTGTTTTCCATCATGAAAAAGATAACCTGAAAATTCATGTCCGCCACCGCAAAAAGTTATGAGTTCTATGTCTTTATGTAAATCAATCATATGATTGTAAACCGCATAAGATCCAAAAAGGATTAACCAACCCGAAGCATTTGTCGGACAAGAACGATGCGAACCTGCAGCGTACGGGACCGTGCTGTCGTTATTTCCATGCGCCAATAACATCGGCAGTGCCTTTTCTTTTGTGATTAAATTGATATCCTGAATCGCACCTGAGCCTCCAATGAAACCAACATATTTAAAGTTTTCGGGTAAATTACTTTTGTATAAATTCATGAGTTTATAATCCCAAAATGAAGCGTGAAAACCAATTTCCGCACCTGCACTAATTCCGGAAATAAAAATTTTTGAAGTATCAAGATTGTATTTATTGGCGTTTTCAATCAAAAATGAAGTCGCTTGCCACATATCGCTCACGCCAATTTGGATTGCTTTTATTTTTTCGGTCAAAGTCCCTTTGCAACCAAAATCTTTTCCTTTCATATATAAACTGTATGAAATGCTGGCAACTGCGTAACCGTTTTTTGCCATAAACATCCCAAATTCTTTCTCACTCGTACGTTCTCCGCCAGAAAATCCTCCACCAAAAGCAAAAATCACTAACGGAATTTTTTCATTAGATTTTTTCTCAGGTAAATACAAATCTAAATCCAGTTTAATGGTATCGTTCTGGAAATAAGTCATTGTCTTGATTTCCTGAGCTTTTATTGAATTACATATTAGTACGATAAAAAATAGAAGAATTTGGTTTTTCATAGTAATGTGTTTTTAATTTCGCAAAGTCGCCAAGCCGCCAAGTCAAATTTGGAAAACTTAAAAATAAAACTTTGCGACTCTGCTCCCGATAGCTATCGGGATTGCGAGAGATTTTTAAGGCAAAGTTTTTCAAATATAAGAGGAATTTTACAAAGAAATATTGTCGCAAAGCTTTTTTCTCTGCACCTTTGAACCTTTGTAACTTTGAGCCTTTTTTCTAAAAGAAAAAATCTAAAAAATCTGAAATCAAAACCGTATATTTGCGTTTATTTTTAATTACGAATGGAGAACGATAAAGAAAAAAACACCGCCGAATTTTACGAAAGATTAAAGGTTGAGTTAGATAATTCAAATACTTGGCCAGCAGAATATTTGTACAAATTTATAATGCCTTCAGTGGGTGATAATGTTGAGCGAGTTGAAAAAGCGTTTGACAATATGGGCGCGGTTATCAAAACAACAAAATCTAAAACCGGTAAATTTACCAGTGTTTCTATAGATGTTACAATGCATAGCGCTGATGAAGTGATTAGCAAATACAAAGAAGTATCTACAATAGAAGGTATAGTTTCATTATAACTTATGGTCGAAAAATATAAAAAAGAAGTCGCAAATGACGTTGTTTTTAACTTAGAATATAATTCTGAAAGACAACGTTTACTTATTCCTGAATATGGTCGTCATCTGCAAAAACTGATTGATCAGGCTACTATTATTGAAGATGCCGAGACGCGCAATAAAGCCGCGAAATATATCATTCAGGTGATGGGAAGTCTGAATCCGCATTTGCGTGATGTTCCTGATTTTCAACATAAATTATGGGATCAGCTTTTTATTATGTCTGATTTTAAATTAGATGTAGAATCGCCATATCCAATTCCATCAAGAGATGTATTGCAGTTAAAACCAGATGTTTTACAATATCCTCAAAACTTTCCTAAATACAGATTTTATGGGAACAACATCAAATATATGATTGATGTTGCCAATAAATGGGAAGATGGGGAAATGAAAAATGCATTGGTTTTAGTGATCGCCAATCACATGAAAAAATCATACTTAAGCTGGAACAAAGACACGGTAAAAGATGATGTGATTTTTGAACATTTATTTGAATTGTCAGGCGGAAAAATTAACTTGTTGCAAAGTACAGAAGAGCTTTTAAATACTACTGATTTATTGCGTACCAACAAACGTATGTCGAATAAAATTACACCACCAGGCCAACCAAAAATCCAAAGCAACAAAAACAATAAAGGCCCGGGGAAACCAAAACCTTTTCAAAAAAACAATAATCAGAAATAAAAAAAAGGTGCTAAGCTACTAAGATGCTAAGCTACTAAGATTTTTAGCTCAGAACCTTAGAACCTCAGAACCTCAGAACCTTAAAAAAAGAATATGGGAATTTTTAAAATCGAAGGAGGAATTCCTTTAAAAGGAGAAATCACTCCGCAAGGAGCAAAAAATGAGGCATTACAAATTTTATGTGCCGTGCTTCTAACAGGAGATAAAGTAACAATTAATAATATTCCCGATATTATTGACATCAATAAATTAATCACTTTGTTGGGTAATTTAGGGGTTAAAATTCAACGCAATGGACCGGGTTCGATTACGTTTCAGGCCGATGAGGTTAATGTTGGATATTTAGAAACTGAAGCTTTCAAAAAAGAAGGCGGAGCGCTTCGTGGCTCTATTATGATTGTTGGACCGCTTTTAGCTCGTTTCGGAAAAGGATATATTCCAAAACCAGGTGGAGATAAAATAGGCCGCCGTAGATTAGATACACACTTTGAAGGTTTTATTAATCTTGGAGCAAAATTCAGATATAACAGAGAAGATCACTTTTATGGAGTAGAAACTCCCGAAGAAGGATTGAAAGGAACAGATATGTTACTTGACGAGGCCTCTGTAACCGGAACAGCAAATATTGTTATGGCTGCTGTTTTAGCAAAAGGACAAACTACAGTTTATAACGCTGCTTGCGAACCTTATTTGCAACAATTGTGTAAAATGTTGAACTCTATGGGAGCTAAAATTACCGGAGTTGGTTCAAACTTATTGACTATCGAAGGTGTTGAAAGTCTTGGAGGTTGTGAGCACAGAATTCTTCCAGATATGATTGAAATCGGTTCCTGGATTGGTCTTGCAGCTATGACAAAAAGCGAAATCACGATAAAAAATGTAAGTTGGGAAAACTTAGGTTTGATTCCGAATACCTTTAGAAAATTAGGAATTACGATCGAAAAACGTGGTGATGATATTTACATTCCTGCTCACAAAGATGGGTACGAAGTAAAAACAGATATAGATGGTTCTATTTTAACTATTGCTGATGCACCTTGGCCAGGATTTACGCCTGACTTGTTGAGCATCGTTTTGGTTGTGGCTACGCAAGCAAAAGGAGATGTTTTAATTCACCAAAAAATGTTTGAAAGCCGTTTGTTTTTCGTGGATAAATTAATCGATATGGGAGCAAAAATTATGTTATGTGATCCGCACAGAGCGGTGGTTATGGGACATAATTTCGAATCTCAACTAAAAGCGACTACAATGTCATCTCCGGATATTCGTGCCGGAATCTCATTGTTAATTGCAGCTCTTTCTGCAAAAGGTACAAGTACAATTCAAAATATAGAACAAATTGACCGTGGATACGAGCGTATCGATGAGCGTTTGAGAGCTATTGGTGCTAAAATCGTAAGAGAATAGATAAAAGTCTCAAATGACAAACGAACAAAAAGCTATAAAAGCTACTATTTTTAGTATAGCTGGAAACACCTGCTTGGCCATTTTAAAAGGGCTAGCAGGTTTTTTTGGCAATTCTTACGCCTTGATTGCAGATGCGATTGAGTCGACTGCAGACATATTTTCATCTTTTTTAGTTTTAGTTGGCATAAAATATTCGAATAAACCGGCAGATGAAAATCATCCGTATGGACATGGTCGCGCAGAACCTTTATTTACATTTTTGGTTGTTGGGTTTTTAATTACTTCGGCAACAATTATTGCTTACGAAAGTATCGGCAATATTCAGACTTCACATGATTTACCAAAATCCTGGACATTGTATGTTTTAGGGGCTATAATTATCTGGAAAGAATATTCGTTTCGTGTAGTGATGAAAAGAAGCAAACAAACCAATAGTTCGTCATTAGCGGCAGATGCCTGGCATCATCGCAGTGATGCAATTACTTCGGTAGCGGCGTTTATCGGAATTTCGATCGCGCTGTTTATGGGAAAAGGTTACGAATCAGCAGATGATTGGGCGGCACTTTTTGCTGCTTTTTTTATCTTATACAACAGTTACAAGATTTTCAGACCCGCACTTGGCGAAATCATGGATGAAAATTTAAATGATGATTTGGTTGAAGAAATTCGTGTTAAGGCCTTAACGGTTAAAGGTATTTTAGGAACAGAAAAATGTTTTATTCGTAAAGCCGGAATGAAATACCACGTCGATCTTCATGCTATTGTATCGGCACAAATTTCAGTGAAGGAAGGACATGATCTTTCGCATAAACTACAGGATACTTTAAAAGAAAAAATCCCTCAATTGGGTAACGTTTTGATTCATATTGAACCGGATGATTATCATTGAGAAGAGGTTCTGAGGTACTAAGGTTCTAAGTTGCTGAGGTTTTCTTTGAAACGTAAAAATAGAATCCGTTTATTCTTTTTAAAAAGAATAAACGGATTCTATTTTGCGATATAGTTTTGTCACTTCTGTGACAAAAATGCGTTAAATCTAATCCAACACATTCAAAATTTTTAGCCCAAAAACAATCCCGTTTTGCTGAACCCCGCCTTGATAGGAATGAACATAATCAACTCTGAATAATTTAAATTTGCCAAAACCTAAATTGTCTAATCCAACTGTGAATTCAGAATAAGGTTTTCTATCTGGAATTGCCAGCGAATGAAATCCAATATTCATCGTTGATTTTAATAAATTCAATAGTGGAATTTTATTCATTATAAAACCGGTATCATTATGTTCCAAATGCATTTCAAAGTAACTGTCATTTGTGCTATTAGCGTAATATGGCATTAAGTTAAAGACATTCAAATAACGATCGCTTGTTCCAATGTGGGTCTGATTTCCATTAAAATGTCTGTAATCTATAAAAGCGATATTTTCAGCATTAAAGAACTTTCCGGCTCTGAAATTCATTCCCAAAAGACCTTTGTTTCCTAGCGATAAATCATATTGAACAAAAGCACCAATTCTTTCAAATTCATATTTTTTCTCACTCGCAGCAAAAGCTTTTTCTAAAACTAAAAATACTGTTGGATATTTTTCATCTTTAATATTATATCTTCCGTCAGGTCTTGAAATATATTTGTTTCCGAAATTTATTCTGGCAGTCAAAGCCGTTTTAAACAAATGATGCTGATCAAAAGCGGCAGCTGTAAAGTCGTCTGGAGCTAATGGATTGTTTGATGAATAAATATCATCTTTTTTAAAGAAAGAATAATCCGTAGTATTAAAAAGCGGTTTTCGTTGTTCGTAAGCCACTTTTGCATTCAAATTTATTCCGTTTGCAACATCTTGAGAATAGTTGATTTGAGCAAATTCTAAATTGTACAACTTCATATAGTTGTCTTTAAAAAATAAAGAACTTATAGAATTGACAAACTTACTAATAGGCTCGGCACCATTAAATTGCGCTGTTTTTGTTCCTCCGGAACCCCAAATTGTAGCGTAATTGATAGTGTTGAATCTATGACTGAATTCTCCGGTAACACGAAAACGTTCGTCTGAAAATCCGTAATTAAAAGTGGTACTTATAGAAGTGCTTTTTCCTTCTTCTTCATTCCATTTTCTAAAAGAGAAACCCGAATCAAAATTAAATCCCTGAACGGTATTAAAACTTAATGAAGTCAGGTTTAGTAGACCTTTATAATCAAAAGAATATTTTTTGAAGGTGTTTTTATAATCGTAACCCATTAAAACATCCCAAACTTTAAATTTGTTATTTTTGGCATCAACTGAATCGGTGTATTTTCTAGATTTACGAATTGTCAGTAAACTGTCTTTTTTGGTGTAATCGGCACTTTCTTCAATAGTCAACGGAATTGGGCGAATCTCATTCCAAAAAGCATCATCTTTTTTATTGGCATTCGCTTCAAAAGCAACAATTTCATTTCCAAAAGTTTTCTTTTCAAATGAATCCGGAAATTCATAATTAGAATAAACATAATTGAATTTCCCGGAGAATTTAATTCCAAAAATGCCCGCATTAAACGAAAGTGTCTGTGCATTTTTAGACCAGATTTTATTCTTCGAATTATAACTGAAACTCTGTTTTAAAGTCATAATTTCAGTAAATTCATTTTTCATTCGGTAGCCTTTAATGTCTAAATCTATCGCATAAATGGCAAAACTATCATCAACTATATAAATATAACCTTCAAAAACGGGCTCTTTATCTCGTTTTGGTATAACTTTAATTTTATTGATTTGCTGATTGTTGTCGTCAAAGAAAGTTCCTTCCAATTTGTATTTGTAGTAATTGAAAGCATTATCGGCAATAGGAGAGATGAGTTTAACGTCGAAGTCTAAATTATTTTCGTAAAAATCATAAGTTGATAAACTGGCCGTGTTATAGCTGTAGCCTTTATTGTTTCCGGAGATTTTAGAAGCGATGATTTTCTCCTTTAATTTGTTCGGTTTTTCAAAAGAAATTTTCGAAATGGTTTCTGATAAATATAAAATTCCAGTTCCTGTAGAATCTAAATTGGACGCCATATCTTCGCCAAGATCGACTTTTTGACCAAGGATTTTTTTAGGAAGATCTTTAACTTTAAACATTCCTTTTGAATAGAAATCTGCAGTGTAGCGTGAGGTTTTTTCGGAATTTTCTTTTTTATTGGCAATCGCGCTTTTTATAATGGCGTTGGCAGGATTGTTTTTAGGATCAATGATCACTTCATTTAGTGCAAAACTTTCTTCCTGAAGTTTTATATCTAAAATTACCGTTTTTAAATTTGAAGAGACTGCTGTTTTTTGGGTTTTAAAACCTAGGTACTGAAACGTAATTTTGTTTTTGCCAATTTCTTTTACGTTGAGTTGATAATTTCCCTGCTCGTTTGATGTGGTACTAGTATAAGTATTTTCCTCAAGAACAGAAACAAAAGGCAAAGGATTTCCTTTTTCATCCGTTATAGTTCCTTTGATTTGTGCAAAGTTGGAAATCGAAAAAAATAAAAAGGCAAATAAAGTATAGTTTCTCATGAAAGTTTTTTCTCTCACAAAAATAGAATAAGTTAAAAGCGAGCTTATTAATAATTTGTTAAATTGTATTTTCAGGCTAAGTGTCCCCGAAATTTCGCGAGAAGCCTCTTTTTTACAAAAATGACTGAATCGCTAATTCATAGCTTTTTAATCCAAAACCTAAAATAACTCCTTTTGCATTTCCAGATAAATACGATTGGTGTCTGAAGCTTTCGCGTGCATAAGTATTGGAGATGTGAACTTCGATAACCGGAGTTGTAATCGCTTTCATAGCATCGCCTATACCAATAGAAGTGTGTGTGTAAGCACCTGCATTCAAAATGATTCCGTCAAAAGTAAAACCAACTTCCTGAATTTTTCCAATCAATTCGCCTTCAATATTACTTTGATAGTATGAAAGTTCAACGTTTGGAAATTTATGTTCCAATCTTTCAAAATAATCTTCAAAAGTTTGGCTTCCGTAAACTTCCGGTTCTCTTTTTCCTAAAAGATTCAAATTGGGTCCGTTGATGATGCAAATTTTCATAAGTAATTTAAGTTTTATTAAGTGATTTGAATTCATTTTACATTTTACAGAAAACATTTCACAACAGTGTAAAAATAAAAAAACCGTTCTAATTAATAGAACGGTTTTTATAAAACTATGTGATATTCTTTTTTAGAACATGAATCCAGCTGAAATTTGTACAGTTGAATTTTTTACGTCTGCATTTTTAGAAGCTTCTGTTAATCCTAAACCGTAACGTCCCTGAACGAAGAAGTTTTTTGTAATTTTAAATCCAACTCCTGCATTTAGTCCAAATTCAAATGTTTCTGCATCTTCTACATCGAAGTCATTTTTTTCGCTTAATAGAAAAGAAGCTTGTGGTCCTACTTCTAAACTAAATGAATCAGTTAGATAAAATTTAGCCATTACCGGAATAGATAAATAACCAAGTTCATTTTTAAATTCGTCAACTGCATTTTTGTAAGTTGCTCCCTGAGTAGAATATAAAAGCTCTGGTTGAACTGAAAATTTGTCTAATAACTTAATTTCTGCAACAAGACCTGCATGGTAGCTTGTGATACCATCTTTGTCAAATGCTACACCTTGCATGGATGCATCTCCTGTTTGACTTGCGAAATTTACCCCTGCTTTAACACCGATTTGTAGTAATTGGGCTTGTATTGTAGCTGATGTTGCGATGAACAGTACAGCTGCTAAAAGTATCTTTTTCATAAAATTGTTTTTAAAAATTGGTATTATTTTAAATGTTATCTATTAGTCAAAACTACAGAATTAAGAATTTATTGTTTTATGTTTTACATTAAATAATTAATAAAATTCTCATGATTATTTAAAATGACTATTTAATAACCTCTTTTTAAGAGTGTTATTCTTATATATTATAGTTGTGTTAAATTTTTATTTATTAAGAATTAGATTTCATTTTTTTTTAAATTATTTAAGATTTATCTGGTGTATTTTTAACCTATATTTTGCTGTATTAAACCTAAATTGTAAAAAAAATAACAATTTTTGAGTTATAAGTTATTCCTGATTTTTACGTTTTTCTGTTGAATGAAAAGTGTGAAATTGACCTTTTCCAGTATTTTTAATGGCTGTGGCGTGGTTTATATTCCGTAAGATTTTAGCTCTATTTACTGCTTTATTTGTTAAAACGCAAATGATTTTTTATTAAGTATAATTTTATATTTGACCATATTAATTATAACCAAAAAAAAATAAAAATGAAGAAAATTATTTTATCTGCAATCGCAGTTATGGCATTTGGATTTGCAAATGCTCAGGATGGTCACTTTAAAGTTGGAGCACATGTTGGTTTGCCATTAGGCGATATTAAGGATGCTGCTTCTGTGAATTTAGGTGTCGATGCTGCTTACCTTTGGAACGTAGCGGATAAGTTTACTGCGGGTGTAACCACTGGTTATACAAGGTATTTTGCTAAAAGCCAAACTTATAATTTCGGAATGGGAGAAGTTGAATTAAAAGCAGACGATGCAGGTTTTATTCCAGTTGCAGGAACAGCACAATATTCAATTACAGATAATTTATTTGTAGGAGCAGATTTAGGATATGCTATTTATGTTGGTAGTGGTGACGGAGCAGACGGAGGGTTTTTATACCAACCAAAATTTGGTTACCAAAACGAAAAAATAGAATTATATGCTGCATATAAGGGAATCTCTAACGAAGGAACTTTTTCTTCAATAAACTTAGGATTCAATTATAAATTTTAAGCTATTAAAATCAAATATTTTAACCTTCTAAATCTTGGAAGGTTTTTTTATCTCTCTACAATATTCAGTGGAAGATTTAAATTTTTCCAAAAAGTATAAATTGAATTGTTTAATAATTTATTAATCAAAAGATTAAATTTTATTAAGTATATTTTTATATTTGACATATTAATTTTAACTCAAAATCAAATAAAAATGAAAAAATTTTTTTTAGTTGCGATTGCAGTAATGACATTTGGATTTGCAAATGCTCAACAAACAAGGTTTGGAATAAAAGGAGGTCTTAATATTTCTAATGTGGTTGGCGGAGATGTCGATAATACAAAATCTCTAGTAGGTTTTCATATCGGAGGTTTAGCAGAGATTCACGTCGTTGAGAAATTTTTTATACAACCGGAGCTTTTGTTTTCGACTCAAGGTGCTAAATTTGACGGTGCTTTTGGAAATGATGCTGATTTTAAACTTAATTATTTAAATATTCCGGTATTGGCTAAATACTATATTATAGAAAATAAATTTAGTGTTGAAGCTGGTCCGCAATTAGGTCTTTTATTATCGGCTAAAACGGATGGTGAAGATGTTAAGGATTTTACCAGATCAGTAGATTTTGGTTTTAACCTAGGAGCTGGATATAATTTTACTGATAATTTTTCAGCCGGGCTTCGTTATACTATTGGTTTATCTCCTCTGTCTGATAACGATATTGATGATGCAGATGATTATTATGACAGTGCTAAAAATAGTAACCTTGCGTTGTATTTGGCTTATAAATTCTAATACCTTTTCTAATAGATATTAAAACCTTCCTAAATTCAGGGAGGTTTTTTTATGCCTAAAAATCACTTACTTTGTAAATATGAATTGGAACAAATACATTAAAGATTATCAATCGTATTTGCGAATCGAAAGAGGTTTGTCTAAGAATACTATCGAAAATTATGGTTTCGATATTGAGCGGCTTTGCCTTTTTTTAGAAGTGAATAAAATAGAAGTTTCTCCATTGAAAATTACTGATGAAACGGTACAGCAATTCATTTACGCAGTTTCAAAAGAAGTAAATCCACGTTCTCAGGCACGTATTATTTCCGGATTAAAAAGTTTTTTTAATTATTTAGTCTTTGAAGATTATAGAGTTGATAATCCTTTGGAATTAATTGAAACTCCAAAAACAGGCCGTAAATTACCGGATACTTTGGCGGTTCAGGAAATTGATGCGTTGATTGCAGCAATCGATTTAAGTTCGAATGAAGGTGAACGAAATCGTGCTATGCTGGAAACTTTGTATGGTTGCGGGCTTCGGGTTTCAGAACTCGTTTCTCTCAAAATTTCTGATTTGTTTTTTGATGAAGGATTTATAAAAATAACCGGAAAAGGAAATAAGGAGCGTTTTGTTCCGATTGGGAAATTGACACAAAAGTACATACAGATTTATCAGAATGAAATTCGAGGTGATGTAACCATTAAAAAAGGCTGTGAAGACACTCTGTTTTTGAATCGAAGAGGAAATCAATTAACACGTGCAATGATTTTTACTATTATAAAAGATTTGGTTGTAAAAATTGGTTTGAAGAAAAATATTAGCCCGCATACTTTGCGTCATTCTTTTGCAACCCATTTACTAGAAAATGGTGCCGATTTAAGATCCATTCAATTAATGCTTGGTCACGAATCAATTACAACTACAGAAATTTATGTACATTTAGATAGAAGTTTTTTAAAAGAAGTCATGCATTCGTTTCATCCCAGAAAATAATTTTTTTTGAAGCGATACTTTTTTATCTTAAAAAATTAATATCTTGTATGATAATTTCTATTAAATGCAGATATTATCGACGAACTGCATCTTTTTGATCTAGAAAATGATTTAATCATTCAAATTACATAAAAAGTGTTATATGGTTTTTGATTTATATGAGAATGAGGATTGTCTGGAAGTTAATAATTTTTATAAAAAATTGTTGGCCGAAATGCCCGATTTACTTTTTCAGTTTATAATAGACAAAGACAATAATTACTCTTTTCCACTTGTCAGTAAATCTGCTGATGATATTTTTGAGATTTCTGCTAGAGAGTTTACAAATGATATTAAACTCATTATATACGACAGAATTTTTCCTTCTGACAGGGAGCTTTTTTTTCAATCTTTAGTTAATGCGCGTAAACAAGTAAAACCCTGGGAAGTAGAATTCAGAGCAGTTTTGCCAAAGAAAGGTTTGCGTTGGTTTAAGATCTCATCTAAAACCGAAAAGTCTTCTGCTGACAGTGATAGTATTAGCTTTTTTGGACATGTTTCCGATATCACTGAATTAAAGGATAAGGAAGAAAAATTGCGTATTTCTGAAGAGCGATTTCAGTTTGCCCTTGATGCCTCAACAGTTGGTATTTGGGATTGGGATATGGTTACTAATAGTGTTTTCTATTCTTCATTATCACTTAAAATTCTGGAATTAGAATCAACAGATATTTTTGATGATCCTGAGCGTTGGGATAAAATTGTCCATCCCGATGATCTTCCAAAATATTACTCCGATATTCAGGAACACTTTGATAATAAAATACCTTATTACGAAAATTACCATCGTGTAATGACTTCAAGCGGTAATTATAAATGGATTCTGGATCGCGGAAAAGTAATTATGCGTGATGAAAACGGAAAACCGTTACGTGTGTTAGGAACGCATACAGATGTTTCTTTGCAGAAAGAAAAAGAGTTAGAGATTATAAAAACGATGAAATTATATAGTGACCAAAATAGTCGTTTGCTCAATTTTTCGCATATTGTTTCGCACAATTTAAATACTCAGGCGGGAAACATAAAATCTATTTTGGACTTTATTGATGCCGATGTAGATAAGCAAACTGTTAGCGAAATGTTATTGCATTTAAGAACGGTTTCTAATGATTTGAATGATACTATTTCGAATTTAACTCAAATTGTAAAAACACAAAGCAATATTAATATTGCTGTTGTTCCTTTGAAACTTTGTGAGTATATAGAAAAAACAATAACAACGATAAAAGGATATGATAAGCAGAAGAATGTTACAGTTGTGAATAATGTCCCGAATTATTTAACTATTAATTTTAACCCTGCGTATCTGGAAAGTGTTTTGTTGAATTTTACCACAAATGCTATTAAATATGCTCATCCGGATCGGGATCCTATTGTTGTTTTTGATTTTGCCATTGAACCTGAAGGTCAAAAATCATTAAAAATTACAGATAATGGTTTGGGTATTGATTTGGCCGTGCATGGCGATTTATTATTTGGTATGTATAAAACCTTTCATAAACATGAAGAAGCACGTGGAATTGGCTTGTATATTACCAGAAATCAAATAGAAGCCATGAAAGGAAGTATTTCTGTTGAAAGTGAAGTAGGAGTGGGAACGAGTTTTAAGATTATATTTGGTGATCTTTAAGGGTTGAAATTTAATATAAAAATGCAAAGGCTATCTTTTTGAGATAGCCTTTGCATTTTTATAAAGATAGGAGATTACTTCGCAATATTAACTGCTCTGGTTTCTCTAATTACTGTTACTTTAACCTGACCTGGATAAGTCATCTCAGTCTGGATTTTTTGTGAAATCTCGAAAGATAAGTTAGCTGCATTGTCATCAGAAACTTTTTCACTCTCTACGATTACGCGAAGCTCTCTACCAGCCTGAATTGCATAAGCATTTTTTACACCAGTAAATCCGTAAGCTACTTCTTCAAGATCTTTCAAACGTTGGATATAAGAATCTAAAACCTGGCGTCTTGCTCCTGGTCTTGCTCCTGAAATAGCATCACAAACCTGAATAATAGGTGATAACAATGATTTCATTTCAATCTCATCGTGGTGAGCTCCAATTGCGTTGCAAACTTCTTCTTTTTCACCATATTTCTCAGCCCATTGCATACCCAATAAAGCGTGTGGTAAATCACTTTCAGTATCTGGTACTTTTCCAATATCGTGAAGTAAACCAGCTCTTTTTGCTAATTTTACGTTTAAGCCTAATTCGGCTGCCATGATACCACAAAGTTTAGAAACTTCTCTTGAGTGTTGTAATAAGTTTTGTCCGTAAGAAGAACGGTATTTCATTCTACCAACTACTTTTATTAATTCAGGATGTAATCCATGAATTCCTAAGTCGATTACAGTACGTTTACCAACTTCAATAATTTCGTCGTCGATTTGTTTAGCTGTTTTAGCAACAACCTCTTCAATTCTTGCCGGGTGAATACGTCCGTCAGTTACTAATTTGTGTAGTGACAAACGAGCAATTTCTCTACGAACCGGATCAAAACAAGAAAGGATAATAGCTTCCGGTGTATCATCAACAATGATTTCAACTCCGGTTGCAGCTTCAAGAGCTCTAATGTTACGACCTTCACGTCCAATGATTCTACCTTTTACATCATCAGATTCAATATTAAATACAGAAACGCAATTTTCTACTGCTTCTTCTGTTCCAACTCGCTGAATAGTATTGATGATAATTTTCTTAGCTTCTTGTTGCGCAGTAAGTTTTGCCTCCTCAATAGTGTCCTGAATATGAGACATAGCTTTGCTCTTAGCTTCAGCTTTTAGACCTTCCACTAATTGTTCTTTTGCTTCTTCAGCAGAAAGTCCTGAAATTACTTCCAGCTGTTGTAGTTGGCTTTTATGTAGTTTGTCAACTTCAGCTTGTTTTTTGTCTAAAACCTCAATTTTGTTATCGTATTCTAAAGTTTTAGCTTCGAAATCATCATTTACTTTTTTAGCTTTTGAAAGCTCATTTGATATTTGTGATTCTTTATCGCGAACTCTTTTTTCTACTTCAGCAACTTTTTTGTCTCTGGCCAAAATAACTTGTTCGTGTTCTGCTTTCAATTCGATAAAGCGTTCTTTTGCCTGAAGGATTTTATCTTTTTTAATATTTTCTGCTTCTAAATTAGCATCTTTTAAAATGGAAGATGCTTCTTTTTTTGCGTTTTTTATGAGATTAGAAATATTACTTTTTTCGATAATTTTAGCTATTCCAAAACCTGCTGCAATACCTATAATACCTGAAATAATGATCGTTATGATGTCCATGTTTGTTTAAATTTATATATAAAAAAGCCTACATTAATTGCTTGAATAAACTCGTAAAGACAAGTTTTGAGCTAACTCACTGTTCAAGTTTCCAAGCCGAAGCATGGCATACTATAGTAGCGACGATTTGCTCATTCTAAATTGTTAGTGTTGAGTTTACCAATTGTGAACTAATGTAGGCAGTATCTTAGTTTCTGTAAAGAACGTTTAATTTTCGAGATATTGATCTAATAGCGAATTTAATCTTTTAATTCTTTCGATGGTTTCTTCGCCATCGATTGCGTTATCAATTTGTTTTTGTTCAACCTGTGATGCAAATTGCAATGCACACATAGCCAATACATCTTGTTTGTCACGAACCGCGTAACTTTCTTCGAATTGCTTAATCATAGCATCAATTTTTTTAGAAGCACTTCTAAGTCCTTCTTCCTGAGCGGGTTCAACCGTTAATGGGTAAACGCGGTCTGCAATTGATATTTTAATTCTAAGCTTTCCGTCCATGTTTTTCTAATCTGATAGTTGCGCTATACAGTAATCAATTTCGCGAATTAATGAATTTATTTTAAGCTTTGTCTCTCTCTTGTTATTGTCGCTGCCGAGCAACGAATTGGCTATTTTAAGTGTGTCATATTGCTTTTTCAAAGCCTCCATTTCTTCAGATTGTTTCTGGATGATTTGCGCAGCTTTGGCTAATTGTAATCGTAATTCCTGATTGTTTTTCTCCAGGCCTTTTGATTTTTCAAAAAGCTTTTCGACTTTATATTCAAGAGTATCAATTATTTCGGCAATTACACTCATTATAAATCCTATTCATTACTTAATCATACAAAGTTAGTATTCCTTTTTATTAATGCAATTTTTTATCGATTTTTTTGCATTAAAAATAGACAAATAAATGAAATTCAATCAATTGTATTTTTGTCTTATTCTGATCGGTTTTCGCCTGTTATTTTTTTATCTTAGCAAAAATGTTGCTTATGAGATTTTCAGTACTTACCCTGTTATTTTGCCAGTTTATTTTTGCTCAGGCTCAATATCCTAAAGATTATTTTGATCCGCCACTAGACATTCCGATGCAGCTATCGGGTAATTTTGGTGAGTTGAGGCCGAATCATTTTCACGCGGGTTTCGATCTAAAAACCAATCAAAGGGAAGGATTGAATGTTTATGCAGTAGCAGATGGATATGTATCAAGGATAAAAATTTCTACTTTTGGTAATGGTAAGTGCATTTATATAACACATCCAAATGGCTTTACTTCGGTATACGGGCATTTGCAAACTACACTTGGTGAGATTCAGCATTATGTTAATCAAACACATTACAAAGAAAAAGCATTCGAAATTGAAATGTTTCCAAAACCTGGGGAATTACCTGTTACAAAAGGACAGTTAATTGCGCTTTCTGGTAATACAGGTTCGTCTGAAGGACCCCATTTGCATTTTGAAATTAGAGATACAAAAACGGAGTTTGTGATTAATCCGATGTTTTTTGGATTTGATAAAAATATAAAAGACACTAAAAAACCAACTATTTCGAGTTTATATGTTTATCCAATGGATAATACAACAGTTAACCAATCCAAACAGCCTTTGTTGTTGTATGTTTCCCTTCAAAAAGACGGAACCTATTTGGCAAGTAAAGTAAAAGCAAATGGAAAAATTGGCTTCGGAATTAATACGGTTGATTTCGATGATGTCTCGGGAAATAAAAATGGAGTTTTTAACGTATCGACTCTCGTTAACGGAAATCAAAATTACAATTACCAGTTCAACACCTATTCGTTTGATGAAATGCGTTATGTAAATGCGTTGATTGATTATGCTAAATATAAAAAATCAGGACAGCGTGTACAGAAGCTTTTCATGAAAACACCTTTTGCGTTGAGTATTATAAAAACGGATTCGCTTCGTGGAATTATTCCGGTCGAGCCGAATTTGGCCTCCACCTATCGAATTGAAGTTTCAGATTATTTTGGAAATTTAAGTACAATTACGGTTCCAATTGAGTATGATATCGAAACACCGGTTATAAATGCAGAGCCAATAGCCTCTAAATATTTCATAAAGGTCAATAAAGATTATAATTTTGAAAAAGATAATATGTCGGTGTTTTTTCCGGCAGGAACCTTTTATGATGATTTTAATCTGAATTTCGATGTAAGGAATAACAAAATCTATATTCATGATGATGTTGTTCCGGTTCATTCTAATTTCACAATTACAATAAAAGACAGTACCTATTCAGAGGCATTACGGGATAAAGTTTTTATTGGAAGAAACGGCAGTTATAACGCAACAACTAGGAAAAATGATGTTTTTACAGCTAAATCTAAAATTTTAGGACAATTTGGTTTGGTGCTCGATACAATCGCTCCAATTATTAAAATTGCAAAACCAATTCAGGATAAATGGATCAGCGATATGAAAGCAATTCAATTTACAATAAGTGATAGTCAATCTGGAATTAAATCGTACAATGGATATTTAAACGGAAACTGGGTTTTGTTTGAATATGACAACAAAACCAGAAAAATAACGCACAAGTTTGATGATGCCTTGTTAGCTGAAGGAGCAAATGATTTAAAAATTGAAGTGATTGATAATGTGGGTAATTCTGCTATCTTTGAAACTCATTTTTTTAGAAGTCAACAAAAATAAAACCACAACATTTGAGCCATCGTAAGTTAATATTTGTTTTCCTTTTTCTATGCAGCTGTGTTTCATTTGCTCAGAATGCGCATGTAAAAGGTATTATTTTAGATCAGGAAAACCGTCCTGTTTCAGATGTAAATATTGCAGGTTTAGGAAATGTGGCGCAGTCAGATTCAAATGGTTTTTTTGAAATTGAAATCCCTTCGCATAAAAAAATCTCCTTGATTTTTACTCATATTTCTTTAAAAATGATGAGTCTTACAGTGAGTTTAAAACCAAATGAAGTTTTCGTTTTTAATCCGGTAATGAGTAATTCTGAAGAGCAAATGGGAGAAGTATTTGTATCTTCTAAAAATAAAAAACGAGTTCAGGGAATTACGACAATAGATGTTGCGACAATCAAAAAGATTCCCGGAGCAAATGTAGGAATCGAAAATATTTTGAAAACATTGCCAGGAGTAAATTCTAATAATGAATTAAGTACGCAATATGCAGTTCGGGGTGGAAATTATGATGAAAATTTAGTCTATGTCAATGAAGTCGAAGTCTATCGTCCCTTTTTAATTCGTTCTGGACAACAAGAAGGATTAAGTTTTACAAATACCGATTTGGTTCAGAATGTCGATTTTTCGGCAGGAGGATTTGAAGCTAAATTTGGAGATAAATTATCCTCTGTTTTAGATATTACCTACCGAAAACCAACACAATTTGGTGCTGCTTTTGAAGCCAGTTTATTGGGCGCAAGTGCCGCAGTTGATTTGGTTTCTAAAAATAAAAAATGGTCTGCAGTAACCGGAGTTCGTTATCGAAATAATAGTTTGCTTGTCAATAGTCAGGATACGGAAACGAATTATACACCAACTTTTGCTGATATTCAAACGAACATTACCTATGATATTTCTAAAAAATGGCAAATGAGTTTTTTAGGAAATATTTCTCAGAATAAATATTTATATCAACCTTTAACCAGAGAAACGAGATTCGGAACAATAGACCAGCCAATGGAGCTGAATGTTTATTATGAAGGACAAGAGAAAGATCAATATGATACTTATTTTGGAGCGCTGAAAACTACTTATAAAGTTTCTCCGGATTTCACTTTAAAGCTAATAGGCTCCTTGTTCCACACAACAGAAAAGGAACATTTTGATATTTTGGCACAATATCGTTTAGGAAATGTTACGGAGGACGGGGAACCTGATGCAATTGATTTTACACGTGGAATTGGTTCTCAGCTTAATCATGCGCGAAATGATTTGGACGCTTTAATTGCGAATATTGAAATTAAAGGTTTTAAGGAATGGAAAAAAAATGACAGTCAGTTAGAATTTGGTTTAAAATATACCAGAGAATCCATTCGTGATAGGGTTGTAGAGTGGGAAGTAATTGATTCGGCGGGATTTTCTATAAATCCTCCTTTGGTTATTTTGCCAAAAAATAATCAGCCTTATCAACCGTATACAGGACCACTTTTGCCATATCAGGATGTTCGTGCAATAAATTTTAATACTATAAACAGAATTGCAGGTTATGCACAATGGAATCAGAAAACAGAAATCGGTTCTAATCAGGTTTGGTATCATGTTGGTGCTCGTTTTCAGAGCTGGGATGTTTCTGGTGCTGCTGTTGAAGGTAAAAATCAAATTGTTTTTAGTCCGCGTGCTCAGTTTGCGATTAAACCAGATTGGGATGTGGATATGGTTTTCAGACTTTCCGGAGGAATATATCATCAGCCACCTTTTTATAGAGAACTTCGTGATATAAATGGAATTGTAAATCCGAATGTGAAAGCTCAGGAATCAATACATATCGTTTTGAGTAATGATTATAATTTCAAGATATGGAATCGCCCTTTTAAATGGGTTACAGAACTCTATTATAAATCACTTTCTGATGTAAATGTCTATTCAATAGACAATGTCCGAATTCGATATATAGCCAATAACAATGCAAAAGCATATGCTCAAGGTTTAGATTTTAGACTGAACGGAGAATTTGTTCCGGGAACTGAATCCTGGGTTAGTTTTGGTTATTTGAAAACAGAGGAAAACTACGAAAACAAAGGCTATATTGCCAGACCAACAGACCAACGTTTGAAATTTGCCATGTTATTTCAGGATTATATGCCGAATATTCCAAGTGTGAAATTGTATCTGAATTTGGTTTACAATACCGGTTTGCCAGGCGGCGCACCGGCTTATTCAGATCCGTATTTGTATCAAAACAGATTAAACGATTACAGAAGGGCAGATGTTGGTTTTGCTAAAGTTTTTGTTGATGCCAGTACCAAAACTGCTAAAGCAAATTGGTTAAAAGGTTTTAAAGAATTATCTGTTGGATTTGAGATTTTTAATCTTTTCAATAATCAAAATGCAATTACTAATACCTGGGTTCGGGATGTGTATTCAAAAAATGAGTATGCGATTCCGAATTACATGACTTCAAGAGTTTTTAATGTGAAAATTAATGCGAGGTTGTAAGGGAATAAATGAAGTTAAAAATGAACTTCGGCAATAAGAAAAGAGTTTCTTGCGTTTTAGAAATTATAGGATATATTGCCATTTTGAGAAAATTCAATAACAATAAATAATACAATCAAAAATACTATATTTGATATTCCAATATAATTCGCATAAATGAAAAACTATCTAAAATATATCGCCTTAGTAATCATCGGAACAGTAGTGAGTTGTAAAGACGATGCTCAGAAGCCAAAAGTGATTTATGATGCTTCAAATAAGGCAAAAGTGTTAACTAAAACAGATTCTACCCAGATAGAAGTGGCAGATTTGCCAATTCAGATGGAAGGAACGAATTATTTAATTCATCCTGTTGGAGATTTGAGAGTTTTTGAAAGAGGAACAAAAGCACGTTACGGATCATCGAGTGTAAATGATGTTAGTTTTACTATTTCAAACCTGGGCGAATTTGAAATTACAGGTTATTTACAAAACCTGAAATTTCAAAAAATTGACTCAGATTCTATTCGTCCTCTTTCTGATAAACCAATTTTAATTTTAACGGCTACTTATTTAAAAGCAGTTGCAGATCGTACTCTGAACAAAATTATGGTGTACACTCTAACTGATTCTGATACCAATAAAGATGGAAAAATTGACACAGGTGATATTAAAACATTGTATTTAAGTGATATTAGCGGAGAAAATTTCACTAAGGTTTCACCGGATCTTCAGGAATTAGTAGATTGGAGTCTGATCGAATCTAAAAATCGTATTTATTTCAGAACTATTGAAGATACCAACCAAAATGGTCAATTCGATAAAAACGATGTCTTGCATTATAACTACATTGATTTGGCCGCTAAAAAATGGGAAATTAAAAATTATAAACCGATCTAAGGTACTGAGATACTAAGATTCTAAGGTTTTAAATCTTTGTGCATAAAAGCCAGTTAAAAATTAATTTTTAACTGGCTTTCTTTTATCGTAGAGTTGAAAAGTATTTTTTTTAATATTATAATTGTAGCTTAAAAAAGCTCAGCATCTTAGTATCTTAGAACCTTAGCAGCTTTAAAATCTAAATCAAAATATCGCTTTCTAAATCAGATTTTTCAATTTCAAACCCAAATCCTAATCGTTCTACCAATTCAATAACGAGTTTTTTATACCAGTTTTCCGATTTTGGATGAATGTATATCTTTTCGATCAATTGATTGATATCAACATTGATTTTTAATCCGTCATTCAGTTTTATGGTGCTTTTTGAGGTGTCTGTAATAATACGAACTTCACGCTCGTATTGAAAACTTTTTCGCTTAAACAAAAACGGGAAAAATAAATCATCAAACGGAATGTATTCTTTTTTATAGTCGATATAATTTACTTCGCCAATATACTGATCAAAGTTATTTTCCGGTTTCAATGCTTTCTGTAATCTTCCAATTGTCGATTGAATCGCTAATCCTTCACTGTTTTGAGTGAAAATCTGCCACATGGCAAACGATTCATATTCGTTAATATGCCAGCTGCTTATAGCGACTTGCTCACGTTGTGTTTTATAGTATTTTAAAAAGTCGGGATTATCAATGGCAAGTTTCTTGATTTCTTCAAAAGTAGGTTCGCTAAATGTACCTTCATACTGATCTTCGAACTTGTCAGAACGAGACATGAATAATTTCTTAGATAATAATAAATCAAGAAATTTAGACAAGTCTAAGTATTTCCAAACAATTGTATCCGGATCATCTGGAAGTTTTATGTTCGGATTATTGAGATACATATTTGTTTTTTAAGGTTCAAAGGAGTAAAGTCGTAAAGGCTCATAGCAAGATTGACTTATGACTCGAAAGACTGCATCGTCACCAATTTGTTATAAGTGCCGTTATGTGCAATTAGTTCGTCGTGGGTTCCTTGTTCAACTATTTTTCCTTTTTGCATTACGACAATGACATCGGCTTTTTGAATAGTTGAAAGTCTATGTGCAATTACAATTGAAGTTCTGTTTTGCATCATGTTTTCAAGTGCAACCTGAACAAATTTTTCACTTTCCGTATCCAATGCTGATGTTGCTTCATCCAAAATCATAATTGGTGGGTTTTTCAATACTGCTCTGGCAATAGATAGACGTTGTTTTTGTCCACCCGAAAGTTTGTTTCCGCTATCGCCAATATTGGTGTAAATTCCTAAAGGCAATTCTTTTACAAATTCAAAAGCGTTGGCGATTTTCAATGCTTCAATAATTTCATCATCAGTAGCGTCTAATTTTCCTAACGCAATATTAGCCTTGATAGTATCATTAAATAAAATACTGTCTTGTGTAACTAGTCCCATCAAACTGCGAAGTGACTGTAAATTCATGTCTTTGATGTTGATTCCGTCAATCGAAATTGTTCCGTCATTCACATCATAAAAACGGGTTAGTAAGTTTGCAATGGTACTTTTTCCACTTCCTGATTGTCCAACAAGTGCAACAGTCTGCCCTTTTTTAATTTCAAGTGAAAAGTCTTTTAAAACCGTTTCGTCTTCATATTTAAAGTTAATATTCTGAACTGTTATAGTGTTATCGAAAGTTGTTTTTTCAACTGCATTATCTTTTGAAGTAATAGTGTTTTCCTGTTCCAAAATTTCAAGAACACGTTCGGCGGCGGCATTTCCTCTTTTTACTCCGTAGGATGCTTTAGAAATTGCTTTTGCAGGTGTTAGAATGTTATAAGCTAATCCCATATAGGCAATAAATGAAGGGCCGCTCAGCGTTTTGTCGATCAAAACCATTTGTCCTCCATACCATAATAAAATTGCAATAACAGTAATTCCCATAAACTCACTCGCAGGAGAAGCTAAATTCTGGCGATTGCCAATGCTGTTAGATAAAGTAAAAAAGCGTTCAGTTGAATTTTGAAAAACTGTATTAAAGTAGTTTTCAGAATTATATCCTTTTACGACTTTCAATCCGCCAATAGTTTCTTCAATAGTAGATAAAAAAGTACCTTGTTCTTGCTGTGCTTTAGTCGATTGTTTTTTAAGTTGTTTTCCAATTAATGAAATAATATAACCGGATACAGGAATAAAAATAAAAACGAACAACGTTAGTTTGGTGCTAATAATTAGCATTGTTGTTATGGTAAAAGCTATTGTCAATGGTTCTTTTACAATAAGTTCCAATATGGCTAAAAATGAGTTTTGAACCTCATTTACATCGGCAGAAATTCTGGAAATAACATCTCCTTTTCTTTTCTCAGAATAAAAAGCCAAAGGAAGTTCCAGTGTTTTTTTATACAACGCATTTCGCATATCTTTTAAAACACCATTTCGCAAAAAGGTGATGAAAAACATGGCTAAATAATCTGCTAAGTTTTTTAATAAGAATATAGAAATTATAATCGCTACCATTATAGATAGAATGTAGCCAGGATCGTGATTGCCTTTTGTTGTGGTGATGTAATAGCTTAAATAATCCTCTCCATATTGCTGGAGTTTTAAAATTCCTTGATATACGGGTTTTACCTTTCTAGCCTTTGTTTGGTCAAATAATACCTGAAGCATTGGTATTAAAGCAACAAACGAAAGTGTGCTGAAAAGTGCATACAAAACATTAAAAAAGATGTTTAGGAATGCGTATTTTTTATACGGATATATAAAAGGAACTATTTTTTTGAAATTACTCATTATAGGTTGTTATTTTACCATTAAAACCCGACAGTTTTTAAACAATGTCGGGTTTATTTTTAAAAAGTATTTTTTATTCTGTTTATTTCAACTGCATTCCTGCAATGATATTCTCTATTTTCTGATCTAAGAAACTCTCAGCAGCATCAAAATCCTGAACTGATTCTAATTCTGCATTTACACTAATGTAGAATTTAATTTTTGGCTCAGTTCCACTTGGTCTTGCACAAATTTTAGAACCGTCTTCAGTATAATAAATCAATACATTTGATTTTGGTATATCCATTGTTGATTCTTCACCAGTCAATAGATTTAATGCAATTGATGAGTCATAATCTTCAACCATAATTACACGTTGTCCGTTGATTTCTTTCAAAGGATTTTGACGTAAATCAATCATCATCTGATTAATTTCCTGTAAACCTTCCATTCCTTTTTTGGTCAATGAAACCAAATATTCTTTGTAAAAACCATGTTCTACATAAAGTTGTAAAAGTTCTTTATAAACAGAACTTCCTGCAGATTTTGCCTGAGCAGCAACTTCACATATTAGTAATGTAGCAGCAACTGCATCTTTATCTCTTACAGCATCGCCAACCATAAAACCAAAGCTTTCTTCGCCACCTCCAATAAATTGAAGTTCCGGGAAATCTTTAATCATTTTGGCAATCCATTTAAAACCTGTTAAACCCACTTTGCATTCAACACCATAACTTGTCGCTAATTCCATTATCATTGGAGTCGAAACGATTGTAGAACCAACGAATTGTTTTCCGTTAATTTTTCCGGCTTTTTTCCATTGTTTTAGCAAGAAGGAAGTCATTAAAACCATGGATTGATTTCCGTTAAGCAAAATCATTTTTCCGTCGTTATTTCTAACGGCAACACCTAAACGGTCGCAATCAGGATCAGTTCCAACAACGATATCTGAGTTTGTTTTATCAGCCAAAGCCAAAGCCATTGTCAAAGCTTCAGGTTCTTCCGGATTTGGGGATTTTACCGTTGGGAAATCTCCATCAGGGATAGCTTGTTCTGGTACAATATGTACATTTTTGTAACCAGCCTGTGATAATGTATCAGGAACAGATTTTATAGAAGTTCCGTGTAATGAGGTAAATACAATCTGTAAATTGTCTTTCGCCTCGGCCGGAGTATTAAAACTGGCATTTTCTATAGATGATTTTATAAAAGCTTTGTCAATTTCAGTATCAATATATTCAATCAGACTTTCGTTTGCGTTGAATTTAATTTTATCGTAACCTAGGTTTTCGATTACTTTTATAATTGCAGCATCTTCCGGCGGAACAATTTGTCCACCATCTTGCCAATAGACTTTGTATCCATTGTATTCCGGTGGATTATGTGAAGCTGTAAGAACAATTCCACATTGACAGCCTAAATATTTAAGTGCAAAAGACAATTCCGGAGTCGGTCGTAAATCTGAGAATAAATAAACCTGGATTCCGTTTGCAGAGAAAACATCAGCTACAACTTTAGCCAGCGTATTACTATTATGACGACAATCATAAGCAATAACAACCTTTAAAGGCTGATTTGGAAAAACTTCATGTAAGTAATCAGATAAACCCTGAGTGTTTTTTCCAAGTGTATATTTGTTAATTCTGTTGTTTCCAACGCCCATAACACCACGCATTCCGCCAGTTCCAAATTCAAGATTTTTATAGAAACTCTCTTCAAGTTCTTTAGGCGATGTGGTCATTAATTCTTTAACGGCCGCTTGTGTTTCTTTGTCAAATGTTGGGGTCAGCCATTCGTTTACAGCATTTAAAATATTTGGTGCTATATTCATCATTCGTATCTTTTTATATTTAAATAATAATTTTAAGGAGCTATTTAATGCTGTCATTCCAGTCTTTAGTGTCCGCCGTGGCGGACACTAAAGAATTTTTCCTCCCGTCAGGGCTAGGGGTTTGTATTAAAAATTAACCTCTCGGGCAACTTTATAACGTGCTTCATTGCTTTTGGTTCTCAAAATAATTTCTCCTAAAAATCCGGCCAAAAATAGTTGAGTTCCTATTATCATTGATGTTATTGATAAATAGAAATGAGGTCTTTCAGTAATTAAACGGCTGGTTTTGTGGATAAATAATTTATCGATTCCTAAGTATAAAGCTAATAAAAATCCAATCATAAACATAATGGATCCTAATAAACCAAATAAGTGCATTGGTCTTTTTCCGAATCTTGATAAAAACCAAATCGTAATCAAATCAAGAAAACCGTTGATAAAACGATCCATGCCAAATTTGGTTTCACCATATTTTCTGGCCTGGTGAATTACAACTTTTTCGCCAATTTTATTAAAGCCGGCATTTTTTGCCAAAACGGGAATATATCGGTGCATTTCGCCAGATACTTCGATGTTTTTTACAACTGTATTTTTGTATGCTTTTAAGCCACAATTAAAATCATTCAATTCAACTCCTGAAGTTTTTCTGGCAGCCCAATTAAATAATTTTGAAGGAAGGTTTTTTGCCACGACAGAATCGTAACGTTTCTTTTTCCAACCTGAAACCAAATCAAATTTTTCTTTGGTAATCATTTCATATAACCCTGGAATCTCGTCCGGACTGTCTTGCAAATCGGCGTCCATTGTAATAATGACATCACCTTTTGCTTTTGCGAAACCAGCGTGCAAAGCCTGTGATTTTCCAAAATTCTTCATGAAACGAATTCCTTTTACATTTGGGTTTTCGTTTGAAAAACTTTCAATAATATTCCAAGAATCATCTGTACTACCATCATCTACAAAAATGATTTCATAAGAGTAATTGTTAGATTGCATCACTTTAATAATCCACGAATAGAGTTCTTGCAGTGATTCCTCCTCGTTTAGAAGCGGTATAAGTATAGATAAATTCATTTATTTTTTTATTCTTGTGTAGTTTTGCTTTTAAAAAATGCCGCGAAAATTAAACCGAAAATTGCACTTATTACGATCGCAAAAACAGATCCTTTTATTAATTCTAAAGTAGAATATGGATTGCTTAGCTTCATTTTTGCAATAGTTTCATTAATAACTGAAGCTGGTGATCCAAATTTTTGCATCATTCCTACAGTATATTTAATCATTAACTCACTTAAAGTGTCTTTCGCACCCGGGTCAATAACATTAAATAGAATAATATTAAAAAGAGTAGAAATCAGAATCCCGATTACTGCAGCAATAAAATAAGTAGTAAAAGCTTCTTTAAAGCTAAAAACGCCATTTAATTCTTTCTTTGTTTTAGAAAGTAAAATGATAGAAATAGTTAAGCTGATAGCGATTCCTATTAATCCCATCCACCATGCCGTGAACAAATTTAAATCAACCGCATAGATAGTTGCAGTTATTAAAGCAGATGCAATTCCAATCATTACACCGTAAGTAATCCCGTTCTTTTTTATAACTTCATTAATCATATTTCTATATGTTTTAAAATTAATCCACAAATATAGCAATTCCCAATATAATCGCAGATAAAAAAAGCTTTTTGAATTTCATTAAAAAAAATGAGCTAAATGTTTGTTTATTAAAAAAGAATTGTAAATTTGCACACTCAAAAATAATTAAATTTTTAAACAAAAAAGAGTATCCTTTGTTTACACCTTTTTCTAACCATGGAAAAGCTTCAAAATAAAAATGCTCTAAACAATAAATAAAAGAAAAGATGAAAAAAGGAATTCACCCAGAAAATTACAGATTAGTTGCATTTAAAGACATGTCAAATGACGAAGTTTTTATCACTAAATCTACTGCAGATACAAGAGAAACAATTGAAGTTGACGGAGTTGAGTATCCAGTTGTAAAAATGGAGATTTCTAGAACATCTCACCCTTTTTATACTGGTAAATCTAAACTTATCGATACTGCAGGACGTATTGATAAATTTAAAACTAAATACGCAAAACACGTTAAAAACTAATAACTGTTTTTATTCATATAAAAGCCTTCCAATTGGAAGGCTTTTTTTATGCGATATTATCACTTTGGTATTGATTTAGTAAAAGTCTGATTTATTTAAACAAATAAAATATTTGTAACTTTGGCCTCGATAACCAAATCAAGATTTTAACAAGTATCAAATATTTTTATTTATGAATTACATTCTTTTTGACGGTCCCGTTCGGAATGCTTTATTACCTTTTACTTTTACAAGGCCTGTGGCTGATATTCTAATTGGAATCATGACGATACGTCAAAAATGGGAAGCACGTTTGGGGTCAACAATTACAACAATTACTGAAGATTATTTATCTGCCAAATTTCCGATGGTGGAAATGGAAGAAAATATCATGATAAATGCAGCGTATTTACCAAATGATAAGCTTGCTGAAATGGTTTCTGACTTAAGAGAAAATCAGGCAATCTTTAAAGGTGACGATGTAATTGCTTTCTTTGCAACTGAAAATCAGGAAGAAGTTGATTTCGATTCGTATGAAATCATTCAATATAACGAAGATTGTTTAACAGTCGAACATACATGGGATATTTTCTCGAAAAATGACGCAGCCATTCGTGCCGATTTTAATTTCTTAACAGAAGACAGAAAATCACAGCCAATTCCAAAGAGTGTAAATGTAATAGCGCCTGAAAATATTTTTATTGAAGAAGGAGCAAAATTAGAGTTTGTAACGCTAAATGCTTCGAATGGTCCTATATATATAGGTAAGAATGCCGAAATTATGGAAGGAACTGTAATTCGTGGTCCTTTTGCTTTATGTGAAAATGCGCAGGTAAAATTGAATGCTAAAGTTTATGGTGCAACTACGGTTGGTCCTGGATCAAGAATTGGAGGAGAAGTTAAAAATTCGGTTCTTTTTGCTAATTCAAATAAAGGGCATGACGGATTTTTAGGTGATTCTGTTTTGGGTGAATGGTGTAATATTGGTGCGGACAGTAATAATTCGAACCTGAAAAATAACTACGAAGAAGTAAAATTATGGAGTTATGAGACAGAAGGTTTTGCTAAAACCGGACTTCAGTTTTGTGGTTTAATGATGGGAGATCATAGTAAATGCGGAATCAATACCATGTTTAATACCGGAACTGTAGTGGGAGTGAGCGCTAATATTTTTGGAAGTGGTTTTCCGCGTAATTTTGTTCCGAGTTTTTCCTGGGGCGGTGCTGCCGGATTCACAACTTATGTAACCAAAAAAGCTTTTGAAACGGCTAAACTTGTTATGGGGCGCAGAAATATTGAGTTCGATGAAATAGAATCCGGAATCTTGGAGCATATTTTTGAAGAAACGAAAAAATGGAGAAAAGACTAATTAGATAATTAGTCAATTAGATAATTTTAGCAAACCCGACAGGTTTTAAAACCTGTCGGGTTTTGTTTTATTGGGAATTTAAGGAATTATCTAATTTTCAAATTGGCACATTTTCTAATTCAAAAATTATCTAATTATCTAATTGGCACATTATCTAATTAAAATCTATCTTTGCACCTTCAAAAAAATACTTGCTGAGAAATCTAAAAATCTAAGCAGTCTAAAAATCTAAAAATCTAAATGATTACAGTTAACGATATTTCGGTTCAGTTTGGTGGAACTACATTATTTAGCGATGTTTCTTTTGCTATAAATGAAAATGATAAAATTGCCCTTATGGGTAAAAATGGTGCGGGAAAATCGACACTTTTAAAAATAATTGCAGGTCAAAGCAAACCTTCTACCGGAAGTATTTCGACTCCGAAAGATGCTGTTGTGGCATATTTGCCTCAGCATTTATTGACTAAAGATGGCTCTACTGTAATGGAAGAAGCTTCGAAAGCTTTTGGTGAGATTTTTAAAATGAAAGCTGAAATCGACGAAATCAACGAGCAATTAACAGTTCGTACGGATTATGAAAGTGATGCTTATATGAAATTGATCGAAAGAGTTTCTGACTTAAGTGAAAAGTTTTATGCTATTGAAGAAGTAAATTACGAAGCTGAAGTTGAGAAAATTTTAGTTGGTCTAGGGTTTGAACGTGAGGACTTTACACGCCAGACTTCTGAATTTTCAGGAGGATGGAGAATGCGTATTGAATTAGCTAAAATTCTTTTGCAAAAACCGGATTTGATTTTGCTGGATGAGCCAACGAATCACATGGATATTGAAAGTATTCAGTGGTTAGAAGAGTTTTTAATTAATTCGGCAAAAGCAGTTGTGGTAATTTCGCACGATAGAGCGTTCGTAGACAATATTACGAATCGTACTATTGAAGTTACAATGGGAAGAATTTACGATTACAAAGCGAAATATTCTCATTATTTAGAATTGAGAAAAGATCGTCGTATACACCAGCAAAAAGCATACGATGAACAGCAAAGAATGATTGCGGATAACAGGGCTTTTATTGATCGTTTTAAAGGAACGTTCTCTAAAACAGATGCGGTTCAGTCACGCGTTAAGATGTTGGAGAAATTGGTTATTGTTCAGGTTGATGAAGTAGATAATTCGGCTTTAAAATTAAAATTCCCTCCTGCGGCGCGTTCGGGACAATATCCTGTTGTGGTAAAAGATTTGTCTAAATCTTACGGAGATCATGTAGTTTTTAAAGATGCCAATATTGTTATTGAAAGAGGACAAAAAGTAGCTTTTGTAGGTAAAAATGGTGAAGGTAAATCGACTATGATCAAAGCGATTATGAAAGAAATTGGTATCGATGAAGGAAGTGTAGATATTGGTCATAATTCACAAATTGGATATTTTGCCCAAAATCAGGCTTCATTGTTAGATGAAAATGCTACTATTTTTGAAACTATTGATAATATTGCTGTTGGTGATGTAAGAACACAGATCAAAAATATTTTAGGAGCTTTTATGTTTCAGGGTGATGATATTACCAAGAAAGTAAAAGTACTTTCCGGTGGAGAGAAAACGCGTTTGGCAATGATAAAATTATTACTGGAGCCAGTTAACTTATTGATTCTTGATGAACCTTCGAATCACTTAGATATGAAAACCAAGGATATTATTAAAGATGCGTTACGTGATTTCGACGGAACTTTGATATTGGTTTCTCACGATCGTGATTTTCTTGACGGATTAGCAACTAAAGTTTTTGAATTTGGAAACAAAAGAGTGAAAGAACATTTTGAAGATGTTGCCGGTTTCTTAGCGCATAAAAAAATGGATTCTATGAGAGAGATCGAAAAATAATTTTCTCAATATATATATAAACGAAAAAGCACAAGGATTAACTTGTGCTTTTTTATTTTGTGAGAAATCGTGAAATTAAAGTCTAATTCCAGGAGGGAGTAATTCTTTGTACTTTGGGTTCTTTTTAATAAAAAGTGCAATTTTTGGATGAATAGGCATTAGTTTGAATTTCTTTTCGATGACAATTTCCATGATACTTTTAAGCAATGTATTAATCAGTTCCTGATTTTCAAAACCTTCCGGAGTATTGATTTTAGTTAGGAAAATTTTCTTTTCCTGAAATGAATACTCAACAGAAATTAGTCCTTCCGGGGTTATGGTTTCAAATTGTCTTGCGAAAGTGTTGTCTTTGATTTCCATAATTGTTTCAATAGGTTCCATAATTTTACATGTTTTTAGTAGGTTAAAAATGTTTATATAGATTAGGGTTTTAATTCGTTCAAACTTGTTTTGGTGAAGATTGAACACGAATCATTTGGCATACAAAGGTAATCATTTGATTTTCAATATGAAATTATTTTTTTAAGTGCTTGCTTAATTCTCTTTTTGTGATTTTATTTGTTTTAATATCTAATTATGGTGTGAGATTTGCTGTGCATATTAGTAAAAAAAGTAAATTTAACTTGAAATTGAAACTGTAATTAAAATTCCTTTTCTACCAAATGAGTAAAATTCCTGTATATTTTATGCCTGGCTTGGCTGCAAGCTCAAGCATTTTTGAAAGAATTAAATTAGATGAATCTGTTTTTGAAACATGTTTGCTGGAGTGGGAGATCCCACAACCTAAGGAATCATTGTCTGATTATGCAGTACGAATCACCAAGAACATCAAACATGAAAACCCCGTTTTAATTGGCGTTTCCTTTGGTGGAATTCTGGTTCAGGAAATGGCAAAACATATTCAGGTTCGGAAAATAATTATTATTTCGAGTGTAAGAAGTAATGCGGAATTTCCAAGAAGAATGAAAATCGGAAAAACTACAAAAGCGTATAAGCTAATCCCGATGAAGCTGATTCTGAATATAGAAAATCTTGCAAAATATTCTTTTGGAGAAAAAATCAACAAACGTATTAAGCTGTATGAGAAGTTTCTGGCTATGCGTGATCTTAATTACCTGCAGTGGGCTGTAGAAAATGTTATTTTATGGGACAGAGATCAAAGAGATGAAAATGTTATCCATATCCATGGAGATAAGGATGATGTTTTTCCGATAAAATATATTAAGAGTTGTATTATTGTAAAAGGAGGGACCCATGTTATGATTCTCAGTAAATACAAATGGCTGAATGAGAATTTGCCGTCTATTATATTGGAAGATTAAAGGTTTAAATCCCAATTTTTAAATTGCTTTGCCTGTTCGCTAGCACTCGAGTCCAAATTCCAATATACGACAACTTTGTCATCCTGAGGAACGAAGGATCACACAAGTAGCTCCGCATGCTAAATCACCAATCTTTGTCGAGTTTCTAGTGTGGTCCTTCGTTCCTCAGGATGACAAGATTGCGAAAAATAAAAAACGATAAAAAAATCCCAAATTCCAATTATATAGGAATTTGGGATTTTAAATTATTGTAATTTAAAGAAGTTTAGATTTTCTTCATTTGATCTTTCATCATGGTGATTTGCTCTTTCAGCATGCCTTGTTTGTCTAATTTCTTAGCTTCATTCAATAAATTAGTCGCTTCAAGCTTTCTTCTGCGTGACATTGCAACTCCGGCAAGGTTTAGTTTTGCTACGGCTAAATCCATATCCATTGATAGTCCAAGTTCGATTGCTTTCTTGAAATGTTTCTCAGCCTGGTTGATATTGGTCTGAGATAACATAATTCCGTGTAGGTAATTAAAATATCCTTGTTGTTTTCTAACTAATGCAGCTTCCGGGTTTTTGATGTATGCCAGCCAATTTTTAGCACCTTCGAAGTCTTGTTTTCTTAATTTAAGGAAGGCTAAAAGGATAAATTCGTTTTTAAAATAAAGAAAAATTGGAATTGCAGTCAATAATATAAGGAAAATACCATTCCCGATATTACTCTCTGTAAATTGCCAAACGCCAGCAACTACAAGAAGTCCGGCTAAAATAAGCTTAATATTTTTGTTAAACATAATAGATGTATATTTGAGATTGCAAATATAGTAAAATGAATTAAAAATATTTTTATTAAAGTACTTGCCAGAAAAAAAAGTCTTTGTATATTTGCACTCGGTTTTAGAATAACGTTATTGTAAAACAGAAAAGAGATATTAGATACCATTTTAAAGATACAAAGCAATGAGCAAAAGAACGTTTCAACCATCGAAAAGAAAAAGAAGAAATAAGCACGGATTTATGGACAGAATGGCTTCTGCGAATGGAAGAAAAGTTCTGGCGCGTAGAAGAGCAAAAGGAAGACATAAATTAACTGTTTCTAGCGAGCCTAGACACAAAAAATAATGTTTGTATAAACATACATAAGGCGATTACTTTTTTAGTATCGCCTTTTTTTATACCTTGTCGGTAAAAAAAGCTGCAACGTTCTAGTTTAGAATACACTACGAATGTTTTTTTTTAAGTACTTTATATAACTACACAATACAAATACAATGCCTAAAGACACATCAATAAAATCAGTTTTAATAATAGGATCAGGACCTATTGTTATTGGTCAAGCTTGCGAATTCGATTATGCAGGATCTCAATCTGCACGTTCTATTCGTGAAGAAGGAATTGAAGTTATCTTGATAAACTCCAATCCAGCGACTATTATGACCGACCCAACAATGGCCGATCATGTATATTTGAAACCATTAACTACAAAATCGATTATTGAAATTCTGAAGGAGCATCCACAAATTGATGCAGTTTTGCCAACAATGGGTGGACAAACGGCTTTGAATTTATGTTTGGAAGCTGATGAAAAGGGAATTTGGCAGGATTTCGGAGTAAGATTAATTGGTGTTGATGTAAATGCTATTAATATTACTGAGGACAGAGAGCAATTTAAACAATTGCTTCAAAAAATCAATGTACCTACTGCACCGGCAAAAACAGCTACCTCTTTCCTTGAAGGAAAAGAAATTGCTCAGGAATTTGGGTTTCCGTTAGTAATTCGTCCTTCGTTTACACTAGGAGGAACCGGAGCAGCTTTTGTTCACAGCAAAGAAGAATTTGACGAAAAACTAACCTACGGATTAGAAATGTCACCAATTCACGAAGTGCTAATTGACAAAGCTCTATTAGGATGGAAAGAATATGAATTGGAGCTTTTGAGAGATAAAAATGATAATGTTGTGATTATTTGTTCGATCGAAAATATGGATCCAATGGGAATTCATACCGGAGATTCGATTACAGTTGCACCGGCAATGACATTATCTGATACTACTTTCCAAAAATTACGTGACTATGCTATCTTAATGATGCGTAGTATCGGAAATTTTGCTGGAGGCTGTAACGTACAATTCGCAGTTTCACCAGACGAAAAAGAAGATATCGTAGCAATCGAGATTAATCCTCGTGTGTCACGTTCATCTGCTTTAGCATCAAAAGCGACTGGATACCCAATTGCTAAAATTGCTTCTAAACTGGCTTTAGGATACAACTTAGATGAATTGCAAAACCAAATTACAAAATCGACTTCGGCTCTTTTTGAACCGACACTGGATTATGTAATCGTTAAAATACCACGTTGGAACTTCGATAAATTTGAAGGTGCTGACAGAACTTTAGGACTTCAGATGAAATCTGTTGGTGAAGTAATGGGAATTGGTCGTTCGTTCCAGGAAGCTTTACACAAAGCAACACAGTCATTAGAAATTAAAAGAAATGGTTTAGGTGCTGACGGAAAAGGATATACCAATTACGAGCAAATTATTGAGAAACTGACTTTTGCAAGCTGGGATCGTGTTTTTGTAATTTATGATGCAATTGCAATGGGAATTCCGTTGAGCCGTATTCATGAAATCACAAAAATCGATATGTGGTTCTTAAAACAATACGAAGAACTTTATACTTTAGAAAAAGAAATTTCGAACTATAAAATTTCGAATCTTCCAAAAGAACTTTTGCTTGAAGCGAAACAAAAAGGTTTTGCCGACAGACAAATCGCTCACATGATGAATTGTCTGGAAAGTGAAGTTCACACTTTACGTATGGACCAAAACATCAACCGTGTTTTTAAACTGGTTGATACTTGTGCGGCTGAATTTAAAGCACAAACTCCATATTACTACTCAACTTTCGAAGCTGAAATTGAAAAAGCAAACGGCGAACGTTATGTAGATAACGAAAGCATTGTTACAGATAAAAAGAAAATCATTGTTTTAGGTTCAGGACCAAACAGAATTGGACAAGGAATTGAGTTTGATTACTCTTGTGTACACGGAGTTTTGGCAGCAAAAGAATGCGGTTACGAAACAATCATGATCAACTGTAATCCGGAAACAGTTTCGACTGATTTTGATACAGCAGATAAATTATACTTCGAGCCAGTTTTCTGGGAGCATATTTATGATATCATTCAGCATGAAAAACCAGAGGGTGTTATTGTTCAGTTAGGTGGGCAAACCGCTTTAAAATTAGCTGAAAAATTATCTAAATACGGAGTAAAAATCATCGGAACTAGTTTTGATGCACTTGACTTAGCGGAAGACAGAGGACGTTTCTCAGATTTATTGAGAGAATTACATATTCCGTTCCCACAATTCGGAATTGCTGAAACAGCTGACGAAGCTTCTGCCTTAGCAGACACTTTAGACTTCCCATTATTGATTCGTCCTTCTTATGTATTAGGAGGTCAGGGAATGAAAATCGTTATCAACAAAAAAGAATTAGAAGAGCACGTAATCAATTTATTGAAAACGATTCCAGGAAATAAATTGCTTTTAGATCATTATTTGGCCGGAGCAATCGAAGCGGAAGCAGATGCGATTTGTGATGCTGATGGTAATGTTTACATCATCGGAATTATGGAGCATATCGAGCCTTGCGGAGTTCACTCTGGAGATAGTAATGCTACTTTGCCTCCTTTCAACTTAGGAGAATTCGTAATGCAACAGATAAAAGACCATACATATAAAATTGCGAGAGCTTTAAAAACAGTAGGTTTAATCAACATTCAGTTTGCAATAAAAGATGATACAGTTTATATTATTGAAGCAAATCCTAGAGCTTCAAGAACAGTACCGTTTATTGCAAAAGCATACGGAGAGCCTTATGTGAACTACGCTACAAAAGTAATGTTAGGGCACAATAAAGTAACAGACTTCGATTTTAATCCACAATTAAAAGGATATGCAATCAAACAACCAGTTTTTTCTTTCAGCAAATTCCAAAATGTCAACAAAGCATTAGGACCTGAAATGAAATCGACCGGAGAAAGTATCTTGTTTATTGATGACTTAAAAGATGATCAATTCTACGAGTTATACTCAAGAAGAAAAATGTATTTGAGTAAATAATTTCTCAATTCTAGATATAAAAAAAGCTCCAATTATTTGGAGCTTTTTTTGTTTAAAGTAAGATGTATTATTTATTAGTAGTAATCAATTGCTGCAAAGGTTTTAATTGTTCCATGTCAATTTTTGACTTTTGCAAAACAGACATTAACGTCATAATGTTATTCGGGTTCATGTTTTTTCCTAAAACGCGAACTACTGCAAAACCATTTTCTTTTCTGTTGGCAAAAACGACAAACTCTTCGATGTTTTCATCAGAGCCAACATAACTTATAGAAGCACCGTCTTTACCAGAACCAACCTTCATTAATTCCTGATATTTTGGATCTTTTAGAATTGCTTTTACTTTTGCTCTTTCCGTTTCAAATTGAGCCTGATTTTTATCGTTTGCTTTAAAAGCTAAAATGTTCATTTTGTCAAACGATTTTAAAGCTTCATTTTGTTCTGTTGACAACTTTGCTTTGTCTAAGTTTAAAATATTAGACGAAACATCAACAGCGATAAAATCTTTATTGTCGGTATTCTGTACAAAATATTTTTGCAATGATGGTTCAGAATTACAACTTGCTAAAGTTAATAATGCTAAAAGGACTGTGGTAAAGATGCTGGTTCTCATGATTATTTTTTGCCTTTAGAGGCTTTTTTTAAGTCAGAACCACCAGGAAGTTGCATCTTGTCTGTTAGTACTGAGATTTCATTGATATCAAAATTACCTGTTAAAGATAATAAAACCGTTTCGTCTCCTTTAGCTCCGTCAACGTACATCAATAATTCTCTTACCTGAGAGTCTGTTGCTCCTGATTTTACTGATATTTTTACATTTCTTCCTCCATCGTTAATTCTCATTAACTCTTCTAAGCCGGCTGTTTTAACATATTTATCTGCTGAAGCTTTCATTTCAGCTTCGATTTTAGGATTTTTTGTAGTAAACACTTTTAGATAGTCTAATTTTTTAATCAGACTGATGTATTGTTGCATTTCCTTATCAGAAGCGTCAACTTTTACTTTGCTCATTAAATCGAACATTTTTTTGTTTACAATTACTGAGGTTACATCGTCCTGACCATCAAATTTATCAAATGCTCCCTGAGCATAAAAAGCGGTACTAACGAATGCGAAAACTAGTGTTATGATGAAATTTTTCATTTTTTTGATTGATTTAATTACTGTTTAAAAATTTTGTTTTTTGATTGTTCATATTCCTGAATGTACTGTACACTTTCAATACCTACATTCACATTGTTTGATAATAAGGCTAAAGCTTTTTGCGTTGCGGCAAGGGCTTCTTCCGGATCATCATAGGTTCCTAATTCTGATTGCGCTACAACCGGAGTTGCAGTTTCCTGGCTCACATAATAAAAGGTTCCTATTCCTAGTAAAACAACAACTGAAGCTGCAATTGATAACCACGCCACATTTCGTTTCTTAGTTTGTAGTGGTATCTCTTGCGTTGATTTTTGTTGTTTTACCTGAGAGAAATAACCAAACATTGGTTTGTATTGCTGTAAATGCTGCGCAACATTCGGCGAAGAAAAGTATTCTTTTAATTCTTTTTCTTCTGCAATAGTAGTTTCTCCCTGAAAGTATTTTTCTAATATATTTTCTATTTTATCTAATTCCATAACTGTGTGTATTAACCATTGATTCTCTTATTTTTTTTCTCGCTCTCGAAAGTGCTACCCGAATAGCAGTTTCATTCATGTTGACAATTTTCGCAATTTCATCAAATTCATATTGCTCAACATCGCGAAGCTGAATTAATATTTGGAGTTGCTCGGGCAACTGATTTATAATTTTTTCGACCCATTCCAGACTATCAGAATCTTCCAGTTTTTTGTCTAACTGTGGTTCACGATCTGTATAATTATTATGAACTATTTTTAGATTTCCAGCTCTTTTAGATTTTAACTGATCCAGACAATAATTCTTGGTCATTGTCATTGCGACAGCTTCAATATTATTATAGGCATCTAAATTTTCTTTTTTGTTCCATAATTTCACCATTACTTCCTGTGTTGCATCTTCAGCTTCTTCAGTACTAGTGAGCAATCTTTTTGCCAGACGAAAAACTTTGTCTTTAAAAGGATTAATCAATTCTATAAACGCAACTTGATTCATAATTGGTTATTTTGTTGGTTTTTGGTCGGTTATAAGTTACTTCCTGAATTATGATTTTTTTCAATTAACCAATATTTATAAGTAAGCTTATATAGTCAAGACGAGGCACTATTATTTTTGTTACAACGTGTTTGTGATTTTTTTTTGAAAAAACAACTTAAACTGAATATAGTTAAAACTAAAGGTAGTATTTTTACGTTAATATATTATTGATACCACTATACCTACTTATATGAAAACAATATTAAAGAGTTTATTGCTTGTGTTTTTGCTGGCTTTTACCTTGCAATCATGCGAAGATCAGGATGATGTTGCTGCTCCGGCAGATTTACAAGTGAATGATTTTATCTGGAAAGGATTGAACCAGTTTTACTTATGGCAACCTGATGTTCCTAATTTAGCTGATGACCGTTTTAGTACTCAGGAAGCACTTAACTCTTTTTTAAAAGGATATTCTGAACCCGATGATTTATTTCAGGATTTACTAAATAAACCAAGTAGCAAATTCCCTAAAGGGCAGGCAATTGACCGTTTTAGCTGGATTGTGGATGATTATACTGTTTTGGAAGGAGAACTCCAGGGAACTACAAAAAATGACGGAGTAGATTTTAGATTAAGTTACAAACCGGGAAGTACAACAGAATTAGTTGGGTTTGTTCGTTATATTATTCCAAATTCTGACGCTTCAACTAAAGATATTAAACGTGGTGATCTTTTTACAGCCGTAAACGGAACACAATTAACAGTTTCAAATTATCAGGGACTTTTGAATGCTGACAGCTATACACTGGATATGGCAACTATGAATGGAACAGTCATTACTTCTAATGGTAAAACAGTGGCTTTGGTTAAAACAACTTTGGATGAAAATCCAATTTTCATCAATAAAATAATTGTATCAGGAAGCCATAAAATTGGTTATTTGATGTATAACGGATTTTATGCCAATTACGATGCCCAGCTTAATGATGCTTTTGCTACATTAAAATCACAAGGAATAACAGATTTTGTTTTGGATTTAAGATATAATGGTGGAGGTTCGATTCAAACAGCATCAAGATTGGCCAGTATGATTACTGGTCAGTTTGCTACTAAAATTTTTGCCAAAGAAAAATGGAATCCAAAGGTGAATGAATATTACGAAAGCGAAGATCCCGAATCGTTGAATGTCAGGTTTCCGGATAAAATAGACGGAGCTGCAATCAATAGCCTGAATTTATCTAAAATATATATCATTACTACAGATGGAACGGCTTCTGCAAGTGAATTGGTTATCAACGGACTTGTACCTTATGTTTCTGTAGTTCAGGTAGGAGAGACGACGGTTGGTAAAAATGTAGGTTCAGTTACCTTGTATGATTCACCTAGTTTCGGGAAAACAAACAGAAATCCAAATCATAAATATGCTATGCAGCCTTTAGTTTTAAAAATTGTAAACTCTGCTGGTTTTGGAGAATATACAGACGGGTTAGCTCCAACTTATGAACAATTGGAGTATATTAATAATATGGGGGTTTTAGGAGATCCGTCAGAGCCACTATTGAATTTAACAATCTCAAAAATTACGGGTTCGACTGCGAAGAAAATACAGCAGGACAGAACGCAAGCTTTAAGAACGTTTACTAATGTTAAAGCAATGAACGGTATAAGAAATCAAATGTATATTGAAAAAGCACCAGAAGGGCTTTTAAGAGCATTAAAATAATATAAATACAAATAAAAAGGAAAAAAGGCTTTCAGATATGAAAGCCTTTTTTACAAAAAAAATACAAAAACTAATTTAAAAATAAAGGTATTAATCGTTGAAGTAAAAACCATTTGGTCCTACACCAACCGTTAATTCTTTTTGCAAACTTCCACTTAAGTTGTAGATGTAAGCTTTGCTGTTGGATCCGAAATCGCCACCATCAGCAATAAATATTTTATCATCGTTTACAGCAAAACCATAAATTGAACCACCTGCAGGAAGACTAGCAGTTGCAATTGCTGTTGTTGAAGCTGCTATTGCAGTAGTCGTAATTGCGTATACTGAGTTGTTAGAAGTATAGTAAATCTTATCATTATAAACGTCCAAATATCCAGCTCTGTCTAAAGATGCAGGGAAAGTAATTTTAGTAACCGACTTATCAGATAATTTTACTTTTACAATTTCACTTCTATTATCACCATAAGGAGCTCTCAAAACATACAAAATACCATCTTCAGCTTCCATACTGTCACCACTGTAACCAATTGTTACCGGAGTTTCTAATGCTTTTGTTGCTGGATTTACTACCAATACCTTGTCATTAGAAGAATCGGTAATGTATAGTTTACCGTTTTCTAATAAAATTCTATTTGCAGTTGCGCCCAATTCGATTTTAGATTCCACTTTGTTAGTAGCCAAATCGATTATTGCAATATAATCATCAGTATCTCCGGTTGCCGGATTAATGTAGGAGTAAGTGTTTGCATTCGTTACATAAGCTTTTCCGTCTTTTACAACTCCGTATCTTGGGTTATTAAGTCCAGTTTCAACTTTTGCAATTAATTTGAAAGTGTATCTGTTTACAACGTTAATTACGTTTGATCCACCAGCAATGATATACGCATTATCTCCATCAAAAAAGATATTTTGAAGATATACTCCTGCAAAATCAGTAGCATTTGCAGTTTTGTAAACATCTGCTGTAAAATTGGCTAAATCATCACTTGCAAAAGAAACTGAACCACCATCAGAATTTCCTTCATTTAAGATGAAAAAACCATTATCATATACTCCTTTTGGATCGTTATTGTCATCATCGTTTGAACAAGAAACAAAAAGCGATACGCTTATTGCTACTAAAAATAATCTGGTTAACTTCATTATATTAAAATTTAAGGTTTAAGTACATATTAAAATTTCTTCCTGGCATTGGTCTGTTTTCAAGGCTTTCATAATTTTCATTCCAGAGATTTAAAACCTGAAATCCTAGTTTGAAAGAGCTTAAAAATTTAAAATCATAATCGATTCCTATGTTTGAAACTATATAAGCGTCTACAATTTCATTTGGATCATTATCAGCTTGTCTATAGACAAAACCGTTATACAAAAATTGATAATAAGCTGAAATATTATTTCTGGAATAAGAAACCGCTGCCGTAACTTTATTAAAAGGAACGAAAAAGAGTTGTTTGTCTGTCTCCAGATCTTGAGAAACCGTGTAGGCATAAGTGGCATTGGCACCAAAATAATTTTTGCCATACTGTTTTTTCCAGCTTAGTAACGTTTCGGTTCCGTAAGTGTTGACTTTATTAGTGTTTTGAGGTGTCCAGATTCCGTTGCTTCCGGGAACCCAACGCAATAAATCGTTGATTTTGATATAGTAGAAAGTCTGCGTAAGCGAAATGTTTTTGTAAGTAAAGACATTTCCAATTTCTGCCTGATAGGAACTTTCAGGTTTCAAATCCGGATTTCCACCTTCTTCCCAATACAAATCATTGAAGGTTGGAATTCTGAAATTTCGGGACAAATTCAATTTCAAATTATATAATTTTCCAAATTGATACGAAGATCCCAAAGAGAATAAAACCGGTGATTTATAATTATCCGTAAATTCTTTTCTGATGCCAAATTCGTTTTTCCAATCTTTTGAAAAATCTTGTTTTACTAATAGTGCAGCAGAACTGATTTCTCTCGTATTATCTCCAAAACCACTTCCAAAACCTTTAGTTCGGCTGTAATCTAAAATCCCGTTTATCTGTGTTGATTTAAAAAGAGAATAGCCTAAATCAGCTTTGGCAATGAAGCTTTCCGTTTTTCCGAAAGTGTATTGATTAAGTGAATTATCAGCGTAATATTGATAATTTTCAAAAATATAAGCGGTTTTGAAATTGGTTTTGAATTTTCCAAAATCGCCGTCGTATTCTAATAAATTTCGATTGAAACCGTTTACGTACTTGCTTTTGGTTTCGGTTTCTGTTACTAATGAGGTATTTCGGTCTGTACTAGAAGTTTGACTGTATAATTTCAGACTGTTTTTGGTATCAAATTTATAACCCACATTGGCGCTCATGGTTATCACATCGTATTGCCCGTTTTGGTTCCAGCGCTGTTCGCCTTTCCAGGTATATTGATTCAGGTATTTGTAATCGTTTGTAGAACTGTTTTTAGAAAAGCCAATCTGAGCACTCCATTTTTCGTTCGAAATATTGGTTTTATAATTGATTCCGATGGTATTGAAACTTCCATAATCCAATTTCAAATTATTCTCAAAGCGCTTGTAAAAACTCAAATCATTATTTAAATGCACAGTTCCTCCAACAGCTCCGCTTCCATAAATAACACTTCCTCCACCGGCTTTTACGCTAACTGAATTATAGTCAGAACCTGAAATTGTATTGAAATCAGTACTCCCGTTCATTTGGGAATTGATATTGATTCCGTTCCAGATTACAGCAGTCTGTGAAGAAGTTGTTCCTCTAAAAGCAACTGTCGAAAGCATGCCGCGTCCGTATTCTTTAAAATAAATGGTTGAATTGAAATTTAGAAGATCAGTTAACAGAGCTTCATTTTTATTGATAACAGAATCATTAAGCTTTAAAACCGATTGTGAAGTGGAATATTTTTTAAGATTAGCGTCAGAAACTACGACCGTTTTCAGTTTTGTAATAGAATCGCTTTGCGCCGAAATAATCTGGCACAGCAACAGCAAACAAAAAGCGAAACGTTTTTTTAAAGTCATAATTTCTACACTCTTTTTCCCGAGAGTTCGATATTTGTTACAAAGGCAGGTCTCCTGGCTTGCGTCTTGTTGTTTACCTTCCCACTCGCCGCGGCGAGCAGTGGTTTGTAGTTAACAACAAGCATTCTTTTCAGAACTTAGCTTACAGTTGCGGGTACAGCTCAAGATTTTACTTGATTCCCTTTTAATGCGTTTTTAAAATTAAAACGCAACCTTAAATTTCGGGCAAAGATAAAGTTAAAAATGTTGAATTATCAAATTTGTTTTACTTTTTAAGTCAAATTCTAAACAAAACCATTCTTAGAGCTCAATTTTAATGACTTCACCAAAATCTACTTTATTCTGAAAAGCATCTTTTAACGGTAAAGAAGAATGATGACATAAGATACTTCTGATGGTTCCGGCATGACAAACAACAACAATTGGCTGATTGATTTCTTTTGAAGTCAAATCAATTAAAAAGTCTTCAACGCGGTTATGTAATTCCACAAAAGATTCTCCATTTGAAGCCGGAATATTTACAAAATCTTCCATCCATGGATTAAGCTGTTCGGGCAGAATATCATTCCAGTTTTTCATTTCCCAATCGCCAAAATTCATTTCCATTAAGCGTTTGTCTTCTAGGTACGATATCGTTTTGATGTTATCCTGAATATATTTTGCCAAAAGAACACATCGTTCCAAAGGACTGGAAAAAACAATTGCTTCTGAGGGCAATTGCTTTACAATATTTTCAAAAATGGAATCAAAAGGTTCTGCTATGTTTACATCAGATTGCCCATAACAAATTCCTTTTTCACAAACAGTTTCGGTATGGCGAACTAAATAAATTTCCATATAAAAAGAAAGCTTAAATAATAAACAACTTCGCAAACTTGTTGTGTGGCACCAAGGCAATCTCCGGTATAGCCGTCAATCCATTTCTGGAAATAACGCGCCAAAAAATAGCGTGTTATAAAAACCGGAATTAAGATTAACAAGAATTGGTATTGAAAATAAGAAAGAGTTAAAAGAGGCAATAATCCGAAGAAAAAAGCTCCGAGAATTTCTTTCCAGCTATGTTTTTTAGCAATTGGTTTGCTTTTGCTCGTAGCATCATCACGCGAATATTCATGTGTAAAAATGATTGAAATCGCAGCTAAACGACTTAAAGCATGAGCCGATATAAACAAAAGAAAAATTTGAAGAAGTCCAATATAACTTTCTATCTGAAAAATAGAAATTGACTCAGAAAGCAATTTAAATTTCAATAAAAACAATAATACCAAACCAATTGCTCCATAAGCACCAATGGCACTGTCTTTCATAATCATCAAAATCTTTTCTTTGGTCCAGCCTCCACCAAAACCATCACAAACATCTGCAAAACCATCTTCATGAAAAGCACCAGTTGTTAGAATGGAAGCAATAATAGCTAAAATTACAGCAATTTCAACAGACAAAAATTGAGCGAAAACATAAAAGGTCAAAAAAGAAATACTTCCCACAATCCAGCCAATAAACGGAAAATAGCGCGTGGCTTTATTTAAATAATCAGGATTGTGATCGATGTTTTTTGGACATGGAATTCGGGTGTAAAACATTAAACAGGTGAAGAAAATGTGTAATTCTTTTTTCATTTGATTTGTTATATATTTATGTGTTTTTGTCATTTCGACGAAGGAGAAATCCTCGTAAGTAGCTTCGCACAGAAAAGCGGTCAATCTTTGTCGAGCTTCTCGCGAGGATTTCTCCTTCGTCGAAATGACAAACTGTGACTGAAAACTGTGACTGTGGCTAAACTGAGACTGAAAACCGAGACTGCGACTAGAATCATTTCCTACTAACCCCCGCACTCTCAAAACTAGCCATTTCGTTCAAAAAAGCTTCTGCTGATTTCAAAATCGGAAAAGCAATTGCACAACCTGTTCCTTCTCCCAGACGCAAATCTAAATTTAAAATTGGTTTCGCATTCAAATAGTGAAGTAATTTTTGATGTGCCTGCTCAGCAGAGCAATGACAAAATATAGTATTTTTTATGATATCAGGATTCATTTTTGAAGCTATTAAAAAAGCAACACTGCAAATAAAACCGTCAACCAGAATCAGCATTTTGTTTTCAAAAGCCGTCAGCATTCCGCTTGCCATTTGTATAATTTCGAAACCGCCAAAGTAAGCCAGTTGCTCTTTTAATTCGGCTTGACCGGAATAATTTTCAATTGCTTTTTTTAGAAATTGCTTTTTCTGAATTAGTTTTTCATCTTCAACTCCGGTTCCTTTTCCAACACATTCGTCAATAGAAAAACCGGTTAAAAGACTCATTAATACAGAAGCTGTCGAAGTATTTCCAATTCCCATTTCACCAAAACCAATGCAGTTCGAATCCGTTTTAGCAATATCTTCGACTATTGATTTTCCTTTTTCAAAACACAACTGCAACTCGATTTCGCTCATTGCGGGCGCGTGCAGGAAGGATTGGGTTCCTTTGGCAATTTTAGCATTTATCAGATTGGCATTTGTTGGGAAATCATAATTTACGCCCGAATCTACAATCGACAACTGAATGTTATTTTGTTTGCAGAAAACGTTTATCGCTGCACCACCTTCCAGAAAATTACCGACCATTTGTCTGGTAACATCTTGTGGATAAGCGCTCACCCCATGATTTGCAATTCCGTGATCTGCAGCAAAAACCACAATATTCGGATTTATGATTTTCGGATTTAAAGTTTCGAAAACCGTTGCCATTTGAAAAGCCAAAGTTTCCAAAGTTCCCAAGGCTCCAATGGGTTTTGTCTTACCATCTATCTTTTCTTGTAAAAGTTTGCTGAAATCATTTTTGTTTTCAGCCTCAGTTTGTGTTTTTAATTTCAAATCAGAAATATAACTTTCTGTTACATTTTTAATTTCCGAACAAATTGGTGCTTCTGATTTCTGTTTCCAATGTAATTGCTGCAACATCGGCTGATTATCATAATTTGTAGACGGTTTTCCAATACAGAAATAACCCAAAGGTTCAATGTTTTCAGGTAAATCGAGTATTTTTTTGAACTGATGATAATTCAAAATTGAAACCCAGCCCATTCCATAACCCTGATCGGTAAGGGAAAGCCAAATATTCTGAGCCGCACAAACCGAACTAAATTTTACAGCCTCATTACTGCCAACAGTTCCAATCGTAAATTGATTTAAAACGGAACGGTCATAAGCGATAATAAGCCCGATTGGCGCTTCTTCAATAGCTTCGAGTTTCAGGGATCTATAGTGCTCTTTTTGCTCCGGATTATCTGTTAGTGATTCGGCTTTTTTATTGTAATCCAAAAACAAATCTTTGATAGCACTTTTTACTTCTGCCGATTTAATGATATAATAGCGTGTAGCATCCGTAAGCCCAACAGATGGCGCCCAATGTCCAGCCTGTAAAGCTTTTTCGATCACTTCATCAGGAACTTCATCGGTGGTAAAGTGTCGGGTATCGCGACGCGATTTTAAAATATCGTCTAAATGGCTCATAAATTTTCAATGTCAATAACAATTACAAAATTCAATATCAATTGCAAAATTCAATTACAATATCAATATTGAAGCTTTATGTAAAGATACTTCACGATATTGGAATTTGGAATTTAAAAGCTTGGAATTTCTTTTATGATTTTTTTAGATTGTTATTGAAATTGATTTTTGCTATTGAAATTGTGAGGGTTTAATTTTTACTGGAATCCCGGAAACCATCAACACAACTTCATCTGCATTTGAGGCCAAAAACTGATTCATCCAGCCTTGTAATTCTGTGAATTTTCTGCCGATATGAGTTTCGGCATGAACACCCATTCCAATTTCGTTGGTTACAATAATCAGTGTCGTGTTTTCCTGATTTGCTATCGCCATAAATTCTTTTTTTGCTTCTTCCAAACTCAAAGTTACATCATATTTATGATCAATAAAAAAGTTTGTCAGCCAAAGCGTTACACAATCAATCAAAGCTACTTTTCCTGAAAAATCAATTTCACTTAAATACTTTTCTTTCTCAATATTGGTCCATCGCCCGTCGCGTTCCGACTGATGCCGGTCGATTCTGTTTTGGAAATCGTCATCCCATTTTCTGGCCGTTGCCACGTACATTGGTGTATCTGAAAGTTTCAGTGCTAAATTTTGAGCATAACTGCTTTTCCCTGATCGTTCGCCTCCGGTAATTAAGTAAATCATTTTGTTCTTGAGTTATGAGTTTTGAATTATAAGTTATGAGTTTAATTGGGATTTAAATCAGATTTTTGAATAAGTAAGGGACTCAAAATTCATAATTTATAACTCATAATTATTTAATACGGGCAATGACGACAATCATTCCCGCAACAGCTTCCACGTTTCAAATGGAACCAACTGGTAAAAACAGTATTGCCATCTTCGAAATAATAATCGATATCCTCAATAAGTTTTGCAGTTTTTGGTAAAGATAGTGCTTTATTTTGTAGTGCTTTTTTTGGAGTCATAGTCTCGACATAAGCATCAATTTTATCTACGCAGGCTTCTTTAAAGCAAGTCTGACAAAGACAATCGCCTCCTTCAGAAAGATTAAAAATTGGAGGGAAATCATTACACCAGCATTTGTTTTCAACAGAAATATCTCCGCAGCTAAAAGTAGATTCACAACTTGAGCAAACTTTGGTTTTTGTGGCATTCATAAATATAAAAGATAATTTTGTTGAAATTTGTAAGAATAAAGGTAAACAAAAAAAATAGAAATTGCCTTACCTTTGTCGCTATCGAAAATTTAAATAATGAAATTGTGATATTCAAAATCTGTGCCGATATTGCATATTAACGATTTCATATTCCAAAATAGTATAACCAGTATATGAAAAATTTATTACCTAAATCCATTTTTATTCTATCTTTTTTTCTTCTAATCGGATGTAAAAAAAATGAAACTGCTGAAGTTGCAAAATCTCCAATTGCTAAAAATAGTATTGAATATGCTTCTGGACTTTCTATCGTAAAACACGAAGGGTTTTCAATAGTAACCGTGACGAATCCGTGGCCAAATGCAAATAAAAATTTTATTTATATTTTAAAAGAAAAAGAAGCTAAAGTTCCGGATAGTTTACAAAATTATACTACGATAAAAGTTCCTTTAGAATCTGTTGTGGTGACATCAACTACTAATATTCCCTATCTTGAAATGCTGGATGTAGAAGATAAACTAGTTGGTTTTCCGCATACCGATTATATCTCATCTGAAAAAACCAGAATATTAATTGATAAAGGTTCTGTGAAAAACGTTGGACAAAATGAAAAATTAAATATTGAACAACTAATAGAATTGTCACCCGATTTAATTGTAACTTTTGGTGTTGACAACAACAATCCGATGTTGGATAATTTGACAAAAAGTGGTTTAAATGTAATGATTCAGGCCGACTGGATGGAACAATCTCCACTTGGAAAAGCAGAATGGATTAAACTCTACGGAGCTTTATTTGGCAAAGAAGAGAAAGCCAAAGAATTGTTTGATAAAATTGTAACAAGCTACAATCAGGCTAAGAAATTAGTCGCTGATAAACCTGCGACGACGACAGTTTTATATGGTTCTATGTATGAGGATGTTTGGTATGTGGCGAAAGGAAACAGCTGGGTGGCGCAATTTATGAAAGATGCACAGTCTAATTATTTATGGGCCGATTTAAAAGGAACCGGAAGTCAGGGTTTATCATTCGAAAAAGTATTAGACAAAGCAAAAACAGCAAACGTTTGGATTGCTTCCGGATCTTTTCTGACTTTAGACGAACTACAAAAAGCAAATCCGCATTACATTGAGTTTGACGCTTTTAAGAATAAATCAATCTATACTTTAGAAAGTAAGTTTGGAGCAACTGGCGGAACTATTTATTATGAATTATCGCCAAGCCGACCAGATTTGGTTTTAAAAGATTATATCAAGATTTTTCATCCGGATTTACTGCCGAGTTATGAGTTTACTTTTGCATCTAAACTGAATTAAATTGGCAAACAAAAAACGAAATACCATTTTATTTATCGTTCTGGGTTTAGGGCTTCTTCTGATGTTTTTTGCGAGTATTAGTTTGGGTTCTGTTAATATTCCATTTAGAGATGTTTATACAAGCTTAACAGGAAGTCACGCTAGCAAATCGACCTGGGAATATATCATTATCAATTACCGTTTGCCAAAAGCGATTACAGCAATTTTAGTCGGAACCGGACTTTCAATAAGCGGTTTGTTGATGCAGACTTTATTCAGAAATCCGCTTGCAGGGCCGTATGTTTTAGGATTAAGTTCAGGTGCAAGTTTGGGTGTGGCCTTTGTAATTCTGGGTGCTGGATTTTTGCCTTCTTTTTTGAGAACTATTGCATTATCATCATACGGAATTGTTTTGGCTTCAACCTTAGGAAGTACACTTGTTTTATTATTAGTTTTAGTAGTTTCACAACGGTTACGGGATACAATGGCAATTTTAATTGTCGGATTGATGTTTGGAAGTTTTACCACGGCAATAGTTAGTGTTTTAACTTATTTTAGTACAGCTGAACAGCTTCAGAAATTCACTTTTTGGTCATTAGGGAATCTTGGCAATCTTTCCTGGAAATCAATTATAGTTTTGGCAGGCAGTGTATTTTTTGGTTTAGTTTTAAGCGCGGCTAGTATTAAGCCTTTAAATGCTTTGCTTTTGGGCGAAAATTATGCAAAGAGCATGGGATTGAATTTCAATAAAGCCCGCTTGATCATTATTTTTGCAACCAGTATTTTAGCCGGAAGCATCACTGCTTTTGCAGGTCCGATTGCGTTTATTGGCCTTGCTGTTCCGCATATCGCAAAACTGACTTTTCAAACCAGTAACCATATGATTTTGTTTTGGAGTACATTGCTTTTTGGAGCTATTATTGTATTATTCTGTGATATAGTTTCTCAAATGCCGGGCTTTGATGTTACGCTTCCAATAAATGCAATTACGTCTATAATTGGTGCTCCGGTTGTGATTTGGTTATTGATAAGAAAAAGAAATTTTCAATAGATAATATTTGGCCACGGATTATACTGATTAAACAGATTTTCGCAGATTATTTTATAAAAAAAACTTAGCACCTTCGCAACTTTAAAGAAATGAAAACCATATTAAACACATTAGATTTAACCATTGGTTACAAGTCCAAGAAAGCAACTGTGACTATTGCTGAGAATTTAAATTTGAGTTTACATTCAGGAAAACTCGTTTCCTTAATTGGTGCAAACGGAATTGGGAAATCAACCTTATTAAGAACCATTACCGGAATTCAACAACCATTATCAGGAAAAGTACTTCTGAATGATAAAAATATAAATATCTATAATCCTCTGGATTTGGCGCAGAATTTAAGTTTGGTTTTAACCGAAAAATTGCCGCCCAGCAACCTTTCTGTTTTTGAATTAGTAGCTTTGGGAAGACAGCCTTATACGAATTGGATTGGAACTTTATCCCAAACAGATGTAGAAAAAGTTCAGGAAGCAATGGCATTAACGCAAATTGAACATTTAGCACAAAAAAGACATTTTGAAATTAGCGACGGACAATTGCAGAAAGTTTTAATTGCTCGTGCTTTGGCACAAGACACACCATTAATTATTCTTGACGAACCGACAACGCATTTAGATTTATTACATAAAGTTTCACTTTTCAAATTGCTTAAAAAACTAACACAGGAAACTCAAAAATGTATTTTATTCTCAACGCATGATATCGATTTGGCGATTCAGTTAAGTAATGAAATGATTATCATGACGCCGGAATTTGTTGTTCAGGATGAGCCTTGTAATTTAATTTCAAAAGGAAGTTTTGCGACTTTGTTTAAAGACGAACATATTATTTTTGACTCTGAAAAAGGGAAGTTTGTGATTACTTAGAAGTATAGTTGTTTTCAGGAGCTAATCCTGCTGTCCGCTCTATCTTTTGTGGCGAACCCCGCCAAAAAAGGATCCCGCTCCCATCAGGGCTAGGGCACCGTCTTTCATAAGAATTTTTGAAATCTGTTAAACGCTTAAATTTTCTTCAATCCAATCTGTCTCTTAGCTTCACCCACCACAAAAGCCACAGAATTCGCAATATTAAAACTACGGATTAACTTCGACATCGGAATCTTTAAATGATTCTCAAAACGAGCTAAAACTTCCTTGCTTAAACCAACACTTTCTTTTCCGAAAACCAACCAGTCTCCATCCTGAAAATCAGTTTCTAAATACGATTTCTCAGCATGCGAACTCATTAAGAAAACACGCGACTGATCTGGAATCTGCTGAATCCATTCTTCTATATTTTGATATTCGGTCACGTCAAGATGCACCCAGTAATCCAAACCAGAACGTTTCAGGTTTTTATCATTAATCACAAATCCGAACGGATGAATTAAATGCAGTCGGCTTTCTGTACCTACACATAAGCGTCCAATATTTCCAGTATTATTTGGTATTTCAGGTTCTACAAGAACAACGTTTAGCATTTTTTGAGTTATGAATTATGAGTTATGAATTATGAGTTTCCAAATAATTATCAAATTATCTAATTGACACATTTTCTAATTTAAAATCTGAAACTTCCAGAACATCTCCAGCTTTTAAGTTTTGCAAATATACATTTCCTATGCGAACGCGAACTAATCTTAAAGTCGGAAAACCAACGGCTGCAGTCATTTTGCGAACCTGGCGAAACTTGCCTTCATTTAGTGTTATAGAAGCCCATGAAGTTGGTCCGTGGCGCTCGTCCCGAATTTTTTTGGCTCTTGTTCCAAAATCTGGAATTTCAGTCACAATAAAAGCTTTACAAGGTTTGGTTTTATACTTTCCGCCATCAAAACCAATTTCTACTCCTTTTTGTAATTGTTCTATTGCTTCAGGAGTTATGACGCCATCAACCTGAACGTAATATTCTTTATCGACTTTTTTGCTTCTTATTTGTTCGCTTACTTTTCCATCGGTGGTTAGCAAAAGCAATCCTTCAGAATCTTCGTCTAAACGGCCAATAGCCATTGTTCCTTCGGGGAAATCATATAATTCACCCAAAAGTTTTTTCTTTCTTTTTAGTTCATAAATAAATTGGCTGAGGTAGCCATAAGGTTTAAAAAGAATGAAATGTTGATGCATATTGTAATTTTAATGCAAAGATAGTTTTGTTTCAGGAGTATTTCCAATTAATCCTTAGGTTCTGTTTTCATTTTCTTCAACCATAATGCCACAAACCAAATAACGGTGATTCCAAATAAGATTAATAATGGAACATAATAATCCTTGAAAAAGTCATGAAAATAACTTTCAATTAAAATATAGGTTGAAGCGATGCAAAGTTTTATTATGATAAATTCAGCATTTGACCAACTTGTTTTTGCTTTAAAAAAGTTCATGGTTTTTTGATTTTTATTGTTGCTTTAAAAAGCTGTTTGTAATTAAATAATTTGCCATACTAATTTACTATTATTTTGATAATTATAAGGTTGCAAAATTTATGCAATCTAGAAAATGATTTTTTAGAATCCAAAAGCTATGTTAAATGACTTAGTTTTCAAATCTAAAATTCGTAATATTATGTAGTAATGAAAAACAAAACACCATGGAAAATAATAATCTAGGCTCAAAAAAAATAAATGGGGCACAAAAAAATATAGACGAATCAAAAGGCAAAAATGTTTCTCACGATACTGAATTACATAAATCAGAATTGAAAAAAGAAATTGTAGCCGATATAGAAGGAAATAAAGAAATTGTAGACCGAGCGAGAAATGTAAATGAAAGAATTGAAGAAACTTCAAAAACAATCAATCCAGATAATCCAAATGCAAATCGCGGGGTCTCGACCGAAGAAGAAGTAAAAAAAACAGTTGAAAATAAAGATCGAAATTCAGATGTTACCCCAAATCGTTATCCTAATTCAAATCCGGAAAGTCATGAGGACAGAGGGAATATGAAATTAGATGAGTGATTTTCTTCGTTTATTAAGCTAATGTATGAATTTGATAAAAAAATGAAAAGCTGCCTGAATTTCAGGCAGCTTTTTTTGTCTGGTCTTACCAATAAATAAGTTTTTATTTATTACACATGATTTAAAAATCTTACAATTATTTTATGTTTTGACAATATTCTCTTAACTTTAAAGGTTCTAAATTTGGTTTCTAAAACTCTATTTCTTAATCTATGAAAAACATTTACTCAATACGCCGTTTAATGGCTTTTTTAAGTTTTTTTTATTGCTCGTTCTCTGTCTTTGCTCAAACGTTTCCAGAAAAACAAGCACTCCCTTATTCACAAAATTTTGACGGATTAGCAACAACTCCTTCCGTTTATCCAAAAGGATTTCAGGGCTGGGCAGCAAGTACATCTCCAGGTTCAACTTTTAATACAAGTGCTGCTGTAGGTGTAGACATGCCTCTAACCATAAATGGTACGGCTTCTGTCGGTACTGGTAATATTTATAATTATGATGGTAAAATTGGATTTTTGAATACAAGTGGACTTGATTTGTCGATTGGATTTGCTTTTGATGCTACAAATCAAAAAGCTATTCAGGTTCAATATGATGCGATGACAATCCGTAATCCATATGATATTCCGCCAACTACAACCAATACACGTGTAAATGAGATAGTTTTGCAATATAGAGTAGGTACAACTGCCCCTTTTATTTCATTATTATCAACTGCGTATACAAATAATAACGTAAAACAAATAACAGCAGTTACAACCCCTCAAAATGAAAAGAAATTTAAAATTACATTGCCTGCAGAATGTGATAATCAACCTATAGTTCAGATAAGATGGATTTCAAGGCAAGTTTCAGGGTCAGGTTCCAGACCTTCATTTGCAATTGATAATATAGATATAAAAAGTGATATCGTTGCTCCGGTAAGCATTGCTGGTTATCCAAAAGCAGAAAATATTTTATCAAACAGTTTTGATTTTTTCAATAAATTAGATGAAATCGGAAAAACTTACTATGTTTTACTGCCGGGTGGAAGTGCGACTCCAAGTATAGTACAAATAAAAGCAGGTCAGGATGCAAATAACGCTCTGGCTTTGCAATCAGGTTTTTTTGATATTACAGATCCAACCCAAGTATATCTAAAAAGTTTTACCGGACTTTCAATTAGTACCGCTTATTCTGTTTTTTCTATTTCAGAAGATCCATATGGTAACATACAAACAAATGTGGTTAAAGTTGATGCCACAACTACAGCCACAATAGTTGCTTCTATAACAACAACTATTGCTTCTCTTGATTTAGGATTTTCAGAAGCAGGCTTTAATTCAGAAAGTGCAAGCTATCAAATTCAGGCGGCAAATCTTTCAGCCAATGTAACAGTGAATGCTACAGGAAATTTTACTATTTCTAAAGATAATACTTCGTTTACAACTTCTTTAACATACACCATAGCTGATTTTGCTTCAAATGCTGCTCAAACTGTTTATGTTCGTTTTACACCAACAGGGACAGGTAGTTTTTTAGGACAAATAACACACGAATCAACGGGTGCGACAAGCAAAATAGTTACACTTTCAGGAACAGGAATTAATCCATATTTACAAGGTTTTAATGATCCGGCCGTTTTAACCAATAGTGGCTGGACACAATATAACGTAGCTGGGACCATAAATACCTGGACCAGTACTACAATAACACGAAACGTTAATTCAGGAACCGGCGCCGTACTGATGAACGGTTATTCGGATAATGGTCCAAGTAAAGATTGGTTGATTTCGCCTAGATTGCGTTTGGATAATTTTACCCAAATTCCATTATTATCTTTTTACTCACGCAAGTTTTATGTTGGTTCAGATTTGAAATTAATGGTTTCTGTTAATTATGATGGTAAAAGCAATCCTGAAACGGCAACGTGGACAGAAATACCAGGAGATTTTCCGACTATTACCGGCACTTATAAACAATCGCAATACATAAATTTAGGACCCTATAAAACGAATCAAACTTATGTAGCCTGGGTTTATATAACTACAGCCGGAGGAGCAAATAATGCAGCAGAATGGTCATTAGACGATGTTGCCATAACCAATGAAGCAGGTTTTGTTGCAGCAAATCCTATTTTAGATTTTGGAGAGGTTAGTATTAATACAATATCAGCAAGTCAGTCTTTTGTTTTCAAGGCAGAAGGTTACAATGACATTACATTAAAAGCTCCGACAGATTACCAATTGTCTTTGGATAATACTTCATTTCAGTCAGATGTTTTGATAACTTCAGCTGATGCAATGGCAGGAAAAACAGTTTATGTTCGATTTACACCTTCTATAAGAACATTGACTATATTTGGCACTTTAACGGTTTCTGGAACAGGTTTAAATAAACAAATAGGATCTTTAACAGGATCTTCGTTGCTAAAAGCAGATACTTTTGATATTGTAACCTACAATCTGGAGTTTTTTGGTACTGATGTAAAAGGTACAGATAATGTTGAATTCGGTCCAACGGATGATGCTTTGCAAATTGAAAATGTTGCTAAAGTAATGAACAAATTAAATGCCGATGTTTATGTTGTTCAGGAAGTTTCAGACGATCCGTCTTTAGATATTTTGATTCAGAAAATTAATATCAACGGAAAAACATTTGATAAATCAATTTCAACATCATGGTCGTATTCGTTTAATGATCCTGATCCAAATTTCCCTCCGCAAAAATTAGTTGTTCTTTATAATACTCAAACAACTACAGTAAAAAGCACACGTGTTATGTTTAAGGATTTGTATGACGATATACGCGCAGGAACAAAAACGTTACCAAATTATCCTGGAACGACTTCAACTGTTAACACAAGTTCTAGTTTTTTCTCATCCGGACGTTTGCCTTACTTAGTTAAAATAGAAACCAATATTGGTGGAATTAAAAAAGAGATCAATCTGATTGATCTTCATGCACGTGCTAATAGCGGATCAGATATTTCCAGATACAATATGCGTAAATACGATGCTGAATTGTTGAAAGATAGTTTGGATGTTGAGTTACCAAATGCTAATTTTATGATTTTGGGAGATTTTAACGATGATGTCAAAGCATCTGTTATTGCAGGGAATCCTTCGTCATATCAAAAAATAGTTGAAGATATAAATCGTTACAATACACTTACTTTAGAGATTAGCAGGGCTGGTGCCTATAGTTTTTTGAGTTCAAATGGATTTTTAGATCATATTGTTATTTCTAATGAATTGACAGATCAATATATCCCGAATTCTATTGCTGTTTATGATCCGCGTAATGATATTACCAACTATACCAATACAACTTCAGATCATGGTCCTGTAATTGCGCGTTTTGAATTGAAAAAAGATGTTTTGTCTACAATTGATTTCGGAACAAATTATGGATATTTTGTACAAGCCTATCCTAATCCGGCGACTGATGTTGTAAATGTGACAGTAAAAACGAAAGAAGATAAAATTTTAAAATTACGACTTTATGATATTTCAGGACATTTAATTGGAAATCCAATTGAAATAAAAGGGACCGGGGAAAAAAAAGATGCTGTAATTCAATTAGGTAATCTTAGATCCGGAATTTATGTTTATACCTTAAGTGAAAACAATAAGGTTATTTATAGCAATAAAATCATAAAAAAATAAACAGAAATACATTTAAAATAAAAATGGCTGTCCAGTAATAGACAGCCATTTTTTATACTAATTAACTAATTCTCTAAAAGTATCAAAATCTGGATCAGGAGTTATTTCAAAGAAATATTTCAATTGCCAATTTTGAGTTTTTTTAGCTTGTTTGTTGTTTGTTTCATCCCATGGCGGGTAAACTCTTATAGCTCTTTTTCCTTCGCCGGTTGCTGTCGAAAAGATTCCTTTTTCGAGTAACACATGTTTAGGAAAAATGAACTGCCCAAAGAAATCATCTTTTCGAACGCTGACAAAAACAAAATCGATTAAATCTGTTGAATCAAAAGGTTCAATTGTTCCCAATCTGCTTCGTTTCCACAAAGTAACAAATTGGCCCGTTTTTGTTGGGGTAATTTTGGCTTCTCTGTAGCAAATAAATTTCTCATTGAGATAGAAACGATAAGCACTGTAATCAATGCTTTCGCTTTCCTGCTGCGGTTGCGAACAGTCAAAATCAAAACAATCATAAACCAGTTCTTTGGCTAAAAGCAAATCTTTGGGGATAGATTTGTGATTTGTCCAATGGTTTTTTACGATCATTTTGAGAAGACTCGCTTTTAAGCTTGTTTTCAAAATTATAGTAGGTTTAGGGGTTACGTAGGTTTTTGGGTGTTAAATATATTGCTTTTTTATTTAAAATGAAACATTTAGCCCAAAATTTAATCCCCATTGAAATTGATTAAATGATTGACTGTTTAATGGATTTACATAATAATTCATTGCAGGTTCAACAAAAACATTTGTTTTCTTGTAAACCCGGTATTGCACTGTACTACTTAATGTTGAGCCGTATACAAAATCATTTGCATTTAAATTTTTACCTAATGAATTTCCATCTATGGCAACATTATTAGATATTAATTTACCAACAAAACCACCTGTATTCAGACTAATAGAAGCTTTGTTTTTAGAAAAAATAGCATATGAAACCTCTAAAGGCATCTCAACATAGCGTAAACTCTGGTCTAAATTTCCGCTTTGTACATTTGTACTGCTCACGGCATTTTTAGTGCTGTTTGAAACTAATACATAACTATCATTACTTGCAATTTGAGGAACCGTTGGGTTTTTCATAAAATAATCACCAGTAGTTAAAAAAGCATTGTCGGCAGTTTTTATATAAGAGACATTAGCTACACTCTGACCTAATTCATTGATTTTGAAACCAGAACCAACTGCCCATTTTTTATTGATTTTATATTTAGTTTTAACACCGTAAGTATTACTTTGTTTCGAGTCGTTTACGTTGCCTAAAGTTTTGTCATTTTTATAATTTTCAGAATTGGCAATTCCTGCAAAAACTTCAAGAGCCCATTTTTCAGCTTTTGATGAGGTTTTAGGATCTTTTTCTCTTCCTTTTTTCTCTTCAGGAGTTATACCTTTTTCTAAATTTTGAAGTTCTGCCAACTGAACAGAATCTTGTTTACTCAAAACATTGCTGAATTTAGAATTGCTTTTGGGAGCATTATCGGCAATAGCTTTTTCTGTTTTAATAGTTGTTGTGACTTCTTTATTGTTGCCAATTATTGCTTTTTGTTTATTGTTGAAAACTGAATTTGAATTTCCTAAAGCAATAGCTGCAGGATTTGAATTCAATTGATTTTCAAAAATAGAACCTGGCACCTGATCCTTTGAAAAAGAATTAAATTGACTCTGTTTTGTGGTCTTAAACGTTTTCTCGGCTACAGCCTGATTTCCATTCCTTTTATCAGTATTTAAGTTTTGATTTTTTGAAAAAGAATTGAATTGATTTTTATTTCCGGTAGTAAACGTTTTTTCGGCTACAGCCTGATTTTCATTTCTTTTCTCAGTGTTTATGTTTTGATTTTTTGAAAAAGAATTGAACTGATTTTGATTTCCGGTAGTAAACGTTTTTTCGGCTACAGCCTGATTTCCATTTCTTTTTTCAGGGTTTATGTTTTGATTCTTCGAAAAAGAATTGAACTGATTTTGATTTCCGTTTGTAAAAGTTTTCTCGGCTACAGCCTGATTTCCGTTTCTTTTCTCAGAGTTTAAATTTTTATTTTTCGAAAGTGAATTGAATTGATTTTCTTTTTCTGAAACAGCTGTTTGTTCAGCTACAGTTTGATTTGTATTTCTTTTTTCTGAATTTAGATTTACATCTGAAGGACCAGGATTACTTTTATTTTTAGAATCAGTATGGGCTACTGAAGTTTCTGTTCTTTGATTTTCTTCAGAATTACCAGAGCTGTTTTTCGAGCTTTCTTCAAAAGAACTTTCTACAATTCCGGATTTATTTTCGATATTTCTTTCTGTAGGTATTGTTTTTGTATCGTTACCATTTTTTTTGTGCTCATCGATAACAATGCTATTGTTTTCTCCGGTCCCATTATTTATAGTTTTGATTCCGTTGTTTGAGCTAAAATATAAAACAGAAGGCAATAACAAGCCTAATAACAGGCATGCCGCTGCTGACCACCAAAGAATAGCTCTTTTTTTCTTTTTTGGTTTGTCAAGTTTTTCCTCAATGTTTGCCCACAATTCAGGGGGCGGAACACTTGAAAAGTTTTCCATTGATGAAAAAATATCTTCTATATTCTGCTTTTTCATGCTATTTTAAAATTTTTTTTTAAGCTCAAAATCCTTTTCTGCAAAATGCCCTTCGCTCTGTTTAAATTTGATTTTGATGTTCCTTCTGAAATTTTTAGTAACTCTGCTATGTCTTTGTGTTTCATTTTTTCAAAAACATATAAGTTAAAGACAGTCCGGTATTGATCCGGTAAATCCCGAATATATTCCAGTAATTTTTCCTGCTCTATCGGAATTGTATCTAATTCTTCCTCTTCAGTAAAATCGGTATCAGGATCAAAAACATCCAAAAAGAAACTTTCTTTTTTCTTCTTGTTTAAAGTTTCGATAAGCTTATTTATGAAAATACGTTTTAACCAGCCTTCAAAGCTTCCTTCAAATTTGTACTGGCCGATTTTTTGAAAAACAATGACAAATGCTTCCTGGAAAACATCCTTTGCATCGTCTTCATTTTTCATATATTTTAGACAAATTCCATACAATACAGGAGAGAACAACTGATATATTTTCAGTTGTCCTCCTCTGTCATTTTGCATGCATTGCCTGATATATTTTTCTAAATCGTCTTTCAAAAATGGTTAAATTTGGTTTTGCAAAAATAGTTTTAATAAACGTAAAAAACTATCTTTTATAAATACTACGAGTAGCATCCTGGTTATTACTAACGATTGTTAAGTTTTGATTATCAACATTTTCTATGATATAGGTTTTGCCTTCAAAGGTAATCAGGTCATGCTCTGAATGGTCAAAAAATCCAATACCTTTTTCTATTTGGTAGGCACTGTTTCTAATTTCTACATCATTTTTATACGTGATCACTCTCCCTTCCGGAGTAAAAATAATTTTCTTGTTGAAACCGCTGGTCTTTGGAGTCGCTACGTAAGGATTACTTGATCCTCCCATTGATTTTTCCCAAATCCAGGTGTTTATAATAGAACCCGCAAAAAAACTTTTTGTCTCTAGTGAATACGCTGCGGTGAAAAGACCAAATACAATAAAAAATAAAAAATGTTTTTTCATAATCTGATTATTTTAAACTTGTGATTTTATCCTGAATAGCTTTTTTGAAAAGTTTAACCTCTGTACTCTGATCTGCTGTGTCGGCGTTGTCGATATAAATTTTGGTAACAACAGCTCCCTGAGTAAACTCAAAATAGATTCCGCCCTGATCAGCTGAGTCTGGCGTTCCGTATGTTTTAGTTTGCCCTTTTAAGTTTAAAATTTCAGTTGGTATGCTTTTCGAAAAGGTAGTGTACTCGTCTCTTTTTGTAGTAGTACTATATGTATATTGGCTAAAATCATAATTACCTGCTACTACATTTTGAAATTTCTGAATATTGTAATTGTTTAGCTGAAAGAATTTTTGACAATCTGCACCTGTACATTTACTATTAAAACTTCCAATTACGATGTTGTCAGAGCTCTCTGTTGTTCTGTTAAAAATAATAGGTTTTACAGTTTTAGGAATCAAAATAAAATCTGACGGATAAGTTGGTGCAGATGATAAAGTTTCGCCATTTTGCGGGCTTTTTTCGTAAAAGTTAATTACAATCTGACAATTATTTTCTACAATACTCGTAATTTTTATAGCATAACCACTTGTAGGTTTTGCTCCTCCAAAAATTCCCACTAAGAATTTTTGAGTAAAATCGATATTAGGATCACTTGCAACAGTACAAGTGTTTTCGTGTTTGGTAAAGTAGTACTCCATTTTTTCAGTTGAGTTTACTACGATGGCAGCAGGATTAGTAGGTAAACTTTTGACAGCGTAATTGCATAAAAGTGGAAATCCTGTAAAAGCTACTTCTGTGTTTGTTCCACAATCTACATTATTCATGTCATCATTACTAAGAGAGCAGGCACTAATTCCAAAAGCTATAAACAAGCTTAACATTAATTTTTTCATTGGTAATATTTTAATAGGTTATATTTAGTAGATGTGTTTTATTGAAAATGGTTGCGTGCAGAAATATTTTTTTTATAAGAATGTTTATTTAATTTGAGATCGGTAATAATTCGTGAAATTTTAATTTTAAAAATTAAGTACTACGTATTATTGCGTACTTTTACGTAAAAAAGAACTTAGTTATGTTTGATTTTCTTCCGTTTTTATTGGCTTTTGTTGTGGCTTTATTTCTGGGGATTTACTTAGGAAGAATACTATTTTCGGCTAAATTTCAATCAGAGAAGGTGAGTTTAGAGGAAAGATTAAATGCCAATATCAATCAATTCCAATTGCAGAAAGAGCAATTTGAAAATGAAAAAAGAAATTTTGAGAAAGCACTACAATTAAATAATGTAGAAAAAGAAAGCATCAGAACTGAAAAAGATAGTCTGGCTATCCAGCTTTCTAAAAAAGAAGTAGATTTTGAAAATTTATGGGAACGACATAAAGAACAAAAAGCGGAGATTACAGAACTTCAGGAAAAATTCACCAAAGAATTTGAAAATTTAGCAAATAAAATCCTTGAAGAAAAGTCGGCCAAGTTTACGGAACAGAACAGCGAGAACATGAAAAATATCTTGTTGCCATTGCAGGATAAAATTCATGGATTTGAGCAAAAAGTAGAACAAACACACAAAGAAAGCATCGATTATCACGCGGCTTTACGCCAGCAGATTGTGGGATTAAGTGAAATGAACGCCCAAATGAGCAAAGAAACGTTAAACCTGACCAAAGCATTAAAAGGTGACAGTAAAATGCAGGGTAATTGGGGCGAATTGGTATTAGAACGTGTTTTAGAAAAATCAGGTTTAGAAAAAGGACGCGAATACGAAGTACAACAAAGTTTTACAAACAGTGAAGGAACGCGTGTTTTTCCTGATGTTGTAATCAATTTACCCGACGGCAAAAAAATGATTGTCGATTCTAAAGTTTCTTTGGTAGCCTACGAAAAATGGATCAACGAAGAATCTGAAATCCTGAAAATTGATTATCTGAAAGAGCACGTCAATTCTATTAAAAGACACGTAGAACAACTCGGAAATAAAAATTATCATGATTTATATCAAATCGAAAGTCCTGATTTTGTTTTGCTTTTTATTCCAATAGAACCAGCTTTTGCGATTGCATTAAATGAAGACTCGGCCTTATACAATAAAGCATTTGATCGAAATATTGTAATTGTGACACCAAGTACTTTACTGGCGACTTTAAGAACAATCGATAGCATGTGGGCCAACCAAAAACAACAGGAAAATGCTTTTGAAATTGCCAGACAAGCAGGAGCTTTATACGATAAATTTGAAGGTTTTGTAGCCGATTTAGTTAGAATTGGAAACAAAATAAAAGACACTAAGAATGAGTACGACAGCGCCATGAATAAATTGGTAGAAGGAAAAGGAAACTTAATTTCGAGTGTCGAAAAATTAAAGAAAATGGGAGCAAAGGCTAAAAAGTCGCTTCCGGAAAATATTATCGCCAGAGCTTCAAATACAGATGATACTCAACTACTCAACTAAAACATTTGCCTACTTAATAATACCACAATTTATATGACTACAGATTTCAAACCCGTTTCTTCATCGAAAATAAGTATTTCCGAATTAATGTTGCCATCTCACACCAATTTCAGCGGAAAAATTCACGGAGGATATATTTTACAATTACTGGATCAGATTGCTTTTGCTTCAGCCTCAAAATTTTCCGGGAATTATTGTGTGACAGCATCCGTTGATACAGTGAATTTTTTAAAACCAATTGAGGTTGGAGAATTGGTTACCATGAAAGCCTCAGTTAATTATGTGGGAAGAAGTTCAATGGTTGTCGGTATTCGTGTTGAAGCAGAAAATATTCAGACAGGAGCTGTTAAACATTGTAACTCTTCGTATTTTACAATGGTGGCTAAAGATAAAGAGGGTAATAGTGTTCAGGTTCCGGGACTTATTTTATCTAATTTAGAAGAGGTTCGCCGTTTTAGAAAAGCAGTTAAACATAATGAAGCTAAAAAAGAATTTCAGGAACATGAAAAAATTGCAAAAGTAAATTCGATTGAAGATTTGGCAAGTTTAGATAAATATAATGTACTTTTAGAAATTAGTTAAAAGTAGAAGTTTAATTTAAATCAAATCAAAATGGTAAAGTTTGGATATACAATTTTATATGTAGAAAATGTAGAAGAGTCAATTGTATTTTATGAGAATGTATTTGGTTTTTCAAGAAAATTCATCGCACCAGGCAATGATTATGGTGAATTAATCACGGGGGAAACTACACTTTCGTTTGCATCAAAAAGTCTGGCTGCTCAGAACCTAAAAGATGGTTTTGTTGAAAGTAACTTAGAAAATAAACCTTTTGCAATTGAAATTGGTTTTATTACAGACGATGTTCCGGAGTTAGTACAAAAAGCCACTTCTTTTGGAGCGGTCCTGGTAAAAGAACCAACACAAAAACCATGGGGACAAGTTGTTGCCTATGTTAGGGATTTAGACGGATTTTTAGTGGAGATTTGTACTGAAGTGAAATAGTTAAAAAAGACATTTGACAACTAATATTTCACATTTCACAACAAAAAAACTTTTCACAAATATTTAGCATAATTCAGCAACTAATAGCCCAGAAATTTCGTAACTTTAAGTGTATAGATAAGTTACTATATTTTCACGGAGTATTGCCATTCGATTTTTATAAAATCTGGTTCCTTTTTTAGTTAATCCCACTAAAAAAAACCGAATGACATAATTGTTTAATTGCTGACGATTATGAAAAGAACTACATTATTAATCTTGCTTTTTTCAGCATTTTCCTTATTTGCTCAGGAAAAATTCACAACCAATACCGGAACTGTAAATTTTGAGGCTTCTGTGCCGTTATTTGAGGAAATAAAAGCTGTAAATAGATCTGTTGCGATTGTTTTGGAACCTAAAACAAGCGTTTTCATCTGTACTGTTATTGTTAAAGATTTTCGTTTTAAACTAGAATTGATGCAAGAACATTTTAACGACAATTATATGGAAAGTAATCGCTATCCTAAAGCGGTTTTTAAAGGTAAAATTGCCAAGTTTGATTTGAAAGATATCAATGAAATTGAAAAAGAATATACTATAAAGGGTAAATTGACCGTTCGCGGGAAATCGAAAGAAATTGAAGTGAAAGCTTTTTTGAAAAAAGTAAATGAAGGAATCCAGATTCATTCTGATTTTCCAATTGCATTTTCTGATTTTAATATTCAAATCCCTAATAGAATAGCCGAAAAAATTTCACAAACGGCTAATACTGATTTGATTGGAGTGATACGAAATGAAGATGCATTTCTTGTTACTTTAAAATAAAATTACGTCAAGCTAGTGGAGAGCGTTGCCTCAATATCTGTATATTGAAATTCAAAACCTGTTTTTTGTATTTTTTCAGAAGAAACTCTTTGCCCCTCCAGAACAGCAATGCTCATTTCACCTAATCCTAGTTTGATTAGAAACGCCGGTATATTTGGAAGCCAAATCGTATATCCGTACAGCTGCGCCAGAACTCTTGAAAGAGTTGCATTTGTTGTATTGTCTGTAATAGTGGCATTGTATGCACCCTGCATTTCAGTGTCTACTATTGCTTTTAAATAAATCTGGGATAAATCTTCTACATGAATCCAGGGTATATATTGTTTTCCGGAACCTAAAATGGCACCAAAGCCGGCTTTAAAACCTGGTGTTATCTTTTTAAGAAATCCTTCGTCTTTTCCCAGAACAATTCCTGTCCTTATTTTAACTGTCTTTATTCCTAGTGCAGTAATTTGATCGGCGGCAGCTTCCCATTTTTGGCAGGTTGTTCCTAAAAAGTCATTTGCCGCAGATGTGTTTTCGGTACAAATTTCCTGACTTGTAATGGCACCATAAATTCCAACTGCAGAGGCTGAAACAAAAGCATCTAAATTTTTATTGTTTTCTTTTAAAATAGAGAAGATAAGTTCGATAGGTTTGATACGGCTTTCCAAAATTGCTTTTTTGCGTCTTTTTGTCCAGCGTTTTTCTACAATTCCTTCTCCAGCTAAATGAATAATATAATCCGCATTTAGTATAGCTTCTTTGTCAATAAAATTATCTTTTAGATTCCATTTATAATAAGTAATTGATGGCGTATTCTTTCTTGGAGAACGGCTTAAAATAGACACCGAAAAACCACCGTCGATAAGTACATCCGTAAGATGTTTACCAATAAATCCAGTTCCTCCTGTGAGTAAAACATTCTTAGCCATTATATTATAATATATTTAACAGTGCATCTTGTTTAACGATAAGTAAAGGTACTTAAACATTGCTTACCTTTAGGGCAAATTCTAAATTTAAATGAAATGGCGACTAAAAAGAAGATAATCAGCAAAGAAGATATCGTTTCAATGTACATGAATGAAGTTTTAGAAAAAGGACAAAAACCAAAATCAGTTTATCATTTTGCAAAAGAAAATGATTTTACAGAAGCGGAATTTTATACTTTTTTTGGAACGCTTGAAGGTTTGGAAAAAGAGATTTTCAGGCTCTTTTTTGTCAATACAATTGATGTACTTCATAAAAATTCAGATTATCAGGAATATGATATGAAGAATAAAATGTTGAGTTTTTATTTCACTTTCTTCGAGGTTTTGACAGCCAATAGAAGTTACGTTTTACAATCGCTGAAACTTGACAGAAATCCATTAAAAAATTTAGTGCAACTGACTTCTCTTCGTGAATCGTTTAAAGGATATGTTGCTGAAATCCTGACGGATGATTACAGACTGGAACAGGAGAAATTTCAAAAATTCCAGGAAAAAGGAATTCAGGAATCAGCGTGGTTGCAATTGATGATGACAATAAAATTCTGGATGGACGATGAATCTGCTGCTTTTGAGAAAACAGATATTTTTATCGAAAAATCAGTTAATGCTTCATTTGAATTAATGAATGTTGCACCATTAAATCATTTGATAGATTTTGGAAAATTTCTATTCAAAGAAAAAATATACACCAAACAATGAAAACAATCGATTATATACCAACATCAAAAATAGAAAGAGCGGGAAAATTGGTGCAAACCGGAGCTAAAATAGGTGTAAATTATGTTAAACATTACGCCGAAAAAATGGTCAATCCAGATTTAACCAGAGATAAATTAAACGAAAATAATGCTGAAGATATTTATGACGGATTAAAAAGCTTAAAAGGAAGCGCACTAAAAGTCGCTCAGATGTTAAGCATGGACAAAAACTTTTTGCCTCAGGCATATGTCGAGAAATTCTCGTTATCGCAATTTTCTGTTCCGCCACTTTCAGCGCCGTTGGTTTTAAAAACGTTTAAAACGAATTTCGGGAAAACACCTTATGAAATCTTTGATGAATTCAATGCCAATTCTGTAAATGCAGCAAGTATTGGTCAGGTGCATTTGGCAAAGAAAAATGATAAAAAATTAGCGGTTAAAATTCAATATCCTGGCGTTGCAAATAGTATTTCATCAGATTTGGCCTTGGTAAAACCCATCGCAATCAGAATGTTTAATTTACAGGGAAAAGATTCTGATAAATATTTTAAGGAAGTTGAAGACAAACTGATTGAAGAAACCAATTATTTATTAGAATTACAACAAAGTCAGGAAGTTGTTGCTGCCTGCAGTAAAATCGAAAATATAATTTTCCCGAATTATTATCCTGAGTTTTCGTCAGAGAAAATCATAACGATGGACTGGATGACCGGAATTCATCTTTCTGAGTTTACGGCTAAAAATACAGATCAGGAAGTAGAAGATAAAATTGGTCAGGCGCTTTGGGATTTTTATATGTATCAGATTCATGTTTTGCGAAAAGTGCATGCAGATCCGCATCCGGGAAATTTTTTGGTGAACGATCAGAATCAATTAATTGCATTGGATTTTGGTTGTATGAAACAAATTCCGAATGAGTTTTACGAGCCTTATTTCGAGCTAATCAACAAAAATGTAATCACTGATCAAAAGCTTTTCAATCAGAAATTATTTGAATTAGAAATTCTTCGCCCGGATGATTCACCTTCAGAAATTGAATATTTTACGGATATGTTTCATGATTTGTTGTCGCTTTTCACAAAACCATTCCAAAACGAAACTTTCGATTTTTCCGATGAAACTTTTTTCGAAAGCATTGCTAAATTAGGAGAACGTTTCTCAAACGATACCAATCTCAAAAAAATGAACGGAAATCGCGGTTCTAAGCACTTTATTTATATGAACCGTACTTTCTTTGGTTTGTACAATTTAATGTTTGATTTGAAAGCAAAGATTGTTGTTGAGAATTTTAAGAAATATTAAAAAAAAAAAGTTTTTTTGTTTCAGGTTTCAAGTTTCAGCGTGGTTTGTACAGGATGGCGATTGTTCATAATCACTTTGCGAACCTTGCGTAGAATCATTGTGAACTTTGCGGTTAATTTAACGCAAAGTTCGCGAAGATTTTTGAGCCATGTGTTTACAATTGTCTGTATTAAGTTCGCAAAGCTTTGCGAATACAACTTTGCGGCCTTTGCGTAAACCCTTTGCGAGCTTTGCGGTTAAACCTGAAACTTGAAACAAAAGAAACTTATTTCAAAATTCCTGCTTTATAAGTTGCAATAGCTCTATCTCTAGCAAAAGCATGATCAATCATTGGTTCATTATATCCCAAATCAAATTCAGGAATCCATTTTCGAATGTAAATTCCTTTTTCGTCAAATTTCTTTTGTTGAATTTCTGGATTAAAAACCCTGAAATAGGGTGCAGCATCACAACCTGTTCCGGCGGCCCATTGCCAGTTTCCAACGTTGGATGCCAATTCAAAATCTAATAATTTTTCTGCAAAATAAGCTTCGCCCCATTGCCAGTTTATGAGTAAATGTTTGCATAAAAAACTCGCTACAATCATACGAACACGATTATGCATATAGCCGGTTTCATTAAGTTGTCGCATTCCGGCATCGACAATTGGATACCCTGTCGTTCCGGAACACCAGCGTTTAAAATCGTCTTCGTTATTACGCCATTGAATGCCATCGTAAGCCGATTTGAAATTGTGATTCACTACATTCGGAAAACTAAATAAGATCTGAATAAAAAACTCTCTCCAGATTAATTCACTCAAAAAAGTTTGATTTTTTCGATTTGCCCAATTCACTAATTTGCGGATACTAACAGTTCCAAAACGTAAATGAGGTGAAAGATAAGAAGTACTGTCTAAAGCAGGAAAATCCCGGGTCTCTTTGTAATTGGCGATCTGTGTTAAATTGTGAGGAAGCACTTTTATTGCACTTCTTTCAAAACCAATTTCATTTAATTCCGGAAAATTAAATTGATTTTTAGCAAAATTTTCTAATAGAGGTTTTGCATCATATTCAGAAGCTTGTCCGGAAAGATGATATTTCTCGAGCCATTTATTTTTGTACGGTGTGTAAATGGTATAGGGAAGCCCATCTGCTTTTGTAATTTCTTTTTCTTCAAAAATCACGTGGTCTTTGAATGAAAGGGATTTGATATTGTTTTCTTTTAATAAGGAAGAAATAGTTAAATCACGTTTAATAGCAAAAGGCTCATAGTCTTTATTGAAGAAAACTTGCTGAATATTATATTCGTCTAAAAGTGATTTCCAGACTTCTATAGTATTTCCTTTTTTGATTAAAATCGAAGAATCAATTGTATGAAGCTGTTCGTTTATTTTTTGAAGCGAATCATAAATAAAACTTACCCTCGCATCATTTTTAGGGAGATTTTCCAGAATATCATCATCAAAAATAAATAATGGAATGACGGGAAAGTCTGATTGTAAGGCATGAAATAATCCGGTATTGTCTTCTAAACGCAAATCACGCCTAAACCAGAAAAAGGTAACTTTTTGTTTTGCCATTTTTAATCTTTACTGAAGAAATATTTTTTGTTTCTATGTATTTAAATTATTAATCGGTTTTATTTTCAACTAATACTTTTGAGTTGAATAGTTCTTCAATTTTATTGTGACGGTAATTGAAAATCGTTTTTAGTTTGCTTCTTACAACAAGACTATTCATTAGTCGGCCTAAATACCCTAACGGTAGGGCGTAATGTACGATGTCAGTCATTTTTGTTCCATCTTCTGTTGGTTCAAAAAAATGTTTATGGTGCCATAAGGCGTAGGGACCAAAACGCTGTTCGTCTATGAAATATCGATTTTCTTTGCAAACAGTAATGATCGTAACCCAATTAATTTTGATGCCTAAAAGAGGTTTTAAAGTATACGTAATAATTTGCCCGGGATACATTCGTTTACCATCAAAATCTTGGATTTCAAAACTCATATTATCAAGTGTTATGGTTTGAAGATTTTTGGGGCTTGAAAAAAAATCCCAACATTCTTCGACACTGGCATTGACATGTTGAACGGTTTCTATTTTGTATACTTTCATAAAATCAATTTACATTTTATAATATTTAAAAGGAACAAATAACATTCCGAAACATTCTCCTTCTTCTTTTCCTAAATGTTTATGGTGAATTTTATGCGCTTTTCTTAAGCCGATGAGGTACTTGTTTTTGGTGTTTTTAAACCATTTAAAACGCTGATGAATCAATACATCATGAATTAAAAAATAACACACGCCATATAAAGTTACACCACAGGCAATGAAAAACAAATAATTGAATCCGCCCTGAACGCCAAAATAAAAAAGAATAATACTCGGAACGGCAAAAATGACAAAGAAAATATCATTGCGTTCAAAAGTATGATCGTATTTGGGTTGGTGATGATCTGCATGAAAGTACCACATTAATCCGTGCATCACGTATTTGTGCGTAAGCCAGGTAACGCATTCCATAAAGAGAAAAACACCTAAAAAGATTAAGAAAGAAATCATTTTTGTATTTGTTGAAATATTAAAGTTGCAATAAAAATGAATGAAAATTTAGCTTAAAAATATAAAAGATTAACGCTATAAATTATCAGACTAGTTTTAGCTTGTAAGTTACAAAAGATTGGGCTAAAAGCCCGGCTTTTGTGTAATTTGAAACTCTGATTCTCGAATTTCCAATTTCATAATAAGGCGTGTTTTTTAGTTTTTTAAGTAGCTTTTTATAATAAATATAAGCAGTATAAACGCCAAATTTTGCTTCGATTGGAAGTTTTACAATTCCCTGATAAGCAATTCTAAAATCTTCTTCAATTTCATTGATGATTGCTGTTTTTGCATTTTCATCAAAAGATTTCAAATCAACTCCGGGAAAATAATTTCGATTTAAAACTAAGTTGTCCTCTTTTAAATCCCTAAGGAAATTCACTTTCTGAAAAGCCGAACCCAATCGCATTGCTTCATTTTTAAGCTGTTCGTATTTTTTTTTATTTCCTTTAACAAAAACCTTTAAACACATTAAACCGACTACATCTGCAGAACCGTAAATGTAATCTTCGTATTCAGTTTGTGTGTTGTAAGTTGATTTTACAAGGTCAAGTTTCATGCTTTTTAAAAAGTCCTGAACTAAATCGTCGGTAATATTATATTGTTTTACCGTATGCTGAAAGGAGTTGAGAATAGGATTTAGGCTTATGCCCAATTGCATTGCTTTGTAATATTCTTTTTCAAAATCATTGATGAGGTTTTCTTTGTCGTACTCGTGAAAAGAATCGACGATTTCATCTGCAAATCGAACAAAACCATAGATACTGTAAATGCCATCTCTAATACTTGGTGAAAGCATTTTTACGGCAAGCGAAAAAGAAGTACTGTAGCTTTGGGTAACCAATTTGCTGCATTTTATAGAAACGGCGTCGAATAGTGATTTCATTTTTTTACGATCTTAGAGATTTATGAATTAACTCAGCTACTAATTTTCCTGAAATTAAGGCAGGAGGAACTCCCGGACCAGGAACGGTCAATTGTCCTGTAAAATATAAATTACGAACTTTTTTGCTTTTTAGTTTTGGCCTTAAAAAAGCAGTTTGTAAAAGTGTGTTGGCCATTCCGTAGGCATTTCCTTTGTATGCGTTATAATCTCTTACAAAGTCATTTTTGCAAAAGGATCTTTTAAATATAATAGTATTTCTAATTTCTTGCTGTGTAAGCTGCTCAAAACGAGTAATGATTTTTTCAAAATATTCTTCGCGAAGTTCTTCGGTATCTTTGATTCCCGGTGCTAGCGGAATAAGAAAAAATCCGCTTTCCATTCCTTCCGGAGCGGCGGTTTTATCTGTTTTTGATGGGAAATTGGCGTAAAATAAAGGTTCGTCAGGCCATTTTGGTTCATCGTAAATATCTGCGGCGTGTTGGTTGAAATCTACATCAAAAAATAAAGCATGATGTGTACTATTTTCTATTTTTTTATTGAAACCAACAAAAAACAAAAGAGAAGAAGGTGCAAAAATACGGCTTTCCCAATATTTTTCTGAATAACTGCGATGCATTTCATCGAGTAAACTTTCAGTATGCTGATAATCGGCACCACTTAAAATAATATCGACTTTTATTGTTTTTCCGTTTATTATAATTCCGGTTGCTGTTCTATCTTCAACTATTATTTTTTCAATAGATGAATTAGTTTCAATTGTAACTCCTAGTTCAATTGCCAGTTTTTCGATACCGCGAACCACATCAAACATTCCGGTTTTCGGATGCCAGGTTCCTAATCCAAAATCGGCATAATTCATAAAATTATAAAAGGAAGGCGTGTTAGACGGTTTAGCACCCAGAAATAGAACTGGAAATTCCAGAATCTGAATTAGCCTCGGATTTTTGAATTTCTTTCTAATATCAGTGCTTACATTGCTAAAAAACTGATTTAATTTTAAAGCAGTTTGCGGAGTGATTAATTCTAATGGAGAAACACCAGGGCGATAAACCAGATCTTTAATTGCAATATCATAATTGCTTTTGGCCTGATTAATAAAAGCTTGTAATTTAGATCCGCTTCCTTTTTCAATGCCTTCAAAAGTGGCTTTTATTTCCTCAAGATTATCATAAATATTGATAAAATCATTTACGTCAAAATAAACCCTATAAGCGGGATTTAGTTTGATGAGCTTGTAATAATCAGTTGTTTTTTTGTTGAAATCAGAAAAGAAACGTTCAAATACATCCGGCATCCAATACCAGCTTGGACCCATGTCAAAGGTAAAACCGTCTTTTTTAAATTGTCTTGCCCTTCCACCAATAGATTCGTTTTTTTCATAAATAGTTACCTGGTTTCCTTGCTGTGCGAGGTAACATGAAGCGGCTAAAGAGGAGAAGCCTGAACCTATTATTGCGATAGTTTTTTTCATTTGTTTAACAAATGTACAAAAACTTTAAACAAAATAATTATATTCTTTCGAGAGTCTCGTCCATGCTATAAAAAAGTTTTATTCTTTCAGGTAAAACCGTTTCGTCAATGTGCTCAACCATATTACCCATAAGCCAGATTTCGTTGTTTTTTGCCAATAACTTTTGGCCCATTGATTTTACATATTGATTAATTACGCTGCGATCTGGCTGAATAGTCATAAAAGAAACAAACGTAATATTCTCAAAATATTTGGTAAGATCCTGTAAATTTTCAATTGGCATGCTTTCACCAAGATAAATGGTTTTGTATCCTTTCATCAGGATTTCATACTGTATGTATAATAATCCAATTTGATGAATTTCATTGAGAGGTAGCGAAAGAACAAATACGCGATCGGTTTTGGTAGGTTTTAATATTTGAAGGCTTTCTGTATAAATTAGAATCTTTTGTTTTATCAAATGACTCATGAAATGTTCATTGGCAGGAGTGATGGTTTCAGATTGCCATAATAATCCTAATTCTTTTAATAAAGGAAGAAAATGGTCTTTAAAAACTTCACTAAAGGTTTTTTCTGAAATAAGCCAGTCAAATGTGGTAAAGAATAATTCCTGATCAAAATTCATCATCGCCATCTTAAATGATGTAATGGCGTAATTCTGAGAATTCTTTTTTGAAATAATTTCACGCACTAGTTGCGGAATTTTCTCTTCAGGATAAGTAGCAATTTTAGATATTTTATAACCGTATTCGTGTAGTAAGGTTATATTTAAAAGCTTTTGTAAATTTTGTACATTATAAAGTCTGATGTTGGTATCAGTTCTCATGGGTTCAAGAATGTTATATCTTTTTTCCCAAATACGAATGGTATGCGCTTTTATTCCTGATAAATTTTCAAGGTCTTTTATGCTAAAAACGGTCTTTATGTTGTTTATCATTATTACTATTTTGGATGAACAAAAATAGAATAAAATCTGAGATTACATTTAAAACCTGATCAAAATGATAGATTATTAAAAGTTTGTAGTATCATACTGATTTAATTTGTCCAGATAGAGAATTGTTTTAGAGTTATCCTTACTTCTGTTGTACATTGTAACGAATTTTGCGCCATAAATAATCTCATTAAAAGTGTAAGATGTTCTGGCTGCTACAGTATTACTGTACATGTCATCGAAGGTTGTGATGAAAACCAAAATTTCGCCATGAATTCTTTTAAAATCTTCTTTGGTAAAATTATACAACGGACTGTTTTCTGTTATTGGATGAACTAATGTCCAGCTTAAAGATAATGCATTGATTGTGTCCAATTCTAAATCTAAAGTATAGAATTTGTTTGTTCTCTGTCCGTTTTCTTCGATGGTCATCCCGAGTGTTACTTTGGCTTTTGCATCTGTGAAATTGGTATTTTTAAAAGGTACAAGACGAATCATTAGTCCTTTACCTTCACCGTATGGAGAAATTAACGCATTATGAGAGAATTTTAAAAAAGCGGTAGGTTTGCTGAATCTTCCAAAGAATAAACCGGTTGCGATTGCAAAACTTAATAAACCAATTAAAGCTTCTGCGGCAGATAATGCGCTGGTTAAAAAACCACTTGGACTAATATGACCGTAACCCACTGTTGTAAAAGTTTGTGCGCTAAAAAAATAGGCTTGCCCAAATTGTTTAAGTATACTTTGCGATTGTTCTATTCCGTCGAGATGTTCAATTCCGATTCCGTAATAAAGTACTGCAAAAACAAAATTGATAGCAATATAGAACGTAAATAAAATAAGCATGAATTTCCAATTGGGCATGTCGATCATGGTATGGTACCAACTGATACGACGCAGGATATTCATTCCTTTTTTTTCGATATTTGGAGTTCCGTTTTTATTTACAAATCTACCGCCGTAACTGTTTGCATTGGTTCCGAATCCTGAATTTTTATCGGTTTGTATTTGGTTATTTGCTTTTTTGAGAAGTGCCATTCAAGGTTAGTTTTGCGGCAAATGTAAGGATATCTTTTATATGAAAATAGTTTTTGATTTTAAACAGAAAAGCAATCTGTAAAAGTGTTTTTTTACAGATTGCTTTTTAATATTAAGAACTTTTTTGTTTTTATCTACAAAAGGTTGCTTTGTTTTTTATGGCACTTTGACTGCCCAATTCAATAGCTTTAGAGAAGTCTTTGCAGCAGTTCTTTTTGTCTCCAATTTTGTTATACGCCAAACCTCTTAAATTGTAAGCGATATAATCTTTTGGGTTTAAATCGAGAGACGAAGTGCAATCTACGATGGCTTCCTTAAAGTTCATTAATTTGTAATTTACATTTGCTCTTCCGGTGTAAGCATCTGCATTCATGTCGTTTAATTCGATTGTTTTGCTAAAATCAGCAAGTGCACCTTTTAAATCGTTGAGTTTGAATTTTGCAACGCCCCGGTTTTGGTAGGCTTCAACAAACTTTGGATTCATACCAATGGCTTTGGTGTAATCGGTGATAGCACCTTTTGTGTTGCCGGCTTCGGCTTTTTTCATGGCTTTGTCAAAATAAGCCGTTGCAGATTGTGCCCACATTGAGCAGCTGATCATAATAAATGATAAGAGTAATAATCGTTTCATAAACCAATTTGGGATTAGTTAGTAGGTTAATTTATTCTGAAACGAATTTATGAAAGTTTTATTTTGTAAGAGAAATTCTTTTGTGAAATAATCGTGATTAATTTAAAAAGTTATTTTTTTCTCTGTTCCCAGTAAATATAGAATTACTCCAGGACCAGATTTAACCCTGTCTATCTGCCAATTATAAGTTTCTGAATGATGTAAATCTTTTACCAGATTTTTCATTTCTTCGACAGAATAAGTTCGTAAAGAAGAGACTATGCCATCCCACAAAACAAAAAGCGGAACAATCGGAATTAAATAAGTAAAAATAATTCGCCCGATTTTGAAAGGTCTAATAAATGGAGTGGTTAATAAAACGCTGATTGGCGAAAAGATCATAGCCAGTATACTTGGAAAACTTCTTTCCTGAGCTTCAAAAATGGCAATTGGAGCTTTTGAATTAATAGCGTTTTGCAGAATTTGTCTGGCATCGTTTGGTTTGAAATGATGCAGGGAAAGAAATTGTGTTCGAAGCCCTTTTAGTTCTAGTGGAACATTTCGTGCATCAACAGGTTTGCTGTAATATTCAAAATTATCCGATTGTTTTTTGGTGTACGCAAAAGCAGGAATGTTTGGATAATAATCAGTTAAAATAATTTTCAGATCTGGGATTTCTTTTTTGAGTTCTCGATTTAGCCAGATAAGCCCGCCGCCACCGCCAGAAGCAAGATCAATTATCGTTGTTGAATTATTTGATTTTAATACATCTTCGATTAAAGGAGTAATAGGTTTGTACATTCCGGTTTTGTTGGAAAGGAACTGTAGAAAGTCGGTTACATAGTTTCTTAAAAAATCGGGAAACCATTTTTGGTCTTCAAATTCGAATAATTGTATTCTTCCCATAAATATTGCTTTTAAATATTTGTAATGGATTATGAAGTGAAATTTACAAAATATATTTCAAAATGTCTTATGAAAATGAGCCCCCTAGCCCAGACAGCCCCTAAGTTTCGGGAGGCATCTTTTATGTCCGCCGCGGCGGACATAAAAGATACAGTGGATGGCTGAGATTAGCTTCTAAAAAAACTAAACCTTTAAACAACCACGAAAACCTCTGGCTGCATAATAAGATTCGGCACCATTATGATAAACAAAAGTTCTGTCGTAACGAAAATCAGAAAATAAAGCACCGCCCAGTTTGCGAACATCAGGAGTTGTGGCGATCCAGCTTGAAGTTTTGGTGTCAAAATTTCCTAATTCCTGTAATGCCCTATATTGTTCTTCGGTCAGGATTTCGATACCCATTTCCTCAGCCATATCGATGGCGCTATTTTTAGGTTTGTGCTCTTTTCGCGAATCCAGCGCTTTACGGTCATAACAAAGGCTTCTGCGTCCTTTTGGACTTTCGGCCACGCAATCGTAAAAAATGTATTCGTTTGTGTTTTTGTCATAACCCACAACATCAGGTTCGCCGTCGGTTTTTTCCATTTCAAGAAGTGACCAGAGTTTTTCGGGATTTGCTTCTAATCTCTCTTGTACTTTACTCCATTCAATATCGGCATGGCGTGTTTTGTTTTTTTCAAAACGCGTTTTCAGGATGCTGATGATTTCCTCCTGATGTTCTGGTGTTATTTTGTTTTTGCTCATGATGTTTTTATTTGTTTATTCTTGTCTGCGAACCATTTCGTTAATCCAGATTGGCGCAAAAGGAGAGGTGCAGCCTTTTGAAGTTGGGTAATCTCTATAAATTCCTAATTTTTCTCCAATACTCAGAGCTCGCTCACGATACTCAGGATGATTAATTCCGATTTGTGCCAAAGTGCTATTCATTGTCCATTGTACTTCTGAGGCTGCATTAGGCATTTCGTTTTCTATTCGATCAAGAAGAGTAGGAATATCAACTAATTCAGGATTACGGGTTACGCATCCGCTGGTAAGGCTCCAGGCAGCACGTGCCTGCATGACATCTGACGAATGCATCCATTTTTGGCGTAAAGTTTCTTTGTCAGCGTATTCTTTTATGACATAAGAATAAAACCAATCGGCAATGTGAGTGAATTTTTCTGAAGAAACTATTTTGGCAATCTCGTCATTTGAAAGCTTTTTTGGATCGATAAGTAAAGCGGCTAAAAATCGGGCTTCAACATTTCCGGTATCCCAAAGTTGTAATGCTAATTCATGGTTGGTTTTTATCTTTTTTGCGATGTTTCGTATGTCGCCCATTTTAACGCCAAACTGATTATCTCCTGCGCCACGTTTCTTATTTTGGGCACGCATTTTTTCGTCGCCTAATGCTTCAAGTTGTGCTACTATTTCTTTTGCCTTCATCTTGATTTCGTTTTGTATTGTAAAGATAATTAATCATTTAATCCTTTTCCTTCAAGAATTTGTGGAATAGCTTTTTCAACCCTTGCTTCGCGGGTTTTGACTTGTTTTGGCTGAGAAAAATGTAGCAGATAAGCTCTTTGGCGGCCAGGCGTTAAGGCTTCGAAAGCTTTTTTTAGTTTAAAATCTTCATCTAATTGCTTTTGAAATTCTTCAGAAACCGGAAAATCTGCGGTCTTTTTTAATTCAACCTTTAAACCTGCTTTTTCTATTTCAATCGCTTCGAAGATGTAGGCTTTTAAAATGCTTTTTTGCTCTGTAATTTCTTTAAGATTCGTAAATCTAATTTGTCTCGCTGCCTGAACATTCTCAGATTGCTGAATCAGGATTCCTTCTGTATCTTTTAATAAAGCGCCTTTAAAAAATAGAAAGGCGCAATACTCTTTAAAATCGTGTATTAAAATGATATTCTTTTTTTGGTGCGTATAACATGGAGTGCCCCATTTTAATTCTTCGGTAAGTTGACAATCAAGTGCAATCTTTCTTAGTTGTTCCAATTCTTCTTGCCACTTTTTGTCTTTAAAATAAAAATCAACTTTAGGATTCATTTTGATTATTTTTACGATTAAACCGAAATTGTTTTTCTATCCGCAGGTCTAAAATACCACGAAAGAACAGTTAAAACAAGTAATAAAGTTGGACCAAAATAAGCAATGGCTTGGTCTCCCTTGGCAAAGTGTGATAAAAGGGCACCAGACATCGCGAAGAAAAAACCAGCATAAGCCCATTCTTTTAGTAACGGGAATTTTGGAATTAGTATTGCAATAACGCCTAACAATTTCCAAACCCCTAATATGACCATAAAGTAAAGCGGATAGCCTAAATGTGCCATCATATCTACTTCTTCTTTTATTTGTAATATTTGCACTATTCCTGTTGCTGTCATTCCTAATGCCAGCCAAAGTGTGGCAACCCAGTATATAATTTTGTTTCTCTTTGTCATGATATTTTATTTTAATTTATTTACTATTTCTTGAAGTCTGTTGTGTGCCATATTGATGCCTTGTTTAAAAGGAAGCTGTAGCATTTGATCTCTAAGTGCATTTGATTTATAAACAACTTGCATAGTCAGTTTGCTGGTGTTTTCTGTGAGTGCTTCAAATTCCAAAAACTCCAATTGAACTGCAAACGGTGAATTTTCCATTTCAAATGTTCTGGTAATTTTTTGGTTTGGAATAAACTCGTGAATGACACCATTCATCTGTACTACTACATTTCCATTAGGGTCGATGGTCTCAAAATGATAACCGCCGTGTTTTTTGTTTTCCAGTTTTAATACTTTGGTTCCCATCCATTGTTCTACAATTCCGGGTTCGATATAAGCTTTGAAGAGTAGTGAAACAGGTAAATCGAAATCTCTTGTAATGACGAGTTCCTGTTTTCCGTCTTCGGCATTTATTTTTGTTTTTAATTCCATGTTGGTTTAGTTTTCTGGTTTATAGTTTTTCATTATATCTTCAAGTTTATTAAATCTGTCATCCCACATTTTTCTGAAAGGCTCAATGAACTCGGCAACTTCTCTCATTCTTTCTGCGTTTATAGTGTAATGTACTTCCCGGCCGTTTTGTGTTTGCTGAAGTAATTCACATTCGGTTAGGATTTTTAAATGTTTTGAAACGGTTGGTCTTGCTGTGTCAAAATTGGATGCTATCGCCCCGGCTGTCATCGAATGCGAAGTTACCAAAAGTAATATAGCTCTTCTCGTCGGATCGGCTATGGCCTGAAATACATCTCGTCTTAAATTCATTATGAAGTTATTTGGCTACAAATATATGTGTAGTTATTTAACTACGCAAATATTTTGAGATATTTTTTTTTGTAATTAATTGTAAATGAGGGATAGATGTAGTTAGGGCTACGTTTGTAAAAAAGATTGAAAACAGAAAAATGATTGTTTATGCGGTTTGAAATAAAAAAAGTACCAGGGAAAACATTTTTCCTGGTACTTTTCGTGATCATGATGGAGCAAAATTCGAACCTTTTGTTTTGAGATTTTCAGATTTTTAAGCGACTTGACAGAGGTGTGAAAAGAAAAATATTTGATTTTCACGGTTGTCATAAGTGCCAGATAAGCCTGAATCTCTTAATTATGTAATTGATTTTTGAGAGCGTACAGCTTGCTTCTAAGATTTTTTAACATTAGAGGATCAGAAACTTTACCTCTAACCCTGGTTAAAAAAATGGTTTCTCCAATAGTCATTTTTAGAGTATGTCCTTGCTTGTTAAATAATTCTGAAATCAGTTTTGAAGTTTGCAGCATCGGGTGAATTGATTTTAACATACTGAAGAAAAAACCATTATTTCCGTGAAAATATATAGGTAAAATAGGAACGTCTGCTTTGCAGATAATTTTTCCTACCACAGGATGCCACTCCGGATCTGTGATTTCACTGGTCTTAAAATTATAAGATGAAACTTCTCCAGCAGGAAATATTGCAACTGGAATACCTTCTGATAAAGCTTTGAGTGTCATTTTTAATCCAGTAATACTCGCAGAATTTTGCACATTTTCGAATGGATTTACCGCAATAATGCATTTTTCAAGATTTGGAATTTCCTTTAATAAAAAATTCCCCATATACATTGTGTCAGGACGTATTTTTGCGATTGTACTTAATAAGGCCAATGATTCGATACCTCCATAGGGGTGATTTGCAACAACTATAAAAGCTCCTTCACGAGGAATATTTAGTAATTCAGCAGCATCAAATTGGACTTTTACGCCAATTTTCATTAAGACATAATTAGCAAAATCTGCACCTTCAAGATTACCAGCTTCTTTTACAATAGTATTTAAATTGTCAATTTTCATTGCTCTCATTAAATAAGAGGATAATCCTGGGATAGGAATTTTAGAAAGGCCGGCAGCTTCAGAAAATTTTTCTTTAGATATCAATGTCATAATTATTATAGCTTATTAAAGGTTGAATGCGAAAACGAATAAAAAACCTAAAAGGAATGGAATCAGCAATGGGTTAATGTTTATTCGTGGAATTTTGTTATTATAATTTTATGACTTGAAAAAGAATTTGGAATTATTAAAAAAATTAAAAGGAGGGATGGTTAATCATATGTATTTTTTATTGCTATCATGGGTAAAGATACTCTGATTTTATATGTGAACATTGAATATGTAAATAAAACAACGTTGAAGGGCCAGAATATTTAATTGATACCTCGCTTTTGAACATGATTCTAAAATACTAAAGAAATTTCGAATCATAAAAAAAGCCTGAGAATCTATGTTCTCAGGCTTTTTATTTTTTTACAGTGACCATGGAGGGATTTGAACCCTCACGCCCTTGCGAGCACCACCCCCTCAAGATGGCGAGTCTACCGTTTCTCCACATGGCCTAAAATGAAAAAAGGTCAAGTAAAATAAATTACTCGACCTTTTGTGACCCGACTGGGGCTCGAACCCAGGACCCCATCATTAAAAGTGATGTGCTCTACCGACTGAGCTATCGAGTCATTGCTATCAAGAAACTTATGTTGTTAATCACATATTTTGTGACCCGACTGGGGCTCGAACCCAGGACCCCATCATTAAAAGTGATGTGCTCTACCGACTGAGCTATCGAGTCATTATGTTTCTTGAATGCGGGTGCAAATATAAGGAGTTTATTTTATTATTTGCAAGCATTTTTATTATAAATTTGTCTTTTTTTAACCAACGTCTACAACGCCCTAGTTTATAGGGTTTTATTAAAATGAAAAAAATCATCTTATTAGGATATATGGGTTGCGGAAAGTCAACAATTGCCCAAAATCTCTCAAAAAATATAAATATTACGTTTTTAGATTTAGATAATTGCATCGAAAAAAGAGCAAATTTGTCCATAAATGAAATTTTCGAACAACATGGAGAAATCTATTTTAGAAAATTAGAACACGAAATGTTTGTTGAATTACTTCAATCTTCAGAAAATAGCATTATCGGATTAGGTGGGGGAACTCCATGTTACGCTAATAATCATTTATTACTACAAAGAGATGATGTTACCTCTATTTATTTAAAAGCTTCTATAGAGACTTTATATAATAGATTAGTGCACAATAAAAGTAAACGTCCTTTAATTGCGAATATGAATGAAGAAGAAATGAAGGAATTTATTGCCAAGCATTTATTCGATCGCAGCTTTTATTACAACCATGCGCAACATAAAGTTGTGGTTGATGATAAAACGGTCGAAGAAACAGTTGAGGATATTGTCGCCTTATTAGCTTAAAAAGGCATAATCACCCTCTTTATCGTCAAAAACAACCTGGACATGCTCTAATAATGATGTAGAAAGAGAAATGCCTTTGAAATCGGCTTTTACAGGGTATTTTTTATGATTTCTGTCTACAAGTACTGCTGTTTTGAATTTCTTAAGCGGAACGTCTAAGAAATGACGAACAGCATATATTAAAGTTGTACCTGAGTTTAAGACATCATCAACTAATACTAAACCTTTATTTTGGTACTGTTCTTTAGTTAAAGAAGTCTGAATTGGCAGTTGCGGATTTTGTTTGTCGACTTTTACTTCACAGGTAGAAACCTTAAGTGTTGAGATATTGCTTAATGCCAAAGCAATTTTTTGGGCAAAAACAGATCCGTTAGAAGCGATTCCGGCAATCACAACTTCTTCTTCGTCAACAAAGGTCTCGTATATTTGATAGGCGATACGTTTTATTTTGTGTTCGATTTCCTGATTGGTTAAGATGATGTTTTTGCTCATGATTTTTTTTTTTTTTTGCTAAAGTACAAATTTTAAATTCCAATAAAAAAAATCCAAATTCCAATGTTTAAAAGGAAATTCTAAATTTCAAAATTAGAAGAAATTCCAAATTCCAATTGTGAGAATTGTTTTTGTTTGTAATTTAAATCAAAGTTTCGAATTATATAACAGTGGTTTTTGGAATTTGGGATTTGAAAGGTTTGGAATTTAATTTTCCTCATCTTCATCTATAATCTCATTCCCATATTCATCAATATCTCTACGATCTTTTTTAGTTGGTCTTCCTGCACCGGTTTTTCTATAGTGTTCTTTAGATAGTTTTAATAATTCTAAGTGAGCATAAGCCTCAGCTGGCGTTTCGTTTTTGCGATATATGTCAACCAATTTTGCGCCCACACGACTTTCAGGAATATCAAGTACAGTAATAATTTGTGTAATCTGATCTTTTCTAAAGGTAATTCGGTCTGTCGGAAAAACTTCTTTTGATGGCTTGGCAACCTGCCCATTTACAGTAATATGGTTCTTTTTGCATGCTTCAGTTACCATGTTTCGCGTCTTATAATAACGCACGCACCATAAGTATTTATCTATTCTCATAATTTTTCTAAAATCAAAGTTAAATTCTTTACAAAAATAAATCAATATTGTATCTTGCGCACCTAAAAAATTAACAATAATGAATAAATTTAAATATTATTTTATTTTATTGCTTGCCGGTATTTCTATGGTTTCTTGTAGTAAAAAAGATGATGACGATCCGGTAGTGGTTCCTGTAAATGATTATACCGTACAATATAAAGCAGACAATGACTCTATTGTTAAATATTTAAATACTAATTATATTACTGTTACCAACGCTCCGGGTACTCCGCAAGATCAGGACGTTGTTATTAGTAAAATTACAGATCCTGCAACGCAGCCTTCTATTATGTCGTATCTTAATAGTGCTACTTTTCCTAAGTTGTTGACTAGAGATGTTTATAATGATGATATCACTTATAAAGTTTATTATTTAATCTTAAGAGAAGGAACGGGACAATATCCTATCAATACAGATAAGGTTGTGGTTGATTATAAAGGTAATTTGCTAAATGGAACTGCTTTTGATTCATCAAATGGAATTCCGATAAAAGCTCTTTTATGGCCGTATGATCCACGTGGTGCAGATGGATCATTTACTGTAATAGATGGCTGGTCAGAGATTTTTCCAAAATTTAAAACAGGTACTTCTACTACAGCTAGCGACGGTGTAATCACTTACAGTGATTTTGGTGCTGGTATAATGTTTTTACCTTCGGGACTTGCTTATTATGAGTCAGCTCAAACAAATATCCCTGCTTATACACCTATAGTATTTAGTTTTAAATTGTATGATTTACAAAGATTAGATCATGATGTAGATGGCGTTTATGATTATCAGGAAGATATTAATCATGATGGATACATATATGATTTTACCGATAAAGTAAAATATCCAAACCCACCAGCTAGTTTATTTGATGACACTGATGGAGATACTTTTGCTGATTTCGTTGATGCGGATGATGATGGAGATGGTTATACAACCAGATTTGAACTTACAAAACCGACTGGTGCTACCTATTCAGGAATAAGTAAATATTATCCTTATGATCCTATTTTAGATAATCCGAATACACCTAATACTGATGAATCTGAAATTTGGGGTATCCCGAGAAGACCAACAGGAGCGCTTGCAGATCCTACTAAGCCGGAATCAGTTACAAATTCAAGAGTATTTGTACCAGCGGATTACACAGATCCTGCAAGATTAAGAATGCACGTAGATAAAACGTATCCTTATCAAAAGAATTAAAGTCTAGTTTAATATAAGTAAAACCTCGAAATGAATTTCGAGGTTTTTTTATAAAGCAAAAAGAACTAGAGTTTGGCTTTTTCTTAATGGTAACTTTTATTATGGTTTCAGCGGTCGCTAGATTGTCTTATTTCAAAATAATTAGACTTGATTTAAGCATAAAAAAACCTCGAAATTACTTTCGAGGTTTTTTTATAAAGTAAGAAAATCTGAAAAATTATTTTCTTTTAATAACTCTTTCTACAGCTTCAACAATCGCTTGGTTGTTTAATTTGTATTTTTCCATTAATTGCTCCGGAGTTCCAGATTCACCAAAACTATCGTTTACCGCTACAAATTCTTGTGGAGCCGGAGTGTTTAAGGCTAATACTCTTGAGATGCTTTCTCCAAGACCTCCAAGAATATTGTGCTCTTCTGCTGTTACTACACATCTAGTTTTTGCCAATGATTTAAGAATAGCTTCTTCGTCAAGTGGTTTGATAGTATGGATATTGATTACTTCAGCAGAGATTCCTTTTGCTTCTAAAGCTTCAGCAGCGATAAGCGCTTCCCAAACTAAATGTCCTGTTGCTACGATTGTAACATCAGTTCCTTCGTTTAATAAAATTGCTTTTCCAATTACGAAAGGCTCATCAGCAGGAGTGAAGTTAGCCACAACCGGACGGCCGAAACGTAAATAAGCCGGACCGTGGTGATCTGCTAATGCTAGTGTAGCTGCTTTAGTTTGGTTGTAATCACAAGTGTTGATTACAGTCATTCCTGGTAACATTTTCATTAAACCAATATCTTCTAAGATTTGGTGTGTTGCTCCGTCTTCACCAAGTGTTAAACCTGCGTGAGAAGCACAAATTTTTACATTTTTATCAGAATAAGCAACAGATTGACGAATTTGATCGTAAACTCTTCCTGTAGAAAAGTTAGCAAAAGTTCCTGTAAAAGGAATTTTTCCTCCAATTGTTAAACCTGCAGCAATACCAATCATATTAGCTTCTGCAATTCCGATTTGGAAAAAACGTTCTGGGTGATTTTTCTTGAAATCATCAAATTTTAATGATCCAATTAAATCTGCACATAATGCAACCACGTTTTCATTTTTTTGACCTAATTCAGTCATTCCCGCTCCAAAACCTGAACGAGTATCTTTACTTCCTGTATTTATATATTTTTTCATTTTATTTTTTGCTGTACGCAATAGGCAGTAGGCAATAGGCATAGAGCTTATTGCTTAAAGCTTAAAGCTTTTTTTAATAATCGATTTGATCTGCAGAATAGTTTTGAGCTAAAGCACTTGCCAACTGATCGTTGTTTGGTGCTTTACCATGCCATGCATGTGTATGCATCATAAAGTCTACTCCGTTACCCATTTCAGTATATAATAAAATACAAACTGGTTTTCCTTTTCCGGTTCTTGATTTAGCATCAGTTAAACCTGCAAGAATAGCGTCGATGCTGTTTCCTTCTTTAATTTCAAGAACGTCCCAGTCAAAAGCTTCAAATTTTGCACGGATACTTCCCATTGGTAAAACTTCGTCAGTTGTTCCATCAATTTGTTTTCCGTTAACATCTATAGTCGCAATAAGGTTGTCTACTTTTTTTGCAGAAGCATACATAATCGCTTCCCAGTTTTGACCTTCTTGTAATTCTCCATCTCCGTGTAGCGTATAAACCAAATGATTATCTCCATTTAATTTTTTTGCCTGAGCTGCTCCAAGAGCTACAGATAAACCTTGTCCTAATGAACCAGATGCAATACGAACTCCAGGTAATCCTTCGTGAGTTGTTGGGTGTCCTTGTAAACGAGAGTTTAATAATCTGAAAGTTGCAAGTTCTGAAACAGGGAAATAACCGCTACGTGCTAAAACGCTGTAAAATACTGGAGAAATATGACCATTTGAAAGGAAAAAGATGTCTTCTCCAATTCCGTCCATATCAAAACCTTCTTTGCGCTCCATAATATTTTGGTATAAGGTTACCAAAAATTCAGTACAACCTAGTGAACCACCTGGGTGTCCTGAGTTGACAGCATGTACCATTCGAAGAATATCTCTTCTTACTTGGATAGTTAAATCGCTTAATTGTTGTGTGTTAGGCTTCATTTTATATGTAAAAGTTAAACTGGAGCAAAAGTAATTTTTATTTTGCGGGGAGACAAATGATTTTTTGCTTTAGTTTGCTGGAATTGTTAAATTCTGAGTGTTTTTTTATTGATGTGGAAAAAAACTTTTAAATCTTGTTGATAGTGTATAAAAGTTTGCCACAGATTAAAGAATTGAAATGATTTAAAAATCACTGTTAATCCTTTAATATGTGGCAAAATAATTATAAAACTCAGGGCAAAAAAGGTCATTCTGTATCGCCTTCACTGTAAAAATTGTTTTCCTCGTCTTCAGAACCAATTTCTTCCTGCTCATCATCAAGTTCTGAGCCCGGAACATCTAAATCATTTCCAATTTTATCACTGTTTTGTTTCCATTCATGATTGTCCTGATTGATGATTCTTTCACCTGAAATATCTTCCGGATCAATGTCTTCTAGTTTGTCTTCCTGATTGTAAATGTCTTCATTTGCCGGATAATCTATGTTTTCCAGGTTTCTTTCGATTTGATCTTCTTTAACTGGGTTATTGTCTTCAGAATTTATCATGATTTCTATATTTAATTGAGTATTTATTTTGTTTTTCTATTTCATTAAAATTAAGGAATTAATACTGTTGTGGTGTTACACTTTGCTACTGTGGATGTTGTAACTTTTACATTTGATTGTTTCCTGAAAAATGTTAAGGCCTTTTGCGTTAGGGATAGGAACGACATCTCCCGATTTAGAAAAACAAGGCTTTTTAACCGTAGTTTTTGTTAATCGGGAATATAGTGGATAGCCCGACCGGAGGGAACGCCCAAATGAAAGTTATGAATTATAAGTTATGAATTAGGGGTGTAAGTTAAAAGTTTCAGGTTTCCTTTGTTTCAAGTTGATGAAAATCATTTTCTAATTTTCTAATTGCCAAATTATCTAATTAATTTTCCCTGAAATTAGCTTATCTTTGCCGACTGAAAAAAGAAACAGATGAAGTTTGAATTATTACAAAAAGATCCGCAATCTAAAGCAAGAGCGGGAAGTATTACTACAGATCACGGCGTAATTGAAACGCCTATTTTTATGCCTGTTGGTACAGTGGCTTCAGTAAAAGGGGTACATCAACGCGAATTGAAAGAAGATATTAATCCGGATATTATTCTTGGAAATACTTACCATTTATATTTACGTCCGCAGACTGAAATTCTTGAAAAAGCCGGCGGATTGCATAAATTCATGAACTGGGATCGTAATATTTTGACAGATTCTGGTGGATATCAAGTATATTCTCTTTCGAATAATAGAAAAATCAAGGAAGAAGGAGTGAAGTTTAAATCGCATATTGATGGTTCATACCACTTTTTTACTCCGGAAAATGTAATGGAAATTCAGCGCACAATTGGTGCTGATATTATCATGGCTTTTGATGAGTGTACACCTTATCCATGTGATTACAGATATGCACAACGCTCTATGCATATGACACACCGTTGGTTGGATCGTTGTATCAATCATTTAGATAAAGTTCCTTATAAATATGGTTACGAACAAACGTTTTTTCCGATTGTTCAGGGAAGTACTTATAAAGATTTGCGTCGTCAGTCGGCAGAATATATTGCAAATTCTGGTCAGCAAGGAAATGCTATTGGCGGATTATCAGTGGGAGAGCCTGCGGAAGAAATGTATGCCATGACAGAAGTTGTATGCGAAATTTTACCAGAAGATAAACCCCGTTATTTGATGGGAGTTGGAACTCCAATTAATATTTTGGAAAATATTGCATTAGGAATTGATATGTTCGATTGTGTAATGCCAACACGTAACGCCAGAAATGGAATGTTGTTTACAGCAAACGGAACCATCAATATCAAAAATAAAAAATGGGAAGCTGATTTTTCTCCAATTGACGAAATGGGACATACTTTTGTAGATACTGAATATACAAAAGCTTATTTACGTCACTTATTTGCTGCCAACGAATATTTAGGGAAACAAATTGCAACGATTCATAATCTTGGTTTCTATATGTGGTTGGTTCGTGAAGCCAGAAAACATATCTTAGCAGGAGATTTTAGACCATGGAAAGAAATGATGGTTAAAAATATGAGCCAAAGATTATAAAAGAGTTTCAGGTTATTTTTGTTTCAGGTTTCAGGTTCAGTTGAGAACGTGAAACCTGAAACGTGAAACTTGAAACTTTTAAACTTGAAACTAAAAGTTTTATGCTGACTATAATAGATAAGTATATTTTAAAAAGATATTTAGCCACTTTCTCGGTGATGATCTTATTATTTATTCCGATTGGAATTGTAATAGACGTTTCTGAAAAGGTAAATAAAATGCTGGAAAACAAGATTCCGTTTCTGGATATTGCTTACTATTATTACAACTTTACTATTTATTTTGCGAACTCTCTGTTTCCGATATTTTTGTTTTTATCGGTTATCTGGTTTACTTCAAAACTGGCCAATAATACGGAGATTATCGCTATTTTAAGTTCAGGGATTTCATTTACGCGTTTTCTTAGGCCCTATATTATTGGAGCATCTATCGTTTCAGTTTTTGTGCTTTTAATGGGGTTTTACATTGTTCCTGCTGCAAGTGAAGGGTTTAATAATTTTAGATATACGTATTTAAAAGGAAACGGGAAAGCCCTGATGCGTGGTGAAAACACCAATGTTTACAGACAAATTAATGATAATGATTTTATCTTTGTTAATAGTTTTCAGGAAGAATCTAAAACAGCTTTCAATTTTTCGCTAGAGCATTTTGAAAAAGAAAAACTGAAATATAAAATTACGGCAAGCCGAATTAAATGGGACCCGGTTAAGAAAACCTACATTTTGTATGATTATACAAAAAGAACAGTTGACGAACTGAATGATGTAATTGAAAAGAGCCCGGAAAAACATATTCCTTTTAAGTTTGAATTAGAAGATCTGACTCCGGTAGTTTATATTGCCGAAACTTTGAGTCTTGGTAAACTGTATAAGTTTATTGATAAGGAAAGAAAAAGAGGTTCAGGAAATATTAATACCTATTTGGTGGTTCTTTATAAAAAATACAGTGTACCTGTTTCTGCCTTTATTTTAACTATTATTGCTGTTGCCGTTTCGTCTATGAAACGACGTGGCGGAATGGGGACTAATTTAGCTATCGGAATTGCAATTGCTTTTTCTTTTGTGTTTTTTGATAAAATCTTTGGTACACTTGCCGAAAAATCTACTTTCTCACCTTTATTAGCTGTGTGGTTCCCGAATATTGTTTTTGGAATTCTGGCAGTTTACTTATTACGTAATGCGAAACGATAATTTAAAAAGTTATTTAAATCTTCATTTAATTGTTTTTATCTGGGGTTTTACTGCCATTTTGGGCGCTTTAATCACAATTGATGCTGAAAATTTAGTTTGGTTCAGAATGCTTTTGGCCGGAATTTTTCTTGCCGGATTTATAGTTTATAAAAAACAATCTTTTGTAATATCGGCTCAGTCTTTTGCCAAATTAATTTTTGTGGGATTGCTGATTGCTATGCATTGGATTTTCTTTTTCAAAGCAATTCATGTTTCAAATGTCTCAATAACACTTTCGATATTTTCATTAGGTGCTTTTTTTGCTTCCTTATTAGAACCGCTTTTTTACGGAAGAAAAATATTATTTTACGAAGTTTTCTTCGGATTAATAATCATTGCGGGTTTAGCTTTGATCATGCAAGTTGAGGTTAAATACCTGCACGGAATGTATTATGCGCTGGCATCGATCATTTTAGGAGTTTTGTTTACTTTAATGAACGGGAAATTAATCTCAGACCACGAACCTTCAGTTATTACGTTTTATGAATTTGGCGCGGGAGTTTTCTTTATTTCTATTTATTTTTTAGTACAAGGAAAATTCACTGCAGACTTTTTTACAATGTCATTAAATAATTGGATTTTATTGCTCATTTTAGCTTCGGTTTGTACAGCTTATGCGTTTACTGCTTCTGTAAAAGTAATGCAGAAATTAACGCCTTATACGGTAATGTTAACGACTAATTTAGAGCCTGTTTACGGAATTATGCTCGCTTATTTTATACTTGGAGGAAAGGAGAAAATGAGTACAGAATTTTATATTGGTGCCTTAATAATTGTAATTACAGTTATCTTAAATGGCGTTTTTAAACATTATAAAAATAAGAAAGAAGTGTAATAGTTTACTTATTTTTAAATCACAATTTGATACTTTACTAACAATTAACTGTGCCAATGATATAATATTTTTATATTTGCGGTTCGATTTACAAACAAAATTCAAAAATCCATGGAATATTTAGATTTTGAGCTTCCAATCAAAGAACTTGAAGAACAGCTGGAAAAGTGTGTTATAATTGGAAAAGAATCTGATGTTGATGTAACACCAACCTGCAAGGAAATCAACAAAAAATTAGTAGAGACTAAAAAAGAAATATACAAAAACCTTACTGCCTGGCAACGTGTTCAGCTGTCAAGACATCCAAACAGACCTTATACTTTAGATTATATCAGAGCAATCTGTGGTGATACTTTCTTAGAACTTCACGGAGACAGAGGTTTTAAAGATGATAAAGCAATGGTTGGCGGATTAGGGAAAGTAAACGGACAATCGTTTATGATCGTTGGTCAGCAAAAAGGGTTTAATACAAAAACGCGTCAATACCGTAATTTTGGTATGGCAAATCCCGAAGGATATCGTAAAGCTTTGCGTTTGATGAAAATGGCAGAGAAATTTGGAATTCCGGTTTTGACCTTAGTAGACACTCCGGGTGCATATCCAGGATTAGAAGCGGAAGAAAGAGGACAAGGAGAAGCTATCGCAAGAAACATTTTTGAAATGGTTCGCCTGCAAGTGCCAATTATTACAATCATTGTTGGTGAAGGTGCTTCTGGTGGAGCTTTAGGAATTGGTGTTGGAGATAAAGTTTATATGTTAGAGAATACTTGGTATTCTGTAATTTCTCCAGAATCATGTTCTTCCATTTTATGGAAAAGCTGGGAGTACAAAGAACGTGCTGCTGATGCTTTGAAATTGACTTCATCTGATATGAAAAGACAAAAATTAGTGGATGATGTAATTCCGGAACCGTTAGGTGGAGCGCACTATGATCGCGAAACTACTTTTAAAACAGTAGCCGAATACATCACCAAAGGATATAACGAATTGAAAGACTTATCAACAGCCGACTTAATTGCCCAAAGAATGGACAAATACAGTAATATGGGCGAGTATAAAGAGTAAATTCTTACAAGATTGATTAAAATCCGAAGCCTTACAGTTTCGGATTTTTTTTTGGTTATGAACAAAAAAAGCATATTTATAAACAATTAATAGTTATAACTCGATAGCAATTTTTTTTTAAAATTTGTTACTTTCGCTATATGGAAAATTTCAAGAACATAAACCCTGTAAAGGTAGATAAAACCACAATTATTAATTTAGAAAAAGGAAAATTACCTCCGCAAGTGCTTGATTTAGAAGAAGCTGTGCTTGGGGCAATGATGATTGATAAAAAAGGGGTAGATGATGTAATTGATATTTTACAACCCGATGCATTTTATAAAGATGCTCATAAATTTATTTTCGAAGCAATTGTTCAGCTTTTTACAGAAACGCAGCCAATTGATTTGTTAACTGTTTCTGCTCAGCTAAAAAAGAACGGAAAATTAGATTTAGCAGGAGGGGATTTTTATTTAATTCAGCTTACGCAAAAAATTGCTTCTTCGGCGCATATTGAATTTCACTCTCGTATCATTCTTCAAAAATTTATTCAAAGAAGTTTGATTCGAATTTCTTCTGAAATTATCGAAGCATCTTACGATGAAACAACAGATGTATTTGATTTGTTAGATCAGGCCGAATCAAAATTATATGAAGTTACACAAGGAAATATAAAGCGTAGTTCTGAAACAGCTCAGAGTTTAGTACTTCAGGCAAAAAAACGTATTGAAGAAATTGCCAAACAAGAAGGTTTGAGTGGTGTTGAAACTGGTTTCACTAATTTAGACAAGCTTACTTCCGGATGGCAACCTAGTGATTTAATTATTATTGCAGCCAGACCCGCGATGGGAAAAACTGCTTTCGTGCTTTCAATGGCTAGAAATATGGCTATTGATTTTGGACACCCGGTTGCATTGTTTTCTTTAGAGATGGCGTCGGTTCAGTTAATTACAAGGTTAATTTCATCAGAAACAGGATTGTCTTCAGAGAAATTACGTACTGGTAAATTAGAACCTCATGAGTGGGAGATGTTGAGTACAAAGGTGAAAAACCTGGAAAAAGCTCCTTTGTTTATTGATGATACACCATCACTTTCTATTTTTGATTTAAGAGCAAAATGTCGTCGTTTGGTTTCGCAGCACGGTATCAAAATCGTGATTGTTGATTATTTACAATTGATGACTGCCGGAGGAAATAGTAAAGGAGGAGGAAATCGTGAGCAGGAGATTTCGACAATTTCCCGGAACTTAAAAGCATTAGCAAAAGAGTTAAATGTTCCGGTAATTGCACTTTCGCAACTATCGCGTGCCGTTGAAACCCGTGGTTCCAGTAAGCGTCCGTTGCTATCGGATCTTCGTGAATCTGGGGCAATTGAGCAGGATGCGGATATTGTTTCGTTTTTATACCGACCAGAATATTATAAAATTGATGAGTGGGATGATGATGAGGCTTCACCAACAGCTGGTCAGGCAGAAATTATGATTGCCAAGCACCGTAATGGTGGTATCGAAAATGTTCGATTGAAATTTTTGGGTCACCTTGGAAAATTTGATAACCTTGATGATTTTTCAGGCAGTTATGACGATTTACCTTCCAAAATGAATCATGATGATAATCCGTTTATCACTAAAAATCTGCCTTCTCCAAATGAAGCTTTTGGTAGTAATCTAAATGATGACGATGATGATAGTGATGTTCCGTTTTAATAAAAAATTAAAGGCCTTTTTGTAAGGCTTTTTTTTATGAACAATTGTTAAAATGTTAATAAAAATTCAGTAGTTTAGCGCGGCAGTTGTTAAATCAATTGTGCTATTAAATCATAACCAAAAACAAATTAAATTATGTCAAAAGAATTACAAAATTTTGGAAGCGTTGAAATCCCTGTCACTGAAGCAAAGGTTTGGGCAGAAAAATATCGTCGAGCTCCTGGTTCAGATGAAGATGAGAAGAGTAAAATTACAGCTTATCTTATTCCGTTAGAAACTTTAAAAGCAGTATTAGAAAACCCAATTGATGCTGTTCGAGCATACAAGGGAATTAATAATGCTGGTGAGCAAGTTTTGTTTTTTGTCGGAACAAAATTAGATGAAAAGGGGATTTACAGAGATGTCTTCTTTCCTGCAAATGAAATTGAAAACGACGGAGATGTTGTTTATGATGCTACACGCCCATGTCCACCTAATGGAGATCCAGATAGTCCTTTTTAATTGAAATAGATGTTATATCTTTTTTTTACATATTTTGGTTATTTAGTTCTAATAATCAATTTTATATTATATGCAAAAGGCTTTTTCAAATCTGAAAAAGCCTTTAAGATATATACTTTTTATCTTTTTCTATTGGTCATTATTCAATTAACAATGGAGGTTTTAACGTCGTTAAGCATTAATAATCTCTATTTGATCCATCTTTATTTCATTGGTCAGTTTATTTTATTGGGTCTTTTTTACATAACACTTTTACAAAATAACTTTCAGGAAAAAATAATAACATTTTCTCTGTTTTTTGGTTCCCTACTATTAGTAATCCAATATATATATGAGCCTGGTTTGTTTTTTAAATTTAATTTATTTGAGATAGTATTAACCTCGTTATTTGTTGTTGTTTTTGCATTACTTTATTTATACAAAATGCTCACAGACAGTAAAAAGTACTATTATATTACGGTCGGAATCATAATTTACCTATTAACAAGTACGGTTTTATTTTTGGTTGGTAATCTTACGATTGGTTTGAGTAAGGAAGTAAGATTGATAAGTTGGAATTTAAATGCATTTTTTGTTGTGGTGAACCAATTGTTTATTTTATATGAGTGGAAAGTAAGTTTTTCTGGAAAAAAAGTGAAATAGAACAATTTTATTATAATAAAATCTATATTGGAATATATGTTTTGATAGAGATTCGTTTTATATTAGCTTTTTACTATTTAATATTAGTAAAGAGTTTATTTAATGTTTTTTTAGGACTAAGAAATACAGAACGTAATTAAGATTTAAAAGTGAACACAAATAAACACCAATTGCGATGAATAGTAATTCAATTCCTGATAAAGAAATTGTTGCAATAATTTTATATACATCATGTTTTTTCATGATTCTTGCTGTCTTTTTAATTGTGTTTTTCTATTTTTCCAGAAAGAAAATTATTCAAAAAGAGTTAGAGAAAAGGGACTTGATATTACAATATCAAAAAGAGCAGCTGTATGCTGTAATCATTGCACAAGAAGAAGAACGCAAAAGAATTGCGCAAGATCTTCATGATGATATTAGTTCAAAACTCAATATTGTTTCTTTAAATACACATTTGCTGTCAGCACCAAATTTAACAGAAGCAGAAACAGCTGAAATCACTGAGAATATTATTAGTTTAACGACCAAAGCATTAGAGAATTCACGAAAAATTGCTCATAATTTATTACCTCCCGTTTTTGAAAAATTTGGACTTAATGCAGGTATTGAAGAATTATGTGAAGAGTTTGAAAGTAGTAAAACAGTAAAAGTATATTATAAAAATGAGATTGATTTTAATGATAGTGACATCGATCGTCATTTGCACATCTTTCGAATTTTACAAGAATTAATGAATAATTCACTACGACACGGAAAAGCGACTGAAATTTGGATTTCTTTTAAAAATATTGAATCCGTTGGTACATGCAATTATGAAGATAACGGTGTTGGATTTAATAGCAAAAATGCAGAAAATCAAAAAGGTTTAGGAATGAAAAACATTGATAGCCGAATTTCTTTTTTGAATGGTAATATCAAAATAAACTCGCAGATTAATAAAGGTATTTCTGTTATTTTTACTTTTTAAGTTAATATTTAAAAATAAATCAGCTTTTTAAGTATTATATCACGATAATTGAACTGTTTTCTAATCCATATTTTGTAATTTCGGCAAACCAAATGACCAAAAACTGAATTAATAATGAGTGCAGATATTAAAATTGCTTTAGTTGATGACGAAGTTTTATTTCGAAAAGGGATTGCTTTTTTATTGCAAAGAGAAGAGAATATCGAAATTATTTTTGAGGCCTCAAATGGAGAAGAACTTCTCTTAAAATTAGGAGAGAATGAAGTTAAACCTGATATAATTATCATGGATTTAAAAATGCCTGTTTTAAATGGAGTTGAGGCAACAAAAATTATTCGAAAATCTTTCCCTGATATTAAAATAATTGCCTTAACTAGTTATGATACTAAATCGTTTATTGCAAATATGATCCAGGTAGGAGCAGTTGCTTATCTTATAAAAAACACAACTCCCAAAGATTTGATTCATACAATTAATGAAGTGGCAATTAAAGGATTTTATTATAATGAAAATGTATTAAAAACAATTCAGGAGACGATTATTTCATCGAAGAACTCAAAAGGAAATTTAGAGACTAGTTTTCTTTCACCTCGTGAAATAGAAATTCTTCAGCTCATTTGTCAGCAAAAAACAACTTCTGAAATTGCTGATCGTCTTTTTTTAAGCCCAAGAACAGTAGAAGGACATCGTAACAATTTGTTGCTTAAAACAGAATCTAGAAATATTGCAGGTCTTGTCGTATACGCTATTCAGAACGAAATTGCTTTTCTAACTATTTGAAGTTAGCTGGTCAAAAATTGAATGGATAATACGTAGTACAAAATTATAGTAATCACAAGTACACAGATACCTATTTTTTGTAAAAGACTGAGCCCCTTTGGCTGGTTATTACTTTCATTAAACTTCATGTATTGGCTTTTCATCGGTTAATAGTTCAATGATTTGAATGACCAAATGTAATTAGAATTTCTTTTTGTGACATAGGTGTTTTTACCTGTTTTTTACATTGAAAAATAGTAAAACAAATAATCATTTCTGTATTCAATATTTCTCCTTTAAAAACACTTAAGCCAATTGTGTTTTTTAATGCTTCCTTTATATCTTTACTAAAATAATTTTCTAATGTATAAGAGTTTAATCTATATTTTCATGCTGTTGCTTTCTTTTACGGCAAAAGCTTCATTCATTTTACTTCCGATGGACGAAACGACGCAACAAAATCACCTTAAAGCGTACGGAATTACATATTGGTGCTTAAGCAAAGATTATAAAGCTAGTTGGTTACTCAATTATCGTGGAGGTTCATTTTTGTTACCAGATGCAGAAGAGATTCGTAAAGAATGTCAGATCCGGGGCGTAAGTTTTGAAATACTTTCAGATAGTGAAGAAGCTTCTATTTTAAATGAAATTTCAAGCCCATCGCAAAACATGGAATCCGTAATTCTTGAAAAAGCACCAAAAATCGCTGTATATACTCCAAAAGGAAAGCAACCTTGGGATGACGCGGTAACGCTGGTGCTGACTTATGCCGAAATTCCTTTTACGCCAATTTATGATGAAGAGGTTTTAAGTGATCAATTATTGCTTTACGATTGGTTACACTTACATCATGAAGATTTTACAGGGCAATATGGGAAATTTTATGCTGCTTATAAAAACACACCTTGGTACATTGATCAGAAAAAAGATGCAGAAGCATTGGCAACAAAATTAGGTTATACTAAAGTTTCTCAGGAAAAAGGCGCTGTTGCAAAAAAAATTAGAGATTTTGTTATTGGAGGAGGATTCATGTTTGCAATGTGTTCTGCTACTGATAGTTTTGATATTGCACTTGCTGCTGATGGAGTGGATATTTGCGAAGCAATGTTTGACGGTGATGCCAGTGACTCCAATTATCAGGCAAAATTGAATTACGGAAATTCGTTTGCTTTTAAAGATTTTACACTAGAAAGAAGACCCGAACAATATGAATTTTCAGATATTGATATGACATTAAAGCGTAAAATTCCTGTCGAGAAAGATTATTTTTCGCTAATGGAATTTTCTGCAAAATGGGATCCAATTCCCAGTATGTTGTGTCAGAACCATACACAATTAGTAAAGGGATTCATGGGACAGACAACATCATTTGATTCTGCATTTGTAAAATCGAATATATTAATAATGGGTAGCTGTGAACTCAATGGAGAAGCAAGATATATTCACGGCGAAAAAGGGAAGGGAATGTTTACCTTTTTTGGAGGACATGATCCTGAAGATTTTCAGCATCAGGTTGGAGATCCGCCAACAGTTTTAGATTTACATCCAAATTCTCCAGGATACCGATTAATTTTAAATAATGTTTTATTTCCTGCAGCAAAGAAGAAAAAACTTAAAACATAGTTACTTTAACGAAAACTCAAACCAAATCGGAATATGATCTGATATTTTTCGGGCTTCTTGTAAAGAATTAAAAGTTTTATAGAAAGGTATTACACCTGAATTTTTATATTCTAGAGAATTTAACTTGTAAAAAATATTATCAAACTCTGATGACAGGCAATTGTTATTTTTGCATTTATGTTTTAATGAAGTTTTTTGATTTTGCAAAATAGAGGTATATCCTGTTTTTTTTAATGGATTAAAAACAGAATGAGACTGAGGACAGTTAAAATCTCCTATAAAAACTAAATTCAAATTGGGGTATTCAGCAGGTAGAAATTTAAAGTATTTAATTTCTGTTTCTGGCTGTTTGTTTTTTGTAATGGCATGAAAGTTAACTAAAGTAATTGTTTTTTGGTCAATTTCGAAAGTAGCAAAGTAAGGTTCTCGGTCAATTTCTAAATGATATTTTTTTTCAAGCCACGGATTACCTTTTAATTTTATCTTTTTGACTTTCCAAATAAAAGCATAACGCTCCGTTTTGTAACTACTGCTACTAGTTGGATTACTAACCACATAATCCCATTTTGAGCCTTTTTCATTCAATATTCTATTTAGTTCTGCAACAGCTTGTGCACCACCGTAACCTGCAACAACCTCCTGTATTGCAATTATGTCGTAATTAAGAATAGTGTTGGCAATAAAATTTAATTCATCACTAGATTTTGATTTTCCAAAATTTTCTAAATTCCAGGAGAGGATTTTAGTTTGTGAAAAAGAGAGGATGCTAAAAAGTAGGAGAACAAAACTTAGGATGTTTTTCATGCAGAATTTAAAAAATCAAATATAAGTAAATTAAAAATGGGGAATATTTTAATTACTCTAATTTTTACATGTAGTTTAAAGTGAAAAATCTATTTAAGAGAATGCTTTTTCTGTTGTGTAGTTTTTTCCTTGATGAATCTTTGGAATCATTATTTCTGTTTTAGAGCTATACCAATGCAACATAAGAATAATGCATATTAATATAATTAAAAAGTATTTTTTCATATCTAATGAAAGTTAAGATTGAAAAATAACTTGTTAATGTTTCTTGTATCTATTTTTTAAGGCGGTTGAAATAATAATAATTTGTAAAACAAGAAGTGCCGGAATAAAAATAATTTTCCAGTCAACTTCAAGCCAACCCGATTTTTCAGAGACGAAAGCAAAACTTACTGAAAGAAAGATACATAGTAGCATAGTTTTCATAATGATTTTGTTTTTGGTTGTATTAATTTTTGAGATAAAATTAATTTGGAATTTAGGTTTCATTGGTTGGTTAATAGATTCAAACAAAGTTATAAGGATAAAAAAACATTTCCTTACGGGAATCCGTAAAGAAGATGAAATTTTATACTAAGCCGAAATCTTTAGCAATAGCAATTAAGTGAACATTATTGTTGGCTTTAAAATATATTTTTAATTTATTGATTCTTTTTTCGATGCTACTTGTTCCATTAGGGGTAATCGAAGAAGATTTAAATTCATTTGAAATGCTTTCTAAGATATATCCCTGCGCTAATAATTTTAGAATTGAAATATCATAGGATTCAATTTCAATCAAAGCTTTATCGTTAAAACTAAACGATAAGTCAGACGATAGAATTTTCTCATCTCCTCTAAAAGTGCCTTCAACAGCTTTTCTTAGTTCATTAATACTGTTTCGCCCTTTTGAAACATAAGCATTTATTCCTAAATCATTAAAAAGCGTTTTAATTCGGTATGATTTGTCTTCAATAGAAAATACGATCTTTTTTAGAGAAGGTTGTACGTCATTAATTGCCTTAATAAGATCTTCACCATCAGAAAGTTCTGTTTTTCGATGATCTGATTTGAATGATAAATCACTAATTAATAAATCATAAGGCTCCTTATCATTGAGTCCTTTCTTTATTTTTAATAAGCCATCATCACAGTACTTTACATGATGTATGGTTGGTATTTTTAAGTCTTCAAGTACTTGTATAACAGCTATACTTATACTATCTAAATCTTCGGCTACTAAAACTTTTTTAAACATATTGTATCTTATAAAGGAAAATTGAAACTGATTTTAAAACTATTTTGGGAATTATTGCCAAAAATAATAGTTCCATTGATAGTTTTAATACGGCTTTCCACATTTTGGAGACCATTTTTTAAAATTAATGTGTTATTTTTAATTCCCACACCATTATCAATATAGATAACATGTAAATTTTTATTCTTTATATTGAATGAAATGCTTGCTAGAGTTGCTTCGCTGTGTTTTTTCATGTTAACAAATAACTCTTGTAGAATCCTGTAAAGAATTATTTTTTTATTCCTGTCTATTTCATTCCAACGAATAGTATCAAAGCCATTTATTAAGATATTAATTTCTGGAGATTTGTATCCTGAAATCATTTCTTTAACCGCTAGGGGGTAATTTTTATCTGTTGAGATATTACTATTTTCTTTTGAAATAGTTCTTGTTCTAGAATAAATAGCATCTAAATTATTTAATAATTTTTCTTTATTTTCCTCTTTTTCAAGATCATTAGTTTCAGTAAAGGCTATAGTTTGATACACGTCATTAGCAAGCTCATCATGTAGTTTTTTAGATATCCGTATTTCGCTGCTAAAAATGGCGTCATTTTTTTCTTTTTTACCTTTTGAGGTTAAATGAAAATAAAGGAATGAAATGAGACCTAAAACAAATGCTATTATCACATATAAAATAATAGTCCTGTTTTTCTCTTTTTCTATTTGCAAGTCGTTTTCAATTTTTTGTGTTTTAAGAAGTAAGTTTTCTTCTTTATCTTTTTGAGAATCATATTTAATTGCTGTAAATTGATTTCTTGATTTTCGATTGGATAACTCTACACTGTCAACAAGTTGAATATATTTAAAACTGTATTTCTTTAAGCTTTTTGCATCGCAACTTTTGATGACACAAGCTAAACTGTAAATCTTACCGTTAGCAGAATGGTTTTTGACATCAGTTTCATAGGCAAGTTTAGCATATTTATTTGCTAACTTAGGATTACTTTGTCTAAAATAAAGCGAGAGATGTCTGTAACTAACCGCAAGTCCAGCTGGAGTTTTAGGATCTAATCTTATTTTTAGCCCTTCATAATAATATTGTAAAGCTTTTTTATAATTTCCCTGGTTATAGTAACAGAAACCTAAATTGTCTTTTATAAAGGAATAATCACTGTTATTAATATCGATATCATTAGAAAGGTTTTTTTTTGAAACTAATATTTTAAGTAAAACCTCTGCTTCTTTGTATTTTTTTTGCTCCATAAAAACAATAGCTAAATTATTTATGGCAACACGCTTTCTCCAGGCACTTGATTTTAGTTTTATGGCTTTTTTTAAATATATAATTGCATTTTCATTATCATATTTGTTCATGTAATTTATCGCCAACAAATTATAAACGATCCAGGAGTATCGAGGATTTTTTATTTTTTTTAAATAGGGTAATGCTTCGGTTGCAGAAGTTTCACTAGCATTAAAATTTGATAACTGATATTGGAGTTCAGCTATGCAGGACAAGGCATAAACATAATCAATTGTATTTATTTCAGGGTCGCAAATTTTTTTTACTTTGTTGAAAATGTAAATGGCACTATCTTTTTTATTGGAATCAAAATAGACATCAGCAATATCGGTTAACCTTTTTATTTCTTCAGTACGATCTGGTTTTTGTTTTACTACTGTTTTCCTTTGACAAAAGTTTACAAACAATACGGCTATTAATAATAAAGTCAGTATTATTAGTAAATATTTGAGTAGTGTCTTTTTTGAAAAAGAATAAAGATGTTTTTTCATTACAATGGAAATTTAATGAAAACCTTAAAACCTTTTTCAGGAGCAGTATCAATATCAATTTCTCCTCTTATACTTAAGATTCGGCTTTCGACATTATGTAAGCCATTTTTGAAAATTATATTATGGACATCAAAACCTTTTCCATTGTCAGTATAGTTTATAATAACGTTTTTATCTGTTTTTTTGAAATTAATCCCAACTAAAGTAGCATTACTGTGCTTTTTCATATTTACAAGCAGTTCTTGTAAAACTCTATAAACCGTAATTTTTTTATTTTTTTCGATTTCGCTCCAAGGAATAGATTCTATGTCATTTAATAAAAGATTAGTATTCGCAGTATTAAAACGGGAAATCATTTCTTTTAAGTAAAAAGTATATTTTTCAGAAGTAATTATAGGGCTGTTTTCCTTTGAAATATCCCGTGTTCTTAAATATATAGCATCTAAATTAGTTAGTAACTGTTCTTTGTTTTCAGATATTGCAAGATTTTTATTCTCAGCAAAAGCCATAGTGTGGTAGATGTCATTGGCAAGTTCGTCGTGAAGCTTCTTTGCGATTCTCGTTTCACTTTTATAGGTGGCTTCAATTTTTTCTCTGTTCCCTCTTGAAGTTAAATAGAAATATAAAATTACAATCAAACTTAAACTTAAGGCAATTAGAATATACGAAATAATATTTCGATTCTTTTGTTTTTCCAATTGTAACTCATTTTCTGCTTTATAGGTTTTTAATTTTAAATTCTCGTCCTTTTCTTTTTTAGTGTCATACTTAATTTTTGCAAACTGATTTTTTGATTTTTGTCTTACTTCTGTAATACTATCGTTTATATCAATGTATAAGAGAGAATATTTTTTCAGTTCATAATCTCTAGAATTATTTATTAATTGTTTTAATGCTAACATTCTGCCGTCAGCATCCCTTATGGTCGTATACTTTATATAGCTTAATAAAGCATATTGTGATGACAAACTGGAGTTGTTGATTTGATAGAATTTAGAAAGATGAAGATAGATTTTTCCAGCTTCCCATGTATCGTTTATTTTATTGCTCAGTTGCAAAGCTTTGTTGAGATATGACAGTGCCAGAGGGTCTCCAATCTTGAAATAGCAGAAACCTATATTGTCTAATACTTTTGCATAGTTCTCAGTAACTTCAATTATTTCTTTTTGCTTGCTTAAAGTAAGATAAATTTGAAGCGCTTCTCTATATTTATGTTGTTCTAATAAAACGACGGCTATATTGTTTTTGGCGCTCAATTTTCTCCATTCGCTTGTTTTTAAATTCAGAGCTTTATTGTAATACGCAGAGGCATTATTAAAATCACTTTTACATAGAAAAGTGTTTCCAAATTCTATATAGGTATTCCAGATATATTTCTGTTTTTTTACATTTTTTAAATAAGGTATCGCTTCTGTTAATGTCGATTCACTGCCGTCATAATCTCCATAGTAGCGTTGAATTTCTGCCATGCTGTTTAGGGTACTGACAAAATTTTCCGAATCAGTCATCGGATCACAAATTGATTTTACTTCATTGTAATAATAAAATGCGCTATCAAAGTTTTTTTTATCATAAAGCTTATCTGCAATAACGATTAATTTATTGACTTGTGCCTTAGTGCTTTTTGGTACGACAATAGCAGTATGTTTCTTTTTTTGACAAGAAAATAGAATAAGAAATAGTATTGTAATGTAAAGAATTATTTGGGGCCTTTTTGTAATCATGAGCCAAAAATAGAAAATTTTAATTCTTACGTACACGTATAAATACGGTATTTTAAATTATTGCAAAAATTATATTTTTTTTATTCTCATTTACAAGTACATACAAACAAGCCCTCTTGTGTGAGGGCTTATGTTTGCTTGAATGTTGTAAAATTTATCTTTATAAAATCATGAAGCTCTCATTCCTGTGGCAACGCCAATTCGATTCCATGCATTTATGGTAATAATCATCATAATGATTTCTGCAAGGTATTTTTCGTCAAACAATCGAGCCGCATTTTGATAAACTTCATCAGAAACATGATTACTGATCATTGTTACCTGTTCAGTTAAAGCTAGAATAGCTTTTTCTTCTTCTGTATAAACATCAGCTTCACGCCAGGCACTTAATAAATAGATGCGTTGTTCAGATACGCCATATTTTCTGGCATCGGCTGTGTGCATGTTAATACAGTAAGCACAACCGTTTATTTGAGAGGCACGAATTTTAATTAATTCTTTATGTACAGATGTTAATGAAGTAGTAGAAATGTATTTCTCTAAATTCATCATGGCTTGGTAGGCTTGTGGGGCAACTGTTGGGATAACGATTCTTGGTGTCATTTTGTGTGTTTTTAAAGTTTGATACAAAGTTGAGGCATATCTGCTTTAAAAAACTTGAACTACTTCAAGAAATAAGAATCATACTTTTCCAGCTCTGATTTTACTCATAAACTCAGCCGAGAAATCTAAATAAGATGCAATCATATATTGTGGAACGCGTTGTACAAATTCTGGAAAATGACTATTGAAATGATGGTATCGTTCTTCAGCTGACATAGTAAATAAGAATTTAATCCGCATTTGCATGGCACCAAAAGATTTTTGAGATACAATTCTAAAATAACGTTCCAGTTTCGGAATTTGAATTAACAGAGCTTCAAGTGTAGGTTTTTCAATAGCAATGACTTCTGAGTTCTCAACGGCCTGAATATAGAAGTGAGAAGGTGTGTGGTTGTGATAACTTAATAAATCAGTAATCCACCAGTTCTCAATACCAAATTGAAGTGTCTGTTCACTTCCCTTGGTATTTATGATATATTGTCTCATACAGCCTTTAACGATAAAGTACATTGTATTGCAAACCTGTCCTTCCTTTAGGGTATGTTCTTTCTTTTTTATTTTAGAAAGTTGTAGGCATGATTCTAAAGTATCGATCTCTGAAGGTTCTAAAGTGATGAATTTTTCGATATGTCGAAAAAGTGCTTCGTGCATATGATTTTTTGATTTAATACAAATTTACTTTTAAAATTTAATTTATAAAAGATGCAAAAAAAATAGAAACTAGTTTAAAACAAAAAACCACTCGCAATGCGAATGGTTTTTCTATGATAAGTAAGTAATCTAAATTGAGTTTATAAAACGTTTATTTTACTTTATTAAGTATTGCTTTGAAAGCTTCAGGGTGGTTCATAGCTAAATCTGCAAGAACTTTACGGTTCAATTCGATTCCGTTAGCTTTAACTTTACCCATGAATTGAGAATAAGACATTCCTTCCAATCTAGCCCCAGCGTTGATACGTTGAATCCATAATGCACGGAAATTTCTTTTGTTTTGTTTTCTATCGCGGTAAGCGTAGCACATTGCTTTCTCTACTGCATTCTTAGCAACTGTCCAAACGTTTTTACGTCTACCAAAGAAACCTTTGGCTTGCTTCATTATTTTTTTTCTTCTTGCTCTTTTAGCAACTGAATTTACCGATCTTGGCATAATTTTAATGTGTTTTTGTAGCAGGCGTCCTGAATTGAATCAAAGGAACTTAAAAGCCATACTCCAAGGTTATATAAATAATTTTTTAACCTAAAGAATTATTAGATAATTCTTAATTGTTGTTTAATGCTTTTCATATCTGTAGAGTGAACTAGCGCTGAGTGAGTCAAAGCTAATTTACGTTTTTTAGATTTTTTAGTCAAGATGTGACTTTTAAAAGCATGCTTTCTTTTAATCTTTCCAGAACCAGTAACTTTGAAACGTTTCTTGGCGCTAGATTTTGTTTTCATTTTAGGCATTTTTCCTAGTGTTTTAATTTATTCTTACTTACTTATATCTTTGTTTCAGGTTTAAAGTTTCAGGTTCGATGACTGAATACTGCAACTGTAAACTGAGACTATTTTTTCTTCTTCGGAGCAATGAACATAATCATTCTCTTTCCTTCCAAAACTGGCATAGCTTCCACTTTACCATGTTCTTCTAAATCTGTAGCCAAACGTAGTAATAAAATCTGTCCCTGATCTTTATAGATAATAGAACGTCCTTTAAAGAATACGAATGCTTTTAATTTAGCACCTTCTTTCAAGAATTTTTCAGCATTCTTTCTTTTAAATTCATAATCATGCTCATCTGTTTGAGGACCAAAACGAATTTCTTTTACTACAACTTGCGTAGACTTAGCTTTTAAAACCTTATCACGTTTCTTTTGTTCGTAAACAAATTTCTTGTAATCCATGATTTTACAAACCGGCGGCTCAGCGTTAGGCGAAATCTCAACCAAATCTAATTCGAATTGATCTGCTAAACGTAAAGCTTCAGCAAGCTTAAATACACCTGGTTCGATGTTCTCGCCTACTAATCTTACTTCCTGTACACCACGAATATTATTGTTTATTCTGTGTGCATCCTTTTTTTCTACTCGAGGTTGATAACCTCTGTTGCTTCTTATTGCTATGACTTTATAATTTAAGTTAAACTGTAAAAACTTTTAATGTCTTTTTTATTTCTTCGTCTACAATCGCGACAAATTCATCAATTGTAACTGTAATATTCCCTTTTCCTTCTTGACCGTGACGACGAATAGAAATTGTTCCGTTTTTCTCTTCTTCCTCACCAACAATCAGCATAAATGGTATTTTTTGCATTTCTGCATCTCTAATTTTCTTACCAATTGTCTCACTTCTGTTGTCAATTAGGGCGCGAATTTCGTGATTTTCTAGCAAATCTAAAACTTTTTTAGCATAAATTTCGTATTTCTCGCTCAAAGACAAGATTATAGCCTGCTCAGGCATTAGCCAAAGTGGGAAATTTCCTGCAGTGTGTTCTAGTAAAATTGCAATAAATCGTTCCATCGATCCAAATGGAGCTCTGTGAATCATTACAGGGCGATGTAATTCATTATCAGCACCTTTGTATGTCAATTCAAAACGCTCAGGCAAGTTGTAGTCAACCTGAATAGTTCCTAATTGCCATTGTCTTCCTAAAGCATCTTTTACCATAAAGTCAAGCTTCGGTCCGTAAAAAGCAGCCTCGCCATATTCTACTACAGTATTCAATCCTTTGTCAGCCGCAGCATTGATAATCGCATTTTCAGCTTTCTCCCAGTTTTCATCAGAACCAATGTATTTCTCTCTGTTTTCCTGATCTCTCAACGAAATTTGAGCTGTAAAGTTTTCAAAACCTAAAGAACCAAATACGTATAGTACTAAGTCAATTACTTTTTTAAACTCTTCGTCTAATTGTTCCGGAGTACAGAAAATATGAGCATCATCCTGAGTAAACCCTCTCACACGAGTCAAACCGTGCAATTCTCCAGATTGCTCATATCTATAAACAGTTCCAAATTCAGCATAACGCTTTGGTAAATCTTTATACGACCAAGGCCTTACGTTGTAGATTTCGCAGTGGTGAGGACAGTTCATTGGTTTCAATAAAAATTCTTCACCTTCAGCAGGAGTATTTATAGGTTGGAAACTATCTGCACCATATTTTGCATAGTGTCCAGAAGTTACATAAAGTTCTTTCTGTCCAATATGTGGAGTAACTACTTGCTCGTATCCTGCTTTCTTTTGAGCTTTCTTTAAAAATTGCTCTAAACGGTCTCTAAGCGCAGCACCTTTTGGTAGCCATAATGGCAAGCCTTGTCCAACCTTCTGTGAGAAAGCAAACAATTCAAGTTCTTTACCTAATTTACGGTGATCACGACGTTTTGCTTCTTCAAGAAGTTCAAGGTATTCAGTTAAATCTTTTTGTTTAGGGAAAGATGTGCCATAAACACGAGTCAACTGTTTGTTTTTTTCGTCACCTCTCCAATAAGCTCCGGCAACGCTCATGATTTTAAAAGCCTTGATAATTCCGGTATTCGGAATATGTCCGCCTCTACATAAATCAGTAAAAGTAGCATGATCACAAAAAGTAATAGTTCCGTCTTCAAGATTCGAAATCAATTCAGTCTTGTAAACATTATCTTTATACATTTCTAATGCGTCAGCTTTGCTAACCGGACGCATTTTAAATTCATGTTTTTCTCTTGAAATCTCAAGAACACGATCTTCGATCTTTTTAAAGTCAGCTTCTACAATTTTCTGATCTTCAAAATCGACATCATAATAGAAACCATTAGCAATTGCAGGTCCAAGGGTTAATTTAATTCCAGGGTACAATTCTTCAAGAGCTTGCGCCATTACGTGCGAAGTCGAATGCCAGAAAGCTTTTTTGCCTTCTGCATCATTCCATGTATATAAAATAAGACTACCGTCGGTCGTCAATGGAGTTTCGGTTTCTATTGTTGTACCATTAAAAGACGCAGAAATCACGTTTCTTGCAAATCCTTCACTAATGCTTTTAGCAACCTCCATCGGAGTTACGCCTGAGGCAAACTCTCTAATTGACCCGTCGGGTAAAGTAATCTTAATCATTGTTTATAATTTTGTGAATGCAAATATAGCGCATTACTAAAATACATACAATACATATATGCATGTTTATACCATATATATGTTAGGAATTAATGTCATACTTAACTTCATGCTTTTCTATGCATATATATAAGGTGAAAATTATACTATTATATATAAGAGTGGTTTATTAAACTGAGGGGAGTTGAAGTCCTTTTTGAATATGGATTTCATTATTGGAATTTTCAGGAGCTGTTTCCCGCTGTTCCTTCCAATCTTTTGTGCCGAACCCCGGCACAAAAGGATTTTCCCTCCCATCGGGGCTAGGGGAGTTGTTTTCAAAAGAAGGACTACATATATATTGTATAAGAAGTGGTGTAGTGAAAAAGAAACTTTGTGTCTTGATACCTTCGTGGAAAAAACGAAAAAAGGGATATCGCGATGAAATCGCAAAAAGTAGAGCAGGGAGATATGTTATAAAGTTCTCAGAAAAGAATGTATTGCTGTGTAAAGTCCGTAAAAATCGCACATACGCAAATGAAAGAATTGAGATAAATACAAGTGCTACGGAATATTCTTATAAATAACAAAAAAACTTCAAAAGCTAAGTTTTAAGTTATCAGAGTATTAAGAAAAAGTTTTAAAAAAGATCAAAAAAAGTCATTGAAAAAGCTTGCAGAACTC
>NZ_JCAXEB010000017.1:0-93880 GCF_059758655.1 Flavobacterium sp. GQ95
ATAAGCATTTTTATTGCTTTGGCTAAATGCAGAAACTGCAGAAAAAACCAAAATTGTAATTATTGTTTTTTGTATCATTGTTTTGTTGTTAAAAAATAAATAAACCAGGGAGACTTACACTCCCTGGCTTAAAGCAAACTAAACTTAAATTTAACCATCAATTTAAAAGTTGTCTTCTTCAATGTAAATTGGGGAATTTCAAATCAACACTTATTTTATTTTGAAACCAACCTTAATAGTATTTACAAAAAATTAGTTTATAGAGAAGGATAGACTTATTTAACCCTATAAAAACTTCTATTAAAATGATGATTACTTTAATTCATTTTTAATAGATTAAATATAAAAAAAACACTTTTTTTTGTATTTAATCATTCCATTAAATTGCATGTACAAACCTCAATAAAAACTTCATTACTTCAAGGTACTCATTTGTATCAAAAAGCTATCCCATTTGTTGCAATTTGCAGAAGTAATAGTCTTGCAAAACCAAATCTTTTATTTTTTTCCATTTTGTAAGAAACAAAATCAAGCAGGAACAGAGCTGTCGAAAATACGTAAGGTCTTTATATTATTTAGTATACTTTGGCTACTCTGTTCTTGGAATAGTCTTGAAAGCACGATACCATTGGGATTAAAATAAGGTTTTGCAGAGCCTCTTTCTCCGGTGATAATTTATTCAGTAAATTATGTTTTTTGCTTAATTTTGTTTAAAAAAAAAGAATTATACAACTCATTTACAATAAGTTAAATAATTAAAAGGGATACTTTTTTTGCCACAAAAACTTAAGCCGGTATTTTATTTTCTGCTGTTATACAGGATACGCACCTATTGATGCTCTATCTCTGACAGGTGATAATCTTACTTCTGACAATAATAACGATTTATGGATTAAAACTGCCAGAGCCAAAACTTCTATCAATTCGAATGTTCCCATTCTTCCTCCAGTACAAGAAATAATTGATAAATAAAAGATAGACAGACCGGTCTTATACCGCGCATATCGAATCAAAAAATGAACAAATATCATAAGGAAATCGAAGTTATGTGCAGAATCAATAAAAAATCTTACCTGGGTATACGGCCAGACATACATTTGCCACAACGGTTACTTTAGGCAATGGAGTTAGGATAGAAAATGTCTCTTCCATGATAGGGCACACTAATATTTTGCAGACCCAGCATTATGCAAAAATCTTAGACATTAATGTAAAAGAAGATATGATTAAAGTAATAGAAAAATACAAAAGCTTCTAAGTCTGGATTTTTTTGTTAAGAACCTTAACTCTTTATATAGGTTTTCTGACCTTAATTCAAATTCATAATACTCTGTAAACCAAAGTAAATTCTCTAAATATTAGTACATTTGAGTTTTGTGGTAAAATAACAAGCAGTCTTATTACTATTCTGTGAAAATAACTTATTAAATGATAGAATTACTAAAAAATCTAAAGAATTCTATTTCAAAGATTAGATAATCATTTTAATGAATATCATTATTAAAGTTAAGTATACACAACTTCTGAACAAAATGTACCAAAACATTTTTGGAGTGAATACCTTTTTTGCCACAAGAAGTTAAGGCGGTATTCTAAAATATTTTACCAGTTGAAATTTAGTGGAAGAATCGTGGCACAGTGTTTCTTTTAAGGATAAACTTTACTTTTTAGTGCCGTCATACCGCCGGCAGAGGTACTGATGACAATTACCTGCCCTGATAAATTGTTTAACTGCGCCGTCATAATCTATATGGATTAGCTTATTTACATAAAAGTAGGCATTAAAATGATATGATCACGCCCTATGTTACTTAGGTATTAAACAAAAAAAGTAGTACAAAGACTGTTAAATCAGTTATGTTGTTAAATAATAAATCATTTATATATGAGCAAAATTGTCAATGATATAGCCGATTATTTCCAATAAACAACTAAATAAAGGGATATTCCAGTAATAAATCATAAGTAAACCAATTGTATTTATCCCTGCCATTTTAATAAAGACTACATTTGGTATAAATGCTTCAAATGATGAAAACTAAAGAGAATATAAGAATTTTATTTACTGATGATGATGAAGATGACAGGGAATTTTTTGCTCAGGCTATAGCGGATCTTCATCTTAATTATCCGGTTGAATTTTGTGAAAATGGTCTGGAGCTTCTCGCACGTCTAGGAGATAAAAATACTGATATCCCGGATATCATTTTTTTAGATCTTAACATGCCCATATTATCCGGTTTGGAAACCTTACAAAAAATCAGAGAAGACGACAGATTTAAAAATATTCCAATAATTGCCATTTATTCCACTTCCACAACAATCGATGAGGTGAGAAATACTTTTGGACTGGGAGCCAATGTGTATATTGTAAAACCGATTTCCTTTGGCGATTTAAAAAAAATAATCCTAAAAGTGATTGAAACTGACTGGAAAGAAAACTCTCAAGATGCTAAAATTGAATCTTTTGTGCTTACAATTTAATATTCAAAGGATGATACCCTTTTCGATTATGCATCGATTCATGTTACGTACTATTTAAAAATTAAAATCATGCATACCCAGAAAAACAATTTGCCAAAGCCCACCCGACAGGATTTCCCCGTCATTGGTATCGGTGCTTCTGCAGGTGGGTTGGAAGCTTTTAGACAGTTTATTGAGGCAATTCCTTATGATTCTGAGATGGCCTATGTTATTGTACAGCATTTGCATCCGCTGCATGATAGTATGCTGACTGAACTTCTTTCGCGTGTGGCCAAAATTCCCATAAATGAAATCACAGACGATATTCATTTGGCACCCAACAATATTTATGTCATTCCAGAGAATAAAATGCTTACCTCTTTTGATGGGGTCCTAAAGTTAAGTGCACGCCAGAAAGACACAAAAAATCAGGCGATAGATGTTTTTTTTAATTCGCTGGCCCAGGTGCACCTTGATTTGGCTTATGGCGTTTTGCTTTCCGGAAATGGATCGGATGGTACACTGGGACTTAAAGCTATCAAAAAACATGGCGGTATTACTTTTGCACAAAATACTGAAGCTTCAAACAACGAAATGCCGCAAAATGCAATCAATGCCGGGGTTGTCGATTATGTATTATCACCAGGACAAATTGTACAGAAATTAATTGACCTTTCAAAAGGCAGAGATTTATTCAGCAACGAAAACGATCCGAACAATGAGGATGTATTTCAGGAAATTATCAAAATTCTGCGCCATCACAGCGGAGTAGATTTTACCTATTATAAACAAACCACTATACGCCGACGCATTGCAAGAAGAATGGCTTTGAACAAAATTTTGACTTTAAGGGATTACTTAAAAGTACTTCAGGGCAATAAACTGGCCCCTGAGGATTTGTTCAATGATTTATTGATACCGGTAACGGAATTTTTTAGGGATACTAAAATATTTCAGATCATGAGAGAAAAAGTTTTTCCCTTACTGACAGGAAGAGTAACTGAAGGAAATTCAATACGCATCTGGATTGCAGGCTGTTCTACTGGTGAAGAAGCCTATACGCTGGCTATTGCGCTTCATGAATATTTAGGCGAAAACCTGGAGGGAAAAGAAATTCAGATTTTTGCATCCGATATCTCAGAAGTGGCTATTGCCAAAGCCAGAATCGGGTTTTACAGAAAATCTCAAATGCGAAATATATCTGAAACCATTCTGACCAAATATTTTACATCCCATACAAATGGTTATAAAATTAAAAGACAAATTAGAGATCTGTGCATTTTTGCCGTTCATAATTTTTTGACCGATCCTCCTTTTGCAAAAATGGATCTCATTACCTGTAGAAATGTATTTATCTATATGGATTCTATTTTGCAGAAAAAATCACTTGCAACTTTTCATTACGCTCTAAAAGAAAATGGATTTTTACTTTTAGGGAAATCAGAAACCGCCGTACCTGCAGCGGAGCTTTTCCAGCCATTTGACAAAGCCGGAAAAATTTATACCCGAAAACAGGTTTCAGGCAGATTTGTACATTCCAGTATGGGAAGCAATGATAAATTAAAAAATTCAAAAACCCCGATAGTGAGAAAAGAAATCATAAAGGAAGATTTCAGGAAAAGTGCTGAAACACTATTGCTTTCAAAATATACCCCGGCCAGCGTAATTGTAAATGACCAAATGGATATTGTTCATATTAATGGTTCTATAGCCGACTTTATCGGGTTTTCGACAGGAAAACCTACTTTCAATTTACTTAAAATGGCGCGTGAAGGATTGGCTTTTGAACTCCGAAATACCTTTCATAAAGCCAAAGAAAAAGGAACTCTTATAAAAAAAGAAGGCATTCAGCTTAAAAATAAGGGAACAATCAGCGAAATCACCATTGAAATTCAACTTTTGGAAGATACCTCTGAACCTTATTTTTTAGTTTTGTTTTATAAAAGCATTATCATAAAAGAGGATTTGCCTTCCAACGAATTTTCTGCAGAAGAAATCCGCGAACATCCCAATTTACGAAGGATTGCACAACTTGAGAAAGAACTGGCCAAAATACACGACGATGTAAATGCCATAAGCGACGAGCAGGAAGCCTCTAATGAGGAACTACAGAGTGCCAATGAAGAACTTCTGAGCGGAAGTGAAGAATTGCAAAGCTTGAATGAGGAACTTGAAACCTCAAAAGAAGAATTACAATCCAGCAACGAAGAACTTTTGCAAATTAATCAGGAGCTTTTAAACAAACAGCAGCAAATTAATATTTCAAAAAATTATACCGAGGCTATTGTAGCTACTCTTCGTGAGCCTATTGTTGTGCTTGATACCAATTTAAGGATAAAAAACATCAACAGGGCGTTCTCAAAAAAATATAATATTGCCAAAGAGGAAGCCACAGGAAAGCTAATTTACGAAATACAGAATCACCTTTTTGACAATATTCCCATGCGGGCCATGCTTGAAAAAGTACTTCCGGAAAAAACACAGCTGGAGGATTACCAGATCTCGGTTAACCTTTTGCCTTATGGCGAAAGCATTATGTTGCTTAATGCCAGACAGGTTACCAGTGAAACCAGTAAGGAACAATTAATTTTACTGGCTATTGAAGATATTACTGAAAGAAGGATTATTGAAAATAGATTAAAAATTCTTTCTGACGGATTTGAAGCCAATGTTCAGGAACGTACCTCTGATTTATTAACCTCTAACACAGAGCTGGAAAACACTATCAAAGATCTTTATCATGCAAATGTTCAGTTACAGGAATATGCTTATGTGGCAAGTCATGATTTACAGGAACCATTGCGCAAAATCCTGATGTTTATCAGCAGATTGCTGGAAATGGATGAAAATATTTCAAAGGAAGCACTCGTGTTATTGGAGAAAATAAGTAAATCCTCCACCAGAATGAATACCCTCATTCGAGATTTGCTTGCCTATTCGTCTCTTAATAATCTTGACAGTCAATTTGCAGCAAGTGACCTAAATGTGGTTATCAAAAATATTCTCGTTGATTTTGAATTAATGATAGAAGAGCGTAATGTCCAGATAAAACTAGGAAAATTACCGGTTATTAATGCTGTTTCATTGCAAATGAACCAGCTCTTTTACAATCTCATCAGTAATGCACTTAAGTTTTGCAAAAACGACGGCTCAGTTTCTAAAATAGAAATCAGTTCGCACAAAATTTCGAAAACACAAATTAAAAAATATCCTGTGCTGGATCAAAATTTAGAATACTGCGAAATAATAATTAAGGATAATGGTATTGGTTTCGATAAACTGTATGAAAATAAAATTTTTACCATTTTTCAAAGGCTGCATAGTAATGAAGTTTATAACGGTACAGGTATAGGGCTCTCGATTGGCAAGAAAATTGTGGAAAATCATAAAGGACTAATTTTTTCAAAAGCAGAAGAAAATGTAGGAGCAGCATTTCATATTATACTTCCTATCTAGTTTATTTCAATTCTTATCTGATGGGTATGAAAATCTCACCTGATAAGTATTCTAGCTGACAGAGAAAACGAAAATTTTATAAATTTGCCCCAGCCATGAAGAAATTTGTTTAAATAATGGCTTTTGATATGCAGGAAAAACTTCGAGCCCATATAGAACAAATTACAGCCTTGACAGATGATGAATTTGCGTTTGTCTATCAACATTTCAGTGTAAAAAAGTTCAAGAAACATCAATTTTTGATTCAGAAAGGAGATTCTGTAAAGTATTGCTTTTTGTTCTTGTGTTTTTACATTAAGAATAAAGGATAAAAAAAGGATCTGCCTTGAGCAGATGCTTTTTTTATCCCTTCTTGTAAATTAAGCCACAACTACGTTTACTGCGTTAGGGCCTTTTTTGCCTTCTGTTACGTCATAACGTACTTCATCGTTCTCACGAATAGTTTCTGACAGACCTGAAGCATGGACAAAAACTTCACTCCCTCCATTTTTTGGTGTTATAAATCCAAAACCTTTCTCTTCATTATAGAATTTAACTGTACCTTCTTGCATATTGATATATTATTTATGAAGTATAAATATAAGGTATTCAGGCACGTACAAACTGTAAAAGAAATAAGATAATTATACATAAATGGAAATTATGTAATAACGTGTAAAAATTATATAAATAACTAATCGGGCAATATACCAAATTTGAAATATTTTTAAAAATATTATCTCACCCTTCATAATTTCAAAATTATTGAACACTCTGCAGCAAATCATTATGAAAGTCAGGCCATTATTTGCTCTGGCAATATATCAGTACTATAATATTATTTTTAATGAAACTTATGAAAATCTCTAAATTATCCATATTGAAACAATGAAAAAACTTGTATTTCTCATATATTGCACAGTTCCTATACTATGCTATCCGCAAGTACAACATCATACACCAAAAGTCAAACTTGCTATTGAAACATACGCTTTCTTAAAAGGTCAAAGTGCTGCACTTAAAATGATTGCCTTGCAATTCCCCGCGCTTAAATCTGATGTTGCAGATGTAGAAAAGAGCTCAGGAATTTTGTTTGGGCGGGCTGAGCGAAATATCGAGCGTTTTTTAGAAGATGAGTTGGGCAATTCAGGGTTAACTTTTCTACGGGATCGTATCGATTCCCTCCTAATTGACCAATTGAAAAATCCAATTGAAAAGGAAAAATACGCGCTGGATTTTCTCAGAAAAATTAGGGACCGATCACGTTTTTCACCTCATACAGTGCTATTAAAAGAAATTTTGTCGTTCGCCTACCATGATACTCCACATCAGGAAATTACCGACGGCCATCATAAAATTTTCACCACTGAAGGACATCCAAAGGCACAAGAGGCCATTTTAAAAGTACCAATCCCAAAAAGCTGGTGTGCTGAGGAAGCAACAATGCCCGAAACAATTCAACAATTTACCAGTCATTGCGGAAAAGGCGATGAAAAAATACTAATTGTAGTCTACGATTTACCTGCAGAAGAATCTCACATCATTCTTGATAAAAAATCAATTTCAGAAATGATACCTCCGGAGTCTAACCTTATTCGTACCGATACTGTGACAATAGACGGCAGACCCGGGATGATGATTGAAGTTGAGGAAACCTTAAATTCAACTGATAATAAAATGAAAATACGAATGTTGCAATTTATGTTCACCCAGAAGCGAAAATTATTTTGCCTTCAAGGAAGTATTGGCCCAGTTGAGGCTAACAAAAATCTTGAATTTCAAATAAAAAAATATGAACCTCTGTTTCGACTCATTGCCGCGAGTACTCAAATTGATAATTAAGTACTTAATTTTAAAATGACAGAATTTTTCCATTGAAGAAACATGAGAATTTGATAAAAACATATTGATATTGATGTAACAAATCCCTTTAACATTTTATATAATTTTACCTTGGATATAAATTCAAAAAAAGAGCATTTCATGAAAAACTCAAACAATCAAATAACCGGAAAATTTGAAAAATGTCCGTATCAGGTTTTGGCTTATGGCGAAAACAATTGTGATGTGATATACCGTACTCCATATAAAGGAGATTGGGGAGACTGGGATGAACCAGTGCAAGAGACTCAGCCTGATTTGTCAGATGCGGAAGTTGTTTTAAATTAAATATATATATCAAATAAAAAATTTCCTTTACTTGAGAGTTGCCGAAGGGATGGCTTTTAATAATCGATAAAAAAAATCTGCTTAAGTGTAGATTTTTCTGTTTATACAACTTGTATTATCTATAAATGAATCTTGGGAAAGAATAAATTTCCATTCGTAAAGTAGTAGTTTCAAAATTATTTAAGAATTGTTTAGTTCGTATTTAAGCTGTTTATTAGCTTTAGTATTACTGCTTAAATCAAAAGCTTTAAATTAAAATTTGGAGTTTTTTGATTTAAAATTTTCTCTCTGACTACGATTTTAATTTTCGCCTTTTTCTCATAGATTAACTATTTTTTTGAACAGACAAATAATTAAGAAAATGATAAGATTTATGGACAAACCTACAAAAGCCATACAAATGCCTACATAGAGAGTAAACCATTATCCCAAATTCAGGAATCCAAACTTTGAAAAGTCTTAAAATAAAAAACGAATATCTTTACAGTCTAAATTAATAATCGATTGCTATGACTTTAAAGCACTTTATTTACATCAGTTTGACAACCTTATTATTTATCTCGTGCGATAACGACAATGATACTCCTGCTCCTATTGATACAAATGTTACAGACTCTGTTTTGATCGAAATAAACAAACTCAGAGTGACGGGTTGTAAATGTGGTGCCAATGATATGCCTCCTGTACCCCCATTGGTGAGCAGTTCGATATTAACACAAACTGCGATCAATTATGCTCATGATATGAATGTACGAGATTTTTTTTCGCACATATCTCCGGAAGGCACAAGTCCCATACAAAGAACTTTTGCTCTTGGTTATACCGGTACATACGTAGGCGAAGTAATTGCCCGTAATTATAATACTCCTGCAGAAGTTGTAATAGGATGGAAAAATAGTGAAGACCATTGTAAAGCTATTATGAGCATCACTTATGTTGAGATGGGTGCCGGAAAATCTGGAAGTATATGGGTAGCGAATCTAGGAAAGTAAACTATTTTTCTTCACCTAATCACGATCTAACTCTAATAACGAAATAAAAACAATTTTTTTCTCCACAAATAATCCAATTCGTAGAATTATTCTTACTGTATTTAAGAATAAGTCCATTTTATTTTTTATAAATTATAATATTCTCAGTTTTTCATTTTAATTATAGTCATTTTAACCATAAGTAAAAATAAATTTTACATTTTAACAGGTTATAATTATTTTTTTATGATTATAATTGAAAAATGCATGAGTTTTTTAATAACAATAGCACTAAATACGTAATTATCAATACATTAGTGCAACTATTTTAATTAACCTTAAACTGAAATTTATGAAAAAATCAATTTTATTTGTAGTATTAAGTCTTGTGTTTATAAGTTGTGAAACAACTGAGACAAATAATGACTCAGAAGTTAAAGCTGCATGGTCATCGTCAGCTCAATATGCCAGCTGGTCAAATGGTGGTTATACCGTTTACAACAACATATGGGGTTCTGGCGCGGGAAGCCAATCTATATGGGCAAATAGCTATAGTAATTGGGGGCTTTGGGCAAACCATCCTAATACAGCGGGTATCAAATCATACCCAAATTCATCCAAATATGTAGGTAAAGTATTGAATACCATCAATACACTTAGTACTAGTTTTAATGCTACTACACCTAGCGGAGGTGCGTGGGTATCAGCCTATGATCTTTGGGATAGTAATAAAGCTAATGAAATAATGTTGTGGTTGAATTATACAGGAAATTCAGATGGTTCGGGGAATGTAAAACCAATTTCTTATAATTATTCATCAACTGGTGCTGCTGTTCCGGTATATACAAACCAAAGTATTGGTGGTCACACCTGGAACGTATTTCGAGGAAACAATGGTTCTAATAACGTGTACTCCTTTTTACGCACAACAAAAACCAATAGTGGAACTATTGATGCAAAAGCAATTTATAACTGGATAAAAAACAAAGGGTGGTTTGGAAATATCACTGTTGGAGATATTCAATATGGGTTTGAAATCTCATCTTGTTACGGTACAAATGGAGCTGGGGTAAATTATACCTGTAACAGCTACTCTGTAACGAGCAATTAATTTATACGAAATTATTAAAACAGACTCAAAAGCTCTTTAGCAAAATTGAGGTTTTAGTGGAATTACCTTTTTAATTCTATTTTGTTTTAGTCGAAACTACTCGTTTTTTCAGAACAAAGTACGAATCAAAAAACCTCCAAAATCATTTTGATTTTGGAGGTTTTTAATTTATATCTAAATACTACAGAACTCTATAATTACTTTGCAAAAAGAACTTCTACTATTTTAGTATAAATTTCTATGTTTTGATAAACACCCATAAAATTCTGAGCTCCCGGTCCATAAGCAAAAACAGGAACGGGAACAGCCGTATGATCGTTTGTACTAAAACTTCCGTGTACATATCCTTTTTCTATATTTCCGTCGATTAAGGAGAGTCCGCCTGTTTCATGATCGGCTGTAACAATTAAAAGTGTTTCCGGATTTTTGTCTACAAACTCCATTGCCTGTCCAACTACTTTATCAAAATCCAGCATTTCCCGTACCACATATTCTACATTATTTTGATGTCCGCCATAATCGATTTGTGCACCTTCGGCCATTATAAAAAACGGATTTTTAGACTTTGCGAAAGTACTGGTGGCTTTCGCCAAAGATTTAGCCAAAAATTCACCTCTTCCTGCTTTCATAGAAACTACCGAAGCATCGTCTAAAACAATAAATTTAGCGTTTTTGATCGTGTCAAGACTGCTAAATTTATCCGAAAAAGTATATCCTTTTTCAATTAAAATTTTAGATAAATCTTTACCATCTTTTCTTGAATAAAACTCCTTTGGTCCTCCTCCAATCAGGATATCTGACGGATTAGCCAAAAAATCCTGAGCTATCGGTTCACTATAACTTCTCTCCGGTTGATGGGCATAAAAAGCAGCCGGAGTAGCATCAGTAATATTTCCTGCTGAAATAATGGCCGTTTTATAATTTTTCCTCGCCAGTTGTTGTGTAATTAACTCCAATGGTTTTCCGTTTTCATCAACACTAATAAATCTATTATTGGTTTTATGTCCCGTTGCCATTGCCGTTGCACCGGCAGCCGAATCTGTAATATAACTGTCTGAAGATTTGGTTATAGACAATCCCTGTGTTGGAATATTAAATAAACTCAGCTGTCCTTTATTTGCTGTATAACCCGAATATATTTGAGTTAATCCCATACCATCACCAATAAGCAATATTATATTTTTAGGTTTCTTTTTAGAAAATGAAGATCCATTTTTAGGTACATACGCCTGATGAAATTCCGTGTTTTGATAAAAAGTTGTTTTTATATTATTAATGAATTGTGTCAGTGCCGGAACATTGTCCGTAGCAATATAATCCACTTTTAAAGTCATCAAAGTCATCCACGTATTTACATTATCCTGAGTTCCCCAGAATCTGATTTTTTTATTCTGATCATGAACTTTTTTAATGATGGCTTGCACTTTTTCAGAATCAGCTTGTGTCATTACACCTTTGCCATTCCAAACCGTAATTTCTTTTAAATCCTCACTAATCATTTCGACACGAGCTAATTGCTCTGAAGTATAATTTTCATTCAGTCTTCCGTCAAAATAAATAAATTCAGGATAATCCTTCCAGTTTGCCGGAGAAGGTCTGTTTCCTGAAATAACCACTTTTAGATTTTTGTTCGAAATAAGATCTGGATATGTTTTTAATTGCTGAACAATTAATTTCAGGGTTGCATCCGCTTCTGACTTAATATCTATCATTAAAATTAAAGGTTTATTGTCAGGATATGCTTTATCTCCTAAATTCTTTAGTTTATTGGATAAAGGATCTAAATACAAACTTCTAAGCGTGTTGTAAGTCGCAATTTCTTTTGAACTATGCGCAACTGGCAAATCGTTATTTACTATAAAAACATCGGCTTCGATAACGCCGGATTCATTAGAATAAGCTTCATAAAAAGGGAGTTTACCCGCATAATCATTATGAGAATGAATATTGGCAGAACTGTATTCCTGCGCTTGTGCAAACAGGAAGAAATGGAGGCAAAAAAGGATTATTATTTTTTTCATTGAAAGTTGATTTATAGATGTCTAAAGTCGTAGGTAACTTTATAACGAAAGTAACTTGTTGTGGTTACATTATTTTTATGAATGCATTAAGGTTGCATTATTAAATACAAACCAGCCTTTTCTAAAAAAGGCTGGTTTTTTTATATAAAGTCATTTGCCCTTTTTTTACAACTGCAAGCCCACAACTAAGCTTGCAGCGAAAAAAAACAAAACAAACTGAAACTACAAATTACCAGCCTTTATTTTGTGTAAGTGCTCCTTTGCTCACTGCAATTTCATCTGGTGGTATTGGCCAAACATTGTGAATAGCAGGATTGAAATTACGGGCAGGATAAATCACACTTCCGTTATAATGGTGCAAAGGTTTTGCGTAAGTCGCCTGAGCATCGCCCCAACGTACTAAATCAAAATGGCGATCTGTCCATTCTCCTGCCAATTCGCAACGTCTTTCTCTTTTTAAATCTGTTAATGTCGCTCCCGAAATACCTGGTAAACCAGCACGATTACGAATCATGTTAATTTCGGTGTCAGCACTTAAACCTTTCATTAATTTGGCTTCTGCCAACATCAAAATTACATCGGCATAGCGTAAAAGAGGTACATTCAAAGCTGTTGAAGGTTTGTCACCGTTTGCATTTACATAACGAATATCAATTCCTCCCGAAGTTGTTTTTGGGTAACCAAACGGCTCCATATATTTATTGAATTGATATCCTGTTCTATTACTGGAACTTACAACATATTTTCCTTCGTTAAAAGTTACTAATTCACCAAAATACATAAACTTATCTCCTTTTTGCAAAATTGTAGCGCTGCGTCTTTTATCTGCCGGATCATAAGTATCAAACAATTCTTTCGTAGGATAAAAATTGCCCCAGCCGTTGTAAACTCCCCATCCTTTATCTTCCAGACAAACTCCAGGAAAAATAGAACCCAAACCTGTGTTTTCTGAGCTAGAAGTTACAGACCAGATATACTCTGTAGACCAGTTGTTTTTAATTTTAAACACATCTTCAAAATTATCCAACAACTTGTGTTTTCCGCTATTAACAATCATATTGGCGTATTTAATAGCATTGTCCCAATCTTTTGCATACAAATACGTACGCACTAAATATCCCCAGGCAGCTGTTTTATGAGCACGTCCGTAATTATCAGGCGTAAGCTCATTAAAATACGGCAATAAATCGGCAGCTTTAACTAAATCGGCAGCGATGTATGCGTAGTTTTCAGCCACATTTTTTGCACGAGGCACATATACATTTGAAGGATTTTCTCTGTCCTGAATTGGAATTCCGGCGCGATCATCTCCATAGTGATATGCTAATTCTAAATGCATTACAGCATGATTGAAGTATGCTTCGCCCAGCATCATATTTTTTGTTTTTTCGTCTAACGAAATCTTCGGAATATTACGAATCACATCATTACAACGTTTCATTACTTCGTAGTGCAATCTCCAGATATCTTTAGTATCAGACTCCGCTCCATCAACAATAAAATTCTTGATACGTTCTGCATTTTGTCTTGGTTTGGTTCCTATATCGTCACTTGCATTATTTAGCCAGAAAAAACCACGTCCGTACATATTATCATCAGAATACAAGGCATAAATTGCATTTACCCCTGCTTTTGCATCAGCCGGCGTTTTCCAGAAATTTCCGCTTGACGGCGCTCCCTGAGGCACTAAGTCAAGTTCACTTTCACAAGCCGAAGTGCCCAATAAAAGCACAAAACTCAATAATAAAAGACTTAAATTTTTCATTTTATTTGTTTTATATTTTTTAAAAAGTTGCATTTACACCCGTCATATAAATACGGGAAAGTGGATATTTTCCTAAGTCCAGGCCAAAGTTGCTAAGTCCAACTTCAGGATCCATTCCGGAGTAATTTGTAATTGTAAATAAATTTTGTCCTGAAATAAAGAATCTAAGTTTTGCTTTTCCGTTCAGCCAATTTTCTTTAACAGTATAACCAATCGAAACATTTTTTAATCTTATGAATGAAGCATCCTCGATATAAAAATCAGAGATTCTCCCAAAGTTATTGTTATTATCTGTCGAGGAAAGAACCGGAATATTGGTATCTGTATTTGTTGGCGACCATGCATTTTTAGAATCAGCCAATAAATTATATCCAGGGAAAGAAGCGTTTAGACCTGTATATTTTACGGCATTAAAAATCTTATTTCCTGCTACTGCGTTAAAAAAGATATTCATATCAAAACCTTTATATCTAAAGTTGGCATTTAGGCTGTAAGTCGTTTTTGGAAACGGGTTTCCAAGTATTACTCTATCGCTGTTATTAATTACGCCATCTCCGTTTACATCTTTAAATTTAATATCTCCGGCAACTGCATTTGGCTGATACACTGTACCAGAACTGTTTACATATCCTTTTGCTTCGGCATTACTTTGAAATAATCCGTCTGTAGCGTATCCGTAATAAGCACCAACCGGACTTCCAACCTGATAAATATTGGCTAAAGGCAAACTACGAACACGGCTAATGTTTAAAGGTTCAAGAGACGTTAAACCATCTTTAATAGAAACAATTTTGTTACTTAAAAATGCAGCATTTGCTGTTACGTCAAACTTAAATTCTCCACGCGTTTTTTGGTACGTCAAACTAGCTTCAATACCTTTATTTTCAACATCTCCAGAGTTTACAATTCGACCTTGTGGAGTTCCTGAAACACCCGGAAGCTGATCACGAACCAACATGTCTTTGTTTTTCTTTACGTATGCATCTACAGATCCTGTAAGGGTATTGTTGAACATTGTAAAATCCAAACCAATGTTTGTTTGCTCTGAACTTTCCCATTTTAAGTTAGGATTTGATAATTCACCTTCCGCATAACCATAATTAATTACCGGAGTTGAACCAATTAAAGCCTGAGTCTGATTCAGTGGAACACTAAATTGGTATGGTCCAAGATTTCCTAAATTTCCTATTTGTCCCCAGCTTGCGCGCAGTTTTAAATTGCTTACGATTGGGCTAATATTTTTCATAAATTCTTCTTCAGAAATTAACCATCCTGCAGAAACAGAGGGGTAAACTTTCCAGCGATTCTCTGATAAAAGTTTTGAAGTTCCGTCACGACGAATGATTCCTGAGAATAAATATTTTTGATTAAAATCGTAATTTAACCTCCCAACATAAGATGAAATAATTTCGTCAGATAATCCTGCTGCCGTTTGCTGAATTAATTTCGCATTTAGCAAATAACGTTGCGATGGATCTTCGTTATCAAAACCTGTTCCTTCAATCGTATAAAATTCTCTTTTTGTTTCCTGATAAGTATATCCGGCTAAAGCTTTGAAATTGTGTTTTCCTAAAGATTTTTCGTAAGAAATTGTTTGTTCACCTAATAAATCAGTGGTTGTAAGTGACTTTTGCGTTAATCGGTTAAAGTCAAATATTTTTCCCGGCTCTGTAATTTTTACTGCAAAATCTTTTGCATTATCCTGGATTCTGGTGTAACCCCAGTTTGTTTTTACTTTCAAACCTTTGATAATTTCCCATTCTGCATAAGGGTTGATCAAAATAGTCGACACAGGATTTCTGTTATCCAGTCTTTTCAAATAAGCAACAGGATTGATAACATCTCCATAAGAACCAATATATTTTTCCGGAACTCCACCAAATTGTCCTGAACCATCTTCTCTATATATTGTTGCATTTGGCGGATAAAAAATGGCTGCCAAAATTGCTCCTGTATAACCACTTGATGTATTGGCGCTCTGACCGTTAGTTAACGAATAGGATAAATTTTCTCCAATTGTAAAATTTGGCGCTAATTTAAAAGAGGAGTTTGCTCTTGCTGTATAACGCTCACCAAAAGTATTTAATAAAATCCCTTCGTTTTTTCTATAACTTCCTGAAACAAAGAAATTAGATTTTTCTGTTTTACCGTTTATAGAAAGGGACAAATCCTGAATTTCTCCTGTGTGAAAAATTTCATCCATCCAGTTTGTTTTTGTCGTTCTCGCCGTTGGTTCAAATGCCGGATCAAAAGCAGGAATTCTTGGCATACCTGCATTATCTCTTGCCGTGTTCATTGCGTCGGCATATTCGGCAGCATTAAGAACATCCAGTTTTTTAGCTACATTCTGAAAACCTCCCTGATAATTTACATTTACATTAATACGCTCCGAAACTCCTTTTTTAGACGTAATCAAAATTACACCTCCAGAAGCTCTTGCTCCGTAAATTGCTGCAGAAGCCGCATCTTTCAAAACACTTATCGAAGCAATATCATTTGGATTTAAGGTATTCAAAGAACCACTGTAAATAATTCCGTCCAAAACAATTAATGGTGTTTCAGCATTCAAAGAACCAATACCACGAATATTAATTGTTGGTTCAGCCGTTGGGTCACCACCATTACTAAGCACCGTAACACCGGCAACAGTCCCTTGTAGTAATTCAGCGGCGCTGTTGTATGTCCTGCTCGAAGTTTCCTTCATAGAAACAGATCCTACAGATCCTAAAACTTCATTCTTTTTTACACTACCATATCCCATAACTACAACTTCCTGCAGTTGTTTCATATCGGCTACTAATTTGATAGTAATGTTTTTGTCGGCTTGTGTTACTTTAACTTCCTGATCAACATAACCAACATACGAAAAAACAAGTATAGCCTCAGCTGCGTTGATTTCAATCTTAAAAGTTCCGTCAAAATCTGTTGTTGTTGCTGCATCAGAACCTTTATCTTTAATCCCTACGCCTGGCAACGGCATTCCGTCATTACCTCCGTAAACAGTTCCTGAAATGCTGATTTTATTTTGATCGGCATTCGAAACTTTTTGGCTTTTTTTGATTACAATATTATTGCTTACAATTTCATATTTCAGGAAAAAATTGCTGCATATTTTATCTAGTGCCTGCTCTAGTGTAACATTATTCAGTTTTAAACTAATTTTTTGATTGGTATTAACCTGGTTCGTTTCGTACATAAAATGCACATCAATTTGTTTTTCTATCTTCTGAAAAACATTCCTGATACTTTCATTTTCTACTTTTAAGGTAACTCTTTTGCCTATATCTACGCTGGCTGCTTTTGCAGTTAATCCGATAAAAAATAAAGCCACAAAAAGAAGTGCTTTGGTCATTACGGATTTTTTAATGCTCTGACAGTTTACAACATACCGCATTTGTTTTTTAGTCATGTTTTTGAGTTTTAATTGTTCTTGATTATGATTGGTTTTCTACGTAGATTGATTCGTTTGATTTTAAAAAGTTATCGTATGATATAAGTTCCCGATTCCAGTTTATAATCAGCATTTATGATATTGCATACCAAAGCGACAACCTGTTCGACGGGAAGCTCTTTGAAATAGGCGCTTATTTTTAGATTGTTTAAATTCTTGTTTCCAATTTCGATCGTAACATTATATTTGCGATTAATTGTTGCAATGACTTCGGGCAAAGGAGCATCTTCAAAAACAATGATGTTTTTTCGCCATAATGAAATAGAATTCATGGGAATATCTGTAAAGGCCTTCAGTTTATTGCTTTTTGATTTAAAAACTACTTTTTGCCCCGGAGTTACATATACATTCTCTTCTGTAACAGTCGATTTTACATTAACTCGTCCGGTTAAAACCGAAACTTCCTGCGTAGCATGATCCGGATAAGCCTGAACATTAAAACTAGTTCCTAAAACTTTGGTATCCATTTTATTAGTATGAATAATAAAAGGATGTTTTTTGTCTTTGGCAACATCAAAAAAAGCTTCACCGGTTAAATAAACTTCTCGTGTATCTCCTTTAAATTTGGCAGGATATTTTAAAAGGCTTCCGGCATTTAACCAGATTTTAGTTCCGTCACTCAACATTATTGCAGCGTGTTCTCCCGGCTTCGTAGCGTATTGTTTCGTTATTGTGTTTACAGATGATTGATAAACAAAAAAAGACAAACTCATTAATAATAACAGAGAAGCCGCTATAGTCCAATTTCTATTCTGAAGAAAAAACACCTTTTCTGATTTCTTTATTTCTCTAATTTCTTTTTTTAGTTTCGAACGATCGGATTCAATAATTAGAGCAGGGTCAAAAAAATCTTTCTGGTGGTCGTACCACTTATTCCATATTTCTTCTCCTTTTAAGGAAGGCTTACCTTGTAAAAAAAGTTTTATATCTTGATGTAATTTTTCAGGCATTATAATTTATTTATCTCTTTAATAGTATGTCTTAGAAATCTTAATTTCAGGTAGGTTGATAAGGTTACGCTTTTGTTAAGAAAAAAGCGTATATCAAAATTTGTAAATCTGTTGTCAGTTGAATTCGCTCAAATAGCTTCGCATAAATTTTAGTGCATAAGCAATATGATACTTTACGGTTTCGTGCGAAACATTAAGTTCTTCGGCTATCTCTTTGTTAGTGTAGTGTTTGATGCGACTTAAAATAAAAACTTCTTTAGATTTTTTTGGAAGTAACAAAGCGGCTTTATCTACCGCTTCTTGTAGTTCTTCATAATAGATAGCATCTTCAGTAGTGCTGGTACTGCTGTAGTTATCATTGCTTCTATCGACAACCTCCTTGATATATTGGTCGGTAATAGTGTGTGATTTTATATAATCTAAAGTCGTATATCGAACCGAAGTATAGATATAGGCCGAAAATTTCTTTTGAATAACCAAAATCTTTCGGCGTTCCCAAATTGTGGTAAAAACCTCCTGAACAATTTCTTCAGAAACAGGAACAGATTTCATTCGCATATAAACAAAGCGAACCAATACATCCCGATACCGAAAATACAATTCATCAAATGCCTTATCTTTTCCTTGTCTTAATAATTCAACAAGCTCTTCATCTGTAAACCTCTTATACATAATAGGTCACTTTTGTATTATTTAGTGAATGAACGGCGGTTATTAAATCACCAATCCCGATTGTTTTTTTTCGATGTATTCTTAATTTTAAAAATGACATATTCTACAGTGTGTTGTTTTATAATATGTCTTCAAAATTAAAATCAGGGTAGGTCGATAAGGTTACGTTTATATTAATAAATCAGTCTGATTATAAAACATTGCATTAACATTTCACATGGAAAATTACTTTTGCATCTAATTGATGAAATCAAAACAGATTTACAACAGGCCTTTGATAAGATAATTCGAATAACAGTAGACAGGAATCTGAAAGCAACTATAAATTGGATGTTACAGAAACTAAAAAAGAGCCTGCAAAATAAATATTTTGCAGGCTCTTTGTCTGATAGTTACCATGTTCCTTGCTTTTGTTTTTATACTAAATCTCTCAGGCAAATAAATGGCACGTTAAAAATACTAAATAGCTATTGCTTAATAAATGATTTATTTACAATAGTGTTTCCGGTTTGAATGCGTAATAGATAAACACCTTTAATCAAATGGCTGCAATTGAACGGAATTTCAATTCTGCCAACTTCATAGATCTTATCCGTAATAACATTTAGCTTACGTCCACTCATATCAAATAATGAAATGGTTACCTTTTGCTGCTCGGTTTGCAGAAAAGTTATATTGATGTTTGCCGATGTTGGATTGGGGTAAATACTCAAATCTTCTTCTGAATCAAGAGTTGCCTTATTTGCGGCAAGCGTACTTACCGTACATGTTGGTGTTGTACTAAAAGCCATTTGTGCAGCTGTAAAATTTGTAAATGCCGGATTTATATCGATATTAGAAGCATCGCTAGCTCCTTTACCATCGCAATCAGTTCTGCCGTTTCTCCAGTAAGGAAATTGCAAATAAACACCAGGCGTAGAGCAACTGCCAATTTCTGCATCTCCTCCCACTACAACTGAGCTACCAAAATTACCGGCAAACAGCATGGCATTTCCTTTAATATTGGCTGTATTAGAAACTGATCCTCCTTCCATCCAGGCATTACCTTCAACAATGGCACTATTGGATAAGGTTGCATTGTAAACACATGCATTTCCTCTTACAATTGCATTACCATTTATAGTTCCTCCATCTACCATTGCATACTCCTCTATACGGGCATTTCCAGAAATACTACCGGCTCTGACAACTGCATAAGGACCAACATAAACTGTTGATGCAACAGTCGCATTATTGGATACCCATCCTCCTCCGTTAGTATGTAAATGTCCATTTGTTTTAAGAAAACTTCTAAAACTGGCTGCCGGCTGATATCCTTCCGGAGTGGCATTTGCAATTTTTAGTTCATAAGGATATCTTCTTTGCTTAGGATAACCCACATCCATATTGTAATTAACATGAACTTTCGGTGCCGAGAAAACTACCAGAAAAATATTTGATTCTGTAGCTGTACTAAGAGTAAAAGAAGCCTCACCATCAGTTTTGTACATGGGACTGTAACGAGATATTGTACCATCTGTTTTTGTGGTAACAAAACCATATCTCCAGCCGGCCTGAGTTGGATTAACCTCTGTATGTCCTTTGAACTTAATCGTAACTTTCTTTTGAGTTCCCGCACATGTTGGGTATAGCGGAATTACATTCATTCCGTAATCCTGTGGAGCCCAGTCATTATTGGTATAATATTGATCTGTGGTACCTGTAACTTTAGTTAACAGCGTGTATTGCCTGCTGGTATAACGCGGCATATTGGTCTTTATGCTATTGTAAACGTTTCTGATTGTCTTTCCAAAATTACTGGTCGTATTTATTTGGGAATTCCATTGAATAGGATAGTCGAATGCAGGCTGTCTTTGTGCATAACCCCAAAGGTAATCATCGAGTTGTTCTTGCGTAAAGCCTTTTAGTCTCTTAATTGTTTGAAGTGGATGTTCTTCATTGATAGATTCTGCCCACATACGTCTTGTAAAATCAAAACCCTCTTTTTCCTGAACATAATACATCAAATGAAAATTCGTGTAATGATGTCGATTAGAGGACCACATAAAATGTTTGGTCTGTATCCACCTGGTTAAAGTGCCGTCAATCTCTGACCATTGAGAATACGCCTGAGCCCGCATAAAATTAGCATGGCCTTCAAAAAACGGACCCGCCCAGTCATAGCCGGAGAATGCAGTTCCGTTGCCTGGATTTTCCTGAATATGCATCATCATCTGCAGCGTGTGTGCAAACTCGTGCGATAATGCCCCGCCGTCTCTGGTGGCTTCAGGATGTACAAACATGGCACCAATGGTATTACTAAATGAACTAGCCTGTGCAAAAGCCTCTAACCTCGGATCTGTAGAATTCCAGGTGTTCATCATCATAATAATGATTTTGTACTTGCCAAAATTTGTGGTTGGAGCATTATTAATAAAGTGCAAATCGGTTATATAGCGCTTAAAGCTAGTTTCAAGGGTATCTGTAACCGATTTTGGTGTAAACCTTAATGCTGGATCAGAATAAGCAGCCGGATTTGTACCCACTTTATCACCCCAATAGAGTACAAAGTTCGTAGACTCATACTTTCTGGAGCTGGATACTTTATTATAAAACTCATTATTTGGATCACTCCATTCTGTGGGAGTAAAAAGCGTTTTCTGGGCAATTGCAAAATGACTTGCCAGAAATACGACAACTAGTAGTAAAAGTTTTTTCATAGTATTATTAATTAATAGGTTAAGAAATACATTGTATTGTAAATATAATCCTGAAATTATAGTCTTTATAAGACAATATTACCTTCAATTAATACTATTTTACCTATTTATTAAACATACAAATCTGTTACACAAATAGTTACAAACAGCAATCTGTCAAATTGCAAATTTTATATTTTATTACGTTAATTTTTCACTTCTGTATCTATAATCTCTAATACAACACTACTTTCCTGTTTGGAAGAAGAAACTTTTAATCCAATTTTCATTAGGAAATCGCCTGAAAATACACTGCCTGATTCTTCAAAAGTGTTTTTGCTTTCGGGCATTATATTAATTTCTTTTACTTTATATTTTTTTGAAGGATCAAGTCCTTCTAGCCGCACCAAACTGTAATTAGGATCCGTTAGCGGATGCAGGGTATAGGAAAAAACTACCGATTGTGTTTTATCCTTATTTACATACATTAAAACTGCTCTGGTATCTTCATAAGGCGAAATTAATCGCCACAACTCTCCTTGCCATATTACCGGACTTAACCGTTTGTAATTAGCAACAGCTTCCTGGCAAAATTTTAATTCGTTTGGCTTTAATTCTCCAACGTTAATATCAAAACCCAGTTTCCCCATCATAGCAACATCAGTCTTAAATTTTACAGATTGATTTCCCATCGAAGTTACATGATTACAGGTCGCCAATGCAGGATAAAAATTAGAATATCCCCACTGTATAAAAACACGATCAAAAGGATCTGTATTATCACTTGCCCAAAACTCTGTAAAATAGTTTAACATTCCATAATCCACCCTGCCACCGCCACCAGCACAAAGCATCATGGGAAGGTTGGGGTATTTGGATTTTATTTTGTCTAAAACCTTATACAAACCCTTTGTATATTCTATAAATAAATGTGATTGTTGATTTTTTAAATAGGATGAAAAAGCACTGGTCATCATTCGATTGCAATCCCATTTAAAAAAGGCGACACCAGACTGGGTCTGCATAATATCATCTACCACCTTAAATACAAAATCCTGAACTTTTGGATTGCATAAATCCAGAACCAATTGGGTGCGATAAATGCTCTTTTCACGATTAGGCAAACTTAGAACCCAATCCGGATGTTTTTCATATAGCTCGCTTTTTTCATTGACCATTTCCGGTTCAATCCAAATACCAAATTTCACATTGGTTTCTTTGGCTTTTTCCATCAGATAACCAATTCCATCAGGCAACTTTGTTTTTGTGGCCTGCCAGTCTCCCAGTCCTGATACGGAACCGCTTCTTGGATATTTATTTCCAAACCAGCCATCATCAAGCAAAAACATATCAACTCCCAGTGTTTTGGCATCTTCAAACATCCTGGCCAATTTAATCTGATCAAAATCAAAAAAAGTCGTTTCCCAATTATTTAATAAAGTTAAACGTGGTTTTTCACCATCTTTAAGCCCGTATTTTCTTGCCCAGGCGTGTAAATTTCTACTCGCCTGCCCTTTTCCTTGATTCGAAAATGTATAAATAAATGGAGGTGTTTTGAATATTTTTCCGGGTTCTAAATTGTATTCTGATGCAAACTCATTGATTCCTGAAATAATTCTTAGTTCGTTATTATTGTCAATATCAAATGTATATTTAAAATTTCCAGACCAGGCAATTGAACCTGCAATGACTTCACCATTATTTTCTGTTGATTTTGAATTTAAAGAAAGAAAAAAGCCCGGCGATGCAAACATGTTGGTTCGAACTCCTAATTTTGAGTCAATGGCTTTACTTCCTCTTGTTAGCTGGCTTTCTTCCATTCTCATCTCTTCCACAACATCGCTGTAAAATTGGGTTAGCCAATATTTATCCGCATCCAGGTGTAAGGCCGATGAAGCATAATTATAAAGCGTAACAGCTTTTTTTTCCTGATGTTCTATTTCTGTCCAGGACTCAATCACATCTTCTTTATAAAATATTTTGTAATGAAGATTAACAAAAACAGGATATTGAGGATCTTTTAATTTAATAATGGTTTCTCTAGCATTAGCATCTATTTTTTGAGAAGTATGACTTTGATATTCTAATTCTAATGAAGGATTTCCGTCGTTATGCGTTATCCTGATAGCGGGTTCAAATAAATTATCTGTTCCAAAAGTGGGATAAGCTGCATGACGCAAATCAATTAAAGGATTACCATCATTTACAACAAACTTTTTTGTATTTTCTTTCGAAATAAATTCATATTCTAAACTACTATTCAACTTTGTTCCAAAATAGGTTTGGTAGAGTTTTTTGTTTTTACCTACTTTTAAAACCAAAGCCGAACTTTCAGTTTCAATAGTAATCATAACACTTTCCTGTGCCTGAACAGTGCAATAAACAATTGTGAGGAATAACAGTAGGAATCGCTTCATCTTTTGTTTTTTATTACTAAATTAATATCCAAATGGGTTGTCAACACTTTGCATAGGTGTCGTGAACCATTTTGCTCCTTCTCCAGTCATGTAAAAATGATCTTCATGTCTGATTCCAAATTTTCCGGGAATACAAATCATAGGTTCGTTACTCACAACCATACCTTCAGATAGTTTTATTTCGCTTCCGCGGACTAAATACGGATATTCATGAATATCAAGTCCGGTTCCGTGCCCTACTCTGTGGGGTAATCCCGGTAAATCATAATCCGGACTTAATCCGGCTTCCGCCAATGTTTTTCGGGCTGCATCATCTACTGATCCGCATGAAGATCCAATTTTTGCGGCTTCAAAAGCAGCACGTTGTACGTCTTTTTCTAAATTCCAAATTGTTTTATATTCCTCCGAAGCAGTTCCATAAACATACGATCTTGTAATATCTGAAAGATATCCTTGCAGCCTGCAGCCTGTATCAACAAGAACGGCTTCATTTTCTTTTAAAGGCTGAGGTACTGAAACTCCATGGGGATATTGTGTATCATCTGCAAACAGAACAATACAGAAATAAGAACCGGAAGGTATTCCTGCTTTTATATGCGCTTTGTTTATAAAATCTGTCACTTCGCTAACTGTGATCCCAGGTCTTAGTATCCTTGCAGCAGCTCGTTGAACTTCAATTGTAATATCCTTTGCTTTTTGAATAATGGCAATTTCATTTTTTGATTTTTGCATTCGGCAGGCTGAAGTAATATTTTGCGCCGTTATAAAATCATAACCATTATTTGCCTTTGCAATTCCATCAACTAAAAAATAAGAAGAAGACTCATCAATGGCTATTGATCCACTGTCAAAATTTTTATCTTTCAGTAACTTTCCAAATAAAACATAAGGAGATTCATGTTCTTCCCAACAATTAATCTTGGATTCAACCTGCATGTATTTTTTAAAAGTACCTTCTTCAAATTTTGGCACTATATATTCTAAAGAACCGTCTTCAAAAAGTAGTGCACCAACCATTCTTTCAGAGGCATTCCAAAGTGTTCCTGTAAAATAATACAAGTTTGTTCCGGCGTTAAGATATATCGCTTTAACAGAAAGCTTCTTCATCAATTGTGCTGCCTTTTGTATACGTTGCAAGTATTCCTTTAGCAGAATAGGTTGTACATCCAGAGTTCTGTTTTCTATTTTTTCTAATTCAATTACTGCAGTAGAACCGCCAATACCAATTGCCATTTTTTTTATTTTTTCGTTAAACAGTAAAATTAATCAATCTTAATTTATTCTATTTTAGGTTTTGTATTTTTCATCAGTTGAAGTAATTCTTCCTGATTCAAAGCATAATCGTAAAGTCGTAATGAGGCCATAAAACCAGAGAAATTTTCCCCAATATCGGATCCGCCAATTATAATTTTGGCTTTATCTATTGCCGAGGATAATAACATGTTTTGCGAATTATCTAAAATACCATCTACATACACTTTCTCAACAACTCCATCAAAAGTTAAAACAATATAATGCCATTTATTCGCTTCGGGGATTTTACTAAACTTCATATCAAAATGACCGTCTAAATGTACTCCTGCACCATAATTGCCGCTATTGTACGCCAACGCATTGTAGGAGTTTGCCAGACCAAATGCGGTTCTGTCACACCAGGAGGCCAAAATTTCTCCTTCGCTTGCTATTTCAGGATTTTTAACCCAGGTTGCTACTGTATAAGAGCCATTCCAGGCCAGGGTTTTGGGTACAGCTTTATCCAGGGTCAAAGTTCCATTTGTAAAACTGAAAGCTTTTATTCTTTCCGTTTTTTCTAAAGATACAGTGCCGCTTTTTGCGAAAACTCCACCAACAGTCCCTTTATTAGAAATGGTATTTAGATCTGAATTACCAGCCATTTTGCCCGCGTCTAAATCAACTAAAAGTTTCTTCGTACTTTTTACAGCGGGAACAGTATTGGATGCTGCATTTTGTAATTGTAAGGGAATATCAAATAAGGAACTGTACACTTTGATGTTCCAAACTGCGGGGTAAAGTCCTGTTTTTTCGGTCGCTAAAACGGTTAGTTTTATATATCGTGCCGTTACATCGTTGTCATCAATCATTGGGCTTCCCGCTGTACGATTTTTAGATTTATCAACATACTGCTGCCATTTAGTCCCGTTCAAAGAATACTCCAATTTATATTGGTAATAATAACTGGCAAATTCAAATTGGGTCATTACCCTTTTTATCTTTTTTTCTGAACCCAAATCAACAATTAAATATTGAGAGGATGTATTATCAGCTGCTTTCCACATTGTGGCATTATTATTATCAGTTGCATACGATGGCTTGTAGTCATAATCATATTGAGTCGATTTTAAATGATAAAAAGAAGAAGCAGTAGTTTTTGTTCCAAAAGCAATATCCTGAGAAACTTCAGACTTTACCAAGTCATTTATTCCTTTATTTGAAGGCACAACCGTTTTAATTGTCGAATCGTTTTCAAAAATCATTTTATCAATACAAACCTGTCTGGCGAGCCCGCCTCTGGTCATGGGATAATCGTGTTTGTGATATACAATGTAGTAATCGTCATTTTCCTGTAAAACAGAATGATGCCCGGGACCGTGGACTGTTTTATCTTCATTAGTACTCAAAATCGGATTATTTTTTCCAGGCGTAAAAGGTCCGTAAGGTGAATCAGAATAAGAGTAACGAACGTTGTAGGTTTCATCATGACAAGACGCTCCGGAGTACATCAAAATGTACTTGGAGCCTTTCTTCATCATATAAGCAGCTTCAAAAGGTGCCGGAGTTTGGGCTAATGGTATATTAGCTGAATGAATCATGTCACTCATTGTTTTTTTATTCAATTCTCCAACTGCGTATCCTCCATTGTAATGCACCCAGGTTCCCCAATAGCCATAAATTTTGCCATCGGTATCTTTAAAAAATTGTGCATCCAGAGATGGAAAACCTTCTCTGGGATATCCGTTTGAAATTACCGGAGTATCATTTTCGCTTAATTTTTTCCAGGGACCAACAGGCGAATCGGAAACATATCCATAAATATTACAGCCTATCTCACAGTTTCCAAAATACAAATAATATTTACCATCATCTCCCTGAATAATATCAGGAGCCCAAAAATTAGTTATGGATTTGGCCGAAAACGATGGGATTTCCATAATATAATTGTACCAATTTTTAAAATCCTTGCTATACCAGACTGTCGGTGCGCCAGAGGCCAGCATTTCGTTATCAGTAGTAGCGTAGATATAATAAATATCTCCAAATTTTTTAATAGTAGGGTCAGCAAACCAGCCTGGTAAAATAGGATTTCCTGCACCTGGAGAATTTACATCAACATCTTTTTGAGCAAAAATGGTTCCTGTAAAAACAAGTATGATAAGACTATATAATAGTTTCTTTTTCAGCATTGCAATTGTAATTAACTTGAATGGCTTATTGCTATTAATATTTCCAAACCAGTACATCAGCAGTTTTTATTGCTGTAGTTCCGATAATAATTTTAGCACTTTTTGGTAAATTGATATTGTAGATTTTATCTGAATAATTGACTGCAATACCAAATCCATCGCGATAATCAACCATAATCCCTTCAGGATAATTTTCTATAGCCGCATTTTGTTTCTGGTATAATTTCCTTAATACTTGTTTTTCAAGTTCACCATTTTTGGAATCTACGCCAATGTAGGTAACTGTTCCTTTACCTAAATTACGTGAAATAATAGCGGGAGTTCCAGAGTAGAAATCGCCGTCATAAGTTCCCCAAATTTTTGTTTCTTTATTTGGTTTTAATAAATCTCCCCAACTTGTCCAGCCAAATTCCTGATTATCAAATTTTATTATACCCGGAGACTGTGGCATTAACAAATCATAAGATTCTATTTGAGAACCAATTAAATTCCACATGGGTTCATAAAATTTCGCTTCCCAAAGATGGCCTTTACGATTTTGAATTCCGGATCGACAACTCATGATTAGATTGCCTCCGTTTTTGGCATACAACGTTAGTTTATCAATCATTTTTTGATCGATCATCTGATAAGCAGGTACTATTAAAAAAGGATAGTTTGAGAAATTAGTAGTATCCCTAACAAAATCAACTGGCGCACCCATCGATTTTGTTGCTTTATAATATTTTAAAAAATGTCCTATGGTATTCCACTCTTTTGTTTGTTTGTTTAACTCAATGCCCATAACATTATCTGCATTGAATAGAATTCCGGTTTTACGTTTTAAATAGTAATCCGGTAAAACTGCTTTGGCATCATACTTTTTTCGTAACGTATCAATTTCTTTTATAAACTGGGCAAATTCGTTTCCGCCAATGGTTGGCGTAACGCCATCTGTACCGACAATACCATAATGAAATTGTTCATAACCATACAGAGGGGCCCGAAAACGATACGTACACGCAAATTTACTACCTCCTGCAAAAACATGCCATAGCCACATACGGATACTTCCAGGCAACGGCTGCGGATTAATGCTTCCCCAGTTTACTTGTCCCGGCTGCAGTTCCATACAACCGTACATTCCTTTTAAAGGTCGAAAAAAATCATTAGACATTCCGATACTGGTATAGTCTCCTAATCGATATCCTTTCGGGCCAATTCCAAGACTTCCTCCATAAACTAAATACCTTGTGTAACAGTCAAAATCCAACTCCTTGCTCATTCCAACAAAGCTTTCACCATAGCTGGACCTGTAATTAGACGTAATCCATTGGTCTTTTGTTATGTTTTTACGTATTGTAATGGCCTGACTATCCAGAAATGTTGCCGTTTCCTGATCTGCAAATCGATAATGATCTAATTGGGAGTGTAAGTTCATTCCCCATTCCTTATGTAACGGAATATTTATTTGATCAAAATTACTGTAAGTTCCACTCCAGAAATTGTTTCCCCAGGCTTCATTTAAAGCATCAATAGTTACATATTTTTCCTTCAACCAATTCCGATAGCGTTGCAGTGCATCTGGTCCATAATCCAGAAAACGGGAAGGCTCATTATCTACCTGCCAGCCAATAATATTTTTATTGTTGCCATATCTTTTCGCCAATTGTTCAATCATTTTTAAAGAATAGCTTCGATAATAATTACTCGAAAATGATGCGTGCTGCCTGGAACCATGATCTGTTTTAGTGCCGTCTTCATAAGTAGCCAATATATCCGGATGCTGGCGAACCAGCCATACAGGAGGTGTAGCTGTTGAGGTACACATGACAATTTTTAAATTATATTTTGCAGCAATACTAACAGCTTTGTCCAGCCATTTAAAATCATAAACACCTTCCTGCGGTTCTAATTGTGCCCATGCAAATTCGCCAAAATGGGTAAATTCAAAACCCATTTCCGCAATTTTTTTCAAATCACGATCCCATTGACTCTGGTCCCAATGTTCCGGATAATAATATACTCCTACTGTTGTCAGGTCTTTTTTTGGAAAGTATTTGTCAAAATTTTGAGCACTGGAACTTAAACTGATTAGTATTCCAAATAAAATAAATATTATTTTATTGAAGAGGTGTTTTGTTGATTTTTGCTTCATTTCATACTTATAATTTAATTTGAACAGCCTTACTTTTCAAAGCGATTTTATAGGCGCCTCTAATTTTTTCATAAGGTAATTTTACCTCCTTGTCTACTCTTAAGTAGGCATTTTCAGTATAAGGTGTTTTAGCATCTAATGTAATTATAATACTATCTGTTTTAGTATTGTAGCTTACCTTTTTAAAAGTTCCTGCATCTAATGTCAGCCAAATTTTCTTTGGAGCGATGAATACTTTGGATTTTGCTGCTGTCGTAATATCTACCTCAACCTCATCTCCTTTCTCTTTTAAATTACCTCCAAACGCTACCCAGCCGTATTCTTTTTCATTGGTAATAAAAGTCGCAGTGTTTACAGCGTAACCAAAGAAACCCGAACCATAATCTCCTGATAAATAATCAATTCTTAAAGTTTCAGGATAAGAATGGAAAGCCGCAGCTCCAAAACCATCTTCGGTAATATTTGAAATTCCGCCTAATAATCCGCCATAACCAACTTTTAATAAATGAAAATCATCAGGGGTTTTTCTGAATTGTTCCAAAACCGGAATCGCATTTAAAGCTGAACCATAATGATGTATCTGACGTTCTACTCTGGACAATTTACCACCGTATAAAAAATCCCAATACCTGCGGGCATTTCCATTATAAGCCCAGTGTGGCATTGTAGGCATATAGGCTAAAATGGCATCCAGCGTTATTTTCGCTTTATCGGTATATCCAAAATAATCAGACCACATATATACTTCCTCCTGACCTGTAGAATCCCAAGGCATTTCACTTCCAAAAGGATAATTAAGCGTTCTCCAATGATCGGCTCTTACCTTCATTTTAGCCTCTAAAGTATTGGCCATTTCAGTATATCCTTCTGTTTTTAAATCTTTTAAAATCAATAAAAAGACCGTTCCTTCCATTTGTCCAAACTGTGCATAATACGGCGCTAATCTTGTCATCGCAATACTGGTTTCATAAGCATTTTTTAAGTACCAGTCCCAGGCATGACTGGTAACCAGCCCATCATGATATCTGGCCAAACGATACATGGTCCAATATGCGGCTGCCACGTGCGGATAATTGTAGGATCTTCCCGGATCATCAGAACCTTTTTTGTCCCATGCTGCCCATGTTTTATAATTAACATCCTTACTGTATGTTCCTTCTGGCATTAATTTAGGTTCATAATAAAAAACACTTTTTTTAACTCCGTATTTAAGCGTGTCAGCTGTGTTATATTGAATTCCGCCCCACAGTGTTTTATCAACAAACTGTTGTAGTTTTTCTATTTCTTCTTTATTCGGGTCTATTAATTGTTTCATTATCGCCCCAAGCCAGCCTCCTGCTCCACCTTCGTCACTTAAACCTGAAATCCAGACACGACTGTCCTGAACAACTTGTTTTTTAGTTTCATAATCATACGAGATTACCGAAGGGTTTCTATGAAAAGGGTCATTTTTTTCATCAAACCATTGGGCAGTTGTCAAAAAATGTCCAAAATCAGCTACTACATTTGTTTCTGATTTTATCACTTTATAATTGATTGTTTGCTCTAATCCGTCATCATAAAATACCGTTAATCTTGCTCTTCCCCATTTTTTTCCGTGAACAGAATATTGAAAATAACCATTTTTATTTTTTGATTTTTCCTCTACTGTCAAAGCTCCTTCCGGTTCAATTTTAAAAGATTTAACCGCTTTTTTATATTTCAGAAAAAGTTGACCATCTACATCCTGAGGTAAAACGTAACCCGGAACTCCAACCGCTACAGGGCGTTCGTTTTGAATTAAACTTGATTGAATATTTTCAATTTGATCCACCAATACAAACTTCAATGAAAAACTTTTAGCCTCTCCGGGCTGAAGTACCAATGAAGTTGGCGTATTCCATTGTTCAGCCGTTTTCCATTCCTGATCAGCATAGGCTTTACTTAATGGCATCCATTCATGGAAACCTTCAAAAACAATACTTCTTGGTGTTTCATCATCCAATAACGGACGATAGGCTTCAAAAGGCATATTGGCCTCTGGAAGCACTAACAATGCCGGTCCGTGACCACTTAATCTTTTTACTTCAAGATAACCTGCGTCTTTACCAATATAAGGATCAAAGAATACATTGTGAAGATGTGTTTCGTCTAATGTTTTTCCTTCCAAAATGTTATTAAAAACCATCGGAACGCCTAATGCACCTATTTCCTGAGCGCTATTTGATTTGTTTGTGATTTCGAAACGCAATATTAAATTCCCTTCTTTTTCTTCGTAAAAACGTTTTATAGTTAAAGGAATTTCGGCTGGTAATGTATTCGAAAGATCAGCTGCAGCCAATACATTTCCTGAAATAGTCAAAGGAATAATAGCAACTCGCTTAGCAGCTGTAGAATAGCTTTTCCAGCTTCCGTCTGCGGCTTTAATTCGAAGATTGATATCTCCTAATTGATATAGCCCGTCTTTATCACGAATAGAGAGTCGTTCTCCAGGTGTAAAATCAAAAGTTTTATCTGTAAGAGGAGACAAGGCCGCAACAGTCTGAGAAGATTTCAATAATTTTAATTCGAAAGATTTTGTACTCAAATTAAGAAATCCTTTTTCTACCTCAAGCGTTGATTTTTTCGCTTTAATTTTATCCCAATATTCTTGCGCCTGTAAATTATTTGAAGCAATGAAGCAACAAATCATCAAAGTCAAAAGTTTTATTTTTTTCATAATTCTTATTATTTTTTAAGATCTAAATAGAGTCTATTTAGCTTCTTTGTTATACTTTTTTAATGATAAAATTTAACTACTTTAATTATTTGAAATCGGTGGAAAACTTCCAATTCGTCTTATAATCTTCTGAAACAGGCAAGTCTTCAACTAAAACCCGTAACATTTCTACCGGCATTATGTTCTCTTTTAAAACGCGGTCATGAAACTGTTTTTCTGTCCATCCTTTGGCCAGCAATTCATTTCTTAAAGCATAAAACTGCAAACCTCCCGTCATGTACGCTACCTGATATAATGGCGCGTCGCCGCTGGCAAACGAGCGTCTGACTTCGGCCTCTGCATTGGCTTTTTCATGTCCAACTTCATTTACCAACAAATCAATACATTGCTGTGGGGTCATTTCTCCTAAATGATATTTTAATGAAAATATGATTCGGGCACAACGGTGAATTCTCCAGAATAACATTCCTAATTTTTGTTCAGGAGTTTGCGGAAATTGTTTGTTCCAAAGAATGATTTCCCAATACAAAGCCCAGCCCTCCATCCAAAAGGGAGTATCAAAAGGCTGACGATACGATTTGTAGCGGCTGTTCATGAAAAACTGCAAATTGTGTCCCGGAAGTAATTCATGCTGCACCGTTGCAAAAGAAAAATTGGGGTTGTTACCTCGCATACTCATCAATTTATCTTTCTGATCCATATCTTGGGTTGGATAAGAAATACTGATTTCCCAGCCTCCTGTAAAAAACGGATTTATTTTTTGTCGTTCCGGTGTCATCATAATCATCTGCCAGGTTTCTTTTGTCAAATCCGGCAACGTAATTAAATCTTTGTCTTCTATAAATTTTATCGATTGATTGTACAAATTAGTAATTGCCTGTGGCTGTTCGCCTGCCGGAACATAAGTATCTTTAACATGTTCTAATGCCTTTTTCCAATCATTTCCATAACCTAATTCTGTAGCCGCTTTGATCATTTCTTTTTTGCACCATTCAAACTGATTTTGTGCTGCCGCAATCAATTCTTCCGGAGAATATGGAATGTATTCGTATGCTAAACTTTTGATGACGGCTTCTCTTCCAATTGGTTTTCCTACGATCCCGCTTCCATCATCTTTTATACTTGTTTGGGAATAGTTTGCTTTTAAAAAATCTTCATACGTTTTGAGTTTCTCCGATAGTTTTTTATACGGTTTTTCCATCCACCAGGTAAAATCAGGATCATAACTGTAATAAAATGCATAAGCTTCTTTTAAAGATTGCTGAAAATAAGCAACAGCTCTTGCAGCTTTATCTGCTGCAAACCAATCTTTAAAAGGTTTAGTTTTTAATAACTCTGTTTTTTTATCAATACTATTTCCGGCAACATCGAACGCTTTGGCCAATTGATTGGAAACCGGTTTTTTCCCTCTTCTTCTTTCTTGGATAAACAGCGAAATATCAGTTGAAAAATCTAAAACCGAAGCCACTTCTTTATAGCCTTTGTATTCTATTTGTAAAAAATAATTTTCTTTGTCTATCAGATTTCTCAATAATAAATAATCTACTTTTCCATCTTTGGATAAATTTTTAAAGTCAATATTTTTGACTGTTTTTGACCAATCGGCATAAAATTTAGAAAACCGTACATAATATTCTTCCGACTCTTTATTGGAATAAAAACTTTGCAGCGCTGTTTTATCTGCCTGAAAAGTATTCACAACGTCTATAAGTTCGCTGGAAAATGAAGGCGTTACCATTGCAAAAAATAAAAAAAGAGTTATAAAATATTTTTTCATAGTATTGATTTGATGATTCTAAATGTTATGTTTTTTGCCACGAATTGCACTAATTTTCACTAATTAAATTCGTAATAATTCGTGGCTAATTTTTTATACAAATTGTAATTATTTTAATGTAACATCCAGATAAACCGAATGTCGTCCGTAAGTTTCATAAAAAGGTTTATACGTAACTCCGTCAATTATAAATTGCAGCTTTTTAGGATCTCCTTGTATAGATTTGCTTATATCTTTAACATCCAAAGTTACTTTTCGCCAATCTTTAAGTGGTTCAGTTTCCTGAGCGGCCAATAATATAGGTCCATAAAATAAACTGGCGATATTTTGCTGATCCATAACTGGTTCTAAATGAAATTGAAATGGCATGCGTAACTCAATTACATCCCCGTCTTTCCATTTTCTATTCAAAGTAAGATAACTTCCGGGCTGTGCTTTTATTTTTTCGGACTTGCCGTTTATCTTCACAAAAAATCCTTTGGCTGCCCAATGTGGAACGCGCACTTTAAGGTCGAACTTGCCATTTCCTTTGATGGTCAATTTGGTAAAATCTTCATTAGGAAAATCTGTTGTTTGTTCTACAGTTATATTTTTTTCTGTCCAATTTAAGGTTGATGGAACATACAGATTTACATACAACGCATTACTATCAGCACTTTTAAAATAAATTGAATTTTGGAATTTTGTATTGCTCTCAATAGCAGTTCCGTTACAACAGGTAAATCCTGTCATGTGCGCATTACCAAATTGTTTTACCGATCCTGGTCTAAGCGGCACATGGTACGTATTTGCTGGACTGTTTTCGGCTACCGAAGAAAGAATATGATTGTATAAACCGCGCTCATAATAATCCATTAACTCTGCACGCTGATCATATAGAAACAAATCTCCGGTTAATTTAAGCATGTTGTAAGTCGCGCAGGTTTCATTTTGACCTCCTGATGAAAAACCGTTTTCATAAATCGTCGCGGGCTGACTGATAAAACATTCTGCATTTACCGGATTACGTGCCCCTGCAACTCCTCCGATACTGTACATATAATCGTTTACGGTTTTGTACCAGAAATTATCAGCAATACGATAGTAGTCCGGTGTATTAGAGTCACGGTACATTTCGAGCGCTCCCATAATTTGCGGAATGTGTTGATTAGCGTGTAATCCTCTAAAAGTATCTACATTTTTTGCCAGGCCGTGTGAATGGTTGGCATCACCATAAAATACTTTGATGTTGTCAAACAATTGCGCTACTTCTAAATAATGAGGGTCTTTTGTGATTCTGTACAATCTTGCCATAGCCTCATTCATTCCGCCAAATTCTCCGGCGATATAGCGGTTCCACATACTGATAAGGGTTTCTGTTGGCAGTTTTTTCATACGGGCATAAACCCAATCTCCCATTCCTTTAGCCGTTTCCAGTGCTTTTTCATTTCTGCTTACTTCGTAAACATCCATCAATCCGGCAAGAATTTTATGTAACGTATAATAAGGTGCCCAAATTTGAGTTTTCTGTCCCCCGTAAGTTGCTCCATTTTCTAACATTATAAATTGATCCGGAGGATAAGCACTGATAAATCCTTTTCCCCAATTTTGATAGTCGGTACGAATTCCTTCCGGACTCAAATCTGAATCATAAGTTGCTTTCCCTGGTCCTGGTGGCACAGCTGTTGGATCTGACACAAACTTTCCTCCTGCTTCTTTCTGCTTTCCGGAAAGCTGTGCTAATTGATACAGCGTATTGACCATATACTCCATTTTATTAGCAAAATTAGCCTGAAGTGTTTTATCATAACCTGTACTCGCATAAGCCTGAGCAATTGCGGTCAGGTAATGTCCTGTAGCGTGTCCGCGTAATTTGGTTTCCTGAGTATCCCAAACACCAAGCGGTTCTGCTTCTTTTGGTTGTTCTTGTCCGAATGCATTGCGAAACATATACAGAAAAGAATCCGGATCTGTTGTTGCAAGTGTGGTCAGGAACTTATCACGATTCTCTATAAATTTGGTTTGGTGTCCTTCATGATCAGCATTCAAAACCACCTGATCTAATTTGAAAACTTCGAGTTTACGCTCTGGCGTCGCACTTTCTTTCGCTTCCTTAACATTTACTATTGCTTTTGGCTTTAAATCTGTGCCCGAAATGCTTCCGGTTATTGTATATTGTCCACTTTTAAGCACGTCACTATTATCTTTCGGCGAAGGCCAAATCACTCTTACCTCAGGCCCTTCAATTCCATTCGTATAAACTCCTTTTATATAAGTCGGTAATTTTGGAAGTGTTCCCAAAACTGTTTCTACTTTTACTTCAGAGACGCTCTTCAGGAACTGATTATAAAGTTGTGGAGTTGTTTTAGGAAAATTTGGTAAATCTGCCGTTTGTTCTTCTCCTGATTCTTCTTCCTGACCTTCTTTTAAGGCATTGTTATAGATTCTGATAATTTGTTTATCCGTTAAAGGAACTCTGTAAATTCTGAAATCATGTAACTTAGCATTTAAATAAATATTCTCTTCTGAAAGCGATTTCCCGATGTAAAGTATATTTTTTTCTGCCGAATTATAATCGAATAATTTTGCCAAATCCAGTGCTGCATTCTTGGTTTCGCTCACCAATACTCCATTCACGTAAGTGCTAATTAATTTTGAAGGAATATTTATTACGACCGCCACATGGCTCCATTTGCCGGTTTCTATAGCTGGGGCTTTTGCGTTGTATTTTATTCCAGTTTCCGTAGCAACTTCGGTCTGAATTCCGTTTTCTTTTTCTGTTCCAACTGGGGCAAGAAACAAATGTGAATTCGTGTTTTTTCCAAAATCAAAAAATCGCTGATCTTTTTGTGCAGAACGTAAATAAATCCAACCTGAAATACTTAGTGATTCTTCTCCAATTAATCCGTCGGCGGGAATTGAAACAAAAGCTTTACTGTCTGCAGGCAAAGAAAGTACTCTGCCAAATTGCTCGTCATTTACAAATTTGGCTTTGACATCTTCAATTTTACCGTGCAGGTTATTTCGTGACCAGTCTTTTGCATCGCCATCAAAAACATAGCGGGCAATCAATCCTGTTTCTCCAATTCCGTCTAAAATCTGATCACCATTTTGAGCCTGTACTGTTGTACTCAATGCCCAAAAACTTAGTAAGACACAACTAAATAACTGATATTTTTTCATCACTAATTCTTTTTCTTCTGATTTACAAAATCTTATTTTTTCTTCTTTTTAGGAATTTTCTAATTATAAATTTCCTCCCAGGTTGGCGGGATAACTCCTAACAAATGCTTTACAAAATAATCCCTGCGTTTGCGTTCTCCAAAATCTCCTCCGGCTGAATGTCCCATTCCGGGAACGGTCACTAATTCGAAATTTTTATTGGCTTTTACCAGGGCATTTGCAAATTGCATTGTTGAAGCCGGATCAACATTATCATCTAATTCTCCTAAAATCAACATCAGGTTTCCTTTTAATTGTGCCGCGTTGGCCGTATTGGAGCATGCTTCATATTCTGGTCCAACCGGGTAGCCCATCCATTGTTCATTCCACCACATTTTATCCATTCGGTTATCGTGACAGCCACAAGATGCTACGGCTACATCATAAAAATCAGAGTTAAAAACCAAAGCAGCTCCTGCATTTTGTCCTCCTGCCGATGTTCCATGAATTCCCACTTTATCAATATTCATATAAGGATATTTGGCAGCGGCTGCTTTTATCCAAAGTTTTCTATCAGGGAAACCCCCATCTTTTAAATTTTTCCAACAAACATCATGAAATGCTTTCGAACGATTTGAAGTTCCCATTCCGTCAATCTGAACCACAATAAATCCTAATTCAGCCAGGGATGACATCGCCCAATAATAAGGCTGAAAATTCTTTGGAACAAATGAATCCTGCGGACCTGCATAAATATATTCGATAATTGGATATTTACGATTGGGATCAAAAGTAGTTGGGCGTACAATAACTCCCCAAATATCTGTTTTACCATCTCTTCCTTTAGCTGTAAAAACTTCCGGTGCTGTCCAGCCTGTTTTTTGTAGTGCCGAAATATCGGCCTTTTGCATTTCTACAATTGTTTTTTGAGAGTCTATACTTTTTAGAACCGTAATTGGCGCTACATCTACTCTGGAATATTGATCAACATAATATTTATAATCCGGTGAAAAGGTCACTTTATGATTGCCGTTTTCAGTGGTTAATCTTGTGAAGTTTTTTCCGCTAAAATCAATTCGGCAAAAGTGCAGCAAATAGGGATCCTGATCTTTGTCTAACCCGCTCGCTGTAAAATAGATTTGTTTTTTCTCTTCATCAACTTTTACTACTTCCCTAAGAGGCCAGTTTCCTTTGGTAATCTGATTTTTCACTTTTCCGGTAAGGGCGTCATATAAATATAAATGATTCCATCCATCACGCTCTGAAGCCCAAATGATCTCATTGCTTTTTTTGATTGGGTATCGATATCCTTTTCCGCTGTATTCTATAAAAGTCGGACTGGTTTCTTCTATAATTACTTTTACTTTTCCAGTTGTGGCATTAACTTCTAAAACGCGATATACCTGATGTCCTCTTTGATTATATTCAAAAGTAAAGGCACTGCTGTCGTCTTTCCATTCGATTCCTAAAAGGTCATATTGCTGTTGAAATAAATCTGTAGCAACAGGAATTTGTTTTTTTGAAGCCACAACAAATAATTGCGGACTTTTAAAAGGCAATTGATCTCCGGGCTTTAGATAATCTCTGGTTTGCAGTTTTGGCTGAAACTGATCTTTTGGACTTGATTCTACAAAATAAATTTTATGCTCTTCACCCGGCCTTACTTTGTAAGCCATAACTATATTGCTATCAGGCGACCATTGTACATAGGATGAATAATAGAAACCTTTTGACCCATCATAACTTAATTGGGTTTCTTCTTTTGTTTTTTTGTCTTTTATATATAAATTATAATTTTTAATGTAGGCTACTTTTAGCGAATCCGGAGAACCTACTGGTTTGTTTCCGAATTCATCAAAATTTCCACCCCAATAATCCTCTTTTTTCAAGGGCTTTTTATAAGGACCAACTTTAGTTAATTCGTATGTATTTAAATTACAGGAAAACTTAAGTGAGTCTGTTGTAAATACTAAAATTGACAAGTTTTTATCAAATTCTAAATTCTCAATTGGAAGATCTTTGGACTTGATCTCTTTTCCTAAATTTTTTGAAAGTGACTGCCCTAATCTATTATGATCAAAAGCAGCTGTTTGTTTTTGCTGTTTGGTATCAGCCAAAAGAAATTCTTTTCCTTTCAACAGATTATTGCTATACCAAACATAATCATTCCCAATCCAATGAAATTCTTTGGGAGCGTTGACCACCTTATTCCTGAATAAAGAATCTACGGCATTTGCTCTTTTGTATTCTTTCAATGTGCCTTGCGCGTGACTGATCAAACACCACGAAAGTGTTAAAATTACACTTATTTTTTTGCTAGTTGTCTTCATAATTTAAATATTAATAAAAATATATAATATTGATTGACATCTATGGGTTAATATTAACAGATAGTAATATTATATTATCCATTGAAAATGAAATGTGAGGGAAATCAGTTATTAAATACTAATTATGGGTTGAAATCAAGTTTTTCTTAGCAGCATAAAAATAAGAAAAAGTAAATTTTAAATATTCTTTCGATAATTAAACCTGACAGGTTTTTAAAATCTGTCAGGTTTAAACTAAAAGTTAATTTGAAGTTTTTTCTTTGATCAGATAATAAATCGGAATACCCATCAGCATAATTAAAACGCCCCAGCCACAGGTTGAAAATTTTGTGAACAATAAAGAAACACAGACAGCCGATGCAATAAGAATATATAATAAGGGTAAAAATGGATATCCGATTGCCTTATAAGGACGAACTGCATCTGGCATTTTTTTACGAAGACGCATAATTCCGTAAATGGTCAGAATGTAGAAAATCAGGACAATGATAATTACAAAGTCTAATAAATCTCCGTATTTACCTGTAAGACATAATACTGAAGCCCAAATACATTGTGCCCAAAGTGCCCAGGCGGGAACACTTGCCTGATTCAATACTGCAGCTTTTTTAAAAAACAAACCATCATTTGCCATTGTATAATAAACTCTGGCTCCGGCCATAATCAATCCGTTATTACAAGCAAAGGTCGATATCATAATCATTAGCGCAATGATAAGCGTTCCGATATCTCCAAAAATATAATCCGAAGCGACCACTGCTACCCTATCAGATTTTGCTGTTGCAATTTCGCTAAGTGGAATAACCGCTACATACATTAAATTGGTCAATACATAAATAATGGTTACAATTAAAGTTCCGAGAAACATGCTTAAACCCACATTTCTTTTTGGATTTTTAATTTCCCCTGCAATGAAAGTTACCCCGGTCCAGGAATCACTTGAAAACAAGGTTCCAACCATGGCAGCAGATATTCCGGAAATTAAGGCTGTAGTACTAATTGGCATCCACGAACCTGTTTCTGTATTAAAAGAATGTGGCGTCCAGGCATCCGTCCAGTTGGCATTCCAAATAGAAGCTTTGGCGGCCAAGGTAAATCCGAAAATAATTAATCCTGAAATGGATACTATTTTTATAATAGTCAGAATCGTTTGCAGAATTTTGCTGTTTTTTACTCCTCGCGTATTTAAATAGGTCAGAAAAATAATCGTTACAATAGAAACTATTTGTGCTACATTAAGTTTAAAACTGCCTATTTCATATAAAACATTTTCATCACTAACAGCCGGAATCAAATAAGCTGCAAATTTTGAAAATGCCACTCCAACTGCTGCTATGGTTCCGGTTTGGATAACGGCAAAAAAGCTCCAGCCATACAAAAAGGCTATTAATTTGTTATAGGCTTCTTTAAGATAAACATATTGTCCTCCGGCATTGGGAAACATGGCACTTAATTCTCCGTAACTTACTGCGGCAATCATCGTAATGATTCCTGAAATGAGCCATATCAAAATAAGCCATCCGGTCGATCCAACCTGTCTGGCGATATCCGCACTTACAATAAATATTCCGGATCCAATCATGGAACCTACCACAAGCATGGTTCCGTCGAGAAGCCCGAGTTCTTTTTTAAATTCTTCCTGATTATTATCTGTCATTTTGGGTTTGTTTTTTGGTTGTTTTTTGTTTAGAAATGTGGTAATCTGTTTTTTCTAATTTTAAATGTGGTTAATTAGTGGCGTTTTTTTTCTCTCGCAGATTTGGCAGATTTAGCAGATTTTTAATAAATATATTTCATAATAAAATCTGAGGGAACAAACTATTTATATTCTTTATCGCTGGCAAACTTTAAATACAAATGAAAATCTTATTTAAATAAAAAAATTCAGCTTCAATTTTGGTTAGAAAATGAAGCTGAATTTTTAAAGTTGAAACATTTCTGTATCTACTGAAGTAGTTTTTCCGGAAATAATCTCTGTTACAATTTTTCCTGTTGCCGGTGCCAGGCTTAATCCCATCATGGCGTGTCCGGTAACCAGAGTTAGGTTTTTAAGCTTTTTATCTCTGGTAATTATTGGCATTCCAGAAGGCGTACAAGGCCTGAATCCGAACCAGGTATCTTCTTCTTTTGGTATTTCAATTTTTAAGTCCGGATAAAAATCATTGATGGAATTTACAATTCCCTGCAATCTGTTTTGATTAATTTTGGTGTCATTGGTGTGTGTTATTTCCATTGTTCCTCCAAAACGAATATCGTTATTCATAGGGGTTACGGCAACTTTTCCTTCACACAAAATACTTGGAATTGAAGGTTTGTGGTTTTGATCTTTTAATGTAAAGCTGTAGCCTTTTCCGGGTAATATTGAAATGCTGACATTTAATTTTTTAGCGATGTGCGGACTCCACGACCCTGTTGCCAAAACAACCTCATCTGTTGCAAAATTACCTTTATCAGTGATGATTTCAGTAACGGTATTATTCTTTAAAACAAAATCATTTACTGTTGTCAAAGGATGAATTTGTACCTTCAACTGACTTAATTGTTCTTTTAAAAACTGCATGAATTTCTGCGGATAAACATGCGCATCGCTTTTATAATGTACACCGCCGATGACGTTTGTAGCCGTTCCTGTTTCTAATTTTGAAACATCCTCTTTTGACAAAAAATCAACTTCTAAACCTAATTCTTCTGCCAATTTTCCTTCGTGATGAATTTCTTCGGCGGTTTTATCGGTTTTATACAGCATTAAAAGTCCTTTTTCTTCATAAAAAAAGGAGTTGTTTTCTTTTGCAAAATCCTGATACAACTCTTTACTCAAAAGAGATAAATCACAAAGCGCCGGCATTGCTTTTTCGACATGTTTTAAATTGGCATGTTTGTAAAACTGCAATCCCCATTTCATTAAATCCATGCTCAACCTGGGTTTAACATAAAACGGACTTTGACTATCAAACATCCATTTGATTCCCTGTGCAATCATACCGGGCTGTGCCAGAGGAATTATATGCGAGGGAACGATCATTCCCGCATTTCCGTAAGAACAGCCGTCATTCATATCTGATTTATCAAAAACAACTACTTCATACCCTTCTTTGGCTAGATAATAGGCTGAACACAGACCTATTATCCCTCCACCAATTATACTGACTTTTTTCATTAGTATTATAAATTTCAAATCATTGGCAGGAAAGTATTCTGTAAACCAATGTTTTTTTACATTATCATTTTTTTAAATCACCTGAAAACCAAATGCATACGGATCATCATCTTCATCAATAATGATATTGTTATAACCGTAAACTTTGGCCCAGCCCTGAATACTTGGTACTATGGCTTTGATATCTCCTATTGAAGTTTCTACTTCTACCCTCCCAATAAATTTACTTCCAATAAAACTCTCATGAATATAGTCTTCTCCTTTTTTGAGTTTCCCTTTGGCATGAAGCTGCGCGATTCTGGCTGAGGTTCCGGTTCCGCATGGCGAACGGTCAATGGCTTTGTCGCCATAGAAGACTGCATTTCTACCGGATGAAGCCTGATCAATAGGATCTCCTGTCCAGAGCATATGGCTCACATCACGGATGGTGTCATTTTCAGGATGAATGAAAAGATTTGGATATTTTTCATTAATACGTCTGCGGACTTCCTGACTGTACTGCACAATTTTTCCTGCTGTAAAATCCTGAACGCCGGAAAAATGCTGCTGTGGATCTACAATAGCGTAATAATTTCCGCCATAAGCCACATCAAAAACAATCTCTCCCAATTCCGGGCAATCAACAGTCAAACCTTCTGCGGCCAGATACGATTTTACATTGGTCAAGCGTACCCAATCTACTTTTTTACCGGTCTGCTGATATTCAATCTGAACTAATCCCGCAGGCGCTTCCATTTTAATTTTTCCCGGAATCTTCGGTATAACCAAACCTTCTTCAATCGCAATAGTAATCGTTCCAATGGTTCCGTGCCCGCACATGGGCAGACAACCGGAAGTCTCTATAAATAAGATTCCGAAATCATTTTCAGGATCACTTGGCGGATACAATATACTGCCACTCATCATGTCATGACCCCGGGGTTCAAACATAAGTCCTTTACGAATCCAGTCGAATTCTTTTAGGAAATGCTGGCGTTTCTCGCTCATGTTGTTTCCAATCAAATTGGGACCACCGCCAGCCACAACTCTTACGGGATTTCCGCAGGTATGGGCATCTACGCAAAAAAAGGTTTTTCTAGGCATATATTAAATGGTGTTGTGGGTTACTATGTCATTTACTACTCTATTAATTCCTAACGGATTTTTATCCTGCAATGCTTGCGGAAGCAACTCATCCGGCCAATCCTGAAAACTTACCGGACGAACCCATCTTTTGACTGCAGTTAATCCTACGGAGGTAAATTTGCTGTCTGAACTTGCAGGAAAAGGTCCACCGTGTGTCATTGCCGAACAAACCTCTACACCAGTAGGAACATTATTAAAAATTAATCGTCCGACTTTATTTTTAAGATTTTTAATTATCTCTTTGAAATCTTCGCATTCCTTTACATCAGCATTTAAAATAGTGCCAGTCAATTGTCCTTCCAGGTCCAGAATAATTTCATTAAGCTGCTCCATATTATCGCATTTAACGACAACAGAAAAAGGGCCAAAAACTTCCTTATGAAATGTTTTGTTCTTTAAGAAGATATCACCATCGACTGAAATTACGTTTTGCAATGCATAGTTTGGTTTTATTTCCCTGTTTAAAGTCGTTTGCTGCGCATATCCCTTCTGACCAAGCACTTCTGATTTCAGGGTTTCATATTGCTTTTTGATATTGGGATGCAACATGCAAGCTGGTTCTAATTTATCAATCTCCAAAGCTAAAATAGTAATAAAATAGTCGAGCTCGTTGCTTTTTATTCCTAAAATAAGCCCGGGATTTGTACAAAATTGTCCAGTACCGGCCGCAATTGATGCCGCATAATTTTTAGCCCATTTTTCAGCATCTGTTTTTAAGGCAGAGGGTAAAACAAGCACAGGATTAATACTTCCCATTTCGGCATATACCGGAATTGGAATAGTTCTGTTGGCGGCAATTTTACAAAGTGCTGTTCCGCCTTTTATACTTCCCGTAAAACCAACCGCTTTTATTGAAGGATGTTCTATTAAAGCTACTCCGACTTCTATACCGCTACTGTTGAGGTTGGAGAAAACACCATTTGGCATTCCTGTTCTTTTAGCTGCTTTAATAATTGCCGAGGCAACCAATTCTCCCGTTCCAGCATGCAGCGGATGTGATTTTACCACCACAGGGCAGCCGGCTGCCAGTGCACTTGCAGTATCTCCTCCAGCTGTAGAAAAGGCAAGAGGAAAATTACTGGCTCCAAAAACAGCTACAGGCCCAATTGGAATCTGTAATCTTCGGATATCTGGTTTGCCTTCTGTTTTATTGATGATGGCTTCTACCCAGGAACCTTCCCTCAGCATTGTTGCAAATGCCCTGAGTTGTCCGGTAGTTCTACTTCGCTCACCGTTGGCTCTTCCAGCCGGAAGACCTGATTCCTGAATGTAAGTTGCTAATAACTCCTCACCCAACGCTTCAATTTCTTCGGCGATAGCGTCCAGAAAATCTGCTTTTTTTACGTCTTCAATGGTTCCATAAATTTTAAAAGCTTCTTCGGCTAATGCTACGGTCTGAGAAATTTCATCTTCAGCGGCCTCAAAAAAAAGAGTTTCATTCTCCGAATTCTCTTCGGGATTGATGGTTTTGAATGTCGTTTTACCTTTTGCGGAAAGCACATCTCCAATATAATTTTTTCCTGTAGTCATCGCTTTCTATTAAAGTTTAATTAAATGTTTTTGTAATCTGGCAAAACGGGTCTGTTTTTCATTGCAAAACCAATGATCGCCAATACGCGTTCTCTCTCAGCTCCTTGTAACGGTAATCTTGGTGCTCTTACATTTTCTGTTCCAAGTCCTGTTGCTACTTCTGCCAATTTGATATTTTGTACCAACTGCGGCGAAATATCCAGTTCAAGTAATGGCATAAACCATCTGTAAATAGCTAAAGCCTGGTCAATCTTTCCGGCTTTTACCAATTTATAAATAGCAACGGTTTCTGCCGGATATGCCACTACCAAACCGGCAACCCATCCATCGGCTCCGGCCACCAGACTTTCAAGAGCCAGGGTATCCACTCCGCACAGTACTTTTAATCGGTCTCCAAAACGGTTTCTTATTCTTGTTACATTGCTGATGTCCCTTGTTGATTCTTTGACTGCCTGAATATTTTCCAGTTTTAAAAGTTCTTCGAACATGTCAAGGGTTACCTCAATTTTATAATCTACAGGATTGTTGTAAATCATAATAGGTAATGAAGTACTTTTTGCAATTTCTTTGAAATAGACCACTGTTTCATGATCTGTTGCCTTGTATCGCATTGGCGGCAAGAGCATAAGACCATTTACGCCTAATTCTTCAGCGCGTTTTGCCAAAGTTATCGCTTCACTTGTAGTCTGTTCTGCAATATTTACGATAACGGGAATTTTCCCTTCTACTATTCGTAAAGTGTTATTTATTAAAACCTCTTTTTCTTCTTTGGTTAATGTACTGGCTTCCCCAAGAGTTCCCCCTAGTATGATTCCATTAACTCCAGCATCAATTTGTGCTTTAATATTCTTTTCGAACATTACCAGGTCCAATTGACCTTCTGCTGTAAACTTTGTTGTTACAGCCGGCATTACGCCTTCCCAATTTATTTTCATATTCTCAATTTTTATCAAAAATAAAGCTTATACAAAAGAGCTCCTTTGTCATTATTAGCCTATATCAGGACTATATTACCCCATCTATTGTATAATCTGATTTTTTTGATAATATTTACATAACTAAAAACATTCCGTTGAAAATCCTGCCATTTAAAATACCTAAAACCGAGAGAGAAGCCCTTATTTATCAGGAAGATATTGAGCGCGTTTTCTATGACCAGCTGCATCAGCATGAAGAAATTCAGATTAGCTATATTGCAAAAGGTTCAGGAACTTTAATTGTTGGAGATTCGATAAACGATTATAAGGAAGATGATATTTTGGTAATTGGTGAGAATGTTCCCCATGTTTTTAGAAGTAATACTGAGGCCAGTCCCGAATCTGTGATGCTGACTTTGTTTTTTACCAAAACCTCCTTTGGAAAAGATTTTTTCAGTCTTAATGATATGAGCAGTCTCGAAGATTTTTTTAAGGAATCTGAATATGGTATGAAAATACTATCAAACCAAAAGAAAATAATTCATCATTTTACCAAGCTAAGAAAACAGAATAAAATACAGCGTATTGCTTCATTTTTAAAGATCATAAACATTATTATTACTTCAGAAAAAACACCTCTTTCATCCTTTGTTTACAAAAAGAAATATACTGATGATGAAGGCCGCAGAATGAGCGCCGTATTTGAATATGCAATCGAATATTATCATCAGAATATTACTTTGGACGAGGTGGCAGAAAAGGCTAGTATGAGTAAAAATGCATTTTGCCGTTATTTTAAAAAACGCACCAATAAGACTTTTTTCCAGTTTTTGATTGAAATCAGAATTGAAAATGCCTGCAAATTACTACACCATAAAAAAGATCTTTCGATAGCCTCAATATCTGAGCTTTGCGGATTTCAGGACATTGCCAATTTCAACAGAAAGTTTAAGGAGCTAAAGGGAATATCTCCTTCACATTATCGTGCCCAGATTAGTTAAATTAGAATTTAAAAATAGATTTTCTGATTTCTAACTGCAATTCGGAAGAGAAGGGCTACTCTGTTATTTCAACTTTTCTTTCTGTAAAATCCTCTTTTTTGCATTTGATTTTATCAGGCCCAGATCAATTTGAGGGCTTGCATAGCCTAAATATTTTGTATTTTATATTTCATAATGAGATGACTTTAAAATGAAAAGCCATCCCTGAATAGGAATAGCTTTTCACACACTTATAATTACAAGCAACCAACTTGTAAAATTTTTATATTCTTTAGTCTTAGTTTGTATATCCTGTATTCTGGGTCAAATTATGATTGGAGTCCATTTGGCTTTGAGGTATTGGAAATATAATTCTAAACTGACCGTTGGGTTTATGAGAAAACCATGATTTTTTAGTGTATACACCAAATCTTATCAAATCTTGTTTTCGGTGATGCTCACCGACAAATTCCCATGCTAATTCATCAAGGAAACCGCCGTATTGAACATCACTTCCACCTTCTAATTTTGTAATAGTTCCATTGGAATATTCTCCATATTTGTAAACACTGCCTCCCAATAATTTAGCTCCCGAAACGCTTGCTTTTGCAGGATCTGTTCTCTTGAATGCACGCTGTCTTATTTCGGTAACGATAGCCGCGGCTCCTGAGGCATTGCCGGTTCTTAAGAGGCATTCAGCTTTTATCATCAGTGCATCGGTGTACCTGTAAAAAGGTACATCATTTGCAGTACTGGCAACAGTACCTGACCCAATTTCATATTTTACAAAACGATATCCTTCATTGTATTCTGTACCGTTTACATCAGACATATAATTGATATAATTCAACTGCTGTCCACTTTCTAAAATCAAAGGTTCTCCAGACTTAGTATATTGCAGGCCTCCAAGCCATGAATCTTTCAAACGTTCATCATCGGAGTCATAGGTATCAATAAACTGAGGAATTCCACCGCTTCCTCCCCAAGGTGATCCGGACAGATCAAATGTGGCCTGACTTGCCCCGTAGAGGGTTTTATAGGGATAATAAGATCCTCCTGCAAATTTATCATCAAAAGGAATTGTAAATATTTCCTCAACTGATGCCTCGTTTTTTATTACAAAAGGATCAGAATAATTACTGGCCAGGCTAAATTTTCCGCTTGCGATTATATCATTTACCTGGTTTAATGCCTGATTCCATTTTGCTGTTCCGGTATATACCTCAGAATTCAGGTACAACTTTGCCAGCGTCATTTTTGCTGTCCATTTGGTAATCCTGCCGTAGGTTGCCTGTGTATTGGCCTCACTTAAACTTGGCATAGTTTCAAGGAGTTCCTTTTCGATAAAATCATACACTTCCTTATCTGTATTTTGGGTTGGTAAATATCCTTTAGGCAAATCATAAGTGGTAACCAGCGGCACTCTTCTAAAGTTATCGTACAACAAATAGTAGTACATGGCTCGTAAAGCCCTAAGTTCGTTGATATAGACTTCTTTATTTTCAATACCTTCTAAGTTTTCGATTTGATACATGGCTCTATTAGCACTGTTTATTCCAGCATAAGCATTGTACCATAACCCATCAATATGTCCTAAAGTCGGTCCCCAGGTATGCATGTGCATGGTAATGTACAAATCGCCCCAGCCGATTCCATTTCTGAATGGTGTTACAATCAAATCCGATGACTCTTCATAAAGATCAAAAAGCCCGTTCCATCCCCAATAAACATCTCTGAATTTGCTAAAGGCAGGACCAATAATATTGGTTAAATCCTCTGCTGTTAATTGTGTTTTTTCTGCCGAAATATCACTGTATAGCGTTTCATCTAAATCTGTACATGCGGCACAGGAAAGGAATACAGAGAAGAGCGCAATTTTATATTTGTTGTTTGACTTTTTCATAATACTGTTAATTAAAAGGTTACGTTAATTCCCAATGTAAAGGTGCGGCTTGAAGGATATTTGTCACGCCCGTCATTCCCCCATGATAAGACATCTTGAGGATTTCTTATAATCTCAGGATCAATTCCTTTATACCCCGTAATAGTTGCAAGGTTCGAACCTGACGCATATACTCTTGCGGAATTGATGAATTTTAAGCCTTTTAGATCAAGAGTGTATCCCAGTGTAACGTTATCCAGTTTCATATAGTCCCCGTCTTCTATATAATAACTTACATAGGTTTGAGAATAATTAAGCTCTGTTTTCCCGTATACCTTATCATGCGCAGAAGTCAGCATGTTATAGTTGATCGTAGGGTTTTCATAAAACATACGCTGGAAATTCAGGATTTGGAAATCATAAGCCCCATTTAAAACAATACCTAAATCAAAACTTTTATATTTAAACGTATTGGTCCATCCTGTATAATAAGCCGGAATACCGTTTCCGAGATATTGTTTGTTTTCATCATTGTATAAATCCGGTGTTAAGGTTTTTCTTGTTCCGTCTTTAGTTTCGATGATCCATTTACCATCATCTGTAATATCAACTGATTTTAATCCCCAGAAATTACCTATTGACTGCCCTACTTCTAAACGGTGAGTTGAGAATGAAATTGGATCTCCTGCATCACCTGTATTGATAAAGTTACCTTCTATTTCATACAAATCATTTGAAAGGCTTGTCAGTTTGTTTTTGTTGTGGGAGAAGGTCATTGTAGAAGTCCATTCAAAATCCTTGGTTCTTACCGGCACTATATTCAGCAGCACTTCAATTCCTTTGTTTTCCATTTCACCAACATTTGCTGTTATACTTGGATATAAGTAAGGAGGCGTCGGAACGCTGTAGTCCCAGAGCATATCTTTTGTTTTTTTGTTGTAAATATCTACACTTCCGCTTATTCTGCTGTTAAAAAAGGCAAAATCTACTCCCAAATTTAGCTCTTGTGTTTTCTCCCAGCGCAGATCCGGATTTGGATTACTGGCAGGTTCGAGTCCCTGCACCCATTCTCCGTTGTTGAAAAAATATCCTTCGTATTGGTACAAGGTTTGTGACAGATAAGAAGCCCCCGGTATTACACCTGTTTCTCCATAACCTGCACGAAATTTTAAATTATTAATAACGGAGCTGTCTTTTAAAAATGATTCGTTGCTGATGGTCCATCCGGCAGATACAGAAGGAAATGTTCCCCATTTGTAGTTGGCACCAAATTTAGAAGAACCTTCCCTTCTTATACTGGCTAGTAAATGATATTTATTATCGTAGCCATAGCTTGCCCTTCCAAAGAAACCAACTAATTTATTGTCGTTCTTAAAACTGGACATTCCGGCAAGTCCGTCTTTTAGGGCTTTACCTGCGCCTAAATTATAATAGGAGTAGGCATCTGTAGGGAAATCGAAGTTGTTTGCCCAGAATCCTTCATTAGAATTGTATTGGTAACTGTATCCTCCCATAACACTGAAATTATGTTTACCTAATGTTTTGGCATATCTTGAAGTGAATTCAAGATTATCGGTTTGGCTTTCGCTTGAACTTTTAGAAGCAAAACCGTTTCTGCCCTGATTGGTATTGGAATAATGTTCCTTACTTTCTGAATAGCCACTGAAATCTGTATTTCTTTGAGTTGCCAGTAAAAGTTTGTTTTCCCATCCCGGTAAAAGGTTCAGGGTAATGGTAGAGCTCAGCCTTGTCCAATCGTTTTCAATCAGTCCATCGGTTTCCTCTATCATCGCTACGGGATTTGAGTATTGAAACCTGTCGGTCTGGGTCCAGCTGCCGTCATCGTTTTGTGGTCTGTCTGTAGGGTTTCTGATTAACGCCTGTCTGTAAATGTTGCTGTTGAAAGAATTCCCATCACCTAAAGCACCCATTTTCTGCCTGCCGCTTAATAAGTTCAGGTTGATTTTTAATAAATTGTCGAACATTGAGTGATTACCATCAAAGGATACCCTGAACTCATCATTATAAGACTTATTAAAGGTTCCCTCCTGTGTAATATAGTTTACGTTTGCTACATAATTTGACTGTGCATTTCCTCCTTTTAAACCCAGGTTATTGTTAAGTGTTACACCTGTTCTGGAAATTTCGTCTAGCCAATTTGTATCATAACCTTCATCTTTAAAAGGCATTTTTACACCATCTGCAAGCAATTGTCTCATTTGCGATGCATTAAGAAAATCGGCTCTTTTTGCAAAATTTGATAATGCCGTATACTGGGTAAAAGTCATTGTTGTTTGAATATCCTTATCTACTGTTTTTGTAGTGATCAAAATAACACCATTTGCTCCTCTGGTTCCATAAATAGCGGCAGCAGATGCATCTTTAAGTACATCTATCGAAGCAATTTCTTCTGGCGCTACGCTGTTTAAACTTCCTGGAATTCCATTAATTAAAACAAGCGGCGAAGTCCCTCCCTGCAAAGATGAAATTCCACGCAAGGAAACTGATGGTCCTGCCCCTGGATCTCCTGAGCCGTTTGAAATACTAAGACCTGCCACTTTCCCTTTTATTAATTCCGAAGCATCACGAATAGCGCCTTGTGTAAAATCTTTTGCTTTTACTGTCGCAACTGCACTGGTAACTTCACCTCTTTTTTGAGTGCCATATCCAATTAAAACAACTTCGGTTAACTCATTTACATCCGATTCCAAAATTACATTGAGAGTCTTTTTACCATCCGTTTTTAGTTCTTTGGTTTTTAAACCTAAATAGGAAAAAACTAATATCACGTTATTTCCCTTGGTCATTATTTCAAAATTTCCATCGAAATCACTTGCAACTCCATTGGTTGTATTTTTTTCCAAAACTGAGACCCCGGGAAGCGGGACATTATTTGCATCTGTGATTTTACCGCTAATCTTCTGTTGCGAGAAAGCGCTAAAAACAACAAACAGAAATAAAATTGTATAGAACATCTTATCTCTGTAACAGGATGTTGCTGTACTTTTAAAAGCTTGTGTGGTTGGTTTCATAATTTAACAATATTGGTTAGTGTATTATTGACACTTGTAAAATTATGTTAAATCAGAGTTAACGAAAATGTTTATATTACCACATGCTAATACTATATTATCCGTTTTTTACACTATATCTTGCTTAATGATGAATTTACATACAATTTGCTAATAAATTATAATTAAAACTTACACATTTACAATTTTAAGCCCAATACAGAATTATTTTAGCAACTAAAAGCACAGCATTAAAAAAGGTTAATTACAGAGATTTGTATCACTTTTTATAGCCATTTTATCAATCTTACAAAATCTAATGAAAATGTAGAATGCATTACTGAGTGTGTGCTTTTGAGAATGACTAAAGTTGACTTGGACTTTCTTGTTCAAAATAGTTCCTCATTTAGGGATTTTAGTATCTGGGTATTTCAGCAATCAATTACGTACAACGAAAACCGCTCAAAAGATTAGAATAATGTTAGCTAAAAATCGGTTTGTGCAGGTGGATTCAGAAAGTAAATGATTAGGTATAAAAGTTAAGGATTATGCAAAAAAATCAGATAATCTGACTAAGAAGAAATCTATTTTTCTTTTATAATATCGTTCTAAACTTATGTATCATTAGAGCAAAAGCCACTCCGTATTGAAGTGGCTATCTTTATTGATATTGAGAAGTAGCTTAAAGTTGGTCTAATTTATGATTTTTCTTTTGAAAGAAAAATCATAAATATTCTCCTTCCCTTCACAAGACTTATTGTTTTTTTTTCGTCAGCAAAATTTATTGAGAAAAAAAGATTGAAATTTTATAGTTTTTTACCGAATATCATTAGTCAGGGCTTCCAAAAAAGACAATATCAATAATTCTAGAATCATAAGCACCTAAGTGTCCCGTTTGTCCTAATTCAAACCTTCCTTTTATTTTAACTTTTTTATTATTAAATGTTTTCAATTTTGCGCCATCAAGAGCAGACCCATCAACAGCTTGTAGCTCATCAAAAGAATTAAATTCTAACCATACCTTTCTTTCTTCTATATTTAAGTAAAGGTTTTCAAAATCTATATTAAATACGCCAGTAATCTCCACTTCTCTATTATTAAATCTACTAAATAGTTCTTTGTTATTTTCTATTTTTTGATAATGCTCTAGACTTGTATTAGGCTTATAAAAAGCAAATTCTTGGCTACAAGCCATAAAAACAAAAACAAACAGAAATGCAAGTATCTTTTTCATTTGTTATATTTTAGTTTTTGAAAATATTATCTCTTGTGTCATATCTTAAAAATATTTGTGCAGGTCTATAGACTCTTGTTTTATCTGCTGAACTTGAAGTGGAAGGAGCAGAAATTGACTTATATCTCTCGTATTTGCCTAACGGAGCAACATAACCTTTAAAATAATCTGCTGATTTTCCTTCAAGTCTAGAGCCTAAATTATATTTAGAATATTGTGTTCTCATAGTAGATTCTCCATCGGATGCTCTTAGGTAGTTTTCAAAAATTACAGCATTTAGTTCTGTCGTTTTAAGTCCGCCTAAAATTGTTTGGGTCATATCGAAACCTCTGTCCTTATCATAAGCATGCCCCAATTCATGCCCCAGTTTGATATGGCTTTTGTTCATTGAAACTCCATCAATAAATCCAGAACCACTTTGTGAATATCTAATTTGGTTGTTTGCTGGGTCAAAATTATTTACCATCACTTTACCTGAATCGCCAATATCATAATTAGACTTTGACCTTTGTAACTCATTCACAATATGACCTCCTTGTTTAGTGTCTGCTATTGTATTCAAATCTGAAACAGCATTACTGACAAAACTACTATTTCCGTCATATTGTTTGCCTTTAGTGATATTTCCTTTAGAATCTTGAGAGTAATGGTATGCTTTACCGTTTTCATATAAAACAGAGTAAATCTGTTTACCATCTTTGCCATTTATTCCCATTGTTATATAATCACCATTATAATCAATATAATTGACAGGATTATTTGCCGCATATTGGTAAGTTGACAGTGGCATAAATGTTTCCGAATACCTATCCATATTAAAGAATCTTCCTAAAGCAGGGTCATAATTTCTGGCCCCATAGTCGTAAACTCCAAACCCCAGCTCATCCTGTAGCTCCTTACTGTTATACTTATATTTTTGCGCCGTTGCATTTCCTGTACCAATTACCGTTGCATTATTATAGCCTTTATGTTTTAAGCCAAACGGATAATAATTATTTTCTTCAATAATATTTAAGTTCTTGTCGTAACTCAAACGAACATTACCCAGATGATCTTTATACTGATAAATATAATCAAAAGTTCCTGAATTATAAGATACATATCCTTCAGGCTGGGAGAAAAACTTCAATTGATTGCCCTCATAGATAAAACCTTCTGCGTAATCAGTCACAATTCCATTTGCTGTTTTCTGTTGTTTGACACCTGTAGCATCATATTCATACTTTATATTTTGTCCTGCAATGGTTACCTGCATTGGCAAATTAAGATGATTGTATTGTATCGCTGTAATTCCTTTATTGGTATCACTTTTCATGTTTCCGTTAGCATCATAAGTATAATCAGTAGAGCTATCTGCTGTTGCCCCAATCTGATCATCCCTAAATCCATAAGTATCATTGGCACTATCAGATACTACTTGAAGCTGATTTCCAATATCATAGCTATACGTAAGATTATCCATAATGCCAAAGTCCGATGGATTAGTAATATAGGGTACACCGGCGACAATTTCGCCTTGACGTACAAGACTAGTAATGTTTCCATTTTGGTCATAATTTAAACTTTCTGTAAACTTGTTTAAATTATCAACCGCATCTGTTAACCTGTTTAATTTATCGTAGCTATAGGTATAGTTTTTTATACCTGCATCAGTATTGGCCGTTTTCCAAAAAGTCTGACTGATGTTTCCGTTAAACATTTTTTTATTGTTATCCGTAATGTCATTGTAATTGATTTGGAAAGCAAACAAATCAGTACCAATAGTGTTCACATCGTTAATATTTTTGAGCCATCCCCGGATATTATATGCATAATTGACAGTTTGCAAGCCTTGTATCGTTTTGCCTCCTACCTTTTTGATGATTAATTGCCCTAATTCATCATAGGTATTGGCAGCTATTATTTCAGGCTGAGTGGCTCCGTTAATGGCTTGTTCCTGTTTAGTGAGCCTCCCGGCATGATCATAGGTAAAAGTATCTTTTATGGTAGTAGTGACGCTATTTCTGATGTGCAGCGATGTCACATCTAAAGTTTTGCCAACAAAATCAAGCTGACTTTTCACAATGTTGGTAGTACCCAGATAATCATTTTTACTGTAACTGTAAATGGGCCTTCCTTTTTCATCATAGTAGTTCCAATTGGTTATCCAGTTGGGTTTTCCTAAAATACGCACTCTGCTGCCTGTTGGTAAACCTTTGACGTTGACAGTGGGCGTGATACCATAGGATATTACCGAGGTACCAGCAGGAAGAGCATCAAAATTATAATCATCATAGTAGTTGATGGTAAATAAATTAATATTTACATCATTAATGGCAGGAAAAGCATTGTTGGTGTAATATACTGTAGTTCCATTTATAACGTTTGCTGCTTGCCTGGTTTCAAAAACTGAGGTACTTGCAGCTGCCAGCAGCTGCATATCAACACGGCTTGTTTTTAAAGTATTCGTATATTCTCCTGTATAGACTGGTCTGCTAAAGGCATCGTATTTGGTAAATAGCCATTTTTTATCTGTTCTTAAATTGGCATCTTGAGTAAGGATAACCCTGTCCAGTTTGTCGTATACAATGTATTCCCAATCTTTGCCCGGTAATTTTTTCTCCACTAGGCGATTTCTATTATCATATACATATTGATAACACAATTCTTTTAAAACAGAAATTCCTGAGTTCACAATTTTAGCACTAAAGGTGCTGCCAGCATGGGCATGAAACCCGTCAAGGAGTCGTATAGAATTGGTGGCAGTTATATACAGTGGATTGCTGGATGAATTTATTTGTGATGTTGATGTTTCATCCGGCAGTACATTCATTGAACTATTACTAATTAAATCAACAGCTTTGGGAGGAATTACAAAAGTCAGATTTCCGTAAATATCATACACATAATAAGTATCATGAGCTACATTATTTTGAGAGGTACCATTTATCATAGACGTTCCATAGGTTCTTTTTAAAATTACCTGGCCCTCTTTATTTTTAAACTCTACCGTAGAACCATTCCCTTCAAGTGGCGAAGCTGCTGTGTTCTCATCATAGACTATAGTCTTGTAGAGTTCCTTCTCATTATAAAAACCATTATTGACTGCACTTTTTGATAATGTAGGAGTATAGGTATTGTTTGCTATCGTGAGGCTAACTTTGAAATTGATTACTTCACTGGCGGTATTGTTCTGGTAGTCGAATTTTATTTCATGACCTCCATTAATTCTCCAGTCATATCCCGGTGCCGCTTGTTTTAAGACGCGATCAAGAGGAGAAGCTTCTAGTTGTTTCTGGCTATAAGGATTGTCATTGGAAGCGCCGTAATTGGTTTGATACTGTGCTTTAAGGTTGGCAAGCAAAGTGGCAGGATCAGTATAGCCGGAATTGCTTTGAGTAGATGCATAAGGAAGATATTCTTTTTCCTGGCGCCCAAAAGCATCGTATTCTATGGGAACTATAATATCCTTTCCCATGGGTGATTGTTTACTGGCTATTTGCTGTACAGGCCTGCCCAGACCATCAAAATAAGTAATATTTTCACTCGCCTGATTAATTGTTGGTGATGCTATCACTGTAGGGCTTTGCGTTTTATAGGCTACAGTTTTTATATAATTTTCGCTATTTGATTGACCAGTAATTAGTATAGGAAATAAAAACAAAAACAGAATTATAATTTTTTTTATAATCATTTGGTTTACTTTTTTATATAATTAGTTTAGAATGTATTCTACTTTTTTTGCTCAGAATTCAAGTATATTATCATTTTTGAAATTACTATTGCACAAAAGGCTTATTATTGTAATTAAAAGATTTGAGCAAACTCTTTGCATCGGCTGTGTCCTTAAGATAAATCTCTTTAAGGCGGCCAAATCCATCGTAGTCATAATATTCAGCACTATTATCAGGTTTCATAATACTGGTCGGAGTCTTAAAAAAAGAATCATAAGTAAAGGTGGTCATATGAGCCTCTAAAGGGTACATTCTAACTTCATCTATATACGCGTATGAGCTACCAACTGTATATACGAACCCATTACTTGTATTTAAAACATTCTCCACATAGGTCCAAGGAGATGATACATTTGTTTTACCCCAGTAAGAAACAATAACTTGACTATACCCGGCAGAAGCTGGGGGTATGTTAATAGTATAAGATCCAATGTGGGATTTTTTGCCTGTCTTGGCGTAAACAGTATTTATAGCTTGTGTATCCTCTTCAAAACTGGTATGAAAAGGAATATTCAATTTTTGTTCTACAGTCGAAGTTAAATTAAAGTTTATATCATGCTGATAGGGGCCTGATTTACCTCCATACCCTACATTCATTACAATTGTATAACTTCCTGCTGGTAAGAAATAAGACGATGAAACTGATCCATCAGTCTGACTTGTCGATAAATAATCACTAATTTGGGGCAACGAGAATCCGGATTTATATATAGAGATATAAAATGTCGCTTCATGGTCATTATTTTTGACATAGTCCCTACTAATTTGTACAGTCTTATCCTGAGATACTGTAAAGGTGCCCACTGTATAATTTTGATTTAACGACATTGGTTGTACAAACATATTACTGAATAAATACTCCGTTTGCGATGTACTTTGTTCTATATTATTAGCGTTTTTTACCTCAGCTATAGGAAGGGTTTTATTGTATCCATATAAGTAGGTTATTGGAATATCATCTTCTTTTTTAAAACTGATAATATTGCCTTTTTGGTCATAGGACAAAAATCGAATCCTATTTTCTAAAGTGGATTGTGTATCTTTTTGGTATTTAACAAACTCTGGCTCTATAATATTATTACCCCAGTTTTTATATTCATTATATATCTTTTGAATTTGTATACCTTGATTTTTAGTAGTCTGTTCAATTACAGGAGTTATGATGTTTTTATCTACCATAGTTTTATAGGGATAGGTCGAATAAAAATCATTGGGATACTTGTATGAAGTTATCATATTCTCTCCTGAACTATTTAATTTAGAGACTTCTTTTTCTCTTAGATTTTGCTGATTATATTGGTAATTTATAGTTTCAGAAATAGCTTTATTTGAATCTAATTTATTATAGGTTTTTCTCAGAGTGTATGTTAGTAATAAAGCTTTACTGTAACATTTAGTATCTATGGCTATTACTGATGCTAAAAAATCTTGTACAACTGGAGAACATAAACCTCCAGCCTGGCAGGTTGTTGAAGGAGCGGAACAATAGCAACAAGGAGAAACAAGGGCATAGTTTGCAGAAAAATAATTTGGATCATAGATTTTTGTCCGACTAAGCTTAATACCGGTATTAAAAGTAGTTTCAAAGTAGTTATCGTACTGATTATGTTCATCATATACTTTATTTCCAGCACTATCATAAACTTCTTTATCTACTAATTTTGGAACATAATTTCCTTTATCGTAATGTTGGGGATGGTAATAAAATTCTGATTCAAATTGAAAGGGGTGCTCCGGATTGTTATAATAATCTACTGCTGATTCAGGAATACTGTATTTATAAATAGTTTTACCTGCATTACTTAGAGAAGTACCAATCACTTCAGTCACCGAAGGGTACATAATTGTTAAACCAGGTGCAACTTCCATCGGGAAAAAAGGTTCTGAATAAACCATTTTTCTTTGGTAATCTGTCCAGCAGGAAGTATCAGGAACTCCCGTAGAACCAGGGATATTGATTACTTCAGTAAATCTTTGGTCGTGTGAGAAATATTCTTGCTTTGGTGGCAGATAAACAGCTCCATTATAGGTGTAAGATTTAATTTCCGGATTTAGATCTGTATCGCTTTTAAAATTTGATATTTTTTTTACTCTAAATCCTCCTATATATCCTCCTTTATTAACTGCGATACCAGATGTGTTTTTATAAGTATATAAATAATCTGCATAGTGTCTTTCAAATTCAAAAGCAGTTTTACCTCCAGTTGGATACTTAATTTCCTGCAACATAAATGCAGATGCTGTTGCCTGATCTGAACTTGCATTTCTATCCCCACCATAGCTATTTCTACTGGCAATAGGAAGAAATTCTGAAGGAAGATTTGAGATATTATTTATGCCATTGTAGTAGCCCCAAAAATCTACACTATACCTCCTATTTGTCATGTTTTCAGGATAAGGCGGAAGCTTATTGACTTCATTATATTTGAATGCGTATTTTTGCGTATCTGAATTCTCTGGATTAAATATTGTTATATAATCCAATGCTAATCTTTTGTCTACATTGTCCCAGGAATTAAAATATTTGGATGAAAATTGGATTTTTTTCTTAACCACAGTAGGGTTATCTTTAGATGAAACAGTAATCTCTTTTAACCTCTTGAGGTATAAAAAATCACTTCGAGTATCGTAGACAAAATTTATTATTTCATTATTACTTTCAATAGTACTTAAAACAGGAGTTGTAAATTGTCTTACAGGAGAAAGAGACAATGAAGAAGAAGCGCTAATATCATAGGGCAAACAATTCATCCCCTGAGGATTCTCAATGCTACTCTGAAACACAAAATCCCATCTATTATAGGCAATACCCTGATTTTGAGCCACATAATTTAACTTAATCTCTTCAGTTCCATCTGCCGAAACTATATTAGATAAGTACCAATCAGAGATAATCCCACCACCTGTATAGACTGTTTTAAAGGTATAAATGGTTCCATTTTCATCTGTAATTTCGAATGAATTTAAAGTTGAAATATTATTTTTTATTTTGATGGGTCTGTAAGGCAATGTAATTGCATTGTTTTGTTTATTATTAAAAACAGAATAATCATAAGTAAATACACCGGATCCCGCTCCCGGAATTTGAAAAAAATATCGATCACTCATCAAATCCTCAACATCGCTAACTTTATTTCTTAAAAAGTCTTGCAAATTATAAGCTCCAGTTAAACTTCCGCTGCTACATTGATACTGATAGGCCTTATTGTTTAAATCAGTATATAGCTGACCAGAATTATAATACGTCCTTAATGCCACATCTGCCTCATCTCTATTACCTCGTATGGTTCTGGAGATTAACCCACTACAGTTCAACACCCAGCCTAAACCAATTTCTGAAGCTATATCGTCTACTTTTATTCCAGAAGCGTGATATGATATTGAAATTGGTAATGAAATTTTATTTCCTTTAATGGTATATATTGGAATTTCAATATTTGGAATACCCGTACTATAATCAACTGGGATTTCACCATATCGCATAAAATTTTGAGCTGTTGGTACAGGAGGTATTATTTTTGGCGTTTGAATAGTTTGTCCGAATGCAACAACAGTACACATAAGTGTTAAAAAAAATGGTAGTTTTTTCTTCATAGTTTTAATTCAATTAAATTATTCTATCTGGTATTTATGTTTTCAATTATATATTACTTAGTTCTACATGGTAATAAATCAATTCTGATATGTGGTGAAAATCGCACTTATATGATAGAATTTCAATTTTTGGCAATTTTCATTATAGTACGTAATAATAAATGAAAGGTTATAAAGGCAACCGGTTGTGTTTTGAATCCAAAAAAAAATTACTTCTACAATGATAAGAATTAAAAACTAATTAACAAGATATTTACAGCTTTTTTAATAGGATTAATTAAACATTTTGATATCGGTTCTTATTGAAAAATTATTGAATTCCATAATAAAAAATAGATCAGTGCAAAAGTTAGGAATTAGCAAACCATATCAGAGCTCCATTATTTTTTAACAGGTAAATACAAAAGCTTAAAAACTCAAAACAGATAAATTTATTTAAACTCAAAAGATTTTACAATTTTTAAATATTATAAAATCACAAACAATTTAACACTAAAAGTATTAGTTAAATTTAAAAAAAAATAAAAAAAATCTACTCGAATTACTTGCTTAAAATTCTATATTCTCAAAATTAACTTCCAAAAATTAAAATAATTAAAAAATCAATCAATTGTGGTTTCCCGTAAAAAAATACAAAATTAAAAAGCAATATTTGTTGCTCAAATCGTGTTTAAAAAGCACCCAGTCTTTTAATAAATAACTTGTTAAATTAACATTTAATTAATAATATTGCCACAAAATTATCTTAAAATAAAAATGAAAAAAATCCCTTTGTATGCTGCTTCTTTAGCAGTATTGTTGAGTGTAATTGCAATTTATTTTGCAAAGTCAAGTTCAGAATTAGTCTATGTAGATGTTAATAAGCTTATAACTGGTTATAGCAAAACTAAAATTGCCAAAGCCGAATTTGATAAAAAAGCTACTTTAATGAAGGCTAATGTAGATTCTTTAATTAGTAACTGGCAAAATGAATTAAAAAACTACGAAAAAGAAAGAGCTGCTTTTTCTCCAAAAGAATTAAAATTAAAACAAGAGTTGTTATCTAATAAACAGCAGCAGATTAATGGTTACCAAGAAGCTATTCAGAAAAAAATTGAGGAAGAAGATAAAAAAGTAACACAAACCGTAATTAATGATATTAATGACTATATCAAAGAATACGGAAAAGACCATAACTACAAAATTATATTTGGCGCAAGCGGGGGCGGAAACATCATGTATGCCGATGAATCTAGCGATTTGACTGAAGAAGTTTTAAAAGGACTTAATGCTGAATATGATAAAAAATAAACTCTCGATATTTATTTTACTATTATTTATTTCCTCTTGTAACAAATCATTTGATACACAAGAGGAAATGAATGATTATATACAGGACGATGATAACGGTTATCATTACAAGAAAACCGTATCTGGTGTTGATTATGTTTTACAATACAGGCCAACTGATTTATTGGTAAAACAGGAATTAACAGAAAACAATAGTCCGTCTCAGATAGAGAAATTAAGAAAGCAATACAATAAGTATTTGTATTTCAATCTTTCAATGTCAAAAAACAATCAGGAGTTATTAAATGGTGTTGCACAAGATAAAGCAAAATTTAGCCAAATGGTCAATGATTTAGCTTTTGGAATGGAAGATAAACTACATGTCTATACACCTGAAAAAGATACTCTTGCCCTAGTCGACTTTATTTATCCCAGAATGTACGGCATGAGTAACTCAACTTCTATAATGATAGTCTATCCTCGTGATGAAAAATACCTAAAACAAGACTATCTAAATTTTGTAATCGAAGATTTAGGTCTTGAAACCGGAGATGTTAAATTCAAAATAAATACCAAAGCCTTAATAAACGAACCTCAACTAGTTTTTTAAAATTATAACTATGACCAAATACCACGAGCACCATCGTATTATAGCCACTTTTTTCTTGTTGATATTTTTTCCAACATTATTACCTAATAATTTATTTGCTTCTAATAATGGGCCAGTTGCTCCAGAGGCTGCGAGTTTTGAACCTGTAGATTCTAGCGATATGGTCAATTTAGCAACTGGTGATATGTCATATGTACTGCCGTTATTAAATGTCCCAAGTCCTGAAGGCGGATATCCTTTATCCTTATCATATCATGCTGGTATTGCGATGGATCAAGAGGCATCATGGGTTGGTCTAGGATGGAATTTAAATCCAGGCGCAATAAATAGAAACATTAATAACACACCAGATGATTGGAATAATGGGAAAAGTATAAACTTTGCCTACTCAAATTTAGGTAAACAAGAAGTGATTTCAATTGGGGTTGGGGTTAATTATAAAATATTCAATTTAGGACTTGATTATACTTTTATAAATGGCAAAGCAAAAGGCGGAATTGTATCTTTTGGTGTTGGTGACTCAAGTTTAGGAATAAATCAAAGTATTGGATTTGACTCGTATGCTGGCAATTATTCAACGAGCTTAAATGCTGGCGGTGCAACTCTCTCTGCCTCTGGAGAAGGTGTAGGAGTATCTATAATGGGAATGGCTGGCATATCATATAAGATGAGATCACAAGAAATTTCTTTTCAAGGAAACTCTAATAGTGTAAATATGGGAGGCCTAGGAGTTGGTTACTCTCAAACTAATTCGACAAATCCGCACGGTGTTAATTCAGTGAGCAGCTCATTTAATTTAGCTTTACCAATTACAAATATTTTTCAAGTAAGATTTAAATTTTCCAAAAATGAGTATTCGATGCTTGATTCTCAAACTTGTAATATTAATGGTGTTTTATATTTAAAAGATTCATACAAAGTTTTAGATGCTTCTACAAAAGAGAACTACAAAAATGATTATATGGACGCCAATAGCATTTCATTGTACTTTAGGCATAAAACTGATTCTAGAAATGGAGGTGTTAAATTTGCAGCGCCAACAGCTAGTTATGATCAATACAATGTATCTGCTCAAGGGTTAATTCAAAATATTCAGCCTCTTTTATTAGACAGCAAGACATTAATATTAAATTCTGAACAGCAAAATCCTTATTGTGCTGATGATTACTGTGTTGCAGGTTTTAAAGACAGGCATCATATTGGCGAAAAGTTTTCAAATAATTTTATGGAACTGCCAAATATTGACGAAAATAAAATTCATTTTTATCCTTTGAATACTAACTCATCTTATATAAATAAAAAATTTAATGATTGGTCAATAAATAGTTCAACACTAAATGATATTACAAATATTACGAATTCCGAAGTCGTAAATTCAACTATAAGTGATGGTTCCGAAAACTATTCAAATTATAATAGTGTAAAAAACAGATTAAAAAAAGAAACATTTACAGAATGTTACACAAATGAGCAAATTAAAAACAATCCTGTCTTAATAATCGAAGCTGGGAATTTTAATAGAAATAATGCCTCAAGCTTCGCTCCCAAAGGAATTGGAGCCTTCAAAATTACATCTGTAGACGGAAAGGTTTACCATTATTCACTACCTGTTTATAATTTTGAAACTATAATGAGAACTTATAAAACAGCAAGTGGAGAAGACAACAGCTTTATAGAAAAAGTTGATACCCAGCCATATGCGACAAATTGGTTGTTAACTGCGATAACTGGCCCAGATTATATTGATGTTAATTCTAATGGTAAAGTTGATGATGCAGATTACGGATATTGGGTTGATTTTTCGTATGGAAAATGGAGCGATGGATATCTATGGAAAAGGGAATCTGTTAATGATAAAGAAGTAAGCAGCACTATAAATCGAAGAGCATATTGTACAGAATCACCAAACCCTAATACAACTTCAAGAGCAATAGGTATTAAGCAAGTATATTATTTAAACTCTATAAGCACAAGAACTAACAAAGCATTATTTATAAAAAGTGAAAGAATAGATGATATAGGTAATTCAATATCAAAATCAAATACTTTTAATGATGTAGAGAACGCACTGGTCTATAATTCTCAATATGCCACTGGTATTTATTTTACCGAAACTAAATATGATTATAACATGAATATTTCGGGGAATTTTAAAAGCTTAAAACTAGACCGAATAGTCTTGATAAACAAGAAAGATGAAAGCTTATTTCAATTAAACAATCAAGAAATACCAGATAATCAAACAAATAACAGTATAAATTTTAAAACTACAGCTCAAAAATCAAATATTCTGGGGCAAAATTTAGGGACAACAGAAGTTGTACTACATCAAAGAAACTGGATTGGAGGTACCTATAATAGCAATGTATATCTAACAAAAAATTCGAATTTATCACTTTTACAATCTAAATCAATAAAAACATTTGAATTTAATTATGACAATTCTCTAAGTAAAAAAGACAATATTGGTAAATTGTCTTTAAAATCATTAGCTAGCTATGGAAAAAATCATATTTCTGTATCACCACCATATTATTTTGATTATTACATAAATAGAGATTTTGACAAAAATAATTATGACCTATGGGGTTTTGATAAAGATTATCCATTTAATTATAGTTTAAAAAACATAAAAACTCCTTTAGGTAGTTCCATTGGTATAGAGTATGAGAAAGACGACTTTAGTGCTGTATTGAATAATTTCAATACGAATATTTCTTATAATCCTATAGCTAAAAATTTTATACGCACAAATAATGGATATAATGGAACAATAGAAGTACAATGGCAAAATCCTTGTTATACAATTGGTCAAATATATAAATGTTTAAACCCCGGAAATCAAATAAGTGTAACTTTAAGTAAAGATTCCTATTCGCCATTTACAACAACTGCCACAGTCAATAGTGTTACAGATAATGTTGTTTCATTAACCTTTAGTGCGCAGGTGCCAAGTTATTACACCGGTGACTTCTATTGCCCTCCAAATAGAAGAGGAACTACTGGAAATTCTTATGGTGCTCAAATTAATGTAAGCAATTGTGATATCCAAGATGAATTAATTGGTAGATGCAATGATTCCAGAGGTGGACTAAGAGTGAAAAATATCAATGTAATTGACAATAATAAAAAGTCAACCACCACATACGACTACAACAAACCTAATTCTACAATATCTTCTGGTGTTACTGCTTCAACACCATACATAAAAAATGATTACAGCACTTTTTTTACTAGTGGCGTTGTTTACGAAACTGTAACAGTAACAGCAAAAGATAATGACAATAACATTTTTGAAAAAAATATTTTTCAGTTTAATGTATTAAAACCAAATAATGATTATACACTTAATGGAAGTAATGGCGAAAACCAAGTAGGAAATTTTGAAGCATCCGTAACAGCGACTTATGGAGATTTTTTACAAATAAACTCTAATGAAAAAATAAGGGCTATAGATGTTTTAGCAGATAATTCAAGTTCTAATAATTATGTAGCCAGAACAGCTATTGCAACAACTTCAATTATAGATAATACTTCTAAAATTGGTGAATTGCTTTCAATTACTAAATTGAATTCAAAAGATCAAATATTAAGTAAACAAACTTTTCAATATTCAAATCCTTTTAACGATACTTTCGGCACTTATGGTGAAGCTTTTAAATCTTACAGGTCACATAAAGTTATCCCTGGAGTATCTCCAGGAGGCAATCCTGTAGGAACAACATCTTACGAATATTTTGTGAACTCATTAAATTATAAATCAATACCATCAGTCCTACTTTCAACATCAAAAACAGATCATAATAGAACGATAACTACAAATTATACAAAATATGATTTTCTTACAGGTCAAGTATTAGAAACTACAACAAAAACAAGTGACGGTCAAAATGTAAAAACAAAACTAATACCGGCATATCAAAAATATTCTGGCATGCAGTCTAAAGTAGACAATATTAATAATAAAAATATGCTTTCACAGATTACTGCCAACTATGCTTATATTTTTGATCAAAACGATAGTAATAAGCCATGGAAAGAAACCAGTATTGGTATTACCACTTGGAGTAATGTATGGGCATATAAGGATATATCCGGAACCAAACAAACTGCAACTGGAATTAACGAAAAAATATGGAGAAAACATAAATCATATATATGGAATGGAACAATAGACAGCAACGGTATTTTTACTACTTATGATGACAGTTTCAATTGGAGTCTTCCTGTGACACCTGGTGAGGAAGTAGCTCAAAATTCTAAATGGAAACAAATTTCTGAAACAACATTATATGATCATTTTTCTGCACCATTAGAAATGAAAAATATCAATGGTAACTTTACTTCCACAAAAATGGGAGACAATAATACTAAGATAACAACAAATGGAAATGCACGATACGGTGAAATATTCTATTCTGGAGCAGAAAATATTAATGGTACCTGGCTAGACCCAGAAATATCAATAACAAGCAGTGATCAACAAAGCAGTCTCTACTCTCATACAGGAAGAAAATCAGTTGAAACTACATCAACTTCGAAATTAACAGTTTCGATGAAAAATTTAGAACATACTGCTGGCAAATACAGAGTATCTGTTTGGGTAGAAAAAACAAATGCTGATAAAGCTGTTATTAAATTAGATAATACTACTTACAGTTTTATTTCTGATAATATCACAGCTGGAAATTGGAAACTAAAAACAGCTTACCTTCCAATTCCTAGTGGTTCTTGCAACATCTCTTTAAGTTCAACAGATGCAACAAAAGTATATTTTGATGATTTAATGATTCGCCCTGTAGCATCTTCAATAGCTGGATATGTTTATAATGAGTGGGATGAATTAACATATATTATTGGAAACAATGGTCTTGCTACAAAATTTGAGTATGATGCTGCCGGCAGACTTGTAAAAACATACTCCGAGATTATTGATGATACTTCTAATAGTATTCAGGGAGGATTTAAAATAGCAAAATCAAATACATATAACAATAAATTTTTGAGGAAATAATTTTTTTAATAATCAAATAATAAGTAAAATCTTTCAATTTTAGAATTAAAAAAATAAAACTATATATCAATGAAAAAATTTATATACTTACTCTTATTGATTCCAATTATTATTTTAGGTAATCCTAAGTTAGATACTATTAATAAAATAAAACCATTTAATAAAATAAAACCATTTGGTATTTCGTACCCTGATTACAGTGAAATTTTACCAATTACTGATGTAACATTTCCTCAGCAGTCAACAACTGCCCCAGGTTTAATATCAATAAAAAATAATATTTTATCAATCACCTTTTCGAATAGTTGGGGACCACGTAACATGAGAACTGGTGTAATAAAAGTATTGAGTTGCTCACCTCCTTTACCAGATATAGAATTAGGTCCTGTTCTATCTGGAATTGGTAATGCTGATACTGGATATTTTGCAAAAATTCAAAATAACAGCCTTGTATTCTATACAGCATTTAATAACTCTTTTTCAACTTCTGCCTCAACCCCTAATGTAAAGACAGGAATGATTGGTCCCTCAGTCAATTACAATCTTTCATTAGGAAATGTTTTCACTTGTACCACTGGAAGCGGTGCTTCAATAAGTATTTCAGCTGCTCAAAGAGATATTACTATATACTTGGGAACTCAAAATAACACACATCCTATCAATTCCTGTAGATTAAAAACTGGAGTAATTGCATATTTAGCAACCAGCCCCACGATATTTAATAATGACTTAGGTCCTATAAAAGACAACAATGGGCTGCCTACAGGTTATGGAGCAAAAATTGAAAATCAAAATTTAATATTTTATGAAATAACACCCGTTCCTCCATTATCAACGGGATGCCAATTAAACTATAATTATGATCTTTCAGTTCCTGATTATCCTTATGACCAAAATAATCATTGGATACATTCTATTTCTTATGACAGTAAAGGTACCTTGATAAATGAGGCTAGATCATATTATGATAATTTAGGGAAATCAGATGTCAATCTAGCAAAAGACTATGTAACCAATAAAATTTGGGGCACAGAAACCACCTATGACAATTTTAACAGACCAGATAAAACATCTTTCATAGCTCCGTCTCCACTAAATACTTTTGAAAAAACCAATTTCCTAAAAAGCAGTGCTGAAGTAGCAACTGGTTCTTATCCATCTGTAATTCCACTTAATAATATTACTTCAAATAATAATTATAAAGCCACACAATCTATTACAGTTACTGGAATAGTAAGCTCTGGTTTAAATGTAAGCTTAACAGCTCCGACTATTACGCTAAAAGATACTTTTACTATTACTGCAACTTCAGGAAGCAGTTTTGTTGCAACAGCAGCAAATTTGCCTGATATTTCGGCAAATCCAAGTTTAGCTAATTATTATAGTGATAGGAATACGGAGGAACCATATCAGGCAACAGCAAGTCATCCTTTTACCCAAAACAATTACGATAGTTTAAACCCAGGAAATATAATAAATATAATAGGAGGAAATAAAATAAATGGAGATTGGAAAACTGGATATTCGTATACAGTTCCTGCTGCACAGGAAATGTATTATGTCTATGGCTCTGATTATTTTGATGGATATACATTTTCAGGCAAAAAAATCGTTGTTACAAAATTTTATAAAACCGTAACGATTGATGCTAATGGAAATGAAAATGTATCCTTTACTGATGGAGAAGGAAAACTTTTAGCAACAGCTCGTTCAGGAGGAGTAGTTTCTTATCCTGTTATATCCCTTATTGGCACACAAGGTTTTGTAGATGTTCATATTCCAACTGGAATACAATCTTCCCAAATATCTTTAATACAAAATAATTCTTTTTACAAAGCTTATAATTTGAAAACAGGTCAGGAGATTACCCCTATAACAAACTCCTCTTTTGTGGGAGGTAATGCTTACAGAATTGTTGCAATCACACCTCCCGTTAAAGACTATGATACTTATATAATTCAATTTGATGGAAGAGTAGCTAATGAAACAGGAGCACTAGGAATTTCTTACAATGTTAATTATTATGATTATGCAGTAAATGTATATAACAAAACTGGACAATTAATAAAATCCGTGCAGCCAAATGGTTATGTAAGCAATACAACAGTCGTAGCGATTCCTACTCATATGACTTCTCCAAATTTCACTTCAACTTATAAGTATAATGGACTAGATCAATTGATTGAATCATTGAGCCCAGATCAAGGAACCAGTAGATTTGCTTATCGAAGTGATGGGCAGATACGATATTCGCAAAATGCACTTCAATCAGATACCAAAGTTTCCTATACAGATTATGATTCTTTAGGCAGACCAAAAGAAAACGGGGTAATTGCAAACAATTGGTTAACAGCCAGCTCTAATCCAGATGGGGAATTAATTTCAGGAACACGCACAGAACAAACATTTACTGTATATGATGATACAGAAAACAATCTTACTTCTTTTGCTATACCAAATAACCTAAATTTAAGCAATGTTTTGGTTGCAGCAGGAATTCCTTCCTCAAATTATATACAGAATAATTTATCCGGTAATGTTGCTATTACTTATACAAAACCTGGATCAACTATTTCTGCTATTACCTGGTACAGTTATGATTTATATGGCAGAACAGAATGGATAGTACAATATAATGAAGGAATTGGCGCAAAAACCATTCACTATGAATATGACGATAGAAACAATGTAAAAGAAGTTTTATTGCAAAAAGATAAAACGGCTGAACTTTTTGTACATCAATATAAATATAATGCTAATGATGCATTGACAAAAGTAGAAACATCAATGAATAACTCAACTTTTACAACACATGCTGATTATGGTTATTATAAAACAGGAGAATTAAAACGTGTAAATATTGGTCAGGGAGTACAAGGAATAGATTATGTATATACATTAGGCGGCGAATTAAAAAGCATTAATCACCCCAGTCTAGAGGCTACACAGGATCCTGGAGGCGATGGTAATGATGTATTTGGATTAATACTTGACTATTATAATGGGGACTATTTGCGTACTGGTCGAAATATTACTTCTTCGCCTTCTGTCGGATTAGATTATAACGGAAATATAAAAGCAGCTAGATGGGCCAATAAAGGAATAGCTGACGATTACTCTGGGGGCTCAGCAAATCAAAAAGGATATTTATACAATTACAACCTTAACAATTGGCTGACAGGAGCTACATTTGGAAATGCAAATTCAAATACAGCTATTATTACGCCATCGTCAGTTTTAAATGAGGGTGGTTTAACCTATGACCCTAATGGAAATATAAAAACGCTTATAAGAACTGATAATTCAGGTCGTATTATCGACAATCTGACTTACAATTACAGTGGAAAAAATCAATTAAACAGTGTTTCTGATAGTGGTATTGTAGATCCTAATTTAAATGATATTCGAAATCAAACAAACGCACAAAATTATAAATATGATGCAATAGGTCAATTAACAGATAATGTTTCTGAAAATCTAAGTTACATTTACAACTCACAAGGATTAGTAATCGAAGTAAAGAAAAGTAATGTTTCTTTAGTAAAGTTCTTTTATAATGAAAGAGGACAGCGCATTAGAAAAGAGAGTTATGGTTCATTACCTGGTACCACTTATTATACAGTAGATTTATCTGGAAACACAATAGCTATATATTCCTTAGTAAGCGGCGGAAGCATAAATCAAGTCGAACTACCTGTTTATGGAGTAAATAGGCTAGGTGTTACAAATAGAACAAATATAACAAACTATGAAATTGCTGATCATTTAGGTAATGTCAGAGCAGTGATTCAAAAAGAAAGCGGCAGTACAGTTACAAAATCTTACGCCGATTATTATCCATTTGGAGAGGTATTATATGGACGTAATTCATTTGATAACTACCGCTATGCTTTTCAAGGGCAGGAATTGGATAAGGACACACAAATGGAAGCTTTTCAATTACGACTTTGGGATGGAAGAATTGGAAGATGGCTTTCTACCGATCCTTACAGTCAGTATGCTTCTCCTTATTTAGGAATGGGAAATAATCCTGTTTCTGGAGTTGACCCTGATGGAGGCTGGCTTTTTAAATTCTGGGCTAATTTTCAGAGAAATAACGCTATAAAGAATGGATTAGATCCTTCTCAAATAATGTATAGTGAAAACAAAGGTTATTATTTTAATTTAACATCTGTTCGACCTGAACTTAGTGCCGAAGGTTTTGAGACAGGAATAACTATTACGTCAGTTTCCTCTGGTAAGGGGCTCGATAATTACGGATGGACACCTCAAATAACTGCTCATCAAGCAAATTTCTTTGAAAATATCGAAGAAAATTATTTAAATCCTAGAGAAAGTGATAACTTTATTAAATCTAACGTAAGAGGGTTGGCTAAAGTTCCATATAATATAGTGGATGATATATATGTTTATGGTACAAGGAATTTTTATAAAGATAATTCGGCAAGACACCTTAACGGTTTTGGTGCTAGCCCTCAAGAGGTTGTTGAATCTGGTATAAATACTATATATTTGATCACCCCATCTCCAATTAAAGGAAGATTTTCATCTGCACCAAGTTTAGCCAGTAAATTTAATGTAGCAACCTTTGGTTCAACATTTAAGGGTACATTTTTAACAAAATTAGCCCCTGCAACTAGAGGAGCAATAATGGTAAGAATAAATAAAATTCTTACTTCCTATACAAAACGAAGTAAATTTATTAGATATTCAAAAAAGGGCGCAAGAAAAGTAAACGAAGAAATAAATCAAGAGTAATATGGATTTAATAGAAATAATATCAGGAAGATACTTAATTGAACTCTTAGGGGCTATTACAAGATACATTTATTTAAATGCTATAACTCTTACCAACGATGATGATTTTATTTCATTTTCTACAATATGGTCTCCTAAAGGAAATATTGATAAAAAAAGTGGAAATAGCGACCGAAATCATATGATAGGTGTAATTGTTTTGGGTCTTATCATAATTCTTCTAATTATTTTCACGCCATAAAAGATTTATTCTAATATTCAGTTTTTTGAGCCATTATAAAACAAGAAAAGAGACCTTCGGTCTCTTTTCTTGTTTTATAATATTATCTAGAAAAAATTATTTCTCTTTAAGTAATTTCTCCAAATAACCAATTTTCTCTTTTTCAGATTCTAATAAACGCTCATAAAGTTTTCTGTTTTCGTCTACAATCTCCATCGTTTTGTCTAATGGATTGAAGGAACAATTGTTTGCGTTGATAGGAACAGCTCCAACACTGTTACTAAAATCATTATCGTAAATATTATTAAAATAATTTATCACATTTTCTTCAGAAAAACTTTTAATTGCTTCAAGGTTACACCAAGTGCTTTTGCTATTTCGGCTAGTTTATCGTCGTCAATATTCTCACTGTTTTCCATGGCCGATACCGCTTGCTGGTTTGTTCCTAAGGCTTGTGCCAAAGCTTCCTGCTTCATGTCTCGTAATTCGCGAATACGGCTTATTTTTCGCCCTATATGGTTTGGTTTCGTTAATGTGCTCATAATTCAAAGGTAATAATTAGGAATAAAAAATAAAGCAATTCGTAAAAAACATATTTATTTCTGTACAATACAAATCAAATGATGCGCTACAGCAAACAGTAATCTTTACTTGCATGCACAAAACAAAAATACAATTTTTCGGACAAGTTTAAGTTAAAAAATCAAGTCTTAAAATTAGTAAAAATCCTTTATGATGTTCTTTTAAATACCCGCTGCAAAGAAATCAAAAAATAGTATCAAAATTAAACGCCGAAAAAAGAAATCGTATCATGGAAAGAAATTAAAAATTTAGAAGAGCTTAAAAAATTAACTGCAGGATATTTAAATACACTAAAACCTGCTAGGGAAGAAAAAGAACTTTATTGTGCCGAAATCAAATTTCAAAATTATTACGAGCCAGGCTGCGTAATTTCCAATACACTCAAATTATGTATTTTGCAATTGATCAGGATGTCCATAAAGTTAAAGAAACAGATAAAAATCAATCTATTTATGTAAGCCTTATTCTTGAAGTTATACTTCAAATTTTACCAATGGATGAACTGGAACTGCCAAGTGGTGTTAGTGAAAAACTTATTTCAGATTCTAAAACCTTATAAATAAAAAAGCCGCTTCAAGTACAAAAGCGGCTTTCTGCTATATTCTTATAGTCAATTTATTTTCCATTTTCCAACATCTCTAACCTCCTATTCTGCACCTCAATAATCTTTCTTAATTTCTCCGTGTTTTTTTGCTGTTCAATACTATAAAGCGTTAACTCTTCCACTTTTTTCAAAAGTGCCATATTCATTTCAGAAACGTTAATTCCGTTTTTTTCGAATTCTTTAGCAGAAGGAATTTCAGGTAAATGACTGTTTTCTTTCACATAAGTTTCTACTTCCTGAAGACTCCTCAATTTATAATCGTTACCGAAAACATAATCTGGTGCCGGGACATTTAAATCTACTTTTACTTCTTTGGAGTGAATTGTCCCGTTTACAGCTAATTTAGCATCTGGGCTTGTTGTACCAATTCCTATATTTCCCCCAGCCTGAATTCTCATAACCTCATCATTTCCAGTCGCAAATGCAATATTACCTGATGCCACACCTGAAGACTGTATAGTCATTGTTAGCGGTTCAGATACAGGCGGCCATACTCCCGTCAGCTTTTGGTTAGTCAAAAAACTCAAAGCTTGGTTGCCATCTTTTAAAACTAATTTTGATTGTGGATTCTGGTCTCCAATTCCAATATTGCCATTGTTTGAAATATTAAGATAATCTATACTATTATATCTTAAACTAAACATATAATTATTTGAAGCCGGATATCTTATCAGGTTCCACTGCCCTATCCCTGTTCCTGAATTACCTGCTACAGCTCCCAGAGCAATACAAGAATAATCTCCAGCTAATGACGGTAGTAATCTTAGATTTTCATTATAATTACCGTTTGAAGATTGTATTTTAACAGTCCCCATAACATCGAGAGGGACGGATGGAGCTATAATTCCTATTCCCACATTTCCAGTTGACTCAATATGATTTTGAGCAAAATTAATTTGTGCAATAAACAGACCAAGCATTAAAAAAGTTTTTCTCATATTTTTATTTTGTTTCAACTTTTGTAAGTCGTTTTTCTAATTCTTTTTGATTTTTCTCCATTTGAATAATATAAAGTGTTAACTCCTCAACCTTTTTCAACAAAGCCATATTCATTTCAGCCAATTGAATTCCGTTTTTCTCAAATTCATTAGCAGAAGGAATTTCAGGTAAATGACTGTTTTGATTTACATAAGTTTCTACTTCTTTTAAAGTTCTTAATTTATAATCATTAGCAAAAACATAATCTGGTGCGGGAACATTTAAATCTACTTTTACTTCTTTGGAGTGAATTGTCCCATTTACAGCTAATTTAGCATCTGGGCTTGTTGTACCTAGGCCTAAATTACCAGCTGGGGTTAATACTAATGCTGTAATAGTATTAACAGCACTGCCGTTCCAATATGAAGTTTGTATTTTCAAGCCTGATCCTACTTGTCCATAATTAAACCCGCTATTATCAATTATTGTTTTATAGTAGTTATCATTCCAAACTTGGTTTAATATTAAACTGGCTCCGTCACCAGTCCATGTCGAACCAATTAAATTTACAACAGATTGCCCACCAGCATTTGAAGCACTTTTTCGCACATCCAACACACCGATTGGATTATCGGTACCAATACCAACATTACCTGTACTAGCAATGCGAATTCTCTCTATTCCATTTGTTGAAAACCCTAGAAATCCGCCACTAACACTTGCGCCTCTGTAAAATGAAATAAACCCATTATCTTCAGTATTGTCATACTTTAGTCCTAGTCTAAAAGATTCTGCAAAAACTGGTTGCGTAGATAACGATTTTGCATATAATGAAAATGACGTTTCACTCGCATTTGCTAAGATTGTACCATATGAATTATCTCCATTATTTACGTGTAATTTTGCTCCTGCTGAATTTGTTCCCAATCCTACATTTCCTGTTGGAGGATAGTTATTTTGAGCAAAATTAATCTGAGTTCCAAATATCAATACTATTAATAAAATCTTTACTCTCATTTTTATTTACTTTTAATTGAAATTATTTCCTTTTTTAAATCCTTATTTTCCTTTTCAATTATATCTAAACGTTTATTCTGCTCAATCACGTACAATGTCAATTCTTCCACTTTTTTCAACAAAGCCATATTCATTTCAGCTAATTGAATCCCATTTTTTCCGAATTCTTTGGCGGAAGGAATTTCAGGTAAATGACTGTTTTCTTTCACATAAGTTTCTACTTCCTGAAGGCTTCTTAATTTATAATCATTGGCAAAAACATAATCTGGTGCGGGAACATTCAAATCTACTTTTACCTCTTTGGAGTGGATGGTTCCGTTTACGGCTAATTTGGCATCTGGGTTTTCAGTTCCTATACCAACATCTCCGGCAGCATTCCAAACCCCGCCTCCAGACAAAAAAACATTGCCTTTAAATCTATTTTGATAGGGAATTTCGACTGTTTTTGTTCCTGTCATTGGTTCATCGACTGCTGTCCAGCCTTGAAACCAAGAAGCAGTTTCAGCCATTCCTTGCGCAAAGGCGCTTACTGTAAACCTTTGATGATAAACTTTATCGTTTATAAAAATAACTACTTTGCCATTTTCGTTAGATAAAAAAACCTGAGGTGTATAACTTCCTGATGAGGACATTTTGGGCCCATAAAAATAATAACTGGAAGTGTCTTCCATATTCGTTCCTGTAAAATATACGTAATACACAATTGTTAAATTTATAGGTTCTGCACTTCCAAAATTATAACCTGTAATGTTTATCGTTGGCATTTGTGACCCTACAACAAACGGCAAATTGGTTTTTATTTTAACTCCATAACTGGGTGTAGCATTAAGAGAATAATTCACTATATTATTATAGTTCTGTGCATTCACAAGCACTGCAGAAAGCAACATTAAAATCAGTAGATATTTTTTCATAACTATTTAATTTATAATTTCATAATTAATGTTTCTATTTGAATTATTATTTCTTCTTTGCTTTCAAGGCTATATTTTCTTTCCTTAAATCAGCTATATCCTTTTTCATCTCAATCATATACAATGTTAGCTCCTCAATCTTCTGTAAAAGTTTAGCGTTCATTTCACCTAGATTCACACCATTTTTTACAACTTCTTCTTCACTTGGAATATTTTCTAAATGCCCTTTTTCGATAATATGTTTTTCTACTTCTTCTAATGTTGGCAAATTGTATTCTTTTTTGAAGACAAAATCTGGCCAGCCTAACATATCTACTTTTACTTCTTTGGAATGGATTGTGCCGTTTACTGCCAGTTTTGAATCTGGAGCTAATGTTCCAATCCCAACGTAGCCATTTCGATCGATACGCATACGTTCGCTGCCAAAAGTTCCAAAAACGATGTTTCCATTCATGTCCGGAACTGTCGAGTAACCCGATAAATCGATATAAGATTTAATTGTTGGGGTTGTTCCGCCTCCAGCTGAAATTCTTAAAAAACCATCATCATAATCATTTCCCCCACTACTATAACCTCTAATTTCACCTGTGAGCAAGTTCTTACTAGTAATTGACGGCCTAGCCAAAGTATTTGTCAACCCTCCATTTATTGTTAGTGAACCAGCAATAGATAATTTGCTAACAGGTGAGTTTGTGCCAATACCGGCGTTTCCTTGTGTATCCAAAGTTAAAACCTCCTTATTTACACCAGATGATGAAACAATACCAAAAGACATGGAATTATCTAGTAATCTTAGATATGAACCTCCTCTTATAGAATTCAATAAATGCAGTCCTCTACTTGTAGATACAGCTACATTATTACCAATTCCAACTCCGGAATAGCTTACTTCCGGTTCACTGGACCAAAGCATTAGATCAGCCTGGCGCGCATCATCACCGCCTCCTAAAGAATGCACTAAAATTTGAGAATTATTATGATAACCATTTATATGTAACATGTATGATGGACTAGTTGTTCCTATTCCAACATTACCTGAAGGTAACGGAAAACTATTTTGGGTAAAACTCATCTGTGTGACCAACGCAAACAATACTATATATCTTCTTTTCATAATTAATTTTTTACAAGATTTTTAATCTGCTTATCTAAATCAATCTGATTGTTTTTAATTAATTCATTCTCAGCTTTAATCAAATTATTTTGCTTCTTCATCTCATCATTCTCCTTTTTCATCTCAATCATATAAAGTGTCAATTCTTCAATCTTCTGTAAAAGCTTAGCATTCATCTCACCCAAATTAATTCCGTTTTTCAAAACCTCATCTTCACTTGGAATATTCTCTAAATGCCCTTTTTCAGCAATATGTTTTTCGACTTCTTCTAGTGTTGGTAAATGATAATCATTTTTGAAGACAAAATCTGACCAGCCTGTCATATCTACTTTTACTTCTTTGGAGTGAATTGTTCCGTTAACGTCTAGCTTATTGTTGGGAATTCCAATTCCAATACCAACATTTCCATTATCCATTATAGTAAAGCGATTGTTACACATTCCTCCCCCACAACTTAAATTATCATAGGCCCAAAATTGCAAGCTATTTCCATATCCACCGGTCATATTATAAATCATCCAGGTACTTGCAATTCCATTACCGTTTTTAGTGGAATTTATTAATTGTATATGCCCACCAGTATCACTTGGAATGGAACTGATAATTGCTCCCTTAACAAAAGCATTTCCATAGACATCTAATTTTTGAGTCGGTGATATTGTCCCAATACCCACATTTCCACCATCAGTAGGAAAAATACTTTGTGCAAAGGTGATTTGTGTAAAAAATGCTGCAAATAAGAAAATAATCTTTTTCATAATATTATTTATTTTCAATTTTTAAAATTCTTCTTTCTAACTCTATTTGATTTTCCTTCATTAATTTATTTTCATTCTTTACTATTTCATTCTCCTTTTTCATCTCAATCATATAAAGTGTCAATTCTTCAATCTTCTGTAAAAGCTTAGCATTCATCTCACCCAAATTAATTCCGTTTTTCAAAACCTCATCTTCACTTGGAATATTCTCTAAATGCCCTTTTTCAGCAATATGTTTTTCGACTTCAGCTAATGTTGGTAAATCGTATTCTTTTTTAAAGACATAATCTGGCCAGCCTGATATGTCTACTTTTACTTCTTTGGAATGGATTGTTCCGTTTACTGCTAGTTTAGCATCTGGACTTTCGGTGCCAATTCCTAAATTTCCGTTGCCCAGTAAAGCCATTAATTGTTTAGGTGCACTTTTGTTTGTACCACCAAACCATCGAAAACTTGTACCTGCTGCCGCCTGATTGGCACAAAAATCCATACCACCACGAGCAGCATTTACAGTAAAGCCATAATTCGCAAGATCGTCCTCGTATAAGCTTATGCTTTGTGGGTCACCTAGTATAGAAGATGCTTTGTTTAATGATAATAATGAATTCGGTGTATTTGTTCCGATCCCAACATTTCCGATTGAATTTATTCGCATTCTCTCAATATTATTTGTATATGAAATCAAATCATTTCCATCTGCACCAACTCTTACATTAAATTCATTTACAGAAGTAGATCCTTTAAATCCAATTGTACAAACTGGAGTTGTAGCACTCATTATGCTTACCGGTACCGAATTTGTTGTAGATTTAAAGAAAGCAGCAACATCGATAGAATTCACTTCTAATTTAACCAATGGGGAGCTAGTTCCTACCCCCACATTTCCATTAGTAGGAAAAACATTTTGGGCAAAGTTCAACTGTGCAGCAAACACCACAAAAAGTAAAAGAATCTTTTTCATAATTTATTTAAGGTTTGGTTTTGGCAGTAAATATTGTTTAAACGCCTTTATTTTTTTGCATAATAACTTCTACAAATAACTGATCTGTATTTGTTTTATAATTTTTCTTTTTTACGAAGTTTAAATACCTGATAGTTCCAAGGGCTGGATTATTTTCTACTTTATTGAGTACTGCCAGACATCCATTAAAAGAACCCTCTAATGAAAATATATAGCTTGTAGTAGTAAATCCTTTTTCTGATATAATATGTGGTTCCTGAAAATCAACTATTTTCAAATGGTAGCCATCACTGTAAGAAGTCAGCTGTTTTAATAAATCATTCTGAAATGACTCTGAAACATTAATATCATAATTAGCCAATACCTGATCTAACTGTTTCTCTTTTTGGATTAACTGCCCCACCAGTTTAGGCATATTACTATCTGCAGCTATCTGCTCTTGTTTGTTCTTGTATTCTTTATAGTAATTTACAGTATTAGAGATCGCAAACGAGTAACAAACGTAAAGCACTACAAGAAACCCGAGCAAAAGCAGTTTATTTTTTTTGTTCAGTTTCATACTATTTCAGTGTTAATTTTATAGAAAATGCAGTTTCATTTTCTTCATTTTTTCCAAAATGAGTAATTAATACTTTGTCTACCCAATTTAATTTTTCTATGTCTTCGACCCAATTTGTAAAGGCCGCGTTTGCAATTGTAGTTCCTGAAATAGTAATCGTTTTTTCCTGAGCGATTATAGGTTCATCAACCTTGACCTTTTTCTCAAGTGGATTAAAAGTCATTTCTGTCAACAAGATAGAGGTCGGAACTTTATTAGCAATTTCGTTAATAATCAGAGAGCTTTGAGAAGTGGTTTTTCCAACAATCGTTTTTACCTTTTCTTCTTTGACAAGTATTCTTTGACGTAATTTAGTGACATCTTCAATAGAAGATTTATTTACCAATAACGTTTCAGATGTTTCCTGAGCTAGTTTATAATAGTGTGTAAAAAAAATGAAGTTTAATAGTAAGATAGCTAACAGCACTCCCACCATAACCTTCAGTCCTTTTACAAAAAATGCTTTTTGAGTATATTCGTAATACAAAGTTTCGCTGTACGAAATAATCGAACCTGCATTTGCAGTCGTATTCATAATTAATCGAAGAATCCCTGAAAAAGCCAGCAATTGTCTGTTCTCTATCTGAAGATCATTTATAGTATATGATATTGCCCGATCCTGAATACTTGAAGTAATGAGCTGTTGTTGTTCTTGTTTAGAAATTAATTGTGTATTAGTATGTAATTCATCTTCACTTGTATAATCGATAATATCAGCAATAGAACAAATACCAAGACTAATTCCGGCTATTGATATCTTTTGATTTTTATAGTTTGAAAGTATAGTGTCTAAATATGACTTTCTGGTAATAGCAATTATAGATTTGGTTTTTAATCTCCAGATTTCAAAATAAAACTCGTCCCAATTGGTATTCGGAAATGCTTTATGTAATAACTTTTCATCTGAAGGTTCAATGCCTGAAACCTCTTTTTGAATAACCTGATTGGTATTGATTATTAAAAAGAAAGGCAATTTAGTGTCCCATTTCTCTGCAATTTTCCCAGTGTAAGTAACCCGGTCTTTTTGAGCAATTATTAATCCTTCTTTTTTATTTTCAACTAACAACAATGCCACTTTATCTTCATTATTTAAAGTAAAGTGCTCAACGCCTATGTAATGCTTGCCAAGCAAAAAGGAGGTTATTGATGGTAAAGCCATTAGTAAATAACAGTCGGTTTAATTAATACACTTAATTTCTTCTTAGAATCTTCGCGTTTTCTGGAACTGAATAACCATTTGAGAATCGGGATTCTGGATAACAATGGTACTCCTGTTCCGGAATCATTTTTTACAGATTCTTCGAGCCCGCCCAAAACAATTAAATCCTGGTCTTTTACTCGGATTATCGAAGTAAACTCTCTGGAGTTAATTCCCGGAGGTGCGTCCTTGTCTACTTTTTGTCCATTAAAACTAGACTGTATTACTTTAATATCCATAGTAATTTGTCCGTTTCCAGAAACTAGTGGCATAATGGTTACTGACAATTCAGCATCAATAGGCTGGTAATTTTTAACCTCTGAAGCTTGTGGAATTTGAGAACCATAATAATTTTGATTCGTCACTACATAATAAGTAGTCTCTCCGATAGACAAATAAGCTTTATGTCCGTTTAAAGTTGATAATCTTGGGGAAGATCTAACCTTTAAATTTCCATTGGTTTCCATAGCCTTCAGACTTAAATAGAAATTAGGAACTACTTTCCCAATGTTTAAGGAGCCAAATCCGCTAAACCCATCGATAATCTTGTTGATCGTTTGCGCTCCTAAATTAATATCAGCGTTAGGAAAAACCGTTCCGGATGTTGTAACAGGTTTGTCTCCAATTCCTGCTTTAATACCTGTCTCAACTGTAGCACTTCGGTTAACTTCTAAAAGCATTACTTCTATCAAAATAACCGGAACTGCCTTGTCAATATATTTTATAAAAGATTCAAATCGCTCAATATTAGCCGCCGGACCATTTACTAAAAAGCTATTTAGTTCCTTGTCAATTTTTATGTCAAGATCTTTTTTTATTTCATCAGGAATAATGGTTAAAATGGATTCTGATGGATTGCTACTACTGCCAGAAGATGAAGAATTACTGCTGTTATTATTATAATTACTGCTCTGATTCTGATAATTTGAATTAGTTCTATTATCAGAAGAATTTGAATTAGAGCTGTAATTTGTAAAATTATTAGTGTTATTTAATCTGCCAGCACTTCTGCCTTCTTTTGAAGGATCGCTCAAAATTTCGATAGAACGGTGCATTAAAGCAATCGATTTAATATTTCTAACTACAAGTTGATCTTTGGTTCCAAAATAATAAATAGAACCATTTTTCATAAAAGTAAAAGAACCACCAGATTGTGATTGAGACGGATTACTTCCAGAATTATTATTAAACTGTTGAGAATTATTATTTACTGAAGGAGCATTTTCGCTTTTAGTTTCAAATAATTTTACCAAAAGATCATCAAAAGTAATGTTCTTGGCTTTTACTGTCCCGGTACCCGCATTTTCTAACGGAGAAGAAATAAACATGTCAATATCAAGCTCGTGGCCAATATCATAAATAATACTTGAAATTGGGGTATTTTCAAAATCTACATCTAACAGCTTTCTGTCTGCATCAACAATCTTAAAGAAAAAATTAGATTTTCTTGGTCGCTGTGGTTTATTTAGTCTCATCGCCCCATTAGCATCCACTCCACTTTCAGCAACAAAATTCCCTTCTAACTTATCAAAAATATAAAAGTTATCCCGCGACTTGTTTACATTCAAATTATTTGCAAATGCCAATTTATTCAAAGCAGCATCAAACGGCATATTTTTGATGTAAACTGTCAACAACTGATTCTCCAGACCTGGTGCAAAAACTAAGTTCTTGCCACTTTCATCCATTATTTTTTTAAAGACATCATATAACTTATCCTCTTTTAAGTTTAAGGAAAGTAAATCATTAGCCAAATCATAACTAACATCAATTGTTTTTACAGCCTTAATTTCAATTGGTTTTTCATACGATTTTACAGAAAGAATATTTCCCGTAAAATCGATTGTAAGATTGTATTCCTTACACAGAAATATAAGAAGATCACCTACGGTAACATCTGAAAAATTATTTACAATATTGATTTGAGCCAAATTGGGAGCAACACTAATATTTAATTTATGTACCTGAGAAATGGCCAGTAAAAAACTGGACAGGGAAGCCTCTTTAATGTTAACATTAATTTTTTCGTTCAATCCCGGCGCATCGGCAGTAATTGATTCCATTTGGTTTTTTAGCTGTCCTATTCTATTTTCCTGCGAAAATGAAGTTTGAAAGAGTAGTATAAAAATTAGGGCAATTATTTTTTTCATGAATTTATTTCCGTTGTAAGGCTTTTATTATGCAAATAAACTACAAGAGTAAAGAAAAAACTTCATCAACCGAAGTAATTCCTTCTTTTATTAATAACAATGCATTACGTTTTAGTGTAAATATGTTTTTTTCTTCAAGGTACTCGTTAATATCGAGTTGGTTATTTTTAATCAAATTAGATAATTCACCATCAATTGGTAAAATTTCGTAAATAGCTTTTCTTCCTGAATATCCCGTATGATAACAGTGTTCGCATCCTACCGCAACGTGATGTGATTCCAGATCTTTTGAAATTTCGTATCCGGTTGGAAAAATGGCAGACGAAATTGTTTCCTCTTTTTTACAAGAATCACATAGTTTACGAACCAAACGTTGTGCAACACTAATATTTAAGGTGCTGGCAATTAAAAAAGACGGAATTCCCATATCAATCAATCTGGAAACTGTCGCCCAGGCCGAATTGGTATGAATAGTTGACAAAACAAGGTGTCCGGTCAAAGCCGCACGAATTGCCATATTAGCCGTATTCACATCACGAATCTCCCCGACCATTATAATGTCAGGGTCTTGTCGTAAAAAGGTTCTTAAGGTAGTGGCAAAATCAAGTCCGATATTTTCTTTTAACTGTACCTGATTAATTCCTTCAAGCGTATATTCTATAGGATCTTCGACCGTTAAAATATTCGTGTTCGGGACGTTTAACTTTTTTAAAGTCGCATACAAAGTAGTTGTTTTCCCAGATCCGGTTGGGCCTGAAATAAGAACAATACCATTAGGGCGCTTAATATTTTCTAGATAAGCTGTTAACTCTTTTTCAGTAAAGCCCAGAGAATTAATATCAATATGACTGGTGTCTTTACTTAAAATACGCAATACTACTTTTTCGCCATGCAAAGTTGGCAAAACAGACACACGGACATCAAAATCCTGATAATCCGTCACCATCGTGATACGTCCGTCTTGAGGCAAACGTTTTTCAGAAATATCAAGTTGCGCCCTGATCTTAATTTTATTGACAATAATAGGATATTCTTCTACCGAAATATGAAATTGCTCTTTCAGTTTTCCATCTAAACGAAAACGTACACGGGCATTTTTTTCATAAGGTTCAAAATGAATATCACTGCTCCCTATTTCTTTGGCGTTCAATACAATTTTCTCTAAAAAGTCAGCCGTATAGTGAATTTCTGAAACACTATTGTTGCTTGTCTTTCTATAATTGGTACTTAGGTAACGATTTATATTTTCTGTAGAATCAGCTTCCAATTCAACCTGAAAACTCAACAAAATTCCTAACTCATTTTGCAGACTTACTATATCAGAAGCGTCGGTCTTTAATAAAACCGTTTGCTGATTTTTTCCAACAGGAATAATTCTGTAATAATAAGCCTGTTCTGATTTTACAAGCTGCTGAAACTCTATTGGGATATCAAAATGCTCCATTTAATAAGCGTATAAAAAAGTACTGGAATAACAAAAACTAACGGCATAGACTGCCCCAAAAAAAAGTGACATATAACCGGCTAGCGGAACGGTTTGCTGTTCCTTTTTATTGCTTAATACAAAATGAAGAATCAATGAAAACAAAAGAGCAAAAACAAATAAAATTAAAAAAGATACTATTGAAAAAGTACAAGAGATAAAAACAAAAAACAAGATATCTCCAATACCTATAGCATTTTTAAAATCCAAATTTCTGTATTTGACATACAAATAACTTACCCCTAAAATAAGAGTAACAAATAATAGATTAACACCGAGATTAAAAAAAACAATTGTTACCGGTAGATTGTATAACTGAATTGCAAAAGCTAAAACTCCAATAATTGGATACAAAAACCAATATACTAAACGATTGTTAAAATCCTGATACAAAACAATTAAAAAAACGAGGATTAATATTAATTTTAAATACCACATTTAGTCGTTTATAACTTGTTTTGGAACACCGTTTTGATCTATTTCCCAAACATTAAAAACCCCGTTTCCGTTGAAATCAGTAATAGCAGTTGCCTTTACTTTAAAAGCAGTATTATCAGACTGAATAATCTCATAAACATAATTGGCACTCCCATTATCTTTTGTCGTTTTTGGGGCTTCAAAATCTATTTCCGTAAAATTTGGACTGTATTTAGAGTACATAAAATAGTACTGTTTCTCAGCATTATAGATCGCTTTGAGCTGTACTTGCGCCTCTACACTTTTTGCCTTTGTAATTAAGGGCATCAGGTTAGGCAAAGCAATTAAAAGTAAGATTCCTATAATGGCTAGAACAATCAACATTTCCTGAAGATTGAATGACGGCAGTTTTTTTAGTAGATTTTTTTTCAAAACAAAAAGATAAATTAATTTTTACAAATATATCTTTTTTATTGAAAAAATAGCTAGCGTAGTATTAAGAAATATTCTGTTAATATTTTTATAAAATCATAAGAAATATTTTACTATTATTGTGGCAAAAAAAAAATTAATACAACAAAATGGTAATGAATTATAAATCAACAAATAAGAAAATAACCAACCGAAAAAAAATCTCAATTCAACAATAATATATTAAAATGAAAATTAAATTCCTAGTAACCATTTTACTCGTAAGTTTAAATTTATACAGTCAAAAATCATCAGAATACGACTACAACATTCCATTACCTCCTGAATCTTACCAGTTTAAGAAAAGACTCCTAAATAATGTTTCCTTATATACAGGTCAACCATCAATTGAAATTCCTATATATTCTATCAACCTTGATGGGATGGAAGTGCCCATCACTATTTCTTACAACACTGGAGGAATAAGGGTCGAAGAAGATGCTACCTCAATTGGACTAGGATGGAGCTTAAATATTGGTGGACAAATAACAAGAACTAATCATGGTGCGCCGGACGAAAGATTCTTTGTTAGTCAGGATTATAATAACAAAAACACATTTGGCATCGGAAGGCTAAAAACCGCCATAGATCCTAATTGGAATACACCGTGGAGTTGTAATTCTTACGGTGAATATGGAAGTAGAAGTCAATTTTACGGAAAGGTATTTTTGGCTGGCAATGATATAAGAAATGTCTATGGAAACGAAGATAGTCGTCCTGACGAATTCTATTATAGCTTGTTTGGACACAGTGGTAAGTTCATGTTCAGTCAGGAACTAAAAAAGTTTATTACTTTTCCATTAGATGATATCAATATCAATTATGAACTCGGACAAGGGATCAGATCAAATTACTTTGATAACTTTTCAATTCAACTTCCTACTGGCTTTAGGATAGTTTTAGGCAAAGATGGAACATCGTCAATAAGTCAGTACGGACTTACCCCCTTTGATCAATCTTGGCAACTTAAGAAAATAATCTCGGCAAAAAACAATGAAATTACTTACAATTACATTTCTGCGGATTATTTATTATATACAAATCTATCTAATCCTGTAAGTCAAATAATCACCAGATCAACCAGAGAGATAAGCAGTAGCAGTTATGAGTCAACTGTTACGAGTACTAAAGAAAAATTAATTTCAGAAATTATTTTTCCTAACGGTAGAATAAATTTTATTTATGGTGATAGGATAGACTTACAAACAGGAGCTAAAAAACTACAAGAAATTAAAATTTATAATAACTTAAATGCTTTAATAAAAAGAATTGAATTCGCTCAAAGTTATTTTAATGCCAATAAAAATGTTTTTGGTAAAGATGCTGTTGATAAACGACTAAGACTTAATGCCGTTAATTTTTACGACACAAATAATCTAGCTGTTGAAAAGTACGATTTCGATTATTATTTGCTGGATAAAATTCCATCCAAATCATCTAAAGCACAGGATCATTGGGGCTACTTTAATGGTAAAGATTCAAATACATCTCTTTTTCCTGAAAATTTATTACCAGAGCATCATGTAGTGAGCAACTTAGGTTTTAACAGAGATTTGGATACTTTATATACCAAAACATTCTCATTAAAAAGTATTAAATTTCCTGAAGGAGGAATTAAGTATTATGATTATGAGAATCATATCGCCTTAACTGGAGCAACAACAGGAAACTATTACGATGCAATCTCTGATGAAAGATATGCTTTAAAACAACCAACATTTGTTTTATCAGGATATAGCTTAAACTATTTTTACCCAAGTCCAAACGAGGTAAACAGTTTCAATAAGGTATTCTATAGCGAACCTATAGAAACCAGTATTTATAGTTCGTCTTTAAAATCAAGTGAAATAAGTATATTAATAAATTCAAATTTACCTTTTAAAGTCCCCAACTATTCAAGTATAAATGCTGCATTTAACAAAGTTGAGTTTTATTTAGAAAGGAAACAGGAAGATGGGACTTTTAAAATGCTAAAATATCTTGGAACTATTTCTAAGGACGAAAATAATACGGGAAAAATAAATAGCTATTTTGATGTTGGTGGTAAAGGTACCTATAGAATGAAGACCGTAGTTACTCAAAATTACTTGTTGTCAAGTCCCAATGATTATAATTTTCCGCATAATACAAGTTTTCAAGTTAAATATAGAGACAAAATAAAAGACGATGTCCATTTTGGCGGATTACGTATCAAAAATATTCAAACTTATACAAAAGATAATCTTACCGGTCCAAAATACACTACTCTTTTTAAATATTTAGATGACAACAACATAAGTTCTGGAAAAATGATGAATGTACCATCATATGTTGAAAGTATCTCTTTAGGAAAACCTAATTGTAGCTTAGAAGGTGGATTATGTCTAGAACTAGGAATACGTCTTTCATCTTCTTCAGTCCTATCACTATATAGAACTAGTGGATCAAATGTTGGTTATACCAAAGTCAGCCAAATAGATTATGATAATACAACTAAAAAAGAGATCAAAGAAGATAGTTATTTCAGTTTTCAAGAACCTAAATTCTCAGAAATACCATTATTTGACGATTTAAGAGAACAAGAACCTAAAGATTGGCATAGAGGAAAATTACTTAGAAAACTATCTTACAACAATAATGCAATCATTAGAGAAGAATCTTATAATTATTATGGAGAGCAACTAGAAAAAAACATGGGATATGTAGATGAAATAAATTATGAATTATTAGATCAAAATGAGATGTGTACAGGAACTTCCTATGTATCTAAACATATTTTTCCTGCGGGTGTCAGTTTTCCAAATATTCTAAAAGATATACCTCAATATCCGTTAATGGCTTTTGCTTATGACGGGGTTTATGCAGCCAATAAATATGCTATAGAGAATTATCAAGGCAAATTGAAAATACCCTATTTTATAATCTATACCGGTTTTGATAAATTAAAGTCAAAAATAACGAGAAATTATCTTAATGGTGGCACAGTAGAGCAAACTGAAGAATATTTTTATAACAGCACTCCTACCAATATTCAATTAACATCGGTAAGAAATTCAACTTCATTAAGTAATGATGTGTTAGAAACTAAATATTTCTATGCGCAAAATCCTGAAATGATAAATGAGCCATTTAGAAATGAATTACTTGCTAAAAATATGATTGCACTACCACTAAAAGAAGAATCATTTAAAGGCGCGATCAAATTATCTGAAAAAACAACTAAATATGGTAGTTATAGCTCATCAGTAATTGGCGTACCTTCTATATTACCTCAATATATTTATGCGAAAAAAGGAAATGTTGTACCTGATCAATTAGAGAAAAAAGTCACCTATCAGAACTATGATATTTTTGGAAACATTACGCAATATACAATAGAAAATGGAAATCCAGTTTCTATAATTTGGGGTTACAACCAAAGACTTCCTATTGCCAAGATAGAAAATGCAACAAATGTGCAAGTGGCTGCTGCTTTAGGAGTTTCTGATGTAAGTGCTTTAAATGAGACTAATCTGGGTGCCATTAATGCCTTGCGTAGTAATCCTTCTTTTGCCAATACCATGATTACAACCTTTACCCACATTCCCCTTGTTGGATTAAGTACCATTACAGATCCCAAGGGAGACATAATAACCTATACCTATGATGCATTTGGTAGACTTGAATTTGTAAAAGACAAGAATGGCAACATACTATCAGAGAACCAATATAACTACAAACAATAAACCAAAAGCATCATGAAAAATATACTAAAACTTGTTTTGGTTTTGTTTCCAGTTATGGCAATTGGACAGACACAAACTGAAAATTATGTTAAAACAGTTACCTATAAAGTACCAAGTCAGGTAAAAATAACGGCTCCAACTATTACTCAAGCTGCCCAAAACATTACCTATTTTGATGGACTGGGAAGACCTGTCCAACAAGTTTCCAGCCAACAGTCTGCTTCTGGCAAGGATATTATTACCCATATCAAATACGATGGTTTTGGGAGACAGGTAGAAGAGTACCTTCCTTTTAAATCTTCCAATACTAATATGGCTTTTGACCCGGCAGCTGAGGCAAATGTATTATCTTATTATGCAAACCCTACTCTTGCCATTACCGGAAATCCGGCAATGGAAGCCACGACAAATCCTTTTAGCCGAAAAGAGCTCGAAGCCTCTCCGCTAAATCGTGTCTTAAAACAGGCAGCTCCTGGGAACGACTGGCAATCTGGATTGGGACATGAAATAAAAATGGACTATCGCACTAATGGTTTTGAAGAGGTAAAACTTTTCGCGGCCAATACCTCTTGGGATGCGACAGCTGGATTATACGCTATTTCTTTTGCAAATAATGGATATTATCCTGCCAATCAATTGTATAAAACCATTACTTATGATGAGAATACTGCCGCTGCACCCTCTGAAACAAACGGATCTACAGTAGAATTCAAAAACAAAGAAGGACAAATCGTGTTGAAAAGAACCTACGGAAGCGTCGGACTTGAAACAACTAACAAAACACATGATACTTATTACATCTATGATATTTATGGGAATTTAACCTATGTTATTCCGCCTAAGGCAGTTGATATCATTGGTAATACTGCAGGTCTACAAACAGATTTGACATCAACAGCTACAATCACTTCAGCCAGTGGTACTGTAAACCTAACAGCCACCAATTCCATCCGATTATTACCTGGATTCCAGGCATTGGCCGGAAGCACTTTCAGTGCTGTGATTGACAATGGTACTCAAAATACTTTAGATATTTTATGCTATCAGTACAAATATGATCATCGCAACAGGCTCGTTGAGAAAAAACTGCCTGGTAAACAATGGGAGTTTATCGTCTATGACAAACTCGACAGGCCAGTGGCTACTGGACCTGCCAGCTCCCCTTTTTCAGATTTAAGCTCAGTTGGATGGCTTATTACCAAATATGACCCTTTTAGTCGTCCGGTATATACGGGCTGGTCAACAGCAACTGCTGCAACTCCTGGCGGGAGAGCCGCATTACAGGCTGCCCAAAACAACCCGTCTCTTACTGTAATTAACGAGAGCAAACAGACCAGTGGATCCATAGATGGCATCGCAGCCTATTACAGCAATGTAGTGGAGCCAACTAATTTTAAGCTTCTGAGCGTTAGTTACTACGATAACTATACTTTTCCAAGCACACCTACAATCACAATACCTGCAAGTGTAGAAGGGCAAAACACCCTGACAACGGCCCAGGTAAAAGACATGAATACCGCTTCATGGACCAGGGTACTGACCAACAGCGCTTCAATAGCGGGAGAGACAAGCGCCACTTTTTATGATGCAAAGGCAAGACCTATTCGAAATTATACAGCAAACTATTTAGGAGGTTATACGTATACGGACAGTAGCCTGGATCCTTTCTCAGGACAGCTAAAATACAGCATTACCAGACACAAGAGATTGGTAACTGATGCCGAGCTTATGACAAAAGATGCTTTTAATTACTCGCCTCAGGATCGTCTGCTAACCCAGACCCATCAGATAAACGCAGGAGCAATTGAACTAATTACCAGCAATACCTATGACGAACTCGGACAGCTAATCTCCAAAAAGGTAGGAAACACTGAAGCCGCGCCAACCCAGAACATCAATTACGCCTATAATGTTCGTGGATGGTTAAAGGACATCAACAACATAAGTGCCCTTAGCAAGAGTGGTGATCCCAAGGATTTATTTGCTTTTCATATCAATTACAATACTCCGACAACCGGGATTCCAAATGTAATTCCCTTATACAACGGAAACATTGCCGAGACACAATGGGCAACCAATTCTGATAATGGCATCATAAGGTCCTATGGTTATAAATACGACAATCTTAATCGATTAAAAGAAGGTATCTACAAAAATGCATCTACATTCAGTGGCGCTTACAATGAAGCATTGTACTACGATAAAAACGGAAATATCCAGGGACTTACCCGTAACGGAAGCAGCGAGAGTGACTCACAAATTGATGCTTTGGTGTATACTTATGCCAATAGCAACAATAGCAATCAACTTATGAAGGTTGTCGATGGTAGTAATAAATCACTTGGTTTTGTTGACAATACTGCAACAACTGATGATTACAGCTATGATAACAATGGGAATATGACCGCTGATAACAACAAAAATATAACGGCAATAACCTACAATCATCTCAATTTGCCAACCAAAATAAGCTTTGCCACCACAGGAAATATTGTTTATATTTACAATGCAGCAGGGCAAAAACTACAGAAAATTGTAAATGCAACATCGCTGCCAGCGGTAAGGACAGATTATTTGGGAGGATATCAGTATGAGACATCTAACAATAATACCGTTCTGAAATTTTTTCCAACGGCAGAAGGTTATGTTGAACCATCAGCAGGTTCTTATAAATATGTATACCAATACAAGGATCATTTAGGGAATATCCGTCTGAACTATGATAAAAACCTGACTATTCAGGAAGAAAACAACTATTATCCTTTTGGGTTGAAACAAGAAGGATATAATTTTGTTAAAAGCGGTGTGGAAAATAAGTATAAGTACAACGGAAAAGAGTTGCAAGATGAACTGGGGCTTAACATGTATGACTATGGATGGAGAAATTATGACTCTACTTTAGGACGTTGGATGAACATTGACCCGTTGGCTGAAAAATACGTTAATTTGTCGCCGTATGTTTATGTAGCAAATAATCCTTTGAGATTTATAGATCCAAATGGAATGGAAATTATAAATGGTGAGACTGCGCGAAGACAGCGTTTAGAATTACAAAATCAAGGTTATCAAAATAGGATTAAAGAAAAGTATAATGGAAATACTGATTTGTCAAGAAAAGATTTTGCTACTAAAGAGGAATATAAGGAGTATAAATCTACTATTAAAATGGCAGAAAATATTGCAGATGATTTTAAAGATAGTAAAGCCACCGAAGCTAAAATACAAGCATCGATAGACGACTTTAAGGCAACAGATCCTACTAATTTCGGTTTAGCAAATAATCTAACTTTTAAAGATGGGAGTGGCGTCGAACATAATCTTGACATAACAATAAAAACTGGTAATGAGTACATGAATGGTGGAGCTGCAACAAGAACTGGTTTTGATAAAAATGCAGATGGCACATATAAGTCGATAACATCAATTACAACAACAATGGATTATAGTGTAGTAAAAACTATTAGTAATGCATTAGCTCATGAAATGGGACATGCATATAATGCGGCAAAAAATCCTGCTGCTACAATGATAGATACAAATACTCATAATTGTCAAGATTCTGCGAATAGAAATACATTTCAGTCAAAAACAGCAATGGATTGGCAAGAAAATTACGATAAAATTAAAGCAGAAAAAGCGAAAAAATAAAAAATTTGAAGTTATGAAAAGTATGAAAAGAATTATGACAATAATTTGTTTGGTTTCTTCACTAACCATTTATTCTCAAAAAGAAAAACCAGTAGAAAATATTTTTATATTGCGTTTCTTAGAGGAAGGTATTATTGTTAATAAAGACCTGAATAATAAAAGAATTTATAATCCGGAAATTGTTGAAATAAATATAGATTCCTTAAACGGTTATGGACCTAATATTGTTTTTTACAAGTTTGTATTAGGGAAAAATTCGATAAAAATTTTAGACAGCAAGGTAGATATGAGTTTGCATATGACTTCCTGCCAAGAATATATTATTGGGTATAATGTAGAAAATAATAATAGCTACAGAATAAAAGGATTTAATAGCAGCGATCTATTTCTTTTACTAAAAGACATTAATGAAACTGGATATAAACCTAAGAAAACCAAAAATGTTTTAGACGAACTCAATGAGCTATCAATTGGAGTTGATTTCATCTGTATCTTCAAATCACTTCAAAAATTAGATTTCAGCTCACCTTGCTTAAAGGCTTGTATTGATGGTAAGATATTACATTAACTAAGAGGTAGGTTTTCAAATTAGAAAATACCAATAGAAGAATAGAAATTTAAAATTTTGAAACTAATGAGGCAACGCGATTGGTTGCCTCACTAGTTAAGTTTTTAAAACCTTAAAATATTTTATCATAACCCCAGCTCTCCGAAGTCTTCC
>NZ_JCAXEB010000018.1:0-85109 GCF_059758655.1 Flavobacterium sp. GQ95
AGAAGACTTCGGAGAGCGGGGTTATGTGCAAATCTTAAATGGAATTATTAACCACCTACACATCTGATACATTAACAATTATTTTTGCTATTATTTATTCTCTTTCAACATGCTAGAAATCTAAATTTTCAGATAACTAACGTTGAAACATTCCCTACCTTTTCTCAACGAGCTGAATTCCGTCACCATAATTCTGAGGATCAAACTGTAAAAAAAATATTTCCGTTGTTTTTTTATCAGTTTCATATTCAGCTTCATTCATCAAGCCAAGGTATTTATTAAACGGTTTTTTATCGATACCAAAATTCCATTCAAAATCTTGCTGAGGAATTATCGTTTTTGAAGCCACATTTGGAAATTTTAATAAATTATTTTCATTTTTAAAGATTAGCTCATATTGATTGTTTACATCAGGAATATCTATAAACACTTTGTTGTGAGGTTTAATAACTAAAGTGTCTGAACCGCTTACCAGGTAAATTACAAAATTGTTATCAATATCTTTTTTTATATCATCGATACTAAAATTCACTTTGATCTTATATTTCTCAACTTGTCTCTTTGCTGTATTTTTCTTTTCACAAGAGATCAAAAATAAGCTAAAAAACAACACACAATACTTAAGGTTTTTCATAATCTAATTTTTTAACGTAGTAAATTTATTGAGAGGAAAAGTTGCAATAATTTGTGCTTGACCATTTATAGCTTTATATATAGTCACTGTGTTATTCCCGCTCCCTAAAATAAAATTGTTTCCTGTTATTCCTTTATCAGCAGCTCTAGATACACTATTTCTCAGGTCAGCTCCAGATGGTCCTTGTACGAAGCTGACACCGTTACCTCCTTTAGGATGAACATGAAAAGTTCCTTCTATATTATCTTTAGACCTCCAATCGGCTTGATTTTCATATTGACTTCCCGGCACTAAAGGACTAACTCCTACACCAGGACTTCCTTTTTGATGAGCAGCTCCAGGTTCTGCATCAATAACTACCGAATCTCCTTTGGCATTTGTTCCATAATACCCTCCTTCTTCATGTGTTCCTCCAGTTGGATCATCCACACTTGGACTATCTGATCTTTTTACTGCATCTCCCATACGACTCCTTGCTTCAAATGAAGGAAGCTCAACTTCCGATTTAACATCACTCTTACTAAACTTCAGACCATTTTTAGTTGCTTTATTTGCAGCTTTAACTTCATTTTTATCAGTCAACACATATACTTTATGATCATCCTTACCATCTGTCCCTACTTTATTCCCTTGCTGATCATAAAAATCTCCTGGCGCCATACCATCTGGATCAATAAAAAATATTGGATTATTAAAAGCATAATTATAAGGACTATGTCTTCTCATTTTCTCAGCTAGGGGATCAATGTTCATCCAGCGACCAAGTGCAGGGTCATAATTTCTTGCACCATAGTCGTACATCGCAAGCCCTAACTCGTCTTGCAATTCTTTTCCGTTGTACTTATACTTTAAAGAAGCATTTGAAGAATTAATCACATTATTGTATCCGTATTGTTTTAACCCAAAAGGATAGTAGTTGTTTTCTTCCTGAATAATCAGGCTTTTGTCATAACTTAAACGGACATTCCCTAAATGATCCTTGTATTGGTAAAAATATTTGTAAGAACCGGCAACGGGTTCAACATATCCTTCTGCTGTTGGAAAAAATAACAGTTTGCTGGCAAAAGATCCCTGTACAGGAGAAATGAGAGACTCATATTGAAATCCTCCTAAATAGTCTGTGGTTCGTATATCATTTTGACCAGCTGTTTTGCTATTCATTACTTTTTGAACTTTTTGCCCAGCAGCATTGTAAATATAAACAATATTCTCTCCAGAGACAAAGCTTATTTTAGTTGGTAAATTGAAGTAGTTGTAGATTATTTCAGTTATGTTTTTGTTAATGTCTTTTGTCATATTTCCATTAGCATCATAAACATAATCATCACCTATATTGGTTGGGTTGTAGTCTCTAAAACCGCTAATGTTTTCCGCTAATGGAGCACTATCACTAACTTTTAAAAGCTGGTTGCTGTTGTTGCTATTGGCATAGGTGTATACCAAAGCATCAATTTGTGAGGCAGTCTCGCTGTTTCCGTTTCTGGTAAGCCCCTGGATATTTCCGTTTTTGTCGTAATTCAAAATCTCATTATAAGCATTGGTTTGTACTGTTTCTTTTTTAAAGATGCCTTCCTTTAGTCGGTTAAGGTTGTCGTACTTATAACCGTATGATCTTATTATCCCGTTGTCTGAATTTGTTGCCCATTGGGTCTCGGCAATGTTTCCGTTGTATAGTGCTTTCACATTTGCAATACCGGACGGTATTGTATTGTAATTAATCTTAAAAGCAAACAGGTCTTTTGCATCCCCACTTTTCTGAAGCGCAGCAATATCATTGATACCGGTCAGCCATCCGCGGATATTATAGGTATAATTTATATTCTGGGTGTTGCTTCCAACTTTCTTGGAAATGAGCTGTCCTAGTTCATCATAAGTGTTGCTAAGGAGAGTCTCGGCAGGCATTCCCTCAATTTGATGAGTTTGTATCACTAACCTGTCCTGGGGAGAATAGGTATAAGTTTCGGTTGTTTTTAGTTCAGGTCCCCCCGCGAGTCTGCTATGTTTGGTTATGCTGTATTTTAACTGACCTGAAAAGGCATCCAGTTTATTGTCAGTATAAGTGTAGCCGCCCAGGAAGTTTTTTGTGTAAGAACGAACAAGTCTCGCCTTGGCATCATACAGGCTATAGGACTGTTCATTTCTGTAGTCGGTACTGGCTTCCGGAATCCTGATCCAGGTTCCTGTGGAAAGTCCAATGGGCTTTATGATAGTGTTGTAATAGACAGCCTGGTCTGTACCGGCAACTGTTGCCGGGATTGCCGGGGCGCCCGGGAAATTATAATCATCATAATAATTAACGCTCAGTACATGGTAACCTGATTGAGGCCATGCCAAAGTTGTATACCTGAAAGCTACTCCGCCTGCTGCAGGCATGGTTGTATTTGTTGCTGTAGCGATTTTAGTTTCGATGAAATTGGCAGTAAAGCTACTTTGTGTATCCTGTAGGGTTTTTCTAGAGGCAGAAGTAACCGTTGCCGGTAACCAGGCAGTAATCACAGGTCGATTGAAAGCATCGTATTTAGTTATTAGCCATCCAACCGAGGCCAGATCTGAAAAAGGGGAGTTGGCAGGTCCTGTAGCAACAGCTCTGTCTAGCTTGTCATACACAATAAACTCCCATTGTTTTCCCGGTAGTTTTTTCTCAACAAGTCTGTTTCGATCATCGTATTTGTACTGATAACATAAATTATCTAATATGTTTTGGGTTCCATTATCAATAACAGCACTAAAAGTGCTTCCTGCCATGGCATAAAATCCTTCTTTTAATGTTATAGAATTGGAAGCTTTTAAGTTTAGCGGTCCACTTGCTGAAGTTACTGTAACTGTTGATATCAGATCGGTTGACAGCCCTGCCGTGCTGCCAATAAGATCAACCGCTTTTGGAGGAATTACATAGGTTAAATTTCCATAAATATCATAGATGTAATAGGTATCATGTTTTTCATTTACAGTTCCTGTTCCTACAGTACCATAGGTTCTCTTCAGGACAACCTGACCCTCCTTGTTTTTAAACTCTATTGTCGATCCATTTGTTTCAGACAATGGCGCAACGGTGTTCTCGTCATAAGTAACGGTTTTGTATAGTTGGGCCGGAGCATATACTCCGCTATTTACAAAAGAAATTTCATATAATCCTTTTGTAGCGTCCCAAACTGTATTGGCTGTAAAGAACCTGACTTCATTGAGCGTATTGGCCTGATAATCCATTTTGATTTCATGTCCCAATCCTGATCTCCAATCATTTCCAGGTGCAGCCTGAATAAGGATACGATTGAGCGGCGAGGCTTCCAGCTCTTTTCGGCTATAGGGATAAGAGGTAGCTTCCATTGCCGGATTTCCGGTAATTGCAAGGGTAGGGTTTGCATAATAGGATAATACATTAGCCTCAGCAGCCGGATCAAAGGCCAGATTGGTATTGGAAGATTTATAAGGAAGATATTCCTCTACCTGCCTTCCAAAACCATCATATTTGATATGGGTAATGATATCCTTTCCTGAATTGGACTGCTGTCCCGCAATCTGCTGGATCGGTCTTCCCAGCCCATCAAAATAGGTGATATTTTGGGCAGCCTGCGTAATAGTTGGTGCCGTTATTTGTGCCTGGCTTGCTACTTTATAGGTAACGGTTTTGATGTAATTTTCATTTTGAGCCATTACCATAACTGGAAACAAAACCAAAATAAGTTTTAGTATATTTTTCATGATGTTTTTGGTTTATTGTCTGTATTTGTATTGGTTCTCTGATAAAATGTTACCGCTTTTGTCTTTTACAAATTCCAGCCTGCCAAAAGAATCATAGGTGTACGTTATGGTATCATTTTTAGGATCGGTAATAGTACTTACTCCAATAAGAGGAAGGTAAGTGTAGGTTGTAATCATACAATTAGCAAAAGAAGCATTACTGCGCAAAGCATTAATGGCACCCAGATTGGTCTCATTTAAAGCACTTACATCAGAAACTCCTAAGGCAGTGGCTATTTGCGTATTTGTGGCATTTTCTATCTTGGCAATGGGCAATGTTTTATTATAGCCCCAAACATAAACGATGTGAACCCCATCTTTTTTCGAAACTTCTAAAGGATTCCCTTTGTCATCATAGTCATGGTAAACAAGACGATCTTCTAAAGAGTTTGTTCCTTTTGCAATTTTAACACTACTTGGAAGCACAATACCATCATCAGTTTTAAATAAATTACGCTGGATTGATGTTATCTGCCCATTTTTTTTAGTAACAGTTTGTATAGGGGTCACAATACGATGTAAATCATCGCCCTTTAATCGATCAATTTGCGCATACTCCGAGGATGTCAAATTGCCTCCTTCAGCTAAACTTGTCGTAGATGAAATATCATCGGGATAATAAATCTTTGTTTCTAAAACTTTGCCTACACTATTACTGGATTCAATTCTTGTTTTTTGAAGATGCATTGCGTTGTCATAATAGAATCTTTGTTCATTTACAACAGGATTTTGTCCATTAGTGTCATATAAAGTTTCTTTTATAGCTGTTTGCTGGATTAAATTGGAATAATAAGGATGCAATTGAAATTGAAAATAACTACAACCTATATAATTATTTCCTGATGGAGAAAAATTTTCTTTTTTTGCACCAATAATATAATCCGGGTTTTGATATAATGCATGAAGGTCAAAATTGGAAGCAGAAAATCCGTTGATCGAATAATTATTCTCAATTTCACTAACCAAACTATAGGTATTCCCTTTCCTCTTATAGTTTTGAGTCAAATAATTCAATCCATTGTGAGGAGCTTTCAAGGTAGGAAAATGGTAGTAATCATCTTGCCCCTTAAGTCGTGGATAAGAAAATATCTCCAAATTATCTTTTAAATTGTAAAACTTTTTAATTTGTTTCCCATTATCAACATTATCGCCCTCATAAACAGTTTCCACTTGGTCATAACCCACATAACTGCCAGCATCTTTTGAAAAAGTGTTAATAGAATTTGAACTACCGACTACCACAGGATTTCTTATTGGACTGTTAATGGTTCCGCTATAGGTAAATAAATGTACACGTTCATACCTTGGTTTTGAAGTCTTTAATTTGCCGTAAGACTTTTGAACTACTTGTCCATCTACTGTGCTTTGATAGTGATAATTGAATGCTCTTTTCATTTTCAAACTGCCGTTTGAATCATAATCTGAAATTGATTTGACACGTAACCCGCCACCTTTGGAATAATAGGATGATATATTTTCATGAGTTGCATTCCAACTTGCTTTTATAGTAGCTATGCCAAATAACAATCCATCTCGGTCGTTAAAATAGGCTTCTAGTGTAAATTGATTACCACTTGTTGGATTCTGTTGTGTTCCAAATTCTTCAGCAGGATATACATACCCCGCATAAGAGCCGCCTTGTACATTATTCCATTTTTGATTTCCTTCATTGGATGGAAAATAATAATATTTTAAATCTGTGCCATCAGATTTTTTAAGCCTAAGATGAAAAGTGTTTGGAAAATCAACATAGGGTTTACTTGAGGACATGCTTGAGTTCCAACCCTGAAGAAGAAAAGAAGCTTCAATTCTAAAAGGAAAGGTTTGAGGTGTGAATGGTACAGATACAGAGTATGAGGTTGTTTCATCTGCTTTAGCTGTTACCAAATCCCTAGTCGTAATGGTTTTAAGTTCGATTTCTGCAAAGGTATTTGTCTGGTATTCAAATGCTGTTGATCCTTTTGTGGGGTAGCTGATTTTTGCTAGGCTAAAAAGTTTTGCATGAGCTTCACTAGGCACTTTATTAGCTGCAACAAAAGAACTTCCGTTAAATCCCGAAATATTAGGATTAACTAATGGAATAAAAGATCGGGTATTATTGGCCCCGTTGTAAAACCCCCAATAATCCTGATCTAAAGTTGTCTTATTGGGGACATAATTATTATAACCAGGATAATATTCAAAACTATGGGTTTTTATAGAATCTTCAGTCACACTATCCAAGCGTAATCTAAGGTTAAGGTGCGATTCAGAACTCAAAGAATATATCGACTGTGAATAATCCCCCTGACTCAGACTTTTGCTATTTCCGTTAGCTGCATTGCCAAAATAAGTGTAGTTGAAATCATGTTGTTTTATAGTTTTATTAGTATTATCAACAACTTGTAATGAATTTAAATAATATCCTTTTAAATCAGTTCTAACATTATCGCCCGAATAATTTAACTTTACTTTTCCATTACTAAAATCTATTTCAGATAAATAGACCCCCTCAATAGATGTATAGGGACCTGCATATTCTTTAAATCTCGCTTCTGGAGCGAAGGTACTACAATCTGTACAAGAGTCAATTTCAAAGTTTTGGGTAAATGATCGTAAAGGAACTATATTTCCCTTATTTTCATATATAAAATCGATATGGTTACCCGAGATATCAGTAATTTTTGAAAGATACCACGAAGAGGTATATCCTGGGATACCAAGACCAGAACCTGAAAAATTAGTGAACTCTGTTTTGTTAAATTCATAAATTGTTCCATCTTCCGTTGTAATTGTAAATTTAACCGATTGACTTGACCCACTGGAAGTATCGACTAAAATTTTCAAACCTTCTTTTTCCATCAATACAGCATTTCCATTTGGGTCTAATACAAACGATCCGGAGTAGCCGTTGAAGTTATAATAAAATACATCTGGCATAAAATCGTAGTCTTGATAATATGAATAAATAGTTTGATCAAAACTTGTAGGATTACCATTTACCAAAAATTTGCACTGCGAATCCGGGTCAACAAAACCATGTTGATCTGGGTCAAAATAGCCATCAGGTCCAGGATAAATATAAGGGTCTGGATATTGTTTACCATGCTTTAAATAACCTACACTTGAAGTGTTAAAATCTTCATTCCCATTAACCATTCTTGTTATTGCCCCACCTATATTTAAAGCCCATCCCAAGCCCACAATTCCTGATTCTTCTGAAACTTGAATTCCACTATTATTATAGCTTAAAGAAATAGGAACGGAAATATTACCTTCCGTTACGGTGTATAAAGGAATTGAAACATTGGCTAATCCACTATATTCATTAACAGGGGTTATTGTAGACTTAAATAACGAAGCTACATTGGGATTTACTGGGACAATTTTTGAGAATTCCTGAGAGAAAACACTACAGGAAAACAAAAGAAAGTAACTAATAAAATGAATTCTTTTCATATATATTTTTTAAGATGAAATAATTTTTAAGGTAACAATGTATAAATGCCTTACTATTTTTTGTATTACACTGCTTAGAAATATAAAATAATCCGATTTTTGCTCCATCTCCTTCGGGCAGGGTTGGGATGGGGATTTTATTTTTTTTTCTAAAGCAGCTACTCTTTCTACAAGGGATTTGTATGATCCTGTTCTACGTTAATCCTGTAAAAATATCTAATTTCCCTAAAGGGGATGTTGCTCCAATACCAATATTATTATTGCAAGATGCACCCTGAATTATACCGCTTGATGTATAGATCTGAGCTTTTACAGAAATTACGATAAAGGAGAAAAATTAATAACGTTAATTTAATTTTTGCTCGATTTTTGAAAGTCTTTCAAATACTAATTTGAAATTTTTATTTTCGATTTTTAAATCTTTTATTTGTTTGTTTTGCTCAATCATGTAAAGTGTCATTTCTTCAATTTTCTGTAAAAGTTTAATATTCATCTCTGATAAATTGATTCCCTCTTTTTTCATTTCATCAGCTGAAGCAAATTCAGGTAAATGTTTGTTTTCTTTGATGAATTTTTCAACAGCATCAAGAGATGGTAAATTGTAGTTGTTTTCAAAAACAAAATCTGCTCCGGCATCTACAGTTACTTTTACTTCACGAGAATTTATGTTTCCGGCAACGGTAAGTTTTGACGTTGGGTTTGTTGTGCCGATGCCTACATTTCCATTTAAAATATAACTATTACTGTTTCCTTGTATCTTTAAATTTCCTGAAGATTCAACATCACTTTTTGAATCTAGAAGATATCTCCAACTTTCCCAATTATTCATAGCATAAAATGAACTTCTATAAAGTATTCTTGAACCATTCCACGTATTGTCAAAATAAAGTTGCGAAGTTAAATGTGATTCTCTACCATTTATTTCTAATAATGATCCAAATTGGGAAGGCGCATTTGCTCCAAGATAATTATCCCATAATTTGATTGACATAGGGACAATACCAACTCTTGGAATTGCATTAAAATCTTTTTGTTCCATACTCCAATTTAAACTTTGAGAGCCTAAATTGCCATTAAACGTTTGACTTTTTAAAACTGAATGAAAGAGGATAATTATCAATAGTATAGTTTTTTTCATATGGTGTTATTTTAATTTTTCTTCAATTGTTGATAACCTTTCTAAAATATTTTTAAAAGATTCGTTTTCCTTTTTTAGTATTTGAATCTCATTTTTAGAATTTTCAATTTCTAAAGTTTGTAAGCTATTTTTCTTTTCTTGTTGAATTATATAAAGAGTAAGTTCTTCGATTTTCTGAAGTAGTTTTGAATTGATTTCTCCCAAATTAATTCCATTTCTCAATACCTCTTCTTCACTTGGGATATTTTCTAAATGTCCTTTTTCGTTGATATGTTTTTCAATATCCTGAAGCGTTGGTAAATTGTATTCTTTCCTGAAAACAAAATCTGACCAGCCATTCATATCTACTTTTACTTCTTTGGAGTGAATTGTGCCGTTTACATCTAGTTTGTTATTTGGATTTGATATACCAATACCAATATTTCCAGCAAAAAAAACAAGTGATTTATAATCAACATTATTATAACGTTGAATAATTTCTTGATTAATTCCTCCACTATTCCAAATAGTTTGTAATTTTAATTCATATCCTGGATTACCAGAAGACCATTTTTGACTATTATAACTTCCTTGAGCCAAAACCGGAGTAAGAACCTCTAAATAAGCAGATGGCGATGATACACCAATACCTAAATTACCATAAACAATTTGATTACCTGTAAAATTATTAGTTCCGCGTGTTGCTATTTCAAACCAAGCAGGATTAGATGCCTCTCCTGCCGTAGCAATTTTTCTAAAAAACAATTTATCACTCGTTAAAAAGGAAGATGCTATCTGTAATTGATAATTATTGATCGGTGTACTATTCCTAATTACAAACAAATGTTGCCAGCCATCGGTTAAATCTGGAGATCCTATTGCACTTTGTCCATTATATAAACCTGATTTTAATGGAACTGTAAAATCAGTTATGGTAGTTGAATATCCATCAGAAATTTGTTGAGAAAATCCAGTTGTTGTAATAAGTAGAGTAAAAAGTATTGAACTAATTTTTTTCATTAATTGACTGCTTTTATTTGTGTGAATTTATTAGTAAAATTTATTTAAGCTTTCGTTCAAGCTTATTAAGTCGTTCAGATAGTACTTCAAAAGTTTTATTCTTTTCTTTTAGATATTGAATCTCTTTTGATTGCTCAATTGTATACAATGTTAATTCCTCAATTTTTTCCAAAAGCTTAGCATTCATTTCTCCCCAACTAATTCCATTTTTTAAAACCTTAATTTCATAAGCTTGTTCCTTGTTGTTCTTTTGTTGTTCGATCATATAGAGCGTCAATTCCTCTACTTTCTTCAACAAACTCATATTCATTTCTGCCAGCATCAAGCCATTTTTGTCAATTTCGCCAGCTGATGGAATCTCGGGTAAATGTTTGTTTTGTTTGATATAATCTTCTACTTCTTGCAATGATTTAAGTTTGTAGTCTTCTGCAAAAACATAATCAGGAACTAACGGCCCTGACATATCAACACGAACTTCTTGGGTGTGAATTTTTCCTTTTACGGTTAGTTTTTCGTCTGGAACTACAGTTCCTATGCCGACATTTCCTCCATTAGGCTGTAAAAAAGTTCCACTTCTTCCAAATAAAGAACCACCATCAATGATAATTCCAGTATCAAAAGAAAGTTTTAGTTGCTGGTAATTTGGCGCAAGCCATGGCCCATTTGTTCTATATATTCCATAATTTAACGGTGTTGGAAGGTACCAAGTCATTCCATCCGGTGTATCACGTCCATCATTAACATTGCTAAAGTTTATCGAATTATGTAATTCATAACTTTGTGCATTTATTTGTTGAAATAAAACTAATGCAATACAAATAAGTAAATTTTGTACTTTCATGTTATTTTAGTATTTGGTTGATTTTTCTATCAAGTTGGAGTATTTTTTCATCTTGAATTTTAAGTAGATTTTTTTGCAATTCATTCTCTTTTTTTACCTCAATCATATACAATGTCAATTCTTCAATTTTCTTCAATAAATTCATATTCATTTCGGCTAACATCAAACCGCTCTTATCAATTTCCTGCGCTGATGGGATTTCAGGTAAATGTTTATTCTGTTTGATAAATTCTTCAACTTCTTGTAATGGTTTCAATTTGTAATCATTAGCAAAAACATAATCAGGCCAATTCCAACTGCTTGCAGATTTCACCACTACTTCTTCACATCCAACTGTACCTTTAACAGCAAGTTTATTTCCCTTAGAATTGCTTGTACCAATGGAAACATCACCTGTATTGCGATCAAAACTCATAAACTGTATGCCCTGAGTGGTACCATTTCTTCGATAAATATCTAAATTTCCATTTGTTGAGTTATCATAAAACGCCCAACCGTAATTAGCTTGAGTTGGTACTACTGAATTCAATACAGCCAAAAAAGGTGTACTGCTACTTGCTCCATGATTTAAAAATAAGGGAGCAATATCACCAACTGCAACATCACCAGTATTTCTATTAAAACTCATAAGTTTTACTCCCTGAGTAGTACCATTTCTTCGATATATATCTAAATTCCCGTTTGTTTGATTATCATAAAACGCCCAACCATATTTAGCCTGAATAGGATCCACTGAATTCAAAACTGCTAAAAAAGGAGTTGAACTGCTAGCTCCATCATTTAAAAACAATGGAGAACTTCCGCCAATCGTTAACATTGCGTTTGCGTTTAATATCCCAATTCCAACATTTCCGCTTTGTGGAAATGTGTTTTGCGCAAAGTTACTTTGTACCGCAAGCAGTACAATAAACATTACCTTTTTCATATCTTATTTAATTTAGTTTTTAGAATTCTGTACTCTTATTTTATTTGTTTTTTTATTTTAGTCGTTTTTCTTCTTTATTGTTTTGTTTTTCTGTTTTTTTTAGCTTTTCAATTCGTTTATTTTGCTCTAGAGTTAGTCTTCTATTTTCTTTAGTAATATCATATTCATTTTTTCTGCCAGCATCAAACTATTGTTCTCAATTTTCTGAACTGATTGGATTCCAGTAAATGTTTATTTTCTTTTATGTAATTTTCAACTTCCTTAATCATTTAAGTTTGTAGTCTTCTGTAAAAACATAATCAGATAACATAGTTTTACGAGCAAATCTAAGTTACTCAATTGTTAAAATTTTACGGGAAACCACATTTCGGATTTTACTATTCTATCTTCCCAATAAACATGCGGGAAGTTTACTTTTTTTTTATATAAAAATTTAGAAACCTCCAAAATCTAAACTAATCTTGAAGATTGTGTGTTTATCCAAAAGTGAAATACTATTAAAGTTAGATATTATGTATTTAAAGTTAGGCTATCAATAAAATGGTTCGGGAATTGTTCCGTTAGGGCTACTAAATAAAAAAAGCTTCAGAGAAATCTGGAGCTTTTTCACTTAAAAAAGAAAAAATGAATCTTTTACATTAAAGAAAATAAACTCCACCCACAGAGTATTAAAGAAATTATCATCAAAATTTTAGATATCTTTTTTAGATAAGCAGCCTTTTTAGATTCTGAAAAGATAATCGATGCTACTGCTAATACAAATATTTCAATGACAGTTAAGAGAAAAGCATTTTGAAGACACTCCGGAAACAAGCTAAGGTAAGCAACCTTGCTTTCTTCAAACTCAGTGTATAGGGTACAAATATATAGCCACCAGAGTTTACTTAAAACACCAACTGTAAGCAATAGTACACCAATACTATAAATAATCGATTTGTATTTAGATTTCATAATCATGCAAATTAGACTTTAGAAAACCTCAAAACTCCACAGTATTGTGAAAGTAATGAGGCTCCGCTAAAATATTATACCATAATGGATTCAAATTGCTTAAGGTCTCGGGTATTTTTTTGTACAGCAAGAGCTGAAAACAATCCTAGTACAAACGACATTCCGAAGAAACCTTTTTCACTAAGCAGTAAATCAGCATTCCACAGACCGATTACGAGCAATACTATAGAGGCAATAGTACTAAACCAGCTTATACTGTAATACAAATCAGTTACCGATATGCCTTCCAGCCTGTCACGTACACTTTTTTGCACCGATATTACAGAGAAAAGACCAAAAAGAAGAATTGTAAAATAATAGCCTTTTTCATTGTAAGCCATTTCCGAATTATAAAGACCAATACAATACGCGGTCATACCTATAATTAATGTCATCCAGGAAGCGCCCACAAAGGCAGCGCTTGGTCTTAAGGCGTCATATCCAATATTTAATCCTGCATTTTTTGATTCTGAATTGTTGTTTGATTCATTTGATTTTAGCGGTTCCATAGTTTTATGTTTTTATAATTATGAGACAAATCTCAGAAAGAAGCGGGAGTTGTCAAAACTAATTTCTTTATAAAACTGACGATATAAAATTCATTTTTATTATTTTTATCTCAGTAAAACCATATTTATGAATGCACTACACGAAATATCAAATATGATGAATGAAAATGATAAAAAAGCATTCATACAGTATTTATCAAAGAAAAACAAGCGCAAAGACACAGGCAATATAGAATTGTTTAATTCTCTAAAAACTGACGATATAAAGTTTAGTAAAAAAACTTTATCAGATAAAAAAAGTACCGATGCTTATCATGCTCTCAGAAAAAGACTTTATGACAACATGATTGACTTCATGGCTAATCGGAATTTTGAAAATGATACTTCGCAGGAAAATGCAATACTTCGTCTAATTGTTGTGAGCCGTCTGTTTTTCGAAAATAAACTTGAAAAAACGGCCTTTAAATGTTTGGCAAAGGCTGAAGTGCTCGCAGCAAACATTGAACATTTTAGCCTGCTTAATGAAATATATCTGACTCAGATACAATTTGCCCATTTCGATCTGTCACAGCCAATTGAAAAAATAATACAGAATTTCAAAACAAATAAAAAACAGCTTGAATATGAGCAGCAGCTTAATTTGGGCTATGCTGTTTTGCGTCGTGAACTGGCTGCTATACTTCATGAAAGCCGAATTGTAGATTTTGAGTCGCTTATAAAAAACACTATTGAAACCTACGGAATATCATTAAAACAGGGATTAACTTTTAAATCTCTTTACCAGATATTATTTATTGCCAATGAATATGCCTCTATAAATAACAATTACTCACTTATAGAGCCATTTGTTGTTAAAAGCTATCGGTTTATTAGTAAAAAAGCAGATCTGACCGATAAACATTTGTACTATCATATCTACATATTGTATTTTATAGCCAACTTCTATTTTCGTAATGGGCAGTTTACAACGTCTTTAAACTATCTTAATTCAATGTTTACGGAACTGAAGAAACAGTCTGACAAATACTATCAGCGTTTTTGCCTGAGGTATTTTTTACTGCTTTCTTTCAATGAAAATTATCTTGGGAATTTTCAAAAAGCGATAGAGATTGCCGAAAAATCTTTAGCTTTAAATAAAAAGACAGATCCTAATGACGGTAACGACATTCGTCTTATGCTTATCGTTTTTTATATACAGCAAAACGCCGGACGTAATGCCGTAAAAGAAATGGCAAAACTAAACCATACCGACAGCTGGTACGAAAAAAAAATGGGCATGGACTGGACAATAAAAAAATGTCTTGTAGAAATCTTACTTCATATACAGGAAGAAAATACAGAACTGGCGATATCCCGAATAAAAAGTTTTAAACGGCGTTATAAAAAATACCTTTTAACTGTGAATGAAGAACGGGTTGTACACTATCTCTTGTTTGTAGAACAATATGTAATGAAACCGGAAATTATAAAAACTGAAAAATTTCAAAAAACAATAGAAGGATTTATAATTACATCGCAAAACGGACCTAAGGATATTTTAATCATGAGTTTTTTGGCCTGGCTGCTCGCAAAAGTACGACAGAAACCAATTTATGAGACAACCTTAAATCTTCTAACTACCTATTTTCCCGCCTCGCATTCGATATAAACTGTGGTACATTATAATCTTTCTATCTTAAAATAAGCTACTTCTTCTTCATTTCTTATTAAGTTATCTAATCGTTCAAATCCAGCCTTTTGCAATACATTCTGTGATCCGGTATTGTAAAGGTCCGTTATAGCTACAACTTCTTTCGTATTTGTATTTGCAAAACTATATTGAGTTATAGCCTTACATACCTCTGTAGCAATACCTTTTCCCCAATATTCCCTACTAAGTACATATCCTATTTCTATCTGGTTTGTATTGTGTACAAAAATGCGAGCGACGCATATTCCAATAAAATTATTATTTATAGTATCGAATATTGCCCAGCGACTAAGCCTTTTCTTTTCATAATTTTCAAGTAATTCAGTAAACATCTCCACGTATCTTTCCGGTGAAGTGACAGGTAGATATTCTGTAACCTGACTGTCCTGAAAGAGCTCTGAAAATGTTTGCTGTTCATGAGATAAAAATTCACGAATAATTATTCTTGGGCTTTGATAAAGAGTAGACATTGATTCCGATAGTATTGAGATAAATAATTTCTAAGGTTTTAAGTTTTTTGCTGAGACCTTTCTTTTGCAAAATGCAAACGAATTTAGATTAAAAAAATAAGCAGTGCAAACCTTCTTTGAACTTCAAAAAAAATGGAGCTTTTTTGTTTTAACCTAAAAGGTAAAAGTCGGGAAACTTTTATCAGGATTACAATTTCTAAGAATAAAAAAATGCACAAAGTCAGATAGACATTTGTGCAGCTTTTCATGAGAATACTTCGGAGAGCGGGGTTTTTATTTTACATCAATTTATGAAACATATAAATTCGTTCGGTCAATAATCTTCCACAAATTATTGGTTCGTTTTAAAATAATTAAATCAGCTCTTTTACTGTATCCAACAGACTTAATTAAAACAACCATAATTTTATCCTCATAAATTTTAAAATTACAAAGCTCAACCTCTCCTACGAAGTTTGGTTTATCAATCGAAGAATCAGTATAAATTTTATATCTACCAATTGACTTTGGAAAATGAGAAGATACATGAAAATTTTCATATTTCCCTTTTGTAAAAAGTTCACCATATAATTCATTAAATTTGGAATTGTGACTAAGTAAATCATTTATATCTCTATTGGTAATTTTATCAACAACAATTGAATCTACCAAGTTAACACCAAATGCGGTCTTTGGAATTATCTTCTTTCTATTGGAATCAAACTTTTCCTCTTCTATAAATGGCACAGGTATAAATGTTCCTGTTTTGTAGGCAAATGTATCTACCAATTGTATGAAGTTATCTGCGATAACAGCTTCTTTATTAATACTTTCTTTTTTACAACTAAGCATAAAAAAGAAAAATATAGTGATCAAAAATACAACTATTTTCTTAATCTTTAAAATTCCAACCTTTTCCATATTTTCCCGCTCTACGAAGTGTTCCTTATTCACGCTACGCAATCCCGAAAGCTTTCGGGACTGACTTTTGAGCCATTTTAAACAAATGTAATTGAAAAACAGATACCTCATAAAGTTTAGAATATATAAGAAACAAAAAATGTGCAAATAAATTTGCGCATTTTTTCATAAGAACACTATTTCATCTAAACAGCAAGTCTAATTATTAAAATTCCGACTTTAAACCTATTTTACCTTTCTGAAGTCCTTTTCCTGTTACTTCCAATTGGATGGCGCCTGCAGTTTTGACTGCTTTAACCAGGACCACTAGTTTACCGCTGAAAAGCTTCATTTTGTTTTCATGAAATATTTCCAGAGAAGTTGCGTCACCATTACATGCAGCTCTGTACGTTGCAGCGCCGGTTACTTTAAATTGCAATTCATTAACTGCTGTCGGACATGGAATTCCATTTTTATCTACAACTGAAACCGTTACAAAAGAGATATCCTCGCCATCAGCCTTAATCCTTTTTCGATCGGCTTCAAGAACAATTTTATAGGGATCTCCGGCAGTTTTAACCTCACTTTTGGCAGCTATTTTTCCATTGGAATCAAATGCTACTACTTTTACCGTTCCAGGCTCATATTTCACATCATTCCACATTAAGCGATAGCGGTTTTGTGGAGTAGAATTGTTTTTTTTCTGAACGCCCATACTTTTTCCGTTTACGAAAAGTTCTGCACTGTCATAATTTGTGTAAACGAAAACGGGGGTAATTTCTCCTTCTCTTCCTTTCCAGTTCCAATGTGGCAGTATATGAAGCGTTTTATCCTTTTTATTCCATCTGCTTCTGTAAAGATAAAAACGGTCTTTAGGAAGTCCTGCTAAATCTGAAATTCCAAAATAAGAACTTCTTGATGGCCATTTTTCATCATAAGGCGTTGGTTCTCCCAAATAATCAAAACCGGTCCAGACAAATTCTCCAATAACCCACGGTTTGTCATCCTGAAGCACAAAATCTTCATCAGGAACATTCGACCAGCTGCAGGCTTCGAGATCATAAGATGAACATTGAAGATCATCGTATTGTTTCTCTTTTTGCTGTACAACCGGAAACTTATAAATTCCTCTTGAACTCACTGTAGAAGCAGTTTCTGAACCCAATATAAATCCTTGTGGAAATGATTTATAAGCTTCTTCATAAAGATGAACTCTGTAATTCAGTCCCGGTACATCTAATAATGATCCAAAACCTGACGCCATAGTCTGTTTTACCTGATCCATTCCGACAGTTACCGGGCGCGTAGGATCTTCTCTATGAAAAACATCCTGTAAAAATTTAGCTCTGGTCAAACCTTCAGCTCCGTATTGATCCGGAACTTCATTTCCTGAACTCCACATTACAATACAAGGATGGTTTCGCGTGGCTCTCACTAAATTTACAATATCTTTTTCTGCATATTCTTCAAAAAAGCGATGATATCCGTTTTGTACTTTTGGTTTTGCCCATTCATCAAAACTTTCTGCCAGAAACATAAATCCCATTTCGTCAGCCAGTTCAAGCTGCTCAAAAGAAGGCATATTATGAGAACTTCGGATTGCATTGCATCCCATGTCTTTAAGAATCGTAAGCTGTCTGCGAAGCGCTGCTTTGTTTACCGCAGCACCAAGAGGCCCCAAATCATGATGAAGACAAACGCCTTTAAATTTTGTCACTTTTCCGTTAAGGCTAAATCCTTTATTAGGTTCGTATTTGATTGATCTGATTCCGAATTTTATACTTTGCTCGTCTTTTAAAGTTCCATCAGCTGCGTATAATTTGGTAGTGGCTGTATACAAATAAGGCGTCTCAGGACTCCATAAATGAGGTTTGGCAACAGCAATAGTTTGATGAAATTTACCGTCTTTCATTTCTCCATCTTTCTCTGTTGCTACAATAGTATTGTCTGCATCTTTTATTTGCGTTACCATCGACAAATTATTGCCATTAACCTCCGCTTTAATATCAACAACAGCAGTATTTTCTGTGATGTCCGGAGTTGTAATAAAAGTTCCCCATTGTACAAAGTTTTCTTCTTCTTTTACGACAATACTCACTTTTCTGTATAAACCAGCTCCGGGATACCATCTTGAAGAAAATGGCATATTAGTCAATTTTACAGCCAATACATTTTTTGAACCGGCAAGGAGGTCATTGGTAATATCAATGTAAAAATAGCTATATCCGTAACCCCAGTTTCCTATCTTTTTTCCGTTTAAAAAAACCTGAGGTTCGCTCATCGCGCCTTCAAAAATAAGAAGTGCTTTTTTTCCCTTTTTAAACTCGGGAATTAAAAATGTATTGCGATACCAGCCTGTACCAATATGCGGAAGTGCTCCGGTACGACCCGTTTTTTCGGTAGGAACTTTTTCGCCGTTTTGTTCAATAGCCGAAACCTGTTTGTCCCATTCTTTATCAAAAGGTCCGTAAATGGCCCAATCGTGAGGTACGCTGACTTTTTCCCATTTCGAAGCATCAAAAGCTACAGAAAAGGCATCTTCTTTTGCGGCTTTAGAAAAGCGCCAATTATCTTTTAAAATAACTGTAGTTGATTGTGACATCATTTTTTCACACGAAAAAATCAGTAGAAATAACGATAATATTGATCTAAAAATTAATTTCATTTTCTGTTTTATTTTTTCACCACTAAGATATTAAGACAACTTATTAATGGTAAAATTTAATTTTTAATTTTTAATTTTTAATTTTTAATTTTTAATTTTTAATTTAAAACCTATTTATTCTTTAAAAGCATCCAGTGCCGGTGACGGTTTTCCGTCAGGAAGCCAGGCATTTAGCTGATAACTGCTCCAGCTTTTTTCGCCTTGTGGTTCCCAATAAATAACGCCTAAACCTTTATTATCAGGTACGCTTTTTACGGCTTTTATAGTGGCTTCAAGCATTTCTTTGGTGTTTTGTACCAATGTATAATCACCTCCTACTTCGACTACCATCACTTCTTTGTTATAGCGGGAAGCCATGTCTTTTAGATTATTTTCTAAATCTAAAATAGTACTTTGATAATCGGTTTTAATCCAATACGGATAATACGACAAACCAATTACATCATATTGTACCTTATTCTCAGTGGCTTTATCAAAAAACCATCTAAATTTCTCACTTTTATTTCCTTCGTCCAAATGAACAATTACTTTAATTTTTGGATCGATGGCTTTTATCGCCTCGTATCCTTTATTGAGTAGTTGTGCCAACTGATTAAAATTATCAGTCTTTCCTTCCGGCCAAAGCATACCGCCCGGAATTTCATTTCCAACCTGAACCCATTCCGGCGTTACTCCTGCTTTTTTCAACAGTCGCAAAACATCATAAGTATGTTGGTACACATCGGTTAACAATTCCGGAAAAGAATGTTTTGCCCATGCTGCAGGTTTATTTTGCTTGCCGGGATCAGCCCAGGAATCGCTGTAATGAAAATTGATCATGATACGCATTCCCATTTTTTGCGCACGGACTGCCATGACAACTGTTTCTTCGGGACTGCAGTGTCCGCTTGCTTTATCATCATTTGGATTTACCCAAACGCGTAACCTGACGGTATTTATGCCGCGATCTTTTAATAATTGCAGACAGTCTTTCTCAGAACCGTCTGCATCATAAAATTTATAGCCTGTTGCTTCCATTTGCGGCAGCCAGCCTACATCTGCTCCTTTTGAAAAAGAATATTTTTCACTTGCCATTTTAGATTTACAGGAAGTAAACAGAACAGCAAGTATCATCAAAAAAGATATAATTTTAATTGATTTTTTCATGTTTTAGTCTTTACTGAAAGCTTGCATTACGGATAAAGCGTTGTTATCAAAACTATATAAAGCCTGATTTTCAAATGTAGAACCACTTGTCGATTGTGGTCCTTTAAAAGCAACCCATTCACCTCCCCAATACGCAAATCCCTGTCCAAATTCTGATGTTTTTACTATGTTTTTAATATCCATAACAAAAGTTCTTTGTCCCGCCGGAGTTGCCGGATAACCTGATACCAACTGATCATTTGTTCCTACAATATTATTAGTCTGATCATTGTGTAATAAGGTAAAAGGATAAGCGGTTTCTGCAATCAGGACTTTTTTACTGAATTTTTTTCCTAAAGCATCAATGGTATTTTTTACTACTGTTAAATCCTTACCGTGCCAAACAGGATAATAGGATAGTCCGATATAATCGTAATCAATACTTTTCATTTTGGTAAAAAACCAATCAGTAGCTCCCCCATTTACACCCGCATAATGAATCATTATTTTTGTGTTGGGTGCTTTACTGCGAACTGTTGCGCTTGCAACACTTAATAAAGTGATACACTGTTGTTCGTTACTGATTAAATTTCCTTGTGGCCACAATAATCCACTATTGATTTCATTACCAATCTGAATAATATCCGGATTGATTTCTGCAATTATTGTAGCAGTATAATCAGAAACTGCCGTTTTTAAATCGGTAAAAGATAAGTTTTTCCATTCTTCGGGAATGGTCTGAACTGCGGGATCGGCCCAATTGTCAGAATAGTGAACGGTAAGCCAGACTCTTAAACCGGCCTGCCTTGCTTTTTGAGACAATTGTTTTACTTCACTTAAACCAGAACGCCCATTTACAGGATTTTTCCATAAACGAATTCGGACTGTATTACAACCTGCATTTTTTAGTGTTGTAAGCATTTCTTCTGCTTTGCCGTTGCTGTAAAATTTAGCTCCCAAAGCTTCCATTTGAGGAAGAAAAGAAACATCTGATGCCCTGATAAAAGTATCGCTTGCATCCGGCGGGTTAACAGCTTCGGTATCTGCAGCATCATTACCTGAGCACGAAAATTGAATTGCCGTTATAGCAAGTAACCCAAGAATTTTTATATATTTTTTCATGAATATGAGTTATAATTAATGAGATTTTGAATTAAAATAAGTTCTTTTAATGTAAAGAAGAAGCCTCAAAATAAGCTTTTGAGGCTTCTCTTATTTTTTAATTCAATTTATGGAGTTGCTATGAACATGTAACGGCCATCCAGGTCATTGAACCAGATTTCATATTTTCCAGCCTCAACAATAATATCTCCGCCATTATCGCCCCAACTTACATCCCAGCTGTTGTTGGCTTTGAATTTCATTTTTCCGGCTTTCAGGGTTTGAGTAACTTTCCAGATATGGCCATCAAATGCAGATTTCACTAAAGGAACCTCTGTGTTCCAGCCGGTATCATCGCCTGTTAATACAGATCCGGTCAAACCAATTGTTGCATACGTTGTCATTGGTCCTGTGTAAGGTGTGATTTTGTATGTCAATTCTTCAAGATTAACTTCAAAACTATAATAACCTGAAGCTGTCGTCGGGAATACACCCGGATCAGTATCGCTTTCTGTTGCTCTGTATTGTACTTTCGCACCATTTGTTCCGTAAGCCGGAGCCCAGAAACCAATTTGTTCTATTAATTTAAAACCATCTTTATTAAAAAAACCTGTATAATAGAACTTTGCATTTTCCTTTGTATCTCTGTAAATTGGCATGTTGTTGCTCGTTACGCTCCATCCTGCAGCAGTACCAGGCCCTACTAAAAACAAATCAATTCTAGGAAACACACCTCTGTAAGGAGTCAATGCAATCGTAATTGGTGTAGAAAGTTTTGGCTCTGAAAGCGTTGTTCCAACCGTTGATTTAATTCTAACATCGATTGTTCCTTCAACCTCAGCCGTAAGACCAAGTTCAAGTGCTTTTGCATTAAGCTCAGCTACCGTAATACTTGCGTGAGTAGAAGTAGAAGACGTAATATCTACCGGAGCTGCAAACTCCGTATTACTGGCTGCAAACTGTACGGTATAGGTAACGATTGTAGGTGTTCCGTAACTCACTTTTTCCCAGGTCAAAGTCAGGGCAGTATTGTTAGGTGTGTCTTTATTTAAAATAGTCGAAGAACCATTATCAGGTGTAATGATTGAAAAAGCAGCTTCCTGAGGCTCTAAGATCATCAAATTCTCTTCGTTTTCACAAGACCAAAGTCCTGTAATTAAGGTAATAGCTATAAAAATTCTATATATATGTTTCATTTTTTGTATCGTTTATGTTTAAAAAAAGTTTTAGTAACCCGTGTTTTGAGTCAAATTTCTATTGGCTCCCAACGATCCTTCCGGAATAGGAAAAACGCTCATGTAAGAAGGAATCGAGATTCCTTTTGAAGAATTTCCTTTCCATGCCCAATTGTAAGATCCTCCGGTATATTTTCCAAAACGAATTAAATCTTGTCTTCGGTGTGCTTCCCAGTGCAATTCGCGAGCTCTTTCATCAATTAAAAAATCAAGCGTTAATTCGCTTAATGTAATGTTTCCAACAGTCGAGTTACTATTAGCTCTTTGTCTTAAAGCATTTACATAATTTAAAGCCTGAGTAGTTGTCCCGTTTCCGCCTCTTAAAGTGGCTTCTGCATACATTAAATACACATCGGCTAATCTGAATAATGGAAAATCAGTATCAGCATATGTAGAACTGATTCCGTTAACTCCTGTGGACGTTTTATTAGAAAATTTAGATAAAATATAGCCTTGTGTTTTTACACCAATATCTTCAATATCAATAGATCTTTGTTTTCCCGGATCGCCCTGAACACCTTTTCCTATTGTATTTCTGGTATCCTGACTGAATTTTGTTCCGTCAAATTTCTGAGCAAACTCTTTTCTGATTCTCAGTGCTCCTGTCCAGCCGCCAATTCCAAAGTCGGCACCATTGTTTTCCCAAGCCCCAATTTGCCCGTTTGTTAAAACAGTTGTTGCTCCCCAGTTTTGAGAAACTGCCCCGTCTGACTGGATTCCGAAAATGATTTCCTGAGAGGTATTGTTGTCTGCCTTAAAGTTGTCGAGGTATTTTGGTTTTAAAGTATAACCGCCAGCAATGATTTCATTACACATTGTAATACAGTCATTAAAACGATTTTCCTGAATATATACCTGGGCATTCAAATACATTTTTGCCAAAATCATACGTGCCATAGATTGGTCCAGTCGCCCGTATTCATTCGTTCTGGCTGCTTTTAAATCTGGTAAAACAGCTTTAAGTTCCGTTTCGATAAAATCAAATAATTGTTTTCTGTTAAACTCAGGTCCGGTAAAATTTACAGGATCATTTTCAGTATACATTGGTGCTTTTCCAAATAAATCCATCATGTTATAATAAGCATACGCTCTTAAAACACGAACTTCTTTACGGTAAAGTTCTATATCAGCCAAAGTTGTAGCATCAGCAATACCTCTTGAACTTAGTTTTTCAGGCGTACTCTGACGTAAAAATTCGTTTGAATAAGCAACAGAAACCATTGTTCTGCTAAACATTCCTAAAATAACAGGATTTGCAGGTGTCCAGATGTTACGTTGTAATTCTGCGGTTCCTCCGTCATTTTCATAACTCCAAACCAATTCGTCTGTTGTTAATTCCTGCAAGTACAATAAACACCTTGTAAACTGGCTTGTTCCTGCATCTACACCTTCAAGCGAAGAATTATCAGGACCCAATACTCCGGTTAAAGTTAAATTTCCGTATACTCCTGCGAAAGCTTTTTTATATCCGTCCGGAGTCGAAAATAAAACATCAGACGAAAGAACGTCATCATCTTTAGACACTACGTTTAAGTCATCAGTACAAGACTGAAAAACGGTAGTCAATGCTAAAATTGTTATTAAAATATATTTTTTCATCGTTTCGTTATTAAAATTTAAGATTAAGACCAAATAAAACAGATCGTTGTCTAGGGTAAATTGTTTTGTCTACACCGTTATTGGTAATTTCAGGATCTAAACCGCTATATTTTGTAATTACAAAAACGTTCTGAACTCCAGTCGACATTCTTAACGATGCTTTACTGTTTAGCCAGTTGTTTAAAGTGTATCCTAACGTAATATTGTCCATTTTTAAGAAAGAAGCATTTTCTATATAAAGATCTGACAACACCACATTTGAGGTAGTCTGAAAATTAGTTTCTGTTACCTGAGATGGAATATTACTTAAAACCCCTCCGTTTTCCATAGCATCATATTGTGCTCTGCTGGCATCAACGGCATTAAAAATTCGGTTACCAATACTGGCTCTTAAATTAAATGAAAAATCAAATTTTTTATAATTCATATTCGATGCAAATCCTAAAGTAAAATCAGGATCCGGATTATTATAAATATATTTATCTGAATCATTTTTGATATTATCACCATTTAAATCTACAAAAGCTCCTTCAATTGGTTTTCCTTCGTTGTTGTATAATTGTTTGTATACATAGAAAGAATAAGGAGTGTAATCCTCTCTGAAAATTTGACCGGGAGTTCCTGTTCCTGCAATGTTGTCTCCTAAAAAGATATCGCTTCCGTTTACCAGATTTTTGATTCTTCTTTCAAATTTCGATAAATTAAAATTCATATTCCAGTTAAAATTCTCTGTTTTGACAGCATTCGCATTAATCGTAAACTCGACACCTTTTGTGGTAAAGCTGCCTACGTTTTGATACACACGGTTAGAAAAATTACTACCATCAGATATTGCTGCATTTACTAATAAATCCTTAGATTCTTTGTAATAAACATCAAGTCCTGCGGATAAGCGATTGTTTAAAAAACCAAAATCAAGACCTGCGTTGTATGAAGTGGTTTCTTCCCATTTCAAATTGTTTGTTCTTTTTGAAGGAAGTGCAACCGGAACTGGACTTGTTCCAAAATAGTACTCAGAATTTCCACCGCCAAGCTGGTATTTTTGCAGGTATCCGTTTGGCTCAGGAATATCTTGTTGTCCTGTAATTCCATAACTTAATCTTAATTTTAAGTCAGATAATGTCGTACTTTCTTTAAAGAAATCTTCTTTAATTTTCCATGCAAAAGCTACAGAAGGGAAATTCCCCCAACGATTAGCTTCTTCAAATCTTGAAGAACCATCTCTTCTGTAAGATAGCGTTAATAGATATTTATCTCTAAAATTTAAGTTTGTTCTGGCAAAGAATCCTAATAAAACAACATCTGTATCCAGAGTGGTTTCAGGAAATGTTGATGGTAAATCCGGGTTTAGAATATTGCCCGTTTCAAATCTTGAGCTTTGAAATTTTTGATACGAATAACCACCCGTCGCTTCAAAATTCAATGAACTAAAGGTTTTGTTATAAACTAAATAAGTATCTAATAATTTATTTTTTCTGGTTGCTTCTGTATATTCATTTGTCCCATATGGAATGTTGTTGTTTGATGGAGCAGAACCGGCATCAGCACCAACCAATCTTGTTCTTTCTCCATTCGATTCATCATAACCCACATTTACAACAGCTCTCAAAGCAGGTAAAAAATGAAATTTATAATCCATTTCAAAATTTCCAAAAATTCTGTCATTCGTTCCTCTGTCATTTGTATTCAACAATTGCGAAACAGGATTTCTTGCTGCAGTTGATACTAAAGGGTAATTTCCGTTGGCATCAACTCCGGTAGTATATTCAAAATAACCGCCATAAGGTGCTCCCTCGACTTTTATAGGCTGTGTTGGATCAAAACCAATAGCCGCTCCTTCGACAGCATCTGTAAATCTGTTTATTTCGTCTGTATAATTGGCGGAAAGTCTCAATTTTAAATGATTGTCAAGGAATGCCGGATTCATTACTAAACCAACTGTGTTTCTTTTAAAATTATTGGTTAAACGCAATCCTTGCTGATCTGTATTTCCCAGCGTCAAACTTGTCGGAATGATATTGAATAAACTTCCTCTAACGGCTAAGCTTTGATCTACCGTCCCGGTGTTTCTGTATATTGCTTTTTGCCAGTCCGTATTAGCAGTTCCCAGTTTACTTAGATCATCGCTTCTTCTGTCTGCAATAACACTTCTAAATTCATCTGCACTAAAAACATCAACCGTTTTGGTTAGCGTGCCCGCAGCATATTGTACATTATAATCTACGGATAATGTTTTGCTTCCTTTTTTAGTGGTAATTATAATTACACCATTTGAAGCTCGTGAACCGTAAATTGCAGAAGCCGATGCATCTTTTAAAACCGTAATAGATTCAACAGTTGCAGGGTTTAATGAGGCTAAAAAGGAAGAAGACCCTGTATTGGTAGTATTATCAAGAGGTAAACCGTCGATAACAATAAGGGGATCATTACTTGCAAAAAGCGAACTTCCTCCACGAATTCTAATTTGAGAACTGGAACCCGGAGCACCCGTTGAATTTACTGTTAAACCAGCTACCCTTCCGTTAAGCAGATTTTCTGTTGTAATGTTATTTCCTTTATTAAAGTCTTTGGTAGTAAGTGCGGTAACAGATCCTGTGGCATCTTTCTTTTTAACGCTTCCGTAACCTACCTGAACCACTACTTCTTTTAGTTGATTATTATCTTCTTCAAGATATACCGTTATGTTTTTTTGTCCGGTAACCGGAATCGTTTGAGCGGAATAACCGGTATAGGAAAACGTAATTTTACTATCTGTTTTTACTCCGGATAATTGAAATTTTCCGTCAAAGTCAGTAGAGGCACTACTATTTGCTCCTGATACTTTTATGTTTACTCCTGGTATGGGCTGTCCGGACGCTTTTTCCAGGACAACACCGCTAATTGTGTTCTGAGCAAAAACACAAAAAGGAAGTAAGAGTAGTAAAAGTAAAAATTTGGTTTTAATTATTTTCATACTTTTTAATTGGGTTGGTTTAAGTTAGTTTTTTTTAATTACTGTTGGTTTCAAGTGATTGAAAGAATATTAGTCTGCTCTTTCTTTTACAATAAGAAAAGATTTCCCTCTGTAAATTTTAATTGGAATGTTCGTCATGTTTAAATTGTTTTCGGTTAGGATAATTGGTTAGTTTGTTTTCATTGACTTACGCTGAACAAAAAAATAATAGATTATTACTCAAACGTTATAGCGTATCAACTCACTCTGCAAATTAAGTACAGAGCAAGGTATTAAGACAGGGAAAAATTCATTTATAAAAGGGGACAATTTCGTAAAAGTGTAGACACAACACTTTATAAAAACATATTCTTTATTTTTTTGCTTTAAAAAAAATGATAATATGAATAATTAACCTTTATAATAATAGATTTAATAATTTCCATATGACATCAAAAAACAACCTGAAAACGCTCAAAATCTTAATTGTTGATAAGAGCAATTCAAAAAATACAGCCATCAGAAACAGTCATTAATCTAAAAAACAAATGCTATTTTTAAGCATTACATAATAATTGTGTTAATTTCGCAAAGTATACAGATTTCAAATATATTCACATAAAAAAATTGATCCCGCTTTCTGATCACATCCCTTTTATTTTTCGTATATCAAAGAGCAACATGCTTTTTAAAAAATTTTCTATGAATAAGTTAATGCTCTTTCTTGTTATCAGTCTTCTGCACCTACAGGCATCAGGACAGAATTACCCGATAAGGCATCTTGATATTTCATCGGGACTTTCTAACAATTCTGTTGCCTCTATCTATCAGGACCAAAATGGCTATATGTGGTTTGGAACTTTTGATGGACTTAACCGATATGATGGAAATGATTTTAAGATTTACCGCCATATTCACACTGATCCCTATTCTATTCAGGGAAATGCCATTAGCTGTATAGAAGGTGACTTCGAAAATAATTTGTGGGTAGGAACAACTGCCGGGCCAGTGGTTTTTAATGCAGAACGGTCTTCTTTTAGTCCATTGCAATATTATGATACGAACAAAAAAATCAAACCTTTAAACATTACCGCCTACGAAATAATTGCTGTACATGCTCTACATATGATTCTTGTCGCGACAAAAGAGGCAATCGTACTTTATAAGGAAGGTGAGAAAATTGGAACGGCAATACCTTTCAACGGAAAATTAAATTATATCGCAAGATCAATAGCTTATAATGCGAAAAAACAAATCTTCTATGTTTTTATAACCGGAACCGGTCTTTGCCAGTACGATATTAAATCAAAAAAACTAACGCTTCTCAACAATACAATTACGGGCGCAAATTGCATTAAATTAACAAATGATGGACTCTGGATTGGATCAGACGAAGGGGCTTACTTATATAATGACCATCTGAATACCTATTCTAAAAATTACTTTCTGGAGAAAACAGTCGTGCGTGATTTTTATCAGCAGGAAAACAGACTCTGGATTGCCACTGACGGAGCTGGTCTTTACACCCTTACAAAAAATCAGACTGCTCCTGTTTTATATCGTGCCAGCGGCCCTGTTTCATTGCTTAAAAGTAAATCTCTGTATGATATATTCCAAAGCAAAAACGGAGAAATGTGGTTCGGAACCCTGCGTGGGGGCGTAAGCATGATGGGGGAAAACCCGCTCTTCTTTAATCATTTTAAAAGCAAGGATCCACTGACCAATAAAGAAGACGAAGATCCTGCCGCAAACTTCATGCTTTCTTTCTGCGAAGATGAAAAGAAAAACATCTGGATTGGCACTGATGGCGCTGGAATGCGGTACTGGAACAGAAAACAAAACACCTACAACGTTTACTCGACAACATCAGCTGCCGGCAGAAAAATTCAAAGCAATTTTGTTACTAGCATCGTCAGGGATTTTGATAATGCGATCTGGGTTGCCATGTGGAAAGGCGGAGTCTGCCGTATTGATCCCAAATCAAAAGCAATTCAGAATTTCTCCATTTATAATCAATTCACTAAAAAAGCAGAACAGGAATCATGGCTGCTGTTCATAGATTCAAAAAAAACGTTGTGGCTTGCCGTTACTAACGGCGGAGCACTATATCAATTTGATAAAAAACAAAATAAATTCATCTGCTATAGTACCACTTTGCGGGATGTTACTTGTCTCTACGAAACCAAAGACGGAAAAATCTGGGGCGGCACATTCAATTCGTTTTTTGAGATAGAACCAAAAACAAAAAAAGTAAAAAACTATCATTCAGCTTATACTATCAGATGCATAACGGAAGATCAGAACAAAAATCTTTGGATTGGTACCGTTGAAGGTGGTCTTCTTTTATTTAACCGAAAAACGGGCACTTTCAAAAAGTATACTACACAAAACGGTCTTTCGAGCAATACAATACTTCGCCTTTTAGAAGACAAAAAAGGAGATTTATGGATGAGTACGTATCACGGGATTTCAAGATTGAACCCTAAAACCAACACTTTCAGAAATTTTGGAGTTTCTGACGGACTTCAGGGCAATCAATTTAGCTGGAATGCCGGTACGAAACTTTCTACAGGAGAATTTATTTTTGGCGGTATAAACGGGTTCAATGTTTTTGATCCGGACAATATAAAAGACAAAAAAAACACCGGCAAATTTCTATTAAATGATTTGCTGGTAAACAATCAGTCTTTAAAATTGGACAGTCCTTATATCACAGAAAAAAAACTCGAAATGATAAGTGGAGCCGAACTTCCTTATGAAAAATCGGCATTGAGTTTTGATTTTGTTTATCTTGATTATGTCAATTCCGAAAAAATTAATACCGCTTATTTTCTCGAAGGATGGGATAAAGACTGGAACTATACCTCAAACAGCAACAGGGCAAATTACTCCAGACTGACTGAAGGAACCTATGTTTTTAAAGTAAAAACAACTGATGTTTTTGGAAACTGGACCAATGAAGTAACACTCGCGACGGTAAAAATTCTTCCGCCCTGGTATAGAACATGGTGGGCTTATACCTTTTATCTAATTGCTGCTGTCGGTGCAATTTATGCGTACGTAGGGTATCATAAAAACAAGGAAAGACTTCGCTACGAAATAAAACTGGCCCGTATGGAGCATAAAAAAGACAAGGAACATGCCGAAAAGCAGTTTTCTATGTTTACTTATATGGCTCATGAATTGCGTACTCCCTTATCTTTAATTATAAATCCGCTAAAAAGTGCCATTGACAGAAAAACCCGTTCTGAAGATGATCTCGACCTGAATCTCGCCTATAAAAATGCCAAAAGATTATTGAGTCTCACGGATCAATTACTGTTGTTTAGAAAAGCAGAAACGGATCTGGATGAACTCAAAGTTTCTAAGATTAACTTAAACAGCCTGTGCCGTGAAATCTACGAAAGCTTTACGCAAATGGCAGCGGTTAAAAGTTTAAATTATCAATTTATTGAAGAAAAAATACCCGCTGAAATATATGGCGATTATGAAAAAATAGAGATTACGTTGTTTAATTTAATCTCAAATGCTTTCAAATTTACACCTAATAAAGGATCTATAAGTATTCAGATAATCGAGAATACTGCTGATGTTTCTATTATTATATCAGACACAGGCAGCGGAATTGATGAGAATGATATTGATACTATTTTTGAAGAATTCAGGCAGATTAAGTCTAAAGCCAGCAATGGTTTTGGTATAGGTCTGTATGTTGCCAAATATTTTGTGACTAAACATCATGGCGAAATAAAGTGTGAAAGTAAAGTAGGAAAAGGTACTTCGTTTACTATTACACTTCCAAAAGGAAAAAGCCATTTTGCAGAAATGAGTATCAATGAGAATCATCCTCAAATGTCGCCTTTGGTAGGTGAACTTCTTGAAGGAATGCCGGCAGATAATCAAAATATACCTAAAGGCAAAAATCAACTATCTTCTCCTGAAAATATACAGTCAGCATTAATCAGTACAAAAAAAGTATTGCTAATTGTTGAAGACAATCCTGAAATGAATCATTATCTGGTACAGCTTTTCTCCAAAAACTATGTTGTTTATTCGGCAGCAAATGGGCTCGAAGGACTGAAACTTGTCGAAAAACACATGCCTGATATTGTACTAAGCGATATTTCTATGGAAGGCATGAACGGTTTGGATTTATGTAAAAAAATCAAACAAAATGATGATTTAAGCCATATTCCGGTAATACTTCTTACGGCTACAACCAGCAATGATATTCATTTGCAGAGCATTACTGAAGGTGCAGACGACTATGTTACCAAACCTTTTGACAGCGATATACTTCTGGCACGTGTTGATTCCGTTATTCGAAACAGAGGGCAATTACGCAAGTATTTCCTGGACAGCATAACACTTCGTGAAAATGCAAATAAAGTTCCTCTTGAATACAAAGAATTTCTTGATAAATGTATCGAAATCGTCGAAGCCAATCTTGAAAACAGCGAATTTAACCTAAAGAATTTCTCTGCTGCAATGGGTATGAGTCATTCAAGTCTTTACAAAAAGATTAAAGCAATTTCGGGACAAACTGTAAATGTTTTTATCAGATCTATCAGAATCCGCAGAGCCGCAGTAATTATGCTTACAGAAAATATTAATATCGCGCAGGTTGGACCACAGGTTGGTATAGAAGATCAACGCTATTTCCGTCAACAGTTCGTAAAATTGTTTGGAATGAAACCTTCAGAGTATATCAAAAAATATAGAAATTCTTTTAATAAGGAATTGAATATCATTCAGAAAAGAGATATTACATAATAGCCATTACGAAAAAACGAACTGATGGTTAATCTTTTCCGAAGTACAGAGATTGAAGCTATTTTGTGGCATATATATTCAAGTAGCTGACATTTTAACAAACTCAATTATTTCATCAGTTCAAATACAACATGCTTAATGTACTTTCTATTATAAGTATACAATACATGAATTTTATGATCTGAAGTTTGAATAATAGCCGGATAACTGAATTCACCTTCCGGTTGGTTTTCCAGATTAAATATTTTTTTCCAATGCACACCATCTTTTGAATATTCTACATCTAAAACATTTCGACCATTAAACCAATCTTTTCCCATTTTTAAAGGATTATTCACTAATAAAAATGATTTTTTAGACAGTGTTACAGCATCAACTCCTGAATTTGAGTTGACAACATTAATACTATCCGTTCGTTGCCATGTTTTGCCGTAATCATCTGACCAGCTTGAAATTAATTTATTATGCCTGCTTCGGGATAAAATTTGAATTTCTTTATCTGAATGAAAAAGGAATGTTGGCTGAATAATATCAAAGTTTTTCTTATCCTGAATATCTGTTATAAGCCAACTATCAGTTGCTTCTGTATAGGTTTCTATAAATACCCGCCATTTATTATCAGTAATGCTTTCGGTACTGCTTCCGCATAAAATAATTCCCGGACTTGTTTCGATTGGTTTATTTCTGATTGGCCCCAATATTCCTTTTGGCAGATATTTAGCATTGCTCCAGGTCTTTCCATCATCTTTTGAAACGATCATAGCGCCAAACCATTCTCTCGGATTTTTCCCCACTTTATAAAATAAATATAGATTCTGACTTTTACTTTTAAACAAAACCGGATTCCAGCATGGCAAGGTATCGCCCTCTTTTATTAAAGGACTTATAATTTTTTCAGGAGCGGACCATTTTTTTTCTTTATAAGATGAAATATAAATGCTGACATCTTTTGCGCCTTCATATTTCCCGCCAAACCAGGCTGCTAAAAGCGTATTGGGTTCGATTTCAACCAATGTTGATGCATGACTAGCCGCCGTTACCGGATTTTCGGCAATATAATTTTGGGTAATATTAACTGCTTTAGGTTCGTTTTTAATTGATTTACAAGCAAGAAAAACAGAAACTAATAAAACAATCAAACAATATTTTTTTAAATTCATAATCTAACTTTTATATAAAACAAAAGGAGAGTTTCCTCTCCTTTTGCGTTTTTAAGTAAAGAATGTGTTTGTCTTTACTCAACCAAATTAATTATTTAGTATCCCACCAAAGTTTAGTTCCTCCGGTATCCGGACCTTTAAGTTTTGTGATTCCGTCTGTAACAGCATCTTTATTAGAAGAATATTCATTTGTTGTATAAATAATTCTTTTCATTAAGCTTTTACCAACTCCGGCATCATTATTATCTGTGTTAAGAACCGGATAGATTACTTTTGCATCACTTCGGCGTAAATCTGCCCAGGATTCCCACGATTCAGGGAAAATTGCCAAATACTTTTGAACCGCAATTTGTGTACGTTGATTTGCAGCTGCAGCTGACCATGCAACAGGCAATTTTACAGGTATATCTTGTAAGTCTAAAGTTGGATAAACTGTTAAGATGTTTGGTAAAGTTGGTAATGTATTTCCGGCTACGTAAGCATTGATTGCTGCTGTATCTGTAATTCCCCATTGTCTTAAAGACATTCTGATACCTTCTTCATACAAACTTTGAGCACTTCCACCCATGTTCCATCCGTTCAAAGCACCTTCTGCTCTGCTGAAATAGTTTTCAGAAGCCATGAATACTTCAATATTTTTAGATTCACTTAGGTTTCCTGCAGCACCATTCCCCATAACATCATTGTTAAAAGCAGAGAATTTAGTAGTTCCAAACTGATCTTCTAAACCTCCAACAGGCTGACCACGGTAAACACCCGTATCGATTTTAGCAAACCATTTTGCTAACCTTGGATCATTATATCCAACAAGTATACTTTCCATAGAAGCTGTCATCGTATACCCCCAGCTGTTTACAATCATGTTTAAATTGTTTGGAGTAATATTACTTGCTTTAAAGAAAGCTCCCTGCTCATTTGTTTGCATAACACCCGCAGCTACAGCAGCTTCAGCTTGTGTTTTTGCTTTATCTGGCTGAATATCAGAGATTCTTAATGCTAAACGTAATCTTAAACTGTTTCCGAATACTCTCCAGTTAGCAACATTACCAGCATATAAACGATCATTTGGCTGAAAAGCAGCCACTGTTGTTAGAGAAGAACTACTTAAAGAAGCATTTGCTTCGTCAAGTAATTTAAAAAAGTCTTCGTAAATAGATTCTACACTATCATAAGGTACTTTTTCTTTACCGTTTCCTGCTGCAGTGTATGGAATTGGCCCGTAAGCATCTACCATTTGATTGTACATGAAAACTTTCCAGATTTTAAGAATTGCCAAAGCTTCGGCATTTCCTTCAGATGCTTTAACAGCATTGTTTAAAGCCGGCACGGCAACGGTATAAAATCTTGTCCACCCTCGTCCTTCGTATCCATTTACAAATGCATTTCTCTCCGTACCATATCCACAATTTAAATAGTGAATAAAAGTTGACGATAAAATACCCGTTGCAATACCCCAGGTTCCCTGATCATCTACACCTGGTGATGAATAAGATCCGTTGTGAATACCTGCATAAATTGCAGATGCAAATGATGGTCCAGCCAGCGTAGCATCTAACTGATCTTCAGTAAGCGAATTAGGATCTGTGTTTATTTCATCAAAATCGCTATTACAACTTGATAAAATAACAGCTGTCATTAATGCAGCTCCTAATGTTTTTATTTTAAAACTATATTTCATGATGTCTCTTTTTTAAATTAAAATCCGAATTTAACATTAACTCCATAATCTCTCGTTGAAGGAATGTTGAAAGATTCTATACCTTGTAAGTTTCCAGTACCAGCTCCCGCTTCCGGATCAAAATATTTAGCTTTATTTACAAAGAAGAATAAATTTCTTCCTACCAATGAAAAGTCAATACTTGTAAAACCTGTGTTGCTTAATACACGTTTTGGTAATGAATATCCAAAAACAAGCTCTCTTAATCTGATGTTTGTTGCATCATAAATAAAAGGTTCTGCCACAGGTGTTCTTTGTCCAATTGCTGTCCAGTATTGTTCAGATGTAATACTTGTCGTGTTCGGAGTATAAGTTCCGCCTGCTCCTGCAACAACACCATCAACAATGATACCTCCTTCTCTTCCTGCCAAAGTAATATCATTCACCCCTAAACCTGCTTGTCTTGCCTGAGTATATGAAATAACTTCTCCGCCAATTCTAAAATCAATTAAGAAACTGAAATTGAAATCTTTGTATTTAAAGTTATTTTTTAAACCTCCAGTCCAGTCTGGATTAAAGTTACCCGCACGAACATCAAAACCGTTTGTTGCTAATGGAATACCTGCACTGTTTACAATAATTTTACCATCAGCATTTCTTTGGAAACCTTTAATGTATAAATCACCGTATTCACCTCCTACAACAACTTTACTTCTAACTAAACGTCCTTCACCAAGAACTAATTCATCTCTCCCTTCAAAAATAGATTTTACTTTTGATTTATAAGAAGCGTAGTTTGCTGTAATATCCCAGCTAAAATTTTCTGTTTGAATAGGAGTTGCAGTAAGCGTAAGCTCAATACCTTTATTTTCAATATCCCCGCCATTTACGATAGCTCTTGAATATGAAGAAGACTCAGGAGTATTGATATAGAAAATTTGGTTATCTGTTAATGTATTAAAGTAGGTAAAATCTAAACCTAAACGATTATTAAAGAATCTAACATCTGCACCAAACTCTGTTGAAGAAGATATTTCTGGTTTTAAGTTAGGATTTGCAGCCGTTGTTTGTCCGTATAACATACCGCCATTTCCACCAATATAAGAGAATCTTTGCTGCGTTTGGTAAGGATCTGTATCGTTTCCAACCTGTGCGTAAGAAGCTCTTAATTTTGCAAAACTAATTACTTCAGGTAATTTAACCATGTCGGAAATAACAGCTGAAAGACCTACAGAAGGATAAAAATAATCAGTAGGCAAAGTAGAAGACCAGTCATTTCTGGCAGTTAAATCTAAGAATAAATAGTTTTTAAAACCTAGCTGACCAAAGGCGTAAAGGGAATTAATTCTTTTTTCTGAAGATGTAGATGTAGATTGAATTGTCTGCACATTAGACAAGGCAAAAAAGTTTCTCTTACTTAAAACTCCTCCTGAATTCAAAGCTGAACTGTTTTGCTGTAATGAACTTGCACCTCCATTAAGTCCAACAGAAAAATCTCCAAATTTTTCATTGTACGAAAGTAAAGCGTCAATATTCAATTCACTTACGGTTTCATAAGATTCGCTGTATGAACCTAAGTTATTGTTAAATGCAACTGTAGCATATCTGTTTCTAACATTTTTGTTTGTCATTTGGTCTAAACCAGCTCTACCTTGTAAACTTAGCGTTTTTGTAAATTCATATTTAAGAGAAGCTAAACCAATAAATCTGTTTCTTTTATCTGTACGTGCATCATCTCTTAAAGCAGACCAAAATGGGTTTCCTCCTGGTGCTCCAGTTTCATCGATGAAATAATTCATTTGTTTTTGTCCTGCAGCATCGGTGTATTCAAAATTTCTGTAATCATTATATGCAATACTACGAGGCAGTAAATAAGCTGATGTACCAATAGATTCTTCTCCGGTTCTCAATAAATTATCGATATCCTGAATGATGTAATTTGTTTTCACATCCAATGATAATTTATCAGATAGTTTACTTGTCAATCTTAAATTAAGATTATGTCTGTCTAATTGATTCCCGCCCACAATACCTTCAGCACGTGTATTTGTATATGAGAAATAACCTTGCGCTTTTTCATTTCCTGCCGTAACAGTTAATGTATTAGCTAAATTGTAACCCGTTTTATAAAAATCAATAACGTTATTTGGTTGTGGAGAATAACTTTGTGTAGCCGGTCCTGAATAATTTGGATTACGAACTAACTGCCAGTTTGAAACCTGGCTTCCGTCTAATTTTCCTCCCCAGCTTGAACTGGAAGTTGGGTTGTAAACACCATTTGTTCCCTGACCGTACTCATTTTGCAAATTCATCAAATTATAAGCAGATGAAGCCATAAAATTAGTTGATAACGAAACTGATGTTTTTCCTTCTTTACCAGATTTTGTTGTAATTACGATAACCCCATTACTCGCCCTGGAACCATAAAGAGCCGCAGCAGAAGGTCCTTTAAGAACTGTCATCGAAGCAATATCTTCGGGGTTAATGTTTGAAATACCATCTGGTTGTGTAGTTCCTCCTGTATCAATATCAGGATTTGTTGTTGTTGTACCGTTACTAATTGGTACACCATCTACTACATACAGAGGCTGATTGTTTCCGTTAAGAGATCTGTTCCCTCTTAATGTAATTCTCGATGAACTACCAACACCATTTGATGTTGTAGAGAAGTTAAGACCGGCAACCTTACCCGAAAGCGAGTTGGCAACGTTTAATGATCTTGCCTCTGAAAGTTCATCTACAGCAATATTTTGAGCAGAATACGTAATCGCTTTTTTCTCTCTTTTAATACCAAGAGCTGTTACTACTACTTCTCCTAATTGTTGTGTAGCTGCACCCAAAGCTACATCAATTGTAGTTTGTGTTCCTACTGTTACTTCTTGTGGAGCGGAGCCCACATAAGAAAAGATCAAAACTGCTGATTTATTTGGAACTGCTATACTGTACTTTCCATCAAAATCTGATGATGCACTTGTCTTTGCTCCTTTAACAATAACATTTGCTCCAGGAATCGGAATTCCGCTCGCAGCATCTGTTATCGTTCCTTTTACTGTTGTTTGTGCTTGCAGACCTGTAAATCCGAATAAGCATATAACAAACAGTAATTTTAGTACGTCCTTAATCATATTGGTTGTTTTTTAAGTTAATATCATGTTAAACTTAAGAATACCCTGTGTAAACAAATTATTATTTCGACAAATGACATATTTGAAGAGGTGTAGGTTATACATTTATAAAAAACTTAGAATTTTACTGTTAAAATAGGGGGTCCATTATAGAAACAAGTAAAAAGGTCAGACTGTCCATTGAGTTGCTCATTGGATGTGTTTGGTGATAAATGGTCTTTGCTTATTATCAGAGATTTAATATTTTATAAAAAGCATGTATAATGACTTTTTAAAATCGGAAGAAGGCATTACCATTAATATTTTAGCATCAAGACTAAAAGAACCTGAAGAAAATGGTGTAATAGAAAAATCCGTACACCCCGACAGCAAGGCAAAAAATTTGTACAAACTGACAACAAAAGGAATAGATTTATTGCCTATAATTATGGAAGTTTACATTTGGTCAGACAAATATTTAGCTCTTCCTGCTGGCATAAAGGAATAATAAAAGAAGTTAAAAAAGACAAAATTTTAAGATCGATAACAAAAGAACTGAAATCAAAATGACGAGAAGAAAAGCTGCAAGCTGCAGCTAATAAGCGTTTGGCAAGTTTACAACCTCGCTAAGCGGAGGAACTTAAAATGTGTCCTTATTTTAATCTGATAAGTTTCTGGATGATACCAGATCCCTATGTTACATAACGATATTTTTTAATTAAAATCAATTACTTTTTTTGTTCCATTATTATATTGAATTGTAATAACACGCTCCGTCTTACTAAGAATTTTTATAGGAACTAATTCATTTTTCGTCCATTTTTCGCCGGATTTTTTCCAAAGCATTAAAGTGGCATAAATATTTGATTTTTCTGATATGGAATTGCTTGTAATATTAATTACAGTACTTTCATTACTCTCCGGATGCAATCCTTTTGCTTTAACAACTTCTGATTTTTCCCATCCTAAAACCGGAATCATAGCTAATTGATATTTTCCATTGTCAATAATAGTCACATCATATCCTTCAACGTTTCTTTTAGTCGTGACAATTTCTTTGTTTAATTTTGGTAAAGCATAATGCCCTAAACGTATTGCAATTGGCCTGTTACTACTATTCTTATCAACTCTTAAAATTCCATTAGGCAACGGAATATCAGCTAAATTAAATTGAATATTTTCATCTGTTTCTAAAACTACATTTCTGTAATAGATGCCGTTTTCAAACTTTTTAAAAGTATACAACCTAAAGGCCTCCCAGAGATTATTTTTGTTTTTGACAACATAATTCATAGCCACTTCTCCATTTTCGCCATCTGCCTGCCACGGAAAAGCACTATTGTAAGACAGCCTGTTATAGTTTTCTGTTGATCTGAATTTTTGCCAGTCACTGCTTACTTTTTCATGACACCAGGCCCTCACTTCTGAAGCTCCAATGTTAGGATAATCTGTAATTAAAATTTGTGAATCTCCCTGATATTTATTGTAAACAGCATCTTTTTTAAATTTCGTATCCCAATCACCATTATTTTCTTTGGCATTCCAAAATGGATTGTCATCCGGAACCAGCAAACCTAAAAATATTTTACCCATCCAATACACACTTCCCCTGCAGCTGTAAATTTGAACTGAGGGTTCAAAAGCGCCGTAAAATCCGAGTGTCGGCACATTATCTTTCATAAAATCAGGATGCGTTAAAAATTGCTTAATCACTCCCGATGAAATTCTTCTCATCCAGCCATAATTGGTATTTGGATCGTTTTGAAATCCCATCAATGGAAAAGGAACAACAGCTCCGGTTCTGTAACTTATACTTCTTCCCCACATAATCATTTCGCCATCTTTGCTAAACAAATATGGGTAGTTGTCTTTTAAATCATTAAAATTTGCTGTAAACTTGGCAGCAAGTTCTGGATAATATTTTTTTCCAAAAAATTCAGACCAAATTGTACCATACATCTGAAATGCCCACATGCTGTAATAATCAAAAGCAGGACTGTCATTGTACCATCCGTTGCCTCTGTAATGTTTGAGTGATTTTTCTAAATATTCAACAAGTAATTTTTCATTGACGCTATAGCCCTGTTCCTTAAAAAAACTCAACACAAAAATGTTGAAAAATTTCCAATTAGAATCTACTGTTGGTCCATCGCCATAGCTAAGCATTATTTTAGCCAACTGCTCTTTTTGATTTTCTGGTAAAGGTTTCCATAATACATCCGGATTCGTAAGCATTGAAAGTGCTAAGGCTCCAAATTCAACTAATTTTTGGCTTGGGCCTCCATTTTTAGCACGAGGTTCAATATAGGACGGACTGGTTGGATCTGTTAATTTTCCTATTTGATATCTGTAATAATCCGCTACCTTAATATTATTGATTACTAATTCCGGATTCTCTTTTAATAATGGTGAAGCGATGAATAAGGTTCTGCAGAGCCCTTCCAGTTTTTCTGTTGGAATCTGGTTTTCATTTACAGGGTAACTTTTTCCTTCTTGTTTAGGAAACTTCATCGGATCATCCAATGTATGAACATAACTAAAAGCGCCTTCTAACAAATAAAGAGCAGCATCCTTCCAATGCTGTTTTGTCATTCCTGTATAAGGACTGATTTTATAATCTGGATTCTTTATCTGAAAAACATTAGCCGTATTTTCTTTTTGTTGTGAAAACAAAGACACACTGAAAATACAAGCTAAAAACAATAACATTTTTAATTGATTCATTTTTTTAAGGATTTTGCAAAGCTGGTTTTTACAAACAAAATTGTAGAAAATCTAATTTCAATCTAATTTAACCAACCTGTTTTATATTTATTATGCTGTACTTTTCCCTTCTAATTTAATTCCTGACAACTGTTTCCAACCTATATTCTCCGGATTCTACTTTAAAAACAGCCTTATTATTTTCTATATTCAAAAATTTGATTCCGCTCTTTTTACCATTTATCGTCACATCTCTTTCTTTTAAAGCTGGCAGGTAAAGCATTGCAGTTGTATTTGCCGGAACAACAAAATGAAAATAATATTTGCCGTTTTTTCTTTCCCAACTGCTTTCAATACGTCCGTACATCGAATCGTAATATCCATTTGCAAAGGTCATTTGTCCGGTAGTATCAGGTTCCGGCTGCAAAATAAAATGTTTAAATCCCGGAAAATTGTCATCTCTTAGAATTCCTAATGAATAATTATACATCCATGCGCCTACAGCACCAAAAGCATAATGATTAAAAGAATTCATCCTATTATTTCCCCCAAACCCGTCTTTATGAGTATATGAATTTAATCGTTCCCAAATAGTCGTTGCTCCCTGACTAACCGGGTACAACCATGATGGATAAGAAGTTTGCTGCAATAATTGATAAGCAATATTTGAATATCCATTATCCGAAAGCGCTTTATTCACCCATGCCGTTCCAATAAATCCTGTCATTAATGAATAGGGCGGACAATCAGCACCCTGATCTGTTTTGTTTTCTCTTTGTATAGAATTTACAAACTGCTTTATAGCCAGATCTGAATTCTCTTTATCCAAAACATTAAAAGCAAAAGGCAACACATAAGAAGTTTGTGTATCTATAATTTTACCTCTAAATGAAGTTTTCCCTGTTGTTTTATCAATGTAGGTTTTATTAAAAAAGTCTTTTCGTTGCTTATAATATTCCGAAAAATAGTCCTGATCTTTCTTTTTATCTAATAAGGCTGCCACCCTAGACATAATTTCCAAATCATAAATAAAGTAGGCTTCCCAAAATAGTGTTTTTTCATTTTTAGAATCTTCCAAACTCAGCCAATCTCCTAAAGAACCCCAGGTATTTCTTTCTTTTTCTTTTAAAACCCCCGTCTGCTTATCGATATCGGCTATTAGATAATTGGTGTAACTTTTCATAGCATTATAATGCTCTTCTAATAAACTGAGATCTCCATATTGTAAATAGTTTTCCCAGACAACAGTAATTCCTGCACTTCCCCATAAAGTTTCTCCAAATCCTACACCTATAGGAGCTACATCCGGAAAACGGCCATCTTCTCTCTGAATATCCCGCATTGCCAGCATGTGTCTTTTCAGGAATTGCTTAACATCTGATAAATGAACTGCAGTTCGGGAAAAAACCGAAATATCTCCACTCCATCCTAAACGTTCGTTACGCTGAGGACAATCCGTAGGTATTGACAGGAAATTTCCATAGGTAGACCATGTTATATTTTCCCATAATTTATTTACCAAAGGATTTGAGGTTTGATAATAAGAAGACAATTGATGAATGGAACTTAATACCGTTCCTTTAACATCTGGTAGCGGTAAAGGTTTTTCTATTCCTGTTATTTCTATATATCGATATCCGTGAAATGTAAATCGTGGCGTTATGGTTTCGTTATCTCCTTTGGCTATGTAAATATCTTGTGACATAGCCGCTCTAACATTTTCAAGCATCAGTAAATCTTCATTTCCCTTGTATTCAGGTAAATTAGGATACAAAACTTCGGCATAACGCAATGTGATTGTTTTTCCTTTTTTTACATTAGTCAGCATAATTTTTGGCACGCCTACCATGTTTTGTCCCATATCGTAAACAAATACACCCGGACGAACTTCTGTTACCGATTGAGCCGTTAATTCTTTTATTGGCTTAACTGTCGTGCCAAACTGCCCTATTAATTGGGCATCGGTAAAATTGTTAAAGTTGGGTAGATTGGCTGTTCCTTCTGAACTTACAAATCCATTTGTTCCTATGGCTACCGCCTGATGCCAATTAGACGCATCATATACAGCTGTATTCCAGCCTTCAATTGCTTTTTCTTTTCCTGCATCATAAACTTCACCCTGAAAAAAACTGCTGTATTTTACGGGTCCGTCATTGAAATACGTCCATGTTTCAGGATCACTTATGATGTTTTTTTCGCTTCCATCCGCATAAGTAACTACCAATTTGACCAATATGGATTGACGATCACCAAAAAAATTCCAGTTTTCACCAGCGTAAGTGCTGCCGCCACTCCACCAACCTTCACCAAGAATTGCCCCCAATACATTGTTCCCTTCCTGAATATTTGCTGTTACATCAAAAGTTTGGTACAAATGGGTTTTATTGTATTGTGTAAGTCCCGGATTAAAATAATCGTCTCCTATTTTTTTACCATTTAAATACACATCATAAATACCACGTGAAGTGACATACAATCGTGCTTTACTTATTTTAGGGGAATCGATTCCAAAAACGGTACGCAACATAGGCATGGAATTCTGACTTGGATCTGCCAGAATAAAAGCCCCTTTGTTTCCGCCAATTACTGTATAGATCTTATTCTCTCTACTTACTTCGTTAAATGACGAAAATATACCTGGCGAATTACTATCATCAGAAAAAATTACATTCGATGGGCTTCGGTAGTTTTTAATTTCAATTTTCGAAAACTGTGCTTTTTCTCCCTTAGGAACTGAAAAACCAATATCACCCACTACAGGAAAAGCTATAAAATCGCCTCCGGATCCTAATGGGTTTAAATTGATATCCCCTACCAGATTTTCTTTTAAATTTCCATCAATATAAATCTTAGTTAGTCCCAAACAGCTTTGAACACTTACAGTATGTGTATTATACTGGTTTTCTTTATTAATAATCGAATTCGGAATTGAAAGACTTTTAAAAGGGGTTTCTTTTTTATCATTTGGATGATAACCTACCCGATAAATATTCAATTTAGCCAACCCATCTGAATTTAAGAGTGCGATATCCAATTCAACCTGAATATAACCATCGCCATCTTTGTTTTCCAGTTTATATTGATTTTTATTTCGGTTCATTAAACGCCGGTCATTAGCACCATAAATTAAAGATGCCTTTGTCGATTTTAGCTTTTTATCCAGCTGAATTGTACTATTGATAACAAAAACAGGAAGATATTGGGCCTGCAAAACCATATCATTGGCATTACCACCAATCCATTTTGCTCCGGACCATGCGGTTGTTTCTTTATCTGAATCTTTATTCGTAACCATTTTGGGGTTCAAAAAACCCATTTCAAACCATGACTTTGCGGAGTACTTTTTTCCTTTTTGATCCCAAACGTTTACTGTCCAGTTGTACAAAGTTGCAGGCTTTAATTCTTCGCTTTTATATTTGATATTAATAGATTCTCCACTTTTAACTTTTCCTGTATTCCAAACCTCATTCCCCAGATTATTTGTTGCAATAATTTGATACGCATATTGATTATAACTGCTGTTTTTGTTAACTGTTTCCATTTGCCAGCTAAAGACAGGCTGAGCAACATCAAGACCAATTGGAGTTACTGCATTTTCTACCTTAAGATTACTAATTTGGATATCAGCATCAAAAAGCGATTCAGATAAAGTATTAGCATTATTTTCTTTTTGTTGCGAAAACAAAGACACACTGAAAATACAAGCTAAAAACAGTAACATTTTTAATTGATTCATTCTTAAAATTTTGTAATTTCTGGTATTTGCTTTTTATTTTTTTCCGGTAGATTGTATCTTAATTACGCTTTTGTTTAATCCCGGTGAAGTCACTTCAAGATTAATAGTTCCCGATTCTCCATTACTTTTAATAATTACCATCGCACGTCCATGCCATGCTTTTCGGGTATTAGCAACGTATAAATCAACGTCTTTTAAATTCGCATTATCAACTCCCACTATTGTTCCGGCACCGGAAACCTTAAAAGCAATTTCATTATCCGCATTTGGATTCAAAACACCTTTTTCATCTGTAATTTCAACCGTTACATAAACCAGATCCTGACTGTCTGCTTTTATGGTTTTGCGATCTGCTGTTAATTTAATTTTTGATGGCTGACTGGCCGTTTTTAACAAAACCGATTCAGTTTCTTTTCCATTTTCCAAACCAACCGCTTTTAGTTCACCACTTGTATACGGAAGTATAAAAGTTGCTTTAAATTCCTCCGCTTTGGTAGTTTCCTTTTCGCCAATATTTTTACCATTAAGATATAATCTTACTTTAGAATATTTTGAATATACTTCCACTTCAATATTTTTGCCTTCATGGCCAGGCCAGGTCCAGCTTTCCCAGGTTGGCCAAACAGCCCACAATGTAAGTTTTATTGCTCCGCTTTCAGGATTTGGTTCCCTAACCGCCATATATATTTTCTCATTATCATTATACAGCATACTTCTGTAATGAGAAATTGGTTTTCTCCATCCCATTAAATCGACATCACCACAATAAGCACCATGCCATGGATACATATTTCCCTGCCAATGTTCACCCAAGGGTTCACCTGGATATATATAACGACCAATACCCGATTCACCTAAATAATCCATTGCAGTCCACACAAAATCACCTAAAATATAATTGTGTTTTTGAACCAAATTCCAGTTGGCAAAAGCATCTTTTGGATAGGATTCGGTTTGCACAATGATTCTGGAAGGCACTCTTTCATGGTCTGATTCTGCACGATGCAGCTGATAATTATATCCTGCAACATCGTGGGCAGCCATTAAGGGATCAAAAATTTCCCATTCCTTATCCCAGGTCGTCATTGCCGAAGTTACCGGGCGTGTAGCATCTATGCTGCGAATAGCATTTGCCAGCATTTTTGCTGTTTCAACTGCCTCAGGTTTGGTTCGTTCAATAATCTCATTACCAATACTCCACATGATTACAGAAGGATGATTACGATCTCTCCGTACCATAGATTCAAGATCATGTTTCCACCATTTATCAAAAAGTATGGAATAATCATATGTGTTTTTCTTTTCCCGCCATCCATCAAAAGCCTCATCTATTACGAGCATGCCTAATCGATCACAGGCATTCAGAAAGGCTTCTGAAGGAGGATTATGTGAAGTTCTGACCGCATTAAATCCGGCAGCTTTGAGCAATTCTATTTTTCGTTCTTCGGCGCGATCATAAGCCGCCGCACCTAGTGCTCCATTGTCATGATGTACACACCCACCGTTTAAGAGGATTTTTTTTCCGTTTAATAAAAAACCTTTTTCAGAACTAAATTCAAGTGTTCGAATTCCAAAATCAGTGGTTAAAGCATCAATACTCTTTGATTCTTTCTTAATTATTGAATTAACCTGATATCTATTTGGTAATTCAACCGACCATAATTTTGGATTTTCGATTGTTATAGTTTGAATTACTTCTTTTTCTTCGTTTGGCTGTAATTCTATTTTACTTGTCGAATTTTCCGTATCTTTTCCTTTTTTATCAGCAATAACAGTTGAAAGCAATAAATTTTGCAGAGCCGCACTTTCATTTTTAATTATAGTTTTAACCTGAATCTCAGCTTTGTTATTTTTTACCTCCAAAGTAGTAACGGCAACACCCCAATTTTTAATATGAACCGGATTTTTTACTGTTAGCCACACATTCCTGTAAATACCTGAGCCGCTGTACCATCTGCAATTTTTTTGTTGAGAGTTATCAACCTTAACAGCTATTACATTTTTTTGTCCGAATTTTAAATAAGGCGTTAGATCATACTCAAAAGAAGTATAACCATACGGTTGTAAACCAACTGATTTCCCGTTGACAAATACCTCAGCATTCATATAAACGCCTTCAAAATAAATAGCAATCTTTTCTTCTTTCCATTCAGAAGGAACTAAAAATATTTTTCGATACCAGCCTGTTCCCATTGGGTAAAAACCACCATCTCCTCCACTTACATTTTCTTTTTCTGATTTTCCTTCAATACTCCAATCATGGGGTAAATTCAATTTTCTCCAATTGCTATCATCAAAATCTAGTAAGCTATAATCAGAGGAGTCTCCTAAAGAAAATCTCCAATCAAAATTAAAACGTTGTTTTCGTTCACTATCTAAATTTTGTCCTGTACTTTTTGAAACGCAAACAATTATTAATAAATGAATTAAGATTACAGTTTTTATAAATTTTATCTTTTTAATCATTGGATATACTTTTTTGAAATTAACAAGTTGCAAATCTTTCACACTTAATTTATTATGCTTCTAATGTAAAGATTTTAATTAATAAATGTAAAACAAACACCTGTTATATTAGCTCATTATTTTTCAAAAGAAGTTAGATTCCATTCTTCAAGCCATTTTAAAATTGGTTTTCCGTCCGTGATTGTTATCGGCAACCAGATATAACTGCCATCAATAGGATTATCAGGCTTCCATCTGTCCGCCATAAAGATAAACTGATCTTTTTTTCCCTGAACGGGAAGAATATAAGTGCTCTGTGAATGAAATGTAAGTTCCGCATCTTTACCCACACACGGATTTTCTAAAGCCTGCCATGGTCCCCAAATAGAATTCGATTTAAACGAACGTGCCGCATTAGGATCCCAACCGGTACAACCCGAAGTTATCATATAATAAACCCCATCTTTTTTAAAAACTGCAGGAGCTTCATTATGACCTGCCGGCGCAACTCTTGTCCATTTTTCAGTAAAATCTAAATAGTCGTCTGTAAGTTCTGAAATATGAAGTGTCAAATTTTCTTCCGAAGAGCAAATAAGATACCCCTTAGCATCATCATCAATATATACAGTCATATCCCTCGACATTTGTCCTTTATCAAAATCCTTACGAACCAACATTCCGTTTTTTACTGCTGTAAGCCATTCAGGGCTCCAGGATTTCAAAGCAGCCTCATTCGTTGAAGCTGTTTTAAATTCATCTTTAAAATCTATGGGCCAAACTCCTTTATTAGGGCGGTATGATTTTTTAAATTTAAAAGGGCCTTTTGGAAAATCACTTACGGCAACAGCTGCTCTTGCAGCATTATAGCCTTGTCCTTTAAGTTCTAAATGAAACCACATAATATATTTGCCTATCTTTTTATTAAAAACAACTTTTGGACGCTCTATTACACAGCCTTTTGTTATTTCGGAATTAGGATCTTGTTCCACTTTTAATACAATACCTTCATTTTTCCAATTGTATAAATCTTTTGAGGTGTAACAACTGACACCTTCTAAAGATGTATTTCCTTTGCGGCCCGAAGTCTTGTATTCTCCATACCAATAATAAGTCCCATCAGCAAAAACAATACCGCCCCCATGGGCATTAATATGCACTCCATCTGTATCTTTCCACTGTTTTCCCGGAGCAAAATAATTGTTTTGCGAGAAAACAAAAGAACATACAAAACTTATAATTATTGAATATCTTAATTTCATTTTTACTTATTTTTTTGATAAACCCTGATATAATCGATTATGTATTTTGATGGAAGATCGGCTGTAGTGAATTCTCCTCCATTTATTCCTCCGACAGCCAGATTCACCAATAAATAATGAGGCTGCTGAAACGGAATTATCTTTTGATTTTTATCCCGAATTGTATCTTCCACATTAATTTCGTTTAGAAGTTGATCATCAACATATAATTTAATCCACTGTGCATCCCAATCCATTCTCCAGATGTGAAATTTGTCTGCCCAGGAATTATCCTTAAATTCACTCAGCGTAACTGTTTTACTATCCCATGCGGTCTGTGGTTCATTTGATTTCCAGGCTGCATTGGCTAATATTTTCCCCGTATAATATTCCATAATATCAATTTCGCCATTGGCAGGCCAGTTTCCTTTTACACCCAATGTCCAAAAGGCTGGCCACATTCCTTTTCCAACGGGAATTTTAGCACGCATTTCAAAGCGGCCATATTGCCAGGAATGTTTTCCACGGGTAATTAAACAAGAAGAGGTAACTTTTATAGAATCTCTGTTTTTTGCCCAGTCTTTATGGGTTTTAGATATAAAATCTGGATTGGCTCTTTTTTCGTTTCTGGCTTCGATAATCAAAAAACCATCTTTGCAGGTAACATTTTCTTTTTGATACCATTGATTTTCCTGATTTCTCACAAACCCCGTTTCGTAATTCCAATTCTTTTCATCCGGACGACCATTTGTATTAAATTCGTCAGCCCAGACTAACTTATAATCTTCAGAAAATGAAGGTTTTTGTTTGAGCTTTACAAAACTAAAAAGTAGTATCAGGACAACTCCTAACACCAAAAACTTACCAATAAATCTCATTTTAAATTTATTTTTTAATCCTAAATAATCTCAGGAAGTTTCTATTATAATAAGGGATCCCGAAAGATCCCTCATCATTTCTACACTAATTAAAACCTAACTTTACTTGTATGCAATGCATTATTTTTTAATAATTCGGAACGTTATATCGGGATGCGATGGAATCTTTATCAGATAAATTCCCGGCGGCTGATTTTCAATATTCAAATGAATTTTACCATTTTCACTTATATATTTTGATGTTGAAATCACTTTCCCGTCAGCTGCATATATTGCAACCGTAACTAAATCTTCATTTACTGGTAAAACAATATCGAACTGACCTGTAGTAGGATTTGGAAACGCACTGATAGTTTCAAAAGATTCCTCTTCCAATGTATTTAAGGCTAATGTATTTGCACTTTTAGCAGTTAAAGAACCAGAAGTTATCAATGTTTTAACTTGTAAGGCCGCGGAATACTGACTTTCGCCTCCCGCATTTTCTGATGCAATTTTATAGAAGTAATCTTTATTTGCTTCTAAATTTGTATCACCAAAAATGCTGTCTTTGATATAAGCAGATATAATTTCATAAGTACCGTTAACAGTTGCAGATCTTTTAATTTTATAAGATTCTGCTCCAGCGACAGGCGTCCATTTTAAATTGATTGCTGATGCTGATACTGCCTCACCCTGAAAATTTGTTGGAACCACAGAAATCGCAGGCTGATCATAAACCAATATCGTTGAGTATGCTGACTCAACATTGTCTTTACCAATAACTTTAATTCTGTATTCGGCATGCGTACGAACCTGATCGATTTTTTCCAGAATAGTATAATTGGTGGATTCGTAGAAAACTGAAAAGGTGCTTTCGCCACTTAGTTTTCTTTCCAAAACATATTTATTTACTAACTCCTGATTCGTTCCTGTCCATTTTACTGTAATATTTTTATAATCTGATGAAAGGGCATAACTTAACGTTTCTACTTTTGTTTTCCATAACGGAATGTATTCCCTTGCAGAATTATAGGCTTTCGCCGATGCATTTTTGGCATAATATTGCCCTGCCGGAGTTAAAACCGTATAATCAGTTGCTGTACTGGAAATTACTGGTGCTGTTTGCAGCCAAACATAACTCTGCCAGTTTGGGTTTCTTGTTTTAAACGCATCATTTATGGTAACATACATTGCTCTGGCATCTTGCACCCAATTGTAGATTGAATAACGCTCTACATAATCAGCACTTTCCAGAACAGTTAATATTGCTGCAAGATCATTTTTGTGTTTCGTCGCATTGGCATCAGTAATTGTAGTAACAGCATCCGGAAAATTATTAGCTGTCCAGTTTGCACCAATATTCCATTCTGTAATCCAGATTGGTCTTTTGTATTTGTCGTATATGTATTGTAAATCACTTTTCCATTGTGCTGCCGTTTTATACCAGTAACAGTGCAGTGCCACATAATCAACTCTGTAATTATTAGCCTCTGCCTGTGTCATAAAATTAGCCATCCAGGGGTTATAAGGATCTGATGTTGCAGGAGAACCTACTCTTAATCCTGATTTCAAAAGAGCCGGCCAGGAACTTATTGCTGACTCAACTGTCATGTTTGCCTGATCAGGACGGTCTGGTTCATTAAATCCTAAAAGATGTGTGTAGCCTTCTTTAGTGTAAGCAGGAGCAAATGCCGGCCAGTATTGCGTTTGGCGTATTGGTACATATTCTACGTTTGGTGTGGTATCCATTCCGGTGTTCCAATTGTAATACCAGGTAATATTAGTTGAATTGATTGCTTCAGTACTTCCACCGGCAAGTCCTTTTTTAGTGACCTGGTGCCATCTCATTGTTCTGACAAATGAAATTGTTCCTTTCAAATTAATTGGTAAAGCCGAAATTTCAAGATCTTCATTTTCTGCTATATAAACTCTACTGTAACCCGATCCGTCTGCACTGGTAGCAAAAGTTGCCATATAACCTTTTTTTAATTTAAAGGATTTGATCGCATTATCAAATGCTCCTAAATTATCAAATGGGGTTACTGTAACATATTGCTGAGATGTTCCTGCAAAATTTTCTTCAGTAAAAACCTGTAACGGCTGATAATCTACAACATAAGGCGAGACAACTGTACCTGACCCATAATTTGTAACATTTGCATTTGTGCCATTACTTGCCAGTACACCGTTTATTGAAACATATTGTAACTGCGAACTGATTACTTCGCTTGGTTTAACATTTTCAAAATACAAACGGTTATCTGCTGAACTTAAGTTTACTGTCGAATTAATTAAAGGATTGTTTCCATTTTTAAGATATAAGGAAGCCGTTCCGCTTAAAACAACTTTTGATTTTGCAAAGGCCGCTACATTTGTATTGCCTGAAATAGTTGTGGTTAGTAGTGAAGGACTAATAATTTTCTCCGGTGCGTAAGCCACATTCTCAAAAGTAACTGAAGTAACAGCCATATCAACAGCACCAGTTGCGTAATTTTTACCAATAACAATATTTGCTGTTTGCTGTCCCTGAACCTTTAAATCCCCTATTCCAAAAAGTGCTTTGGCTCCGGTAATGTTAATATAATAGGTAGCTGCGGTTAGCGATTGAAATGCCAAATCTCCTTTTCTTAATTTATTAGCAGCCCCTGTTACAAAACTTTTTGTTCCCAAAACTGTTCCTCCTCCATTTGCTGCTGTAGAAACAGATACTGTCATTTGAGAACCGGGACTTAAATTCGAAATGTATTCATATATCCATGAAAACTGATACCCTTTTGAAGCTTCTAACTGTACCGGAAATGAATAAACTGAATTTTGAAGTGCAGTACTATCCCATCTGATGTACATTAATCTTCCGCTATAAACTGAATTATCTGATTCAAATGTATGACCTGAAGTTACATCCATAAACCGTGCTCCGGTAGTACTGTTTGCTGTATTAAAAATGGTTGGTGAAGTAACATTTGTCCACCCATAAGCAGCAGGAGTTCCTGAATTATCATTAAAAAATCCGTCCCAGTTATTAATTAAATTTGAAGATTTAAGTTTTAAATCGGCAATCGCCATAAGTCCGTAATCACCGGTGATTGTCAAATAATAAATACCGTCAGCATTTGAAACAAAAGATAAATCTCCTTTTCTTAATTTGTTGGCATTACCAGTTGTAAATGATTTAGAAGTTATAACACCTGATCCGTCCGCACCTGATGAAATCGCTACATTAATTTTCGCGCCGGGAGCAGCATTAGATATGTATTCGTAAATCCATGAAAATTCATATCGCAAGCCCTGTTCCAACTTAACCGGATAGCTATATGTTGAAGTTGAATAACTTGCATTATCCCAACGTATGTACATTATTCTTCCGCTGTAAACTGAATTATCCGATTCAAAAGTATGTCCGGAAGTTACATCCAGATATCGAACACCGCTGGTTGAATTTGCTGTATTCCAGGGAAGAGTTGCAGCCGTATTTGCCCAGCCATAATCGTTAGGTTTGCCAGAGTTATTCCCGGTGACTCCAGCCCATCTTCCTAGTAGATTATCAGTACCATATGCGATTGTTGTTCCTGAATTATCATTTAAAAAATCAAGCGTTCTAGAAGTTAAATAATTTCCGTCCTGATAAATATTTGCAACGCCATCTTTGATTGCATACCTGTAAGTTTGTTCCTGGGCATTATCTACGGAAGTACTTAAATTATCCTGTATTGATAAGATTGTGGTATTATTAAAAGTAGTTTTGTCTAAAGATGTTCTAAATCCGAGGCCAATTGTATTCTTAACCTCAACATCTAATCCTCTGCCTACAGCAGCATTAACTTTGGCTTTTACTTCTAAAGTAAATTCAGTCTGACTGCTTAAAGGAAAAGATATAATATCTGGATTCGTACCGTTAGTAAAAGTTTTAGAAGTACTCAATGTTGTAGCCAAATTAACTTTGACAGGCAAATTAGGAGCTTGTGCAAAAATTTGGTGTACAAAGACCGACAACCATATAAATAAAATTGTGTAGAGCTTTTTCATATGAAATTTTGTTTTAAAAATTATTTTAAAATTTTGATCAACACTCTCTTTAATAACCGTCACAATTATTTGCTTCAGTTGCTAAAGCATTCTCTTTTAAAACACAAATAAGAATATCATCTGGTTTTTTATTACTGTAAAAATTTTATTGAAATTTTATATTTATTATTAAATCCTTGATTCTTCTTTTAAATCACAGGATCACAATATATTTTTGAATCGAAATTTATGCATGCGAATTATAATGACTACCAGTATTATCCCTTATAACCAAATCAGGGATAATACTTAGTCATCAACACACACTTATAAAAACTACTAATTAAGAAGTTGGAAGTTTTAAATCTTTATGAATGTATCTTCATCTGCAGTAAAAGAAAACAATTCAAATACTGCAGATGAAGATATTTTTTTTAACTGTGCAGCTAATTAAATCTGGCTTTCATCTGCAACAGCATCCTGCCATTTATCCCAAACCTTAACGTTAGGATCGTAACCATCATAACCAAAGTTCTGACTTAATTTACCTTTAATATTAGCCGTTATAGCACTGTTTGGAATAGGCCAGTAGTTATTACGTTTGTCCATAGTATAAAACTTAGTACCGTTTGGAACAACAATTCCACTTGGATATTTGTTGTAAAGGGTATAATGAGAAATACGCTGGTACCAATAACTACCTCCGGCTGCATCTGTTCCGGATTGTTTATCCCAATTGGTTTTATTGTAAGTCTGACCCCACTCATCTGGTTTTCCACTCAGAGCGAGACAGTGCGAAATACGTTTTAACTCTGCATTTCTCCATTCTTCCAGATAAAGTTCCCTTCCTCTTTCTGCACAGATATCACCAATAGTTACCTGCCCGTACATTTGAGAAGCTCCGGCTCTGGTTCTGATAACATTCACATCCTGAGTTGCTCCACCTACATTACCCTGATAAAAACGTGCTTCTGCTCTTAGCAAATAAGTTTCAGCTAAACGATATAAATACCAATGCGCTTTACTTCCTGTACTAGCTCCCTGAAAATCAGTTGCATTTGGATTAGTTTCATTTACAACATCATGCAAATAGATTTTATATAACGGAAAATCAAACCATTCACGAAGGGTATCTTTTGACAAAAAAGTGGTACCATTTTTTAATCTGAAATTTTGTTGGTAGAACGCAGAACTCTTATCACTGTATTTAAGATCTTCCATATTTACCCAGTTACCAACTGCGCTATTATGTCTAAGATCCTGTTTATCCTCGATTCCGTTTACAACCCACATTGGATGTTGTGAATAATAGGAAGCGCTAATAGTTGCAATACCACGTCCTAATGCTCTTGCATAATCATATTTAGCCTGATAATTAGCAGTATTGTTTGAGGCAAAACGATTTGCTGCTTGTTTACCATCAGGAGTGGTAAGGGTACCCGAATTCCAGTTTGGACCAAAAATTCTCATTGAGGCAAATGGTAAAAATGATTGTACTCCACCATTCGGCATAACCAATATGGCTTCTCTGTTACCAGCAATAACCTTATTTTCAGGTCTGTGTAAATCCCAGATTACATTTCTGTTTATTGCCCATGTTGTTGGATTTCCTCCTGGATCAAAAGTTCCAAAAGAACCCTGCATTAAAGAATAGCCAGATTGATTAATCAGTAAATCTGCCTGTGTTTCTGCATCTTTAAATCTTCCGGAAGCCAGGTAACACTTAATCAATAACTGACGGCATGCACCTTTGTTCACTACACCTACATAAGGTAGTTTTGACTGATCCGGTACCCATTCTACAGCCTTTTCCATATCTGCCGTAATCATTTCAATGATAGCTTCTTTTTTAGTAGAATAATAACTCTGCTTTGGAACCTCCAAAATTTTTGTAATTAACGGAATATCTCCAAATTGATACACCAGATTAAGATAACGGTATGCTCTGTGAAAATAAGCCTGACCTATATATTTACGTTTAACTTCTTCCGTTAAACTTGTCACATTATCAATGTATGTCAAAATGGTATTAGCATGTTTAATACCGGCATAAGCTTCAACCCAGTAAAATCCAAGATAAAAATCATCATTTGTTGCTGTTTTAAAGCTTCCGGTAGGTACTATAGTGTTAGCAAAATCAGAGATAGTACTGCTATTATCCGTTTTTCCATATTTTGCCATATCAGAAAAAACGTATTCCGTACCGATAGGCACGCTATTACTTGCAGCATTATAATGAATATAATTATTACGCAATTGTTTATCGGCACTTGCTAAAACTGCCTGTAATCCAGATTCTGTAGAAAATGTAGTTTCTGGTTCGTAAAACGAAAGTGGATCCGGCTCCATAAAATCCTCTGAACAAGAAACCAAAAGAGCGGAAGCCACTACTAAAGGTGCAAGTATTAAAATTTTATTTTTTATATATCTTTTCATTGTTGAATAATTTTTAAAGTGAAACGTTAAATCCTAAATTAAACATTCGTGTAGCCAGCCCGCCTGTTTCCGGGTCTCCATAATATTTCCATTCCCCAGAAGCAGACCATGTTGCTGCGTTCTGAACCGAAGCATAAATTTTGAAATTTCTAACATGTAAACGATCTATAAGATCTTTAGGAAGCGAATAGGCCAACGAAATATTGTCTAAACGAATAAAACTACGATCGTATAATTTTGCTGTTCCGGCTCCTGCAGGACCTCTTGCATCAAGACGTGCCCAGTCATTGGTTGGGTTGTCAACTGTCCAATACGGATTTACAAACGGATTGTAGTTGTTTGTATACAAACTACCATCATTATACGTATTCATATAACGTCCGTCAAGCGATTTGTGTCCCATGTAGGAATACATGTTAATTGCCAGATTCCAATTTTTATATTTAAATTCATTACGAAGCGACCAGTTGATTGGCGGTGCTGTCTGGCCTAAAAATTGTCTGTCTTTTTCATTATAAGTTGGTTTTCCGTTCACATCGTCAGCAGTGTAGCTGTTTTCAACTTTTGGGTCACCAGGACGCTGTCCGTATTTTGCCGCTTCCTGCCACTCATCCTTTTGCCAAATTCCTGTTATTTTATAATCCCAGATTTGAGAAATAGGTTTACCAATAAACCATCCATTGGTTTTGTCATCTGCCTCTTTTGTTCCGATCACATTCCCATTGGCATCCTTAATATCTTCCATATTACCATACAATGCATTAATGGTGTTCTTATTGTATGAAAAAGCAACCATAGTAGTCCATTCAAAATTTGGATTTTTTATATTTAAAGTAGTAAGACTTATTTCAATACCTTTATTTTCAACCTCACCCAGATTGGTCGCAATTGATGTAAATCCAGTAAAATCAGGCAGACGCTGACTCATGATCATATCATTAGTAACCGATCTGTAAATATCGATTGTACTAGTAATTCTGTCATTTAAGAAACCAAGGTCAAGACCAATATTTGTTGCAGTTGTTTTTTCCCATTGAAGATTAGGATTTGCCATACGATCAATTCCTAAATATTTCATATCAACAATGTTTCCTGAAGCATCGATATATCCCATTGTTGCTCCGGTACCTGAACTCAAGTTTGCCAAAGCTAAGTATGGATCAGCAAGCGATCTGTTTCCGTTTTTTCCCCATGACAAACGTAATTTACCTGTACTTAAAGGATCCCAATGGAACCAGCTTTCCTGATTAAAGTTCCATCCCAAGGCAACAGAAGGAAAAGTGGCGTAAGGGTACGAAGCTCCAAATGCTGAATATCCATCGCGACGTACAGTTCCTGTTATCATGTAACGATTATCAAACGAATAAAATAATCTAGCCATTAATGCATCGGCTGTTTGATGTGTATCTGTACTGGAAAATGTACTATTTAAAAGGGTTGCATTAGCAATATTGTGAAAACCTAAGGCGTCTGAAGGCTGAATATTACGTGCATAAACAATATCCGACCATGTTTTAAGATCTTCAGCTTCCTGAACAAAAGTTGCGATGATATGGTGTTTCTCATTAAATGTATGGTCCCATGCTATTGTATTGTTCAAATTCCATGTAAATTTTTTACCATTACCTCTATCTACTCCTATGTTAACAGGATTCCAGTTTTTATTGCCTGCTGACTGAAAATAACGATTGTAAAAGAATTCGTAACGCGGTGAAGCATTAAATGAATACGTAATACCTAAAGGTAAAGTTATCTTTGTATTGAAAATGGTATTCAATACCGTATACCCTTTTTCAAGCTCCATATACTGGCGATCATAGTAATAATTATAGCCTCCAATTGTTGGTCCCATTGGTTGTCTCGCAAAATCACCATTCGCCTCTTTAAAGTTAGAGAACGGGCTGTTTCTTAACATATTTGCATCCCAATAATTAGTACCCGTACCAACAGATATATCTCCATCTGAACGATCCTGAAAATTAACGTTTGCTCCAAATTCAAGCCAGCTTGTAATTTTAGCATCCACTTTCATATTCGCACGAACTGCAGAATAATCATTACCCTGAATAGCTCCTTCTGACGTTAAATACCCCAAAGACATATAATAATTTACTTTATCACTTGCTCCGGAAACACTTAAATTATTGTCGTGATTTATTCCTGTTCTAAAAGTGCTATCGTACCAATTATGTGTTTTTCCTTCTGTAAAATTCTTTAAAAGTGAGGCATCTGTAATACCCAAACGCAGTCCCCATACTTCATTCAGGCTTTTCCCCTGTATTTGCGCAGCTGGCTGATAAGCTAACCATTGCGCCTGAGATATGCCATACTGATCTAATTGATTAGGGTTTGAAAAATACCCAACCTGACCAACACGAGCTGCAATATAAGGCTCGTATTGCCCCGTTGTTGTATTTGGACCATACGTTTTAGCAACTTCCCAATCTTCACGATATTTTATATACCCCTCTGAAGAATATACATCTCGATAAGCGCTTTCATTGACAATCGTCGTGTTTGTAGTAACATTAATGATAGGCTTGCCTGTTTTTCCTTTTTTTGTTGAAATAACAATAACCCCTGCTGCCGCTTTAGATCCATAAACAGCTGTTGCAGATGCATCTTTTAAGACATCTATCTGGCCAACATCATCAGGATTAATTTCTGAAAGCTCACCGTAGAATTGCATTCCGTCTAAAATAATAAGCGGTGAATTATGATTGGCGCCATCAGGATTGTAAACAGAAGTCTGCCCACGAATCTGCAAAGAACCTCCCCCTTTTGCATCGGCTGAATAGCCAACTTTTAGACCAGGAACACCTCGCAATAAATCCTGAACAGTCTGTGGATTTTGATTAGCCAAAGCTTCCGGTTTAACCTGAACAATTGCGCCCGTTAAATCCTTTTTCTTCATTTTACCATATCCCACAACTACCACTTCATCTAAAGAAGCAGCACTTTCTTCTAATTCTATGATAATATTCGTTTTGCCATTTACAGGTACTTCCTTGGTTACATAACCAACAAATGATACTACTAATATTGAATTCTCATCTCCTGCGAGCGTAAATTTTCCGTCAAAATCTGTTACAGTTCCTTTTTTTGTACCTTTTATCGCAACTGAGGCGCCCGGAAGCGGAATCCCCTTGTGATCTTTAACCTGCCCTGTTATGCTGGTTTGTAGCTGTACTTTTTCTGCCCCTTTTGTACTGGTAGAAGTACCAGTGTATGCATGTACCTGAGATAATGAAACCAATACGCAAAGTATTGTAAGTTTCTTTTTTAAATCAAATCCAGATGCATAATCAGGAGTCTTAATCTTCCTAATAAAGTTTGTCATGTTGGTTGTAATTTTTTTGGTTAATTGATTAGTTTAAGTTCGCAAAATATTGCTACAGCAAGTAAATAAGTGTGTTTTTTACAATTTTATTTTTCAAATTTTTTTAAACACTTATTAAGAATACGTTAACATATAGTTTGCAATGCAAATCTAACGTAAGACTAAGAAGTAAAAGGGGGTAATTACGACATTATAAAAGGGGTAAATCCGCATTTTTCTATTTATTCTGCGTTATTTTTATAATTATGATAAAAAAACTATATTTAAAATACACTATGCTTAATTATTTAAGAACTAATTAAGACCTCCTAAAATACTATACTACATTACCATTCAGCAAAAATTAAACACAATTATAATCGTACTTTATAAATTGATTCGATAAAATGCTCTAAAACAATTGTGTATTTATGTGAACTTTCATTACCTCAAAACGATATCATTTGATACGAAAAAGCAATAAAACCAAACTTGTATAAATGCAAAGAGGCAGTCTAAAATGACTGCCTCTTTGCACGATAAAAAAGAATAAAATTATTTAGTATAGCGATACACCTCTACAGCAGCTAATAAAAAAGCACCTACACCAAAATCAGACGTAGAATTTTTATCTACTACTTGTCCCGGAATGGCTTTTTCGCCTATCGGCTGTATATATCCAACTGTACCATCTGCCTGAAGAGCAAATGTTGTCAAGTAATTCCATGACTTTGTTGCTACTGGCAAATAAGTTTTTTTGTCTAGAATTCCATTGTTAATTCCCCACATAAAGCCATAGGTAAAAAATGCTGTACCGCTGGTTTCCGGTCCCGGTGCATGTTCAGGATCCAAAATACTTCTTGTCCAGTACCCTTCTTTTTGTTGGGCAGCTGCAAGCGCTTTAGCCATTTCCTTAAAACGGCTGATGTATTCATTTCTGTGTTTAGCCGTTTTTGGCAAATCCTGAATAATTTTGGCATAACCGGCAAAAATCCAACCATCTCCCCTCGCCCAAAAATCCTTCTTGCCATTTGCACTTTTATGCTTTGGATAGATATATTTTGCATCACGAAAATATAGTTTTGCTTCATCATCGTACATGATACTATTGGCATACGTTAAATAAGAATGCAATTTCTCTAAATACATTTCGTTACCAGTCACGTTGTACAACTTTGTCATCACCGGCATTACCATATATAATCCATCTACCCACCACCAATAGTCATTAGCTGCGGTACTCATTTGATACTCCATAACTTCGCGGGCACGTGCAATTTTTTGCGGATCATTCTTGCCTGTAAAATTGTATAAATCTATATAGGTTTGAAAACAAATCTGCCAGTCTCCAAACAGCACATGTTTATCATTCTCACCGTAATTGTATTTCCATTCTGATTTGTCATTGGATTTGGCGCCCATCCATTGATTTTTTTCGGCCCAAGCCAATGAATAATCCAAATACTTTTTGTTTTGGGTTACCTTATAAGCTTCCATATTTCCGGTATGATAGGCCGCAACATTCCAAAAAGCATTTCCCAATTCCGGATGCGAATTTTGCCAATGATTATTTACTTTGTCAATAATTGCAATAACTTCCTGCTTAGATTCTTTTATTGCAGTTCCCTGCTTTACGGCACTGCTTTTACAGCCTACAGCTGTAAGCGAAACAAAAGTTATTACTATAAAAAATGAGTTCTTAAAATTCATCATTATATTTTTAGATTAGATGTTTAATTATTTTGATGCATGGTCAATTGGAATCTCTTGTCCGGACCAAATTTTCTTTTGTGTCCAGGGCTGATAGGCATCACTCCAAAATGAATCAGTTGATGGCAAACCAAGTACTAAAAATGCTTCTGCACACAAATACAAACTTCCGGTTGAGATATAACCTTCCCCAATATTAGGCTGATGTCCATATAATCCTATTTGAAGCCAACCGTTTTTATCGAAAGTTCCCGGTACATTAATTTGATTAAAAATCATAGTATACAAGGCTGACCGAACCTGAGCCGGAGCGACTTCTTTTGGCAATTCTTTCCAGAGTGCTATTTGAGATAACAATTGAAAAGCGCCAAAACGATAGGCCAAAGATCTTCCGATAGGCGGATAAGTTCCGTCAGGAGAAATTAATCTTTCCTGAATGGCTGCATAGCGTCTGGCTCTGTTTAACTCTGTGGTATAATCCGTTTTGTAGTCGTTATTTTTTTCTTTAAGTACGTTTAATATATCCAGTTGCATCGGATGAATCACGAAACTATTATAATAATCCCAATGAAAGTCAGGGCCGTCACCATAAGTTCCGTCACCTAAATACCATTTTTTATGTTCTTCTAAAGCATAATTCAGACGATTATTATCTGGATCTTTATCGAATTTAATTATTGCTGCTTCGATCATACCTGCAAAAAGAAGCCAATTGCTGTGATAAGGTTCAATTTTTCTGGATGATTTTAATGCTTTGATTACATTCTCTTTTGTACTTGCATCCAGCGGTTCCCAAAGTTGCTTTGGAGCACGAAGCAGCGCCTGGGCAAAAAAGGCAGCATCAACTAAAGGTTGTTTATCATTTACAAAATTCATAAAATCCGGAGCATTTGGATCAGTTGCATTATGAATGCATTTTTGAGCCAAATCAATGTAATTTGCCCTTAATTTCCCTTCGGAGGTCTCGTCTTTACCTAATTCTAACCAAGGCGCCATTCCTGAAAGCAATCGCCCAAAAGCCTCCAAATAAGTCACATGAGTTCTGTCATCCCAGGCACCTGGTGATTTTTCTACAGGCATTAGCTGTTTGAGCTGATTTTTACTTAATGCATTCAAAACAGGATCTCCAATTTTAACTAAAGAAGACACAAAAAATTCCCGAACCTTTTCCGGTGAATCTTTTTGAAGTTTTTTTGATTGTGATTGTATGCTATAAATAGCCGTAAAAAAAACAAACCCCAATAAAACAGCTTTTTTAAAATAATTATTCATACGTTTTTTTCTTAATTTTTTCTTCTTCTAAGCTTATAATCAGGTTGATTTCCAAAAACTTTCGTTTAATATATATTTATTATCCTTGACGTTTTGGTACTTCTTTTTAAACTCAGAAGGATTTAGATTATAAAATTGCTGAAAGTGTTTTCTGAAATATTTAATATCACCAAAACCTGCAATTGACGCAGCCTGGCTTATTTGTAGATCTGTCGTAATGAGCAATGTTGCTACTTTTCGTAATCGGACATTTCGGGTGAATTCAGAAACCGATTTACCGGTAATTTTTTTAATTTTTTTATAAACTAAAGAATAACTCATTCCTAAGTGAAATGCCAAATCATGTACATTGAAATTTTCTACATCTAAATTGGCATCAATTACTTCTACGATTTTTTCAATAAGTTTTTTATCCTCATCAGATAACTTTAGACTTGCCTCTTTTTTCGTAACTGAATTTAGCAGATAGTTCTGTTCACTGTCGCGTCGGGTTAATATTCCGCTGATTCGGGCTAGTAAATACTCGTTGTCAAATGGTTTTGTAATATAATCATCGGCTCCTACCTCAGCACCTTTAAGTTTTACATCTTCCGAAGTTCCTCCCGTGAGTAATATTACAGGAATATGCTTTAATTCTTCATCCGATTTAATATGTTTACAAAAGGCCACCCCATTCATTTCTCCCATTACAACATCAGAAATAATCAAATCGGGCTGTACTTTTTTAATTATGGTTAAAGCTGTTTCTGCATTTTCAGCCAGCGTAACATGGTATTTTGGGGTTAATATTCGTTTTAAATAATTTCTTATTTGGGCATTATCATCTACAACTAAAATACTTTTGGCATCTTTAATTAAATCGTTGCCATTTTCAGGTTCATTAATTGTCTGCAATACATTTTCCTGTATTATTGTATCCTCTAAAGCTTCTTCTAAAAACAAGGTTCTGTCGTTTAAGTCTTCACGGATTTCTATATCTCCAAAATGTTCTTTCCCCAGTGGCAATCTAACCTCAAATATTGCTCCTCCATTTTTATTATCCTGACAGCTTACCTCTCCATGATGTTGGGTAACAAACTGTTTTACCAAATAAAGTCCAATACCAAATCCTTTGCGGTTGTTTTTTATGTTATTATTTGACTGATAAAACAAATTAAATATTTTGTCTTTATCGGCATCCAAAACACCTTCTCCATTATCAATAACTTTTATAATAACTTCAGAATCTGTGCATCGTAAATTGACGGCAACTTTTCCATTCTCTTTCTCGGTAAATTTTAAGGCATTCGCAATCAGATTAAACAAAGCCATTTCTATTTTTTCCCGATCGACATAAACCAATAGTCTTTCTTCAGAGATACTAAAACTGTAATCTATTTTTTTTGTTTTTGCATGATGTACAAAACAGCTAAAAACCTCTTTGGCCAGTTCTACAATATCAATTTGTCCTATTTTAAGTTTTCCGGTCTCTGTTTCTGTTTTTCTAAAAAGAAGCAACTGATCTACCAGACTCAATAATCTTCTGGAATTGCTGTAAACCATTTCAATAGCACCCGGGTCTATTTGCTGGTCGGTTCCATAAATTATATCTTTTAAAGGATTAATAATCATTGTTAAAGGCGACCTGAACTCATGAGAAATATTAGTAAAAAAAGTTATTTTTTTCTCATTCAGCTCCTTCTCCTGCTTTGCCAAATTCTGCGAAAGCTGTACTTCGTATTTTAATTTCTCCTGCTCACGTTGGTATTTGTCGACCATATAAATAATAAAACCCAATGTGAGAAAATAGATAAAATAAGCCAAACCAGTTCTATACCATGGCGGTAATATCGTAATAGGCAATGAAATAGATTTGGTACTCCAGACTCCTTCAGCATTAGTAGATTTAATTTTTAGCACATAATCCCCTTCTGTTATTCTGGAATAATTGGCACTTCTGACATTGTCAACATAATGCCATTGTGAATCCCATCCTTCTAAAAAATAAGCATAAGATATTTTTTCTGGCAAACTGTATTCTAAAGCTGCAAAATCAATATTTAGCATTGATTCATCATAGGGTAATTTTAATTTATCAATTCCAAAAGAAGTCAAATGAGATTGGTCATAAATCTTATTATTTACTTTTATAGAAGTTATTACCAGCTTTGGAAAGTCATGAATTTGACTATTAATTTTCGTATCGATAATATTAAAGCCTTTAATTCCGCCAAAAACGATTTCACCTGTTGATAGTTTGAGAGCCGCATTGTAATTAAACTGATTACTCTGAAGTCCGTCAGCATCATGGTAACTTGTAATTTTTCCGCTATTTGCGTTATAAGTAAATATTCCGTTATAAGTACTGCCCCAAAAAGCACCCTGATTGTCCTTAACAATGTTTAAAACCGAATTATTTGGAAGCCCATTTCGCTGCGTCAGGATTTTTTTTGTTGAAGTTTGGGGATTAAAAATCATCAGGCCTCCTCCTTCGGTACCGGCAAGTATTTTTGTTTTAGAAATAGAAATAACAGACCGCACAGGATATTTTACATCAATCTCTTTCTTTTTCATTGTTTTCGGATTGAACTGAAACAATTTTGTGAAATTTCCTATCCAAAGATTCCCATCTTCATCTTCTGTAATCGAAATAATTCCTCTGATTTTTGCATCAACAAAATCGAATTGATCACTCGTTCTATTATAGCGATACAGTCCCTCATCATCTGGAGAACTGGCCCATAAAACATTATCTTTGCCACGAAACAGTACCCATATATTTTTTTGAAATAAATTGTATTTTGGATTAAAAAAACTGTATTTTTTAAAATTATGGGTCTGAGAATTAAACAGACAAACGCCGCCTCCATAAGTAGCAAACCAGGTTCCTTTATTATCCTTTACAATTGCTGAGACAAAATTATTAGAGATTGAATTCGGGTTATTTGAATTATAAGAGTAATTTGTAAATGTATTATTCTTTTTATTCCACAAACTGGCACCTGCTCCGTCTGTTCCTATCCATAGATGTTCGCTATCCTGCTCAGATAAGGAAAGAATAAAATCACTAGGCAAAGTATTTTTTATTTTTTCATTTTTTGAAATTGTAATAAAAGGGCTTTTTCTTTCTTCAATCTTATTCACTCCTCCTCTTAAAGTCCCAATCCAAACCCTGTTTTCATTATCTAAAAACAACGATGAAATGGCATTACTATTAAGTTTTTCTTCATCTGAAGTTGCATTAAATAAAGAAAAGGTATCTGAAGCATAATTGTATTTAACTATTCCATTACCATTTGTAGCAATCCAAAGTTCTTTTTTATCGGGTTTACACATTAAATCAGAAATGGGATACTGAATTTCCTGATTCGTATAATTACGGTATGTTCTATTTAGTATATTGTATTTCAACAAACCTCCTTCAATCCCTACCCAAACATTCGAAAATTTGTCACATAAAATAATATCCCCATTAACAAAATCAGAAAAAACAACAATAAGTTTCCTTGCTGCTGTGTCCATGGTTACAAGACCTGCTCCCTGAACAAAACACCACAATTTACCCGTTTTGTCAAAATCCATTCCCTGAACATGGTAATCCCACCGCAATTTCCCTTTTACATAAAGTGGTACCTGAATGATTTTTTCCTGATTATCTGCACAATAAAGCAAACCCTGGCCTGCGGTGCCGATGTACATATTTGATTTATAATCTATAATTTTATTCACTACAAAATCTATCGGCTCACTTTTAGAAGTTTTAGCATTTAAATAATACTTTGTGTTAAACCGATTGCTCAAATAATTATAAACACTTATTCCGCCTTTTGTACCAATCCAAATCTCATTTTTGGTTCCACAAATAGTTACAACCCTGTTATTATTTAACGAATTGAGATCGTTAGGTTCATTTCTAAAGTTCAAAAAATTATATCCATCATACCTGCTTATTCCGTCATAAGTACCAAACCACATTAAGCCTCTTTTGTCTTTATAAACAGAAGTTACAGCATTATTAGCAAGTCCGTTTTTGATGCCGATGTAACCAATGCTATATTTTTCCTGCCCAAATTTTGAAACAGACGATTCTGCTACCGACTGTGGTGTAGACGGAGAACAAACGAAAAGCATTAAAAATAATAAGATTCTATTTTTCAAAATATATTGTCCCTGAATTAAGTATAAAATTTTTCAATAAATTAATTCTTAAAAATCAGAAAAACCTATGACTAAATATCATAGGCCCTTCTGTACAAACATAAAGAAAAACACTAAACTAATTAACTAGTGAAATTGTATATGAATAACTGTATTGCTTTTCTAATAATCGATAGGGATCATGAGGAGGACGTCCCCAACTATCATCACCGCCCAAACCTCTTTGCTTATAATCTAAATGCAGATAAACTGCTTCTTTAGAATCTAAATCCAAATCTGAAGGATGGCGCTGTGCCTTAGTTTTTCCGGGATCCAAATCTTCTGTCGAAATATTCAATGCGCTAAAACTAACGGCTTGTTGACCTTCAATTTTTACACCTTGTCCTTTATCATTTTTTAAAGTCAGCCAACGAACATCTGTTTTGTAACCCGATTCCTGAGGTCGAATATAATTTCTCGCATATTGATTCATTACCTTGTCTGAATATTCTCCAACAAATGAAGCCGAATTTCTATCTGAATAATTTTCCCATGGACCTCTTCCATAATAACTCAAATTATCATAAGAACCATTTAATTTCAAACGCATCCCGAAACGAGGCATTTCTGGTAAATCTTTTCCATTCAAATCAATAGCTGCGGTAAGTTTTATAGCTCCATTATTTTGAATCAAATACTCAACAGTGTAAGGAACATCGGCCTGAGCTAATTTATAGGCCACTTTTACAAGTAAACCTTCTGCAGTATTTTTATCCATAGTAACACTTACAACAGTCGGATTTTTTGATGCTTCTTTCCAAATTGCCAATTTATCTGGCATTCCGTTTCCAAAATCATTATCTGTTGGAGCACGCCAGAAATAAGGTGCTGGGAAATTGGTAATAACTGTATTATCGCCATTTTTCAGATTATATTTCAGGAATTCTCCTTTTTTCAAATCAAATTCTCCTGTACTATTTTCAGACTCAAAATACAGTACATTATTTTTAACAGCGTACTTCAATTTTGTCCCACTTTTGGCAACGGTATTAGTATTAAAATAAGAACCTTTCCCTACTTTAAATTGCTCTCTTGCAAATTCATAACCTTTAGCAACCAAAGGCGCATCGTATTTTGAAACAGCAAAAACATTTAAAAAATACTCTGAATTCTCGTCAAGTGATCCTAAATCTAAAGCAACTTTTTTACTTTCTTCAGGAGCTGCCTCTAAATTAAATTCTCCGGACTTTGTTTTCAATCCGTTTTTAATCAGTTCCCATTTAAAGGTATAATTAGAAAGATCGGTAAAATTATAATGATTTGTCACCACTAAATCAGTTGCATTATTGAATTGAAATTGAATGTTTTGGTACACTTTTTTCACTTCATTTAATGCTGGTTTTGGAGTTCTGTTAGAAAACACAAGACCATCTGCACAACCATTCTCATCATTTTGTAAATCAGCACCTCCTAAATCTCCTCCATAAGCCCAAAATGTAATTCCTTTTTCATTTTTCGTTTTCAGTCCCTGATCGATCCAATCCCAAATAAACCCGCCTTGCATACGTTTACTGTTATTTATAATGTCCCAGTACTCCTGAAAATTTCCACTACTATTTCCCATGGCATGTGCATACTCACACATAATATAAGGACGTGTTTTATCAGAATTTGCATAATCCTTCATACTTTTAATACCTGGATACATAGGAGCTACAATATCTGTATTTCTATTCTCTCCTGCCTGCTCCGACTGAACCGGGCGGGTAGAATCTGTTTGTTTTAACCAATCGTAGGCATCATAAAAAACAGGACCATTTCCGCATTCATTTCCTAAAGACCAGATTATAATAGATGGATGATTTTTATCTAGTGCAAACATTCTTTTGATACGATCCAAATGAGCTGGCGCCCATTCTGGCAAATAGGCAGGGTGTTTTGCTTTATCAAACCAATTTTGCCATTCTGCTCCCATGGCATGACTTTCTATATTAGCCTCATCAACAACATAAAAACCATATTCATCACATAAATCATAGATATGGCTATCATGCGGATAATGGCTCATTCTGATAGCATTAATATTATGTTCCTTCATTAACTTAAGGTCTTTCAATGTTGTTGCTTCAACAGGAACATGCCCTTTTTGATCATCATGCTCGTGTATATTAACTCCTTTTACAAAAATGACCTTACCATTAACTAACAATCGTGCATCTTTAATTTCAATTTTTCTAAAGCCTGTTTTTTTTGAAACTATTTCCAGCGTCTTTCCTTTATTATCCAATAATGAAATTGTATATCGATATAAATTTGGCGTTTCGGCATTCCATTGTTTTACATTTTCAAGTGTTTTTTCAAAGCTGATTTTTTGCTCTTTAGCGTTTACTTTTTTATTTTCTGAATAAATAACATTTCCCTGATTGTCAAACAATTCAACTTTGACAGAAGGGTTTTTAACTTTATTATTCTCAAAATATTTTAAAGTAACATCAAGACTAAAAATTCCGTTTTTATATTGATTGTCTAAGTCGCTTTTAATAAAATAATCCCAGATAGTAGTTTTTGGCATTGCCTGCAAATAAACATCGCGCTCAATACCACTTAGTCTCCAAAAATCCTGATCTTCTAAATAACTTCCGTCATGCCAGCGAAATACCTGTACTGCAATCAAATTATCTCCTTTCTTTAAAAAAGAAGTAATATTGAATTCTGCCGGCGTTTTTGCTGCTTTAGTCATTCCTACTTCTTTTCCATTTAAGAAGACTTTCGCATAACCACTAATAGATCCAAAATGAAGTATAATTTCTTTGTCTTTCCATGAATCAGCGATGGTAAAAGTGCGTCTATAACTTCCAACCGGATTATAATCACCATTTATAAAAGGGGGATTTTTCGGGAATGGATACGTAATGTTAGTATAAATAGGAATATCATAACCTTCTATTTCCCAGTTAGAAGGCACCTGAATGTTTTTCCAATTGGTATCATCCAAATTTACGGCATAAAAATCCATGGGCCTTTGAGAAGGATTTTTAACAATATTAAATTTCCAGTTTCCATTCAAACTTTGATACAATTCTGATTTTTGAGGATTATTGCCTTCCAATTCAGCTTCATTACTGAATAAAAGAAAGGAACTTCGTCCTGCTTCTTTTCCTCTGTCTAAAATTTGAGGATTTTCCCATTCATTATTCTGGGCATAATTATTTTGCAGGCTCAAAAATAAAGCAAGTGCTAATACAATTTTTTTCATTTAATTATTTTAAAAAATGGAAACTAAAAATTTTAATACTCCTGTATTTTATTTCAAATTAACCTTATCAATAATCTTTAAAAAAATAATAGGCTCAACTCAGAAAATAAAAAACAACTTCACAAATTTAGATAACACCTTATAAGAAAAGAGGGGCGTTACAATAAATTAGAAGGGGTATATCAACATAAACAGCCAAAAAACAAGTTAATAAGGCAATATTTCGCATTATCCATAATTATTAAATTAAAAAATGTGAAGGGGAAATTTACGTTATATAAAAAAAAACATTTTTTTGATTTATGAATTACTCTCCTAAGATTGGCATTTGCATTAATTCTAAAATTTGTACAGGCTGAGGATCTGCTTTACTTAATCCTTCTCCATCTGCCTGAGTTACATTTTGAGAAAAAATGTGCAATTGCTTTTTATCTCTCCAAAATTCTTTATCAAAATTAGGTTCCCATTGTCCGACAGAAAATCGGCTGAGATCTTGTGTTTTCCATTGTATTTTTTGCAAATTGGTATAACCTAATGTTATTTTGTTATCCCTTTCTTCATCTCTAAAAAGCAAATACAACATCGATTTATTTACCAGAATTTCAGGACGTGAAATAGGAATTCTTTTCGTGCCTCCGCCGCCTAAAGTAAATGGTTTGACGTGAAAATTAGTATTTATTAAATTCCATTTTCCCTCAGACAAATAGACTACTTTATATTGTGGAATTCCATTATTATCCCAATAAGTAGTAATAAATGGATTTCCCTGCTCATCGACAGTCATTGCCGTTTGATTGATTAAACTGCTGTTTTGAGGTACTTCCCAGGCATGTTCAGCGGTTTCTTTTGTAATGGGCAAAATGTATTTTTCTCCAGTAGATTTTTTCCATGTTTTTCCTCCATCAGCAGAAAAAGCATAACAAATATCATGGTTCGTAGATACATCCCAGCTTTCTCTCCAAACCCATGAAATATAAATTCCTTTGTCACCTACACACATTTGCCAATAGGCACTGCGTTGATTTTCGCCGTCAATTAAATTATTTTGTAATGAAGTCCATTGCTGCGTTTTTACATCATACCATTTCATAATCATATTTCCTCGTCCCGAAGCCCCGGAACGATAACAAAACAATAAATTTCCATTAGGTAAATTATGAAATTCAGGATAAGTTACTTTAGCCTCATCCTCTCCTGTCATTGGTTTTTCTTCTCCGAGTTCTAAACTAAATGGCATTTTACTTCTGGCATAACGCAAACGGGTATCATGATGATCCCAACTCACATGAAGGTAACCTTCAGAATCTATTACAATACTGATATCATTATGAGCATCTTTTACATTGCCACTGTATGGACTGACAACTCTATCCCATTTTTTTGAATTCAATTTACGCTTCGCTAAAACCATTCGGCCATCCGGATCATAGTATGCCGTATATTGATTTCCTTTAAATGAAGTCAGTGCACTGTTTCTAAAAATAACGGTATTCACAGAATTATTGCTCCATCCTAAACCGATCTCACTCTCGGTAGTTTTTAGCTGAGCACTGACATTGAATGAAAAAAATAGCATCATTAAAGACAAACTTTTAACAATGATCCTTTTTTTATTTAATTGAGTACTTAAAGTGACATTCATTTTCTTTTTATTATAGAATCATTAATTATTTTCATTAGCAAAAAATCTCCTAAAGATTTTTCGAGATCAAATTTTTTATTAAATATTACCACTCCAGTTTTACCAAAGCCACTCCCTGACGTTCCATTTTTAAAGCTACAACTGTTTTGTTGTCCCTTATTTTTATTTTTTTTGCAGCTATACTTTTTAGTTTTCCCGATTTTTCAAGTATCTCAATCTGTTGTTGCGTAGGATTTTGCGGGGATCCCATTTTTTTCCATACCTCATAAGAATTGCTGTTTTCTTTATCGATTAAATAAATACGCATAGAAACCTTTTTAGCAGGGATATTTTCAATTGAAAGAGTAACAATTTCTGTTGGCCCGGGCTTGTCATCATCGTGATAATTCCAAACCATAATAGCTGCCGATTTTGAGTCTTTGGAGGCCAGTGCACCAATATCAGACTGAGCACCACGAACGCTTGATTTTAAAACTTCTTCAATAGGATACATACGATTGCTCACAACATCTAAACGCATCCCCGACATCATTCCAAACATTCTGAAAACATTTAACACCGGTTTGTCAACTCCATTAGTGGCAAGATCGCGAAAACCATAAAACCAAGGTTGGTTTTCAAATTCAAAAGACCAGGAAACCGCACCGAGAAAATTGGCTTTTGTCTGATCTGCCAATATATATTTGCGTGCAAAAGAAGCCGCTGTATAACTTGAATACATAGTCCCATTTCGGTAAGCATTCTCGGGATTGGTTGCCATTCCGCAAGCGGCACAACCTTCAGGATCCGACTCCCCGATAATAATCGGCAAATCTTTTGTTTCCGGATAGGACATCGTTAGTTTAAAACCAGTTTCGATATCATTTAATTGTGGAGCCATATCCATTCTAACTGTTCCATCTACCAATTTAGGCCATCCTTTAGCATGAAAAAGTATAGCATCCATTGGCGAACCTTTCTTTCCTGTAGCATAGTTGGTACCGCTGATACAATGTTTAATAAAATCATTGGTCCATTCCTGAGCACCCTTACCCCTGGTTCCGGCAATATTAATACCTCCAATTTTTGCTGTTGGCAGCGCTTTTTTAAGTCCGTCTGCGGCATAATCATACATCTTAAAAAATTCTTCACGAGTGCCTTTCCAGTAATGTCCGTTTGGTTCATTCCAAACTTCCCAATACCAGCTTTCTACTTCTTTTTGTCCATAACGCTCTACCGAATGTTTAACCCATTCATATACAAGATTTCTCCATTTATCATAATCTTTAGGCGGATAAGCCCAACCGGTAATAATATCTGTGTAAGGATCTCCGGGTTTCCAATAATGTCTGTATGGAACAGGATGTGTAGATAAAGCCTCAGGCATAAAACCGATTTGTGCTAAGGGTTTCATACCACGCGAAACATAGGTATCAAAAATACTATCAATAATTCTCCAATTGTATATCGGATTGCCCTTATCATCTTCAGTATAAGCATTGGTAGAACCCCACTTCAAAGCGGCAGTACCATCACCTGTTACCAGCAAGCTATGTGTACGCACATAAACTGGCACGGAGCTTAATGCTGCAATTTCACTAAGAAGTTTTTTTCCATCTTTCATATAAGTATAGTTGGGTTCATCATACCCAAACCATGCCCATACTGGTTTCATAGGCCCTATTTCCTGTTTAAGGTCAATTTTAATTTCAGGGCTCTGAGCATAAAAGGTCACACAAAATTGAAGTGCAATAACCGTCAGCCAATAGTTTATTAATTTATACATAACATGGTTTTGTTTTATTATTAAGCATAACTGTAAAACCCACACTTATAAAAAAAGGCAAAATTTTTTATAACCTCTTCTGTTTTATTTTTAACTAATTTATATAAAATTTCATCAAATACAGATTATCTGCAAACAATTTAAATTACAATATAAAGAAATAATAAATTTAGCAACTGAATCAAATCCTTGCTATCATAACATTTTATTTATTCTAATTGAGCATCTTTGTATTAAAATAAATTTACAAATGATCAGAATTACAAAAGAGCTATCATTCTCATTAGAAAACATATTGTTTTCATTTGCACTTCAATCTGAAGCAGCCGATGTATTTAATGGGCATAACACGCTGATTACCGGAATTGGAAAAGTAAATGCCGCATATGAATTAACCAAAGCCATTCAACATAAAAAACCATCACTCATTATAAATCTTGGATCAGCAGGAAGCAATTATTTTCAGAAAGGTGACGTTATTTGCTGTACTAAATTTATTCAGAGAGATATGGATGTTAGAGGTTTAGGCTTCGAACAATATGAAACTCCTTTATCAAATTTGCCCATACTTCTTGAATATGGATTTGAGATGGAGAATTTGCAGACCGGTATCTGTGGAACTGGTGATAGTTTTGAGATGGGTCATAATACTAAAATATATAATGTTGTAGATATGGAAGCATATGCATTGGCAATGATTGCAATGAAAGAAAACATTCCATTTTTGTGTTTAAAATATATTTCAGACGGGGCCGACGATAATGCGGCTGACGACTGGATGATTCAGGTTCACAAGGCTGCAGTAGCTTACGGAGATATACTGAATTTAAACAAAAACAACATTTTTATTTAGTTGTATCATCGGATCTTCACTCCAAATATAAAAAAGAAGGCCATTGAAGGCCTTCTTCTAAAATAAAATTTATTCTTTTTAATTAATTCTCACCCCAGCCATATCTTACACGAAAAATACCAGAACTGTTAACCGTATTAATTGTAATATTAGTTCCGCTTCCGCCTCTGGTAAACAAACTGTAAGAATCTCCATCTCTCAATCCAGGCCAATAAACGCTTGCAATTTTATCTGTTCTGCACACATCACTGGTTGCTACTATATAAGCAATTTCATTGTCAGACTGATTTCCGTTTTGATAATCTTTACCGGAGTTCATTCCGGCACCAAATTCAGTAATTACTGTACGACTAGCATAACTGCCTACCCTACTGCGCCAATCTGCTCTCCATTGTGTAACTGATCGGGTGGCCCAAAAAGCATAATTATGTAATCCTAATAAACATCCATTAAAACGAGTATCTGCCCCGACTCCGGTAACATTTTCCGAATATCCTGTTCCTCCCAGGATAATTCGTCCTTTTGGAACATTCGGATAAGTAGAAAGAAACTGCGCATAAATAGTTGTTAACTGAGCTAAAGTATATCCATGAGGCTCGTTGAATGGTTCAAAATATACATTCGCATTACCCTGATATTTATTTACAACTGTTGTCCACATACTCCAAAAAGCAGTTGTATTGTCAATCATACCATTTTTTGATGATGAAGACTCCCAACATGCAATAATGACTTTCCAGCCTTTACTGGTCGCCTTATCTATCACTCCTTGATAACTAGCCCACCAGCTCTCAGAAACAGAAGGTGGATTAATTGGAATACGTATAGTATTAACCCCATTTATTTTACTTGTAAAACCATTTAATATTGCATCTGTTTTTGCCACAACTGTAGTGTAATTATCAGCTGCCTCTAAACCCGATAGAATAACCCAGCCATCCACAAAATTATCTCGCCCGTCTGCCCAGTTCAGTCCGGCAATCGATGCTGCTCCTACTTTTGCAGTAAGATTATTATTTTTCACTGTATTTTCAATTACAGATTCGTTTTCCGTTAAACTTGTCTGATTAATTTCTGAAACTTCATCTTGTGAACATGCGCATAAAATGATGCTTAACATAAGTAAATATCCTTTTTTCATTGACATAAAATTGTTTAAATTATTAAATTAATATTCTGAATCTATTCCTAACTATTTATGCAATACCTAGATTCTATTTCTATAGTTTGCGTAATAGCCATTTTTACAATTAATCGTAAGGTCTTTTCATTGGTTTGTTTGGTTTTAGTTAATAAAAAAATATATAGAATTGTAATTGTAACCAGGTAATAAAGTAAATCAGGACATATCAGTTTTATTTTAGCAAATCTGCCTGAGAAGGGATTTTAATCTATCATAATGTATATTTTATTATATAAAAATGATACTGTATCCGTGTTGATAATAATACAAAGTAATGCTTATCTTACATGTTACAGCAGGGGTAAATTGGAAAAAAAAGAAGGTCGAAATGGTAATTTGATATTTTTTTAGCATTAAAAAAATTTAATAATTAAAAAAACAGCTATTTTTTTACTCAATAATTAATTATCAAATTATCACTACTTATTATCTATCAGATTAAATATTCAAATATTAACATGTACAGGGTTCTTACAAATTGGTTGAATCTTGCTCTTCGTCATGAAAAATTATAAAAATATAGTTTGAGAAGACTCTTCAGGATACAACAGGATAGATATGGAGTCGTATTTTTTTATTTTTGGAATTACCATCAAAAACTAATTAGTTAAATAACTAATTAGAATCTAAATATACTCCGTCCATCAACAGTACCTCTTAATAGCAAAAAAATGGTATCGATGCTCTTCTACACTGATGACTTTATAACTACAGAAAATATGCGTTTCAATAAATTGAGTTTTTTATCATTAAGTATTTTCATTATATGTACTTTCAATCTTTCTAGTCAGGTTACACTTCCTAAAATTTTGGGACACAACATGGTTTTACAACAACTAAAAGATGTGCCAGTTTGGGGAACCGCCAGTCCAGGCGAAAAAATATCGGTAGATTTCGCGGGACAAAACAAAACAACAATTGCTGACAACTCTGGCAAATGGTCGGTCAAACTCAAGCCGATGAAGGCATCATTTACACCACGTGAGATGACCGTTAAAGGAACAAATACAATCGTTCTGAAAAATATATTGGTGGGAGAAGTCTGGCTTTGCTCTGGTCAGTCAAACATGGAATATGCCATGCGAAAATACAGTAAATTCGAGTCGGCAGTGAAGGGATACAGACCTCCTGAGGATGATTTGAATAAAGCAAATAATCCCAATATTCGCATTTTTTTGGACCGCAGAAAATACATGGATCCAAGTCCTGAGCACTTGGGCTGGGACTCGGCAATGGGAAGATCGTTAGTTGATTTTTCGGCTGTGGGGTATTATTTTGCGAAAGATTTATATTCAAAATTACACGTGCCAATCGGAATGATTTCTGCGGCAGTGCCCGGCAGTAGGATTGAACCCTGGATTGAGGCTTCGAAAATGGAAGTGTCACCTACAATGAAAAACGGAAAAACACTGAATAAACTCAGTACCGATGGTGGCGATCCCGGTAAATTTTATGACACTATGATACAACCGCTAATTCCTTATGCATTGAAAGGATTTTTATGGTATCAGGGAGAATCAAATTGTTTTCTGAATGAAAATATCCGTTATGCCTACAAGTTTAAAACACTGATAGAAAGCTGGCGAAACGACTGGAACGACAAAAAACTGCCTTTTTACTTTGTCCAACTTGCTCCCTACGCTTATTCGACTACTAAAGATGATCGTCCTCACACTGCCGAAAATCTTCCCGAATTCTGGGAAGCACAGCAGCTTGCCCTGCATTTGCAAAACACGAATACTATTGCCATTACCGATTTAGTCGATACTATCGCTGATCTGCATCCGGGATACAAATGGGAAGTGGGCCGCCGATTGAGTCTTGTTGCCGCAAACAAGGCTTACGGACAAAAAAACGTCGTATATTCCGGGCCTGTTTATACAAAAATGAAGACAGTGGACCACACTGTTGAAATCACTTTTTCAAATACCGGAAGTGGTTTGGCAAGCCGTGACGGAAAACCACTTAACTGGTTCAGCATCGCTGGAACGGATGGAAAATTTATCCCTGCAAAAGCAGAAATAAAAGGCAAGAAAATAATCCTTTCTGCGCCTGAAGTTCCAAATCCAGTTTCGGCTCGTTTTGGCTGGAACGAAGCCGCCCAATCCAATTTCATCAACAAAGAAGGACTTCCTGCTATTCCTTTCAGAACCGATAATCCCTGGGACAAACTTTTTTGATCAACCAGGCGCGAATTACATAGCCTAATAGAAGATATAAAAATGGTTCTTATTTGTTAACCACTCCTCAATATACCATTGCATAAAAAAGCCCTAATTTTCATTAGGGCTTTTTTATGCAAACTACCAAATTCTTAATCTGAAATTTAAATCGGTAATAAAAATTTTATCAGGTAAATTGATTAAATCAAGAATATATAAAAAATATAAATAATTGAAATTTAATATTTTACATATTAAATTTATAAGATCTAAAGCAAATCTTATAAGATAAGCATGTACAAATTTAATACATTAGATACCATATTGTAGGCTGCTATTTTTAGTTATTTAAGGCATCATTTTTTTTTTGTAGAAAATTCATTTGCCTGAAATATAATTAAGAAAACGATTCTGCTAAGTGCAGATGAAGGTTGATAAAAATGCTGTGATAATATGTGTATCAACAGTATGAGTAGTTGTGCTTTCAGCACCGATATAAAAGAATTTAGTAATTACACAAATAGACTCATTTTAACCACTTGTACTTAATTAAGGACATTTATTACTTTCCTTTAAATATTATAACTACTTCTTAAAGAATTAACGAATGTTGCAATAATTTATATCAATATTCGATATTAAACATAAACAACTAACAAACAACATATTAACTCGTATTATTACCAAATAAATAACCCATTTGGATTAATAAACTAACAAAAAAATATGAATTCTATAAATGCCATAATCATATCAGACGAAAAAGAGACTCTCCTAATTTTAAAAAAATTTGAAGAAGAGAACTCTATGATTATGAGAATAGTCGGTACTGCAAATTCTATAAATGATGGAATTATTATAATAAAATCAAAAAAACCAGACGTAGTTTTTCTCGATATTATACTTGATGGAGAGCTTTTTTTTGAAATGCTTGAACAATTAGAATTTAGCATTCCAAAACTTGTATTTATATCAGCACAAAAAGAATATGCCGTCAAAGCATTTAAACATAATGCCATTGACTTTTTATTAAAACCAATTGATTTTAATACAATTATCTTAGCTGTGTATAAAGTAATTAAAAGAAGAGAAATGGAACGTTCATATCAGAATCAAAAAATTAATAATACAAGTGCCCTTAGTTCATTACCTCATTCAAATGATTATGTGGCGGTTGCATCCTTAGAAAAAATAGAGTTAATACCAATGGCAGAAATTTCTTTTTGCAAAGCCGATGGAAAATATACTGTCTTTGTCCTTTCTAATGGAAATAAGATCATGTCCAGCAGAAATCTGGGAGAGTATGGTGCTATTCTGGACAACAGCTTTTTTTTTAGAATACACCATTCTTATATTATCAATATTCGGCATATCTCTAAAATTTCAAAAAAAGATGGTTATTTCTGTGAATTTTCAAATGGAGCAATTATATCAGTTGCCAAAAGACGACAAGATGATTTTAACAAATTCATAAAACTTAAAGAATAAAATACAATCTACTATTTTAAGTTAATTTCAATCAATACTTCAACCAATAGAAATAATATAATGGAAACCAAAAAGGCAAAAGATAAAAATGATAGTATCACTAATTATTTTCAGGAACCGTTAATTGACCTTGGTAAAATCTTAGATTTTTCAATGGATCTGATTTGCTCTTGTGATGAAGAAGGAAGGTTTGTTTGGGTAAATAAAGCTTCAGAACGCATTTTAGGCTACCAGCCTGAAGAATTAATTGGCAAAAAATACAACGATTTAATATTTCATGAAGATGCTGGTAATCCTATAAATGAAGGTTTTGATTTTAGAAACGGGTCGCATGTACCTATTTTTGAAAAAAAATTTATACACAAAAAAGGGAATATTGTTTATTTACAATGGTCAGCTGTATGGGATGATGTGAAAAAATTATGCTATTGCATAGGCAGGGATATTACTGAGAAAAAAAATATAGAAAAAGCTTTTGAAATTGAGAGGCTACGGTTTTACAATTTATATTCGCAAGCACCTTCCTGTATGGGGATTATAAAAGGGCCTGACTATATCTATGAATTGGCGAATGAACTTTATTTACAACTAATAGATAAAAGAGATATTATTGGTAAGACAGTAAAAGAAGTTCTGCCGGAACTAGAAGCACAAGGAATTTTTGAAATTTTAGATACCGTTTATAAAACAGGAGAAACCTTTTCAGCTAATGAAATGCTGATAAAACTTGATCGTTATGGAAATGGAAAATTAGTGGATACCTACTTAAATTTCATTTATCAGGCACATAAGGATGTGAATAATAATATTGACGGTATTCTTTTCTTTGGAAATGATGTAACAGAGCAGGTTTTATCCCGCAAAAAAATCGAAGAAAGAGAAAAAATGTATAAAGATTTAATTCACAAATTACCTGTTGCTACTTATTCGTGCGATGTCGAAGGCCGAATCGTACTCTATAATAAGGCTGCAGTTGATTTATGGGGAAAAGAGCCTGAATTAGGAAAAGACGTATGGCACGAATCATGGAATATTTCCAATAAAAAAAATAGTCATTCACCTCTCAATTTATGTTCGCTGGCTACAGCACTAAAAAATGGTGACCCAATCCTTAGAAAGGAAATAATCATCGAACGTCCCAATGGAGATAAGCGGAATGTCTTGCCATACCCGGTTCCGTTTCACAATCCTGAAGGTCAGATAACAGGAGCTGTTATTGTCCTTGCTGATATTACCGAAATAAAATTGGCACAAAAAGAGTTGAGGAAAAGCGAAAAAAAATATAGGTATCTTTTTGACAATAATCCAATGCCAATGTGGATTATTGATTTAGCAACTTTCAGATTTCTTGATATAAATAAAATGGCCATTTTGCAATATGGATATAGCCGTGAAGAATTTCTTTCTATGACTGCTTTGGATATAAGACCAGAGGATGATAAAAACCATTTCATAAAATCGAGTGATACTTCAAAAATTAATAAATCAAATTACAATAGGGGGATATGGAATCATTTGAAGAAGGATGGAACTCTTGTTCCAGTTGAAATTATTGCGCATGATATTATGTATGAGAGAATCCCAGCGAGATTAATTCTTTCGAATGACATCTCCGATCGTAAAAAGGCAGAAATAAATCTGGAAAAAAGAAATAAAGAACTCATCAAAACAAATTCAGAACTGGACCGATTTGTATACAGTGTATCTCACGATTTACGTTCTCCTCTAACTTCCATTCTTGGGCTTCTTTCCTTTATTGAAACAGAAAGCCAGGAAAGTGATACTCTTAAGCATGCTGAATTAATACGCAGTAGTGTTAATCGTCTGGATGACTTTATTAAAAATATTTTAAGTTACTCACGAAACAATCGTACAGGACTTGAAGTGGAAAAGATTCCACTAAATGAAATAGTGCATGAAATAGTTGATTCGCTTCAGAGTATGAAAGAAGCGAAAGGAATTCGTTATGAAATTGAAGTCAAGGAACGGCAGCTTTTTTATACAGACAGACTTCGCTTTAATACCGTCTTAGAAAATCTTATTTCAAATGCTATAAAATATCATAAGAAGGAAGAATCAGATAGGTATATAAAAATATTCGGGTATTCAGACCATGAAAATCTACATTTGACTATAGCAGATAACGGAATCGGAATTGCATCAGTATATCATCAAAAAATATATGAAATGTTTTTTAGACTCTCGGGTAAAGATGGCTCGGGTATTGGTTTATATATTGTAAAAGATACCATAGAAATGTTACAGGGTTCGATAGAAGTGCAATCAGAAAAAGGATCTGGAACCACATTTAATATTACACTAAAAAATTTAAAACCATGTTAAAAGAACTAGACCCAAAATTTGAAACCGTGATGATTATTGATGATAATCTGGTTGATTTATATATTATATCACGTATGATTACTAAAAATAATTTTGGAAAAAATGTGTTACATTATACAGAGGCAGAAGAAGCCATGAAATATCTACAGGAGAATCAGGATAATTTTTCTAAATTGCCTCAGATAATATTTGTAGACATTTACATGCCTTTAATGTCCGGATTTGAATTTCTGGAAGAATACGATAAGCTATCAAATACTTTAAAAAATTATTGTAAGACCTATATTATATCATCAACAATCGACAATGAAGATATTGCCCGATCAAGCAGTAATAAAAACGTAGTTTCCTTTCACGTTAAACCGATTACCAAAGAATTTCTTGACCGAATTATTTAGAAACAATAATACTATCAGGATTTATATCACCTCTATGCGGGCAATTTTGCAATGAATTTTAGAATTTTATCTGAATAGTTTTTTAACTCTGGTCAACATCTCTAATAGTCCCCGCTTTTTTCTCTCAAAATACTCCATCCAGGAATGTCATATCAAAGCAGGATTTTGATACTCCGATTGCTTTGATTCCATTTATGTAAATGTAACTATGGATTGAATTAGGCACTCTTTTTTAAATTTCAATTCTTTTCAATTTCATCTTTACTATAACCTTGGCACTCAATATGATTTCATCATAATCAGTTCCTTGTAATACAGTTATACCTCATAGCTGTCAGTTATTACTTCACCCTTTTAAATTGAAAGGCATTTCTCTTAATTTGCACACAAGCTATTAAAAAACAATCCCTTACCCAATCTACCAGATCTCTTTATCGTTTAACTAACTGCTATCACTAATAATGAAAAAACTAGCTTTCTATTTAATTTTTCTTATTCCAATAATAGCACTGTCACAAAATCCCCCTCCCCCCGGTTTACCCGATGATCCAGTTGCAGCACCTATTAACTCAATGATTTTTGTGCTAGTTACGGCAGCCATTGTATTTGGGAGTTATACCATTTTCAAAAAGAAATAGACTTACGCTTTAAGTTAAACACAACCTGTACTATAATAATTAAACCAAAGAAATATGAAAAAAACTTTACTATTACTATCTGTTTTATTTTCTTTTCAAAGTTTTTCTCAAATACATGTTGGTGCCAATACACCCATCTATGTTAAGAATCAGGTACTCTATGTAGGTCAGAATATAAATCTGGCCTCTAACTCTGTTCTTCATTTAAGAAACAATTCTCAGTTGGTTCAGGGAACAACTGGTACGTCTGCAAATACCGGAACAGGAGTTTTATCTCTTTACCAGGAAGGCAGCTCAGATAATTTTGATTATAATTACTGGTGCTCTCCTGTTGGAAATACTGCAGTATCTACAGGCAACAACAATTTTGGAATTACTTTATTATATCAGCCTACGACTGCAATCGCTTCTGCTGGGGCAACTATACTTCCTATAGGGAGTTATAATGGCATCTCGAATCCATTGACAATAGCATCACATTGGGTTTATAAATTAACCAATGCCAACAATTATTCGCAATGGGTACAAGTTGGAACCTCTACTATGATTGCTCCGGGCGAAGGATTCACGATGAAAGGAACCAGCGGTACTGATAGTACAAACCCGGAAGGAACCGGCATTGTAAACAATCCCGGAAGTGCCCAAAGATATGACTTTAGAGGAAAACCCAACGATGGAAATATTACGGTTATCGTTGGTTCTAATAATGCGGCAACGCTAACAGGAAATCCCTACCCGTCTGCATTACATTTGAATGCTTTTCTTCTGGATCCAACAAATACTGCTACAACCGGTATTGCTTATTTTTGGCAGCAGGACAAAAATGTAGACTCTCATTACCTTTCGGCTTATAGAGGAGGATATGCTGCCTACTCTCCAATTAATCTGGGATCAAATGGTATTTATACTGCAGCGACATTTAGATCTTACAACAGCGATGGCACCGTCAATAATAATCCACCGGCGGGAACAAGTCCTGTTATAGCCCGAAAATATCTTCCAATTGGTCAGGGATTCATAATAAACGGAACTTCCAATGGAACAGTAACATTTAGAAATTCTCATCGGGTATTTTACAGGGAAGACAATACGTTATCACAATTTGAAAAACCTTCAAAAAATTTAAGCTCCAAAACAAATAATAATACAGGCTTTGAAGATGGCCCTCCCCCTCCTCCTTCACCTGTCCCTTATTTTAAGCTAAATACCATAATAAATAATGAGTTTACAAGACAGCTCGCTTTGGCGTTTGTTCCAACAGCTACGGATGCCGTAGACAGAGGTATTGATGCCAGGAATATGGATGAAAGCCTACCTAACGATGTTTCTTTCTGGATCGAAAATGGAAATTATGTAATTCAAGGCGTTACTTTCGATTTAAATAAAAAAATTCCGCTATCGGTAAAAGTGACTACCAATACAAACTTTAAATTTTACATTTCTGAAATTTCAGATTTTGATAATTCGCAGCCTATTTATTTATATGATTCATTTGATATGTCCTACCATGACATTAAAAATGCGAGATACGAAGTTGCGGTTGCTCCCGGAACCTACACTGAACGGTTTAAAATAAGTTTTATTAATGGAACACTGGGAACAAATGATGTTGTCAAAAGTGATTTTTTTATTTGCCAGGACAATAAAAACCAGGTTCTAAAAGCTACGAATCTAAATAATGAGATCATGCAATCATTTGTACTTTATGATATTCTTGGAAGAGCTGTGATTTCAAAAAACAATTTAGGCGCTGAACAGAACTTTAGTTTTTCAACTTCAGGATTGAGTTATGGCGTATACATCGCAACATTCTTAACGGTCGATAATGTAAAAATCACTCAAAAAGTCATTATTTCAAATTCTGGCAGCTAACGACAATTAAAAAACAAAACTCTTACATATTATTTTAAAAAATCTTAACACGAAATTATGGCAACTACATCTACTTTGCAAAACATTATACCTACACTATTGCTGTTTTTATTCTTTTCAACATTTCTGATGCATGCACAAATTGGTATTGGTACTGTTACACCAAGTGCAAGTTCTGTTTTAGATATTTCCTCTACTACTCAAGGTATGCTTACACCGAGAATGACCACAGTTCAGAGAAACGCAATTGCATCTCCTGCTGATGCATTGCTTGTTTATGATACTGACGTAAAATCATTTTACTATTATAATTCCACTAGCTCATCCTGGGCAATTCTTAGTGGCGGAACCCCTCCAAGATTAAATTTCAAGCGTATTAGAGCCGGCGACAACCTGGCTGTTGTTCTTGCCACGGAATTAGCAGCTGGCGGAGGTGCTAAGTATGTTTTAACTGCCAATACATTGTATGAAATTAATGGCCAGGTCGTGTTTAATTTTCCTATAGATTTAAATAACGCCTATCTGGATGGTTTGGATGCTAATGAAGATATTATAGTCAAAACATCAGGCGTCCTTTTTGATAGTACTGCGGGCGGCAGCATTAGAAACCTTACTATTACAACACCAGGTGCAACTGTCTTTAATTTAAATGCTGCGTCATCGACCTCGACCTTTTTGCTTAGAGATACCATAATTGCAAATGCAGCAAGTGTTGGAACTATATCTGGTTATGGGTTAGTTTTTTTGAGTATCGTTAATTTTTCAGGAAATACAAATGGTATTACTTACAGTAATATTGGTCAGTTGCTATTGAGTAATCAGGCATGGTTTATCAATAATGGAGGCACGTATGAAAAATTTACCGGAACATTTAATTTGATAGAAAAACAAGGAGGTTTCTCTAATGTTGGTCCCGGAGCATATGGTCTGGATGTTTCTACAGCGGGTCTTACAATTAGTGGTGATGCTGTTTTAGAATCTGTTGTTTTTACTGGTGCTACTCCTGCTAATTATATAAGACCATATGCAGCGGCATCTACATATACGGGATACAATTTTAGTAACGCATGGACAGTTAGATCTGCAGGGATTCCAAATGAAGCAGATACCAATGCTACTGGAGATTTTTCTATGGATGCAGAAACCGGAGGAGCTATCCAACTTAACGTAAGTTCGGGTACTCCAAGTACCAATATAAGAATCTATTCAGCTTCAATTCCAACTGTTTCCAGCAATTTGTTTCGATTTTCAGCTGATGGAACTTACAACAGGTTAAAATATGTAGGCAAGAAAAAGAGAATCTTTCAGGTATCCGGGGCTATCAACTTTCAGGTTCCATCAGCAGGAACTTACATTGTTCATTTGTACAAAAATGGCGTAGCTATACCACAATTTAAATTTTATGGCAGGGGAAATGCTACAAATGATATTATTACACTTCCAATTAATGCATCTATTGAATTAAATACCAATGATTATGTCGATTTTTATTTACAACGCTACAGTGGTAGTGATGGAGCCGATGTTCTGGTTTCAAATATGACCATAATTATGAAATAAGAGCAATTTATAGTAAAAGATTTTGCAATAAACATAAATGGAAGATTATGTTTATTATGGACACCCGCCTTTATACACAAATATTTGGCGGGTATTTCATTTAAAGGTGTTACTTGTTACTGGAGTTGCCTCCTAATTTGCGACAAAAAAACAAGGCACTCTCTTGAAAACATCAAAAAGTTTAGAAGGACTTCCCATTTAATGGTGTATAATTATTTCTCGATTAAAACCGAGTCAAAAACAAAAAACCCCTTATAAAAATAAGGGGGTTTCTTGTACTCAGAGCGGGACTTGAACCCGCACGAACATTGCTGTTCACTGGATTTTAAGTCCAGCGTGTCTACCAATTTCACCATCCGAGCATTATGTGGTACCTCCAGGGATCGAACCAGGGACACATGGATTTTCAGTCCATTGCTCTACCATCTGAGCTAAGGTACCTTATATTTATATAAATAATTATACAAATAAAGAATAAAAAACCCCGTTCGTTAGAACAGGGTTTTG